>CAINDG010000041.1 GCA_903847315.1 uncultured Planctomycetota bacterium
AAAACATTTTCCCCCAGTGTTATTTTCTTTTAATAAATTTGCTCCACCCTCAAGAAAAAGGCGATTCATATTGGTCTCGTCATATCCAAACCCTAAAAAATATATTCTTGCTGCCTGTAGTAAAAAGTTTCGTGCAGTTATTATATTCTTATTTACTCCGATGTTCTCACTACTTTCATGTATGGTAACTATTTGATTTGATGCTTCAGAAAGATATTTTAGCTGTGTATTCTCGTCTATTTTAGAATTTCTAAATAAATCATATGGAACATAAGGTCCTTCGGAATCATATTCAGGCAATTTACCAAGCTGACCATAAATATGTAGTATTGGAATTGCATTTAATTTTTTTCGTATAATGTCATTTTCTTGCTCTGAATATTTTGCTTTCATGCTTTCCAAGAGAAAGTACTCTAAAGACCTGTCGTAGTTGAACGTTATTATTTTAAGTTTGTTGTGTTCAAATTTATCAAGTGGCGCATTTAATTTTGAAAAAAGTAGTTGATACCAATGCTTATCTTTGTTTGTAGGGTCAAGCCATTTGTTAATCCAATTCTCATATAATTCAGCATGCATCTCTTTTCTTAACAATATATTAGCAATAGATCTTCGTCCAATCTCAGAATATTTTTTATTATGTTCAAGAAAGGCATCTATAGACATCTCTGAAGACATAAGTAAATTCTTATAGAAATCTTGAACATGATTTTCATCTTTGAATTGCTTTAAGTCATTAAATATTATTGAGCCTTGGCGATTGCTAATTTCTCGGCATATCTTAGCTTTTAATTGCAACCCGCTTGGAAATCCGTAGCTTATACTTGCACCCGCACCAAGAACTAATACCGTAGGCGTTGTAATCATTTATTGTTTTATCTCCTTGTATTCCATATCCTGCCAAATTATACCCTATTTTTTGCAAAAACAAACGATTTTTCGGTGGTTTTTTGTCCGCTATTTTCAGCCAAACGCGCAATTAATTTCCTGCGCTTTTGGCTGAAATGAAAAAATTTGCGTCCTTATTTGACAAGGGTTTATGAAAAAAAGCTAAAAATTTTTGTCGAATTTTTGCAAAAAGCGCGCAAGTTTTCAGTAAGGGTAGAGGCGCTTATGTAGCCACCAAGACCGAAACGGTTAATCGCTGATTACGCCGATTTCGTAGAAGTAATTTAAAAAATAATCAATAAATCTGTGTAATCTGTGATTAAAAATGAGGAAATAATAATGTATATAAACCTTCGCATCAAAATTCCGAACATTATCGAAACTATCTTCGTTTATTTTCTGCTGCGCTACAGAAAAAAACATTACGGCTTCGCATTTCGGAAAATCAAACTTACGCAAAATAGATATGCCATCGTTGACCCTGAGGATTATGAAAAACTGGCCAAAGAAGATTGGCAGTTTTACGAAGGCAGAAGAGATAATTTCTATGCCGCCAGATTCGCAGTCGGCAAAATCGTTTATATGCACAGAGAAATTATGAACGCTCCTGCAGGTAAAGTCGTTCACCATAAAGACGGCAGTGGCCTTAATAACACAAAGGAAAATCTCCAGATTATAACCCTCGCGGAAAATAACAGATGTCGCAGGAGAATAAAAAAGCCGACCACCTCTAAATATAGGGGAGTCAATTTTGAAAAAGGCAGAGGGAAATGGCATGCTCGAATAACTTATAACAGAGTATGTAAATTTTTAGGCTACTTTGAAAACGAAGATGATGCCGCAAGGGCTTATGACGCAGCGGCCAAGATTTATCACGGCGAATTCGCCGTATTAAATTTCAAACAGGAAGAAGAAAAACGAGATACGCTTCACGCTTCACAAGATACGTAACGAGCCTCGCACCTGTCCGTCCGTAGCCTTTGGCGAAGGCGGATCTGCGATTAAATTTAGGATTTTATACGCCGAGATTGATTCGCTTCGCTCACAATGACATACTTATTATCTGGTCAGCAATTCAAACTCTTCGGGGCTGAGGGTTTGTCTTAATTTCTGCAAGGCCTCAAGCTCAATCTGACGGACACGCTCTTTGCTTAAACTCAAATCGTCGCCGATTTGTTTTAACGTTTTGAATTCCTTTCTGACTATTGTGCCGGACAGACCGAAATGATAGCGAATGACGTACTGCTCGCGTTCGGTGAGATTATCTTCGATGACCTGCACAAGGCTGCTGTGGGCGGTTTCGATGGCCTCTATGTCGGATGTCGCGGCCGCGGGCTGCTGCGATTCTTCGGCTGGCTGCTCGGATGCGGAACTCATTCGCGACCGGGCAATCTCGGCAGGCAGATAGCGGGCAAAGGCGCGGGAAATGACCCACGAGGCGTATGTGCTGAACCGGAAACCTTTTGTGTAATCGAATTTTTCAACGGCCCGCATCAGTGCCATATTGCCTTCGCTGACGAGGTCCTGCAGATTTGTGCCGAAGGAATGCCTGCCTGCGATTTTGACTACGAGCTTGAGGTTCGCTTCGATTATTATGTTTTTCAATTGCTGGGATTCGCTGAGCAGTTCCTGCGCCTGATAAGCGGCTCTGCCGCAGGGGCTTGTCAGACTTAATTTGCTTATCGTATCGGCGGCGAGAAATTTTAAAAAATTATATCGCCTGAAAATCCAGGTCTCCTGCTCGCGGTTGAGCATTGGAATATTTTTGACCGCTTCGATGAAAATCTGCCAGTCTTTCTGATTTATTTTGCCGTCCGGGTCGGAGAGAATTTTTCGCGGGGTTCTGCGGATATACGGCTGGCCGGAAAGAATTTGCCCACGGGCGTCAGGCTGAAGAAATTCGTCGCTGGGGATATATTCGATTTTAACAGCAAGGAGTTTTTTGATGTTTCTTTGGGTTATAATGCGGTAGATAGAACTTGCGCTTCGGCCGAATTTTTCTCCAAGTGCCTGTATAGTTGACCCGGCCTGGTACATATTGAAAATCACCGCAGCCTGAGCGGTGCCTATCGTGGGATGGCGGTTGGTGAAAATCTGCTTTTTCTGTCTTTTCTCGCGCTCAGCGATAATGAGTCTTATTGTTTCAGGCGCTCTGCCGAGTTCGGCTGCGACTTTTCTTATTACAGCAGTCCTGCTGAGGGTCTGGTCCTGAGCGATTTGAGATATGCGTTTTATAATTTCATTTTTCAATCGCGGCTCTATAACGCTGAATTTCGAGGCCTTTTGAACAAGCGATTTATTTGCGTTTACAAATTCATCGACAGCCGATTCGGTAAAACCGGTTTTCAAACCGCCGTCGGGGAAAACATATTTTCTGCCGAGCAGACCTCTTTTTTGCCAGCGTTCGATAGTCCTGAGCGAAATATTCATTTTTTTCGCCAACTCGTTCAGCGAATAAATCTTCTGGCCCTGCTGGTCTGCTTTCAAGCGCAGTCTTGCGCTTGACTTTGCGATATAGCCCGGCAAATTTTCCAGGAGCTCTTTGCCGGTTATTGTTTGGGAGGCGGAATGTCCTTTAGGTCTAAAGCCGGTGATTTTGAAACAGATAAATTCGAATGGATAATCCTGAGTTGGCGAGATTATTTTTAGCAGCTCCTCGGCAGCGGCAAGCTGTTTTAGCTGCTGGGCTTTGGGTACGAAACTGGTCTCCATAAAAAGCTGGGCAAGAGTTGTATTCTTTATCTTCTGCATATAAGTATTTTATCTTAAACAACTTGTAAAGTCAAGGCTTTTAGATGATTTTGTCATTCAGCCAGGTGTCAGATTAGCGTTTATGGGTTGACTCCTGCAGGTCGAGTGGTATTTCGCCTATAAAAAACGGCACCTTTCCGGTGCCGTTTTGAGAATCATACATTTTTTTTATTTGCCGATGAGTGATTTGGCAAGGTCAACAGCCGATGCGGCATCGGCGGCATATCCGTCGGCGCCAATTCTGTCGGCGTAGGCCTGCGTAACAGGCGCGCCGCCAATCATAGTTTTTACGGCGAGGCCGGCTTCCTTGCAGGCCTTGATTGTCCTTTCCATCGAAGGCATTGTCGTTGTGAGTAAAGCACTCATACCGATAATCTTAGCGTTTGTTTCCTTTGCCTTTTCCACAAATTTTTTATCTGAAACATCGATGCCGAGGTCAATCACCTCGAAGCCCGCCCCCTTTAACATCATCGCAACGAGGTTTTTGCCTATATCGTGCATATCGCCCTGCACTGTGCCAACTACGGCCCTTGCCAAAGGCTGAACACCCGCTTCGACGAGTTTTGGTTCGAGAACCGTCATAGCGGCCTTCATAGCATAAGCGGCAATAAGGACTTCCGGAATATAAACTTCATTATTTTTAAACTTCTCGCCTATGGTATTCATTCCGGAGACGAGACCTTTATTGAGAATGTCCGCCGGCGAAATACCTTCATTGATAGCGGCTTTTGTAAGCTCAAGCGCCTTGCTCTGGTCTCCTCTGATTATTGCATCGCTTAACAAATTTAAATCTGCCATTACCTTACCCTTTATAGAGAGACAGTAAACTTCAAGTTCCACAAACAGCCGGCTATTAAACCGTTTTTGGGCGAAACTATCAAGAAAGAAGTCGGAAACAAGGGTTTTTGGCTGGATTAAAGCAAAAAAAAGCAAATTTAGGCAAATTTTTGCGAATTAGCCACCAAGTCACTAAGACACGAATTGTTCACCACGAAGGACGGAAGAAGCACGAAGAAATTAGCCACAGAGAGCACAGAACGCACAGAGGAATTTTAGACCCCGATGAGATAAGTCTCGCCTGTGGGCGGACATCTCACAGGGCAAGCACGGATTGACACCGACTAACACTGTTTTTCACTATACTCGTATGCAGTATACTGCATACGAGTATAGCAGCATTGGTTTTTTTGCATTAGGGAGTTTTTTAGGTTTTTTGACGTTTTTGGGGTTTTGCCCCCGCAGTTTTGCCACGGGCAAAACTAAACGCTGGGGTCTCCGCTGCGCTCCGAGGGTTTTTGGGGGAAATTTGAGAAAAATGATGGGGTTTTTATGAATTTTAGAGGGTTTTTTATGGTTTTTTACCCCCGCAATTTCTTCATTGAGCCCCGATGTGTCGGGGTCTCCGCTGCGCTTCGACAATGAAAAAATTAAATCGTAGAGCTTCATTGGGGCGGGGGTCTCCGCTGCGGCTTCGATAATATTTGACCCCGCACCGAGTAAAGAATGATAAGTTTGGTGCGGGATTGACAAAAAGATATGAATGGTAGAAAATAAGGGAGATAGAATTTTGGTGTAGCAACGAGGAATGGCAACAGGATAAATTTTTTGTACAGATTTATTGTTTAACCCAGATTTTCCATATTAAGGTGGCACAATGGTATTTGGGATGTTATGCGGATCAATATTAACATAATTAGACTATAAAATGAATATGAAGCGGAAATATCTTATAGTTCTTATATTGCTCCTTGTTCCTATTGGCGGATACATTGGATGGTCTTATTATAAGATAGAACAAGAAGCCAAGAAGAAGGCAGATTATAAAGTTAATTTTGTTATGGAGCCGAGCCACGTTCGTGAAACTGGTTACATCTTTGACTTGAGAGTTACGAGAGACCTGATAGAGCACGAGAAGAAAATTTTATGGTGGATTAAGGTTCCGAGTACAAATAAAATTTATGCGTGTTCTTGGGAGAGTGGTTTTCCAGAATATAAGAAAGATGAGGGGGTGATATTGATTCATATTCCTGGAGGAACAGACAGCATTAACTGGTATGGTTATATTATTGGGCTTCATGGAAGTCATAAGGGAAAGCGGACACTTGTATGGGCATTAGATGTCGATGATCTTTATTACGATTGATTGTTCAACAAACTTTTTTTTGAACTGAGATAAAATAATGAATTATTTGCCAGTAAATACGAAGATCATTTAGCTAAATGGTTTGGGCCTATGGCTGGACACCTAATTAATCCTTGTATCATTTTCTGCGATGCTTGATTTTTTTCTTTACGAATGGTTTGTATTGTTGTTCCAATCTAAGATGGTACGCATGGAAGTCTGCATTGTCCTCAGATTTATCTTTGTCACCAAATTCAAACGCAATACCTCTTCTTTTGGGGCCAAATAATCTGGCATATTCTCCTTGGAATGCGTGAAAAGTTTTCCATTCATAATCATGACGCATTTTATCATTATAATCTTCATGCCATGGTCTTCGACCATACTCATCAAATGCCTCAGATCTTCCGTTGTCGTAACCAATAAATGCTTCAGATGAGAACGTAATAGATCTTGGGTCTGGCATCAATATGTATGAACTTCCTATCTCGCCCCAATGATCAAATTTAAAATTCTGTTCAGGATATAGCCACTCTTCCTCGGCCGCTGCTATGTACCGATACGCCCGTTCCTTAATTATGTAATTAATTACAATAACTTCTTCCTCAGAAAGAATTCGACCCGTCTGGATGCTAAGGAAATTAAACATTGCGGGCCTGAAAAGAGTAGGGTTAGGTCTTCCTTTTAGTGGGTTACCATATGGATTTCGAACCCAAGATAAGTTAGTCAAAAGCAACGCCTTATTACTACTTAACGGGAATATCGTGTGCGTCCCATTCAACCAAATATCAGGGTCGTTGGCACCTATGCACCATTTAGAACGTGGGAAACAACCTTGGTTATAAACTGTTACTGGATGATCAGATATAATAAACTTTGTTTTCGATTGAGAAGCATCTACGATACTCCATATACATTCAGTCCACAACGCACAAAAGATATTTTGCAATTTTTGCAACTCTATTAAAACCATATTCTTATCCGAGAGCTTCACAAGATTAGCTAGGTACTTCAACCCTTTTGGGGTACGGAGTTTCTGTATGCTCATATATGGTAGTAAGTTGTTACGGGCTTTAGTATCAACACTTGGATGCATGAAATTCGACCAATATATAACAGATGCTTTAGCAGAATTATCAACCTTCCCGAAAAATTTTTCCTCAATCTCTGTAGACTTCCACCCTCCGAATTTTGTTGTGTAAAGATCTTGTTCGTAGAAACATTTAGGAGGCCCCCATCGCAACAATGCTTTTCGTTCGTACCTCTTTTTGCCATTAATGACAGTGTCTGGAGTTAAATCTAAATAGAGAAACTTTTTTTCCCGAATATCGTCAGGTAGAAAAAGATATTGGTACCATTCAGGCACATAATGATTTCTGCTATAATCAGGCATTTTTGAGATTTCTTTTGTGCTGTAGCACTTATACGTTTCTCCTTATGACATTATTAAGATTATACTTTGAGTTTTGGAAATGAGCAAATTGAATTTTGGGAGAAAGATTCTTCACTTCGTTCAGAATGACCCCGATGAGGTAGTTGCGACACCTCACAGGGTAAACAAAACCCCGCCTCGAACAAAATAACCCCCAAGATGAACCACGCCAGAGGCGGACAAGCTTGGGGGCTTTCGGATTATTAAAAGCAACCCCACGACACGATATACGACGAACCCCCAACATAAAGTTGGGGGCTTTCGGGTTTTAAATTACCTAACCACGAAATTTTGATGAAATTTGCGGAAAATCGTGTAAGATTTCGATTCTACCCGCCTTCGCAGAATGTCACGGGTAAAAAGGCGCGGATGGATGCGAAAAGGGTCTCTTTCAGCGGCTTGGGCAAAAGATGGCACATGCTTCGGCGGGCTTCGCCGAAAGAATAACGGATTTGAAAATGAGCGATTATATAGTACTCATAAAACAGGTTCCGGACATAACGCAGATTACGGACAACGCCTTTAATCTGGAGACCGGTACGTTGATTCGGTCGAGGCTTGAGAGCGTTATCAACGAGTTAGATACTCACGCCTTGGCGGTTGCCAACCGGATGAATCAGTTGAGCGGCGGGGCGGGGAAAATTATTGCGCTTTCGATGGGGCCGCCAATGGCAGAGGAAGTTTTGCGGTACTGCCTTGCCCGATGCGCGGATTCGGCGGTTCTACTGACAGACCATTCGCTCGGCGGAGCGGATACGTGCGCGACGGCTAATCCGCTTGCATTCGCCATAAGAAAAATCGCAAAGGAAATACTTAGTGGTTCGAACGATTATTATATCGTGAGCGGAATGCAATCCGTTGACGGCGATACGGCGCAGGTGCCGGCACAAATCGCGGAAGAACTTAATGTGCCATGCGTCGCTTATATAACCGATGCCGAGTATAAAAACGGCAGATTCGAATTTGTAAAGATTATCAGCGGCGGAAACCAGATTGTATCTGTGAAATCGGCGCCGGCGGTTATTACGGTTGCGAAATACGAATATCCGCTGTTTGCGACCTTTGCGAAACATCGGCAGGCGGAGAAATTCAAACTTATACAATGGGGAGCGAACGATATTAACGCTACGCATATCGGCATCAACGGGTCGAGGACACGCGTCATATCCGTTTTTCCGCCCGGCAAGACTACGAGAAAATGCCGGCATATAGCCGATGCGGAGGAACTGGCGAAGGAAATTATTGAAAACTTCGGCAAATCGCAGCAGCGGGACGAAAAATCATCGGACGGAAGTTATATTCTGCCTGCGGCGAGGACAAATCCGTTCGATAGAAACTTCGAAGGCACTAAAAAGGAAAGCGAAGATTATAAAATCCTTGCCGGCATACTTGAAAAACTCGGCGTAAAGAAATTATCGGAAATTACGGAAGAGATAAAAGAACAAATTCTCAGTTCGGCGGGCGAACATTTTCATAAAAATGCGCTGGAAGATATGATAAACGGTTTTAAGGTTAAAGACCCGTCGTATCAGGGCGCGGTATGGGTAGTTGCGGAAAACGACGAGGAGAAAATTCATCCGTCAACTTTTGAACTTGTCGGAAAGGCGCGGAGCCTGGCCGATTCGCTTGAAACGAGAGTCGGCGTTGTTATCGCAGGGAAAAATATTCATCCTTTATGTAAGGAATTGATTGCCGCCGGTACTGATGATGTTTATGTCGTTGAAGATTCGCTATTGGAAGTTTTTGACCCGGCAACTTATAAAAAAGCGATTTCGGAAGTAATAGCAAAACACCAGCCGCAGATTGTTTTGTACGCGGCGACGCCGCGAGGCAGAATTCTTGCGCCGATGGTCGCGTACCGGCTCGGCTGCGGTTTGACGGCCGACTGCACAGGACTCGATATAAAAGACAGCAGCAGAAAACAGCAGGCAGCGATACTTATGCAGACCCGTCCCGCACTGGGCGGAAATGTGATGGCGACGATAAGCACGAAAGACTCACAATGCCAAATGGCGACGGCCCGGCCGGGCGTGATGAAAAGATTGCCGCCGGACACAACACGAAAAGGGAGAATAATAAAAGAACAGGTTCAGATAAGCCAGTCAGATTTGAGTCTTGATATTATCAAAACGGAAAAAGGAACGGGCAAGGTTAATTTTAGTGCAGAGGTAGTTGTCAGCGGCGGAAAAGGAATGCAGAGCAGAGATAATTATGAAATGCTTGTCTCGCATCTTGCCGAGGCGCTTAGCCAAAGACTTAATACGTTTGTGGAAAAGGGAGCATCGCGGGCGGCGGTGGAGCAGGGTTTTGCCGAGAGAATTCACCAGGTTGGACAAACGGGAACATCCATCGGGCCGAAACTTTATATCGCGCTGGGCATATCCGGTGCGATTCAGCATATGATAGGCGTTGCCAACAGCGATATAATCGTGGCGATAAACAGCGACCCGAACGCTCCTATTTTTAAACATTGTGATTATTATATGACAGGAACAGTTGAGGAAATTGTGCCGCGGCTCGCCGAGTCGCTGGCAAAAAGCGCGAATCAACCGTTACAGGCTTTACAAGTATGAGCAAAACATCAGTACTTATCGTTGGGGCCGGGCCTGCCGGTCTTGCCGCGGCTATTACATTAAAGGCCGAGCAGCCCGATGCGGAAGTCTGCGTGATAGACAAAGCGGCTGAGCCGGGGAATCATAATCTTTCCGGCGCGACGTTCCAGGCGGAGTGTTTGAGTACGCTGCTGGGAGCGGTCGATAGAAATTGGGAAAAATCGGAGCAGGCAAAGGATGTTCTCGCACACAAAGTGACGAAAGACAATGTGATGTTTTTGGCGGGCGATAAATTCGCTTTCAATATCGCATTTTCACTAAAACTGGCGAAGAGGCTCAGGATAAATTTTGCGCAGATGAGCCATCAGGGCAATTATATAGTATCTGTAAGCAAATTAACAAAATGGCTGACTCAGATAGCTAAAAAAGCGGGCGTTGAGGTGATACACGGTTTTGCCGCTGAGGATATAATTTATGATACAACTAAAAATATCGCCACAGGCATAAAACTTGTCGACCAGGGATTAGACAAGCAGGGCGGAAAGCCACCTAATTATGTTGCCGGTGAAATCGTTAATGCCGATGTGATTATACTTGCCGAAGGGTGCGATGGGCTGGTTACGGAAAAATTTATACAAAAGGCGGGTCTGGTCAGAAAGGCAAATCAGCTTTACTCAATCGGTGTAAAGGAGATTATAAAAGTAAGCGACGAACAGTTCAAAAAATTTACCGCTGAGCGGGTGGTTCATGCGATGGGCTATCCTTTGTGGACGCCTGTTTTAGGGCCTGCGATGTTCGGCGGCGGAGTGATGCATCCTGTCAGTCAAAATCATATAGACGTGGGAATGATTGTCGGGCTTGACTGGAAAGGCTGCGATTTTTCTCCGCAGGATGCGCTGACTAATTTCAAGAATCACAAATTTGTGAAAAAATTTATCGACGGCGGGACGGTCGTTGAGGCGGGAGCGAAAATGATTCCCGAGGGCGGCTTTTACGCGCTGCCGAGAAATCCGCAGACCTTTGCCATCGGCAAATCGAACGTGTTGATACTCGGCGACGCGGCAGGCTTTGTCAATATGCTCAAGATGAAAGGTTTGCATAACGCGATAAAATCCGGCATCGCGGCAGGGCAGGCGATAGCCCGATGCACAAACAATCTTAACGCGGTGTCGTCGAAATATACCGAATTGCTAAATATGTCCGGCGTAATGGAGGAAATGAAACAGTCGTCGAGATTCAGGCAGAATGTCGCGAAATTAGGCCCGCTGTTCGGAATACCGCTATCTGTTTTCGGCCAGAAATTTCCACTGTTCAATGTTGAAAAAGATTATTTTGCCTTGACGCGGAGAAAATACAAATACAAACCTGCCAAGAGCTACGACAAAAATACATTTACCGCCCTTGCGGAGACCGCGCATCGCGAAGAGCAGCCCAGTCACCTGACGATAATCAACCGGAATATATGCGCCCAGAAGTGTACGCCTAAATTTAATTCGCCTTGCATTACGTTTTGCCCCGCGGGCGTGTATGAAACGATAGGCGAGCAGGTCAAACCAGCAAATCCGTCAAACTGTCTGCACTGCAAAACCTGCCAGAGAAAATGTCCGTTCGATAATATCTGCTGGACGGCCCCGGAAGGCGGCGGCGGGCCAAGATATAAGAACATGTAATCCTATTTTTATAAGCCAAGCCTTAAAATTTTTCTAACCGCTTTTGGGTCAATATCCTTATTTTCGCCGAGTATCGAGCCCCTGTCCGCGAAACGATTAACAACTTTTTCAGCGTCTTTCAGTGTTATGCCGTAAGCTTTCAAGGATGTTGGCATACCGACAGAATGGAAAAATTTAACGGTATGCTCTATCGCAGCGGCGGCCTTCTGTTTTGTGCTGCCTTTCTTTACGCCATAAACATTTTCTGCTAATTTTGCAAGTTTTGCGCCTTTGTTTTTTATTTCATATTTCCACATAGCAGGCAGAACAATAGCGAGCGTTTCGGCGTGAGCCAGGCCGAAAAAGGCGGTGATTTCGTGTCCGATTCCGTGCGTGCTCCAGTCGCCTTTTACGCCGCAGCTTAAGAGGCCGCACAGTGCCTGCGTCGCGCACCACATAAAATTGGCGCGGGCGTCATAATCTTTTTTTCCGCTCATTACGGCCGGTGCGATTTCGACAAGCGTTTTGAAAACAGCCTCAGCGTATTTGTCCTGCAGGGCGGTATTCAAATCGACGGTTGCGTACTGCTCGGCGACGTGGACAAATGTATCGACGATGCCGTTGCGAAGCTGCTTTTTGTCGAGCGAGTAAGTCGTCTGCGGGTCGAGTATAGAAAATTTCGGATAAGTATGAGGACTTCCGAACGCGAGTTTTTCAGTTGTGCTTAATCTCGATATAACGCCAAAGGCGTTCATTTCCGAACCTGTAGCCGGCAGGGTGAGAACCGTTCCCATAGAGATAGCGGACTTTACAACCTGTCCGTAGCTTTTTACGATTTCCCACGGGTCTTTGCCCTTATACGAAATCGCGGCGGCGATAAATTTTGAGCCGTCGAGCACGGAGCCTCCGCCGACAGCGAGGAGAAAATTAATTTTTTCTTTTCTGCCGAGTCGGACAGCTTTCATACAAGTTTCATAAGTCGGGTTCGGCTCAATGCCGCCGAACTCTACGACCTTTCGTTTTTTCAGAGCGGCCCTGACCTGCCGATAGACGCCATTTTTCTTTATCGAGCCGCCGCCGTAAGTTAAAAGTATTTTAGCTTTCGGGTCGATAAGCTCGTTCAGGTTCGCGATTGTGCCTTTGCCGAAAACGATTTTGACCGGATTACAAAAGGTAAAGTTTTGCATATTCAATATCCTTTTATGGTTATAAGACCTTTATTTTTTAACCTATTTTGCCTCTCTTTGCCAGTATAAATGATTTCATTTTTATTAATGAATTTGTCTGAAAAAGATTCAACTTTTCAATACTGATATGACGATGTATTTTACAGAGCAAGAAAATAAAAAATGGCTCGACGACCTGTGTGGTCATGTTTAGCTGAACTTGCTTATCCATCTCGAAAAGCAATGCGGCAAGGCTGATGGTAAGCGGGAAAGCGGGCAAAACGCTAAAACGCAAAAACGAAAGAGCCATAAGACAAAAGGCAGAGCTTACAAAGCTCTGCCGTTTTTTTGCGCCTTTTTAAAAACTTGCTGCAAAGTGATAGTATCACGACATTTTAATAATTTTAAAAATAGGTAAACATCCCCCTATTATTTCTTACGTTTTCTTGTCCGCAGACCGATTATGCCTGTGACAAAAAGAACAATTGTTGCGGGTTCAGGCACTATAGTACCATCAACTATCAAAGTTGCACTGGTTAGATTTATAAAACCATACTCTATTACACTTATCTCAGGAACGCTAAGCAGTTCCGGATACTCAATCGTGATTGTTCCCTGCCCATCAAAAAGTTCCGACCAAGACATACTTCCATTCACAAATTCAGATAAGCGGTCAAAAACTTCCGATTCCGGATAAGTTGTCTTTCCCCCCAAAGCAGTAGTATAACGCCAACTTGGATAGTGCCCCAGAGCAGCCTCTATTTCTTCATTGCTAGGATATGCTGGAGGAGTATGCCACGCCAGAACTAATCTGCCCATAATTTCTCCCGACCAGTCGATATATACGTGGGAAATCTGTGTGAAAGTAACGCCGAGATCAAAATTTGTCTGCCAAGACGGCGAGTTGTGGTCAAATGCTGTCGGACAACCTAAACTGAACAAGTTAAGTTCAACAATATCTGCTCTGGCAGGCATTTGGCAGGCAAATATAAACAACACTGTCAAAAGAATTGGAATCCCTATCCTCTTTTTCATAAGAAACCTCTGATGATTGGCAGTCCTATAGCAAGAAGGACAAGTGTTGTCGGTTCCGGGGTGACAGTGAACTCGGTTGTGTAAGTATCTTGTAAAGGACCATTCGGAAACCAAATTGGGACAAAGGCCTGCACGGTAAGCGAGTAAGTTCCGGGAACGAGGGATCCAATTTGTTTTGCATACGACCATTGACTAAGCGTATCCCAGTTCCCCATATCAATATGCAAGTCCAATTGAAGAGATGTTCCATTCTGTGAAAACTGGTCGTATTCCACCCAACTAGGCGTATTAGATGCCCAGCCAGAAAGGTTAATCGTAATTGTGTCGGTTAACAAAGGTTGTTCCGGGATTACATTGACATCCATAATCCAAATCGATTGGGCAGATGTTTGGCAGACAAATATAAACAACACTGTCAAAAGAATTGGAATCCCTATCCTCTTTTTCATAAGAAACCTCTGATGATTGGCAGTCCTATAGCAAGAAGGACAAAAGTTCCCGGTTCCGGAGTGACAGTAAATTCAGTTGTATAAGTATCCTGAAGAGTACCGGAATCATACCTGAATGCCCGTACTTCCAAAGTATAATTATTCGCTTCTAATGATGATATCTGTAAGGGGTATGTCCAATTGCCCACCACAGGTGACATAGGTATCTCAAAGTATAAGTCCAACTGAAGAGCCGTTTCATTCTGTAAAAACTGGCTATACTCAACATGCGAACCTATATAGCCTGTTACGCCTGAAATGTTGAAAGTGATTAAATCAGTGTTCAAAGGTTGATTTGGTATTACTTCAACGCTATCTATTCGTATCGCTCCAGCCAATACCTGGCAGACAAATATAAACAACACTGCCAAAAAAATTGGAATCCCTATCCTCTTTTTCATAAGAAACCTCTGATGATTGGCAGTCCTATAGCAAGAAGGACAAGGGTTGCTGGTTCGGGAGTAACGGCAAACTCGGTTGTATAGGTATCTTGCAAGGGATCTCCTGGCATCCAATCTGGGGAGAAGGCCTGTACAGTAAGCGAGTAGTTTCCAGGGACGAGAGCTCCAATTTGTTTCGAGTACGTCCAGTTGCTAAACGCAGTGAGGAAGTCCATATCAACGTACAAATCCAACTGAAGAGATGTTCCATCCTGTGAAAACTGATCGTATTCCACCCAACTCGGTGTACGGGATGCCAAACCAGAGATGTTGAATGTAATCACATCGGTCAACAAAGGTTGTTCCGGGATTACATTGACATCCATAATCCAAATCGATTGGGCAGATGTTTGGCAGGCAAATATAAACAACACTGCCAAAAAAATTGGAATCCCTATCCTCTTTTTCATAATTTGTCCTCCTTACCGCTATTTAATATTATTTTAATCAATAGTTTATACAAAATCAAGTAAATTATTATAGAAACAGTGGTTACAACCGGTTATATCCGGAGCAAGTGAATGTGTCCAGCCGGCAGGAAGCGGGGAAAAGCTCAATTCCTCTAAAAAATCATATCTATACTGTGTTTCGTGCTGATTAGGATGTCCAGAAAGACAGCGGAATACAAAATAAACATTCTCAAAGGATGCCAGGCGAGATTTGCCTCTGCGATAAAAAAGACAAACATTACCGCGACGACGCCAATGCCGTACAGGCCCGCGGAGACGGGGAACCGACCTGTCTGCTGTGCTATGAAAATATTGCATACACTCAGCAACAGCAAGAGACCAGCCGAGGCGATAACCCATTTTCCATCCGCTTCGCCGGCGAGAATGATAGTCTCAAGACCTGACGCGATTATTAAGGAGCAGAACAGTACAGGAATAGATGCCCACATAACCGGCGGAACATTCAACATCGGTTTATAAAACGCTGCAAAAATCATTATCACAAAGAAAATAATTGTCCATATTCGTTTTGTTCTTACCACTACGGCAAGACCCATAAGCAGGCCCGCTGCGCAGATGTGATAAAAGCCGGGGGCGAAGATATCGGGCTTTACTCTAATCGGATCTATAACGCCCAGCAAAGCCTTGAACGAAAGAGAAGTGCCGAGCGGAATAGGATAAAAATAATTTATCGAAGTAAACCGATATGCGCAAAGAATAAAAAGAATCGGCAGCAGCGAAAGCAGGCCGGAGAGAATGGCGGTATTTTTTTCGTCTAATTTCGCCCAGTGATAAAAGAAAACCGCCGGTACAAAAGTCCACGGCACAAGGGCATAGACAAGTCCGGCAAGCGGATGATAACACAGAAAAGAACAGGCGAAAGTTCCAAAGCCGAAAACCATACCGCCCGCGAGCGATGCGAAAAACGAAAGCACCCATCTTCTGCACAGGACAAAGGCGCCTGCGGCGGCGATAACGGTTTGGGCCGGCAAGAGGAGCTGCATATTTGAAAATTTTGGTATGTAGGAAAAGAAAAGGCCGATGGCGAAAGCCGAGTAAATTATAACCGCGGCCGGAAACGAAACGACTAATGAAGGCCTCTTGTCCATAGCCAGACCTGTTTAGTAATTACTTTATTATTACGCTGGCGTTTCCCTGACGGATAACACCGATTTTATACACAGTTTCGCCGCTGCCGGAGAGCTGTCTTATTATAGAATCGGCAAAATCGGGCGAAATTATTAGTACAAAACCGATACCCATGTTAAATACACGGAACATTTCTTCCTCTTCGACGGGGCCGCTGGTTTGCAGAAAGTCGAAAATCGGGTGTTTTTTCCAGGCGGATTTGTCCAAAACGGCGTCGCAGCCTGCCGGCAGGACCCGCGGAATGTTGCCGACAAGACCGCTGCCAGTGATGTGAGCCATTGCGTGAATGACCTGTTTTGTTCTGTAATGACTGAGCAGTTTGACAATTGAACGGACGTAAATTTTAGTCGGGGCGAGCAAGGCCTCTCCGATGGTTTGACCGCCAAACTCGGGAATTACTTCATCAGGCTTGAGCCCCAGTTTTTTAAAGCAGATATTTCTCGCCAGTGCGTAGCCGTTGCTGTGCAGGCCGCTTGAGGCGAGGCCGAGAATGATATCGCCGGTTTGAACTTTCGAGCCGGTGAGAATCCTGCTTTTTTCGACGATGCCGACGGCGAAACCTGCCATATCGAAATCTTCCTTTTTATAGACGTCGGGCATCTCGGCTGTTTCACCGCCGATGAGCGAGCAGTTTGCGACTCTGCAGGCGGCGGCGATGCTTTCGACAAGCTCGGCCACTTTTACGGGGTCGAGTTTGTTTAACGCGATATAGTCCAAAAAGAACAGCGGCTCTGCGCCCAATACGAGCATATCGTTGACGTTCATCGCGACGAGGTCGAAGCCAATAGTATCGAATTTTTTCATATCCCGCGCGACGAGCACTTTTGAGCCGACGCCGTCGGTACATGCGACAAGCACAGGATTTTTATAAGTTTTTTTGAATATTTTTTCGTCATAGTCGAGACGAAACATGCCTGCGAATCCGCCGTGAAGGTCGATTACCCGCGGACCGAAAGTGCTTTGCACCGATGAGCGAATCCTTTCGACCATCTCATCGTTTGCGTCGATATTTACGCCCGATTTGGAATAAGTAAGATATTCTGCCATTACAATTGCACCGGTTCGTCGCCAAAAAGCTGCATCTGATATCGTTCCATCGTAAATTTGTTCACTACGGTTGTAATAGGAATTTTATAAATGCCCGTCCAGCAGGCGGTACAATAATTCTCTTTCGGCAGCGATGCGCAGGCAAGCAGGCCTTCGATCGAAATATAACCTATACTGTCAACTTCGAGAAATTCTTTAATCTGCTGCAGGTCTTTGCCGTGGGCCAGCAGTTCTTCCTTTGTCGGAAAATCGACGCCGTAGAAACAGGGGAATCTTATAGGCGGGCAGCTTACCCGCATATGTATTTCCGTTGCGCCGGCCTGCCTGATGGCCTTGATTTTGCCTTTTGTGGTAGTGCCGCGGACGATTGAATCGTCAACAATGACAACTCTTTTATTTCTTACCGCTTCTCTTACGACTGAAAGTTTAAGTTTTACCGCAAGGTCCCGCACTTCCTGGCCCGGCGAAATAAAAGTTCTGCCGACATAATGGCTTCTTACAAAGCCCATATCGAAAGGAATGCCGCTCTGCCGCGAGAAGCCGATAGCGGCGGAAGTGCCGGAGTCCGGTACAGGGATAACAACGTCGGCCTTAACCGGGTGTTCTTTTGCTATCTGGGCGCCGAATTTTTTGCGAAGTTCGTGGACGTTTTCTCCGAAAATAAAACTGCTCTGTTTCGCGAAGTAAACGTGCTCAAAGATGCAATGAGCCGGCTTGACATTTTCCGGCTTGACGAACCGTCTGCTGCTCAGGCCGTTGTTGTCGAGCGTTACAATTTCGCCTGGCTCGACATCGCGGACATATTCGGCCTCGATAGTGTCGAAGGCGCAGGTTTCGCTGGCGAAGCAGTAAGCGCCGGTTTTTGTTTTGCCGATGCACAGCGGTCTTATGCCGTAGGGGTCGCGGGCCGCTTCGATTCTGTCCGGGAACAAAAACAGCAGAGAATATGCTCCCTGCAAATGATTAAGAACGTGGCCCAGCGGGTCCGGCTTTGAAACATGCGAAGGCTTTGCCAAAAGATGGATGATGATTTCAGTATCGTTTGTGGTTTTGAAGATATGTCCATAAGCTTCGTACTCGTCACGGAGCAGCGATGCATTTATCAGGTTGCCATTATGCGCCACGGCGACCTGACCCCGTGAATATTCGCACAGAAGCGGCTGAGCATTTGCGAGAATTCGTGAACCGGTGGTTGAATATCGAACGTGGCCTATGGCCATAGGATTGCGTAATTGATTAAGTATATTTTGGCCCGACCGGAAGACCCTTGTGGCAAGGCCCATGCCTGTATGACAGGAAATTACCTGTCCATTACTGGTAGCAATGCCTGCGGATTCCTGCCCGCGGTGCTGAAGGCTGTGAAGAGCATAAAATGTTTTCTCGGCCGAGTCGGCATCACCGAAAATACCAAAAAGACCGCAGTTTTCTTTCTTGTCCATAAACACTATCCAGATAAAAAGTTAGAGCAGCAGTACTATTGAAAAAGTTGCCTTTTTGAAGTATGCGTTAAGTGTATCCAAATTAAAGCCTCAAGTCAAATGCTTAATTATTGCAAAAAGCGCGATTTGATTATATTTTATAGACGGACAGGAATTTTTTAGAGGCGTCAATGGCAGGGAAAAAGCCAAGAGTTGTCGTGGTCGGCAGCGTATATGTTGATATGGCAATACGTTGCGAACAATTCCCCGATACTTCCGAAATTATCAGCGGCAGCGGTTTTTCGTGCATACCGACAGGCAGCGGCCTGAACCAGGCGATACAGGCGGCGCTGTGCGGCTGCGAAGTCAGCCTTGTTGGCAAAGTTGGCAACGATTCGTTCGGGCAAATGGTGAGAAACAATTTAGCGGATTTTGGAGTTAATTGCGACTTTCTTTTTCAGGCCGAGGCGAAAAATACAGGGGTAACGGTTTCATTTGTCAACAGCACTGGCACGAATCGCACAATCATTTCCGAAGGCGCAAACAAAGCCCTTGTGCCCGGCGATATCAAGGGCGCCGAGTTTGAAAAACTTATTTCCTCTGCCGATGTTTGCCTGATTAACGGACAATTGCCTCCTGATTTTGTCTGCGCCGCGATAAGAGCGGGCAAACTTTCGCGCACGAAAGTCATACTCGACCCAGCCCTGTCGAGCGAGCAGTTTCAGCGGCAAAGCGTCGCACTGCCGATGGATTATTACAGCGCAGATATTCTTGTGCCGAATTTTGCCGAGGCTGCCGAGCTGAGCACCGTTCAAAATCATAATATCCATACCGCAAAACTCATCGGCTCAGATTTAATCGCCCGCGGCGTGGGCTGCGCGGTTATCAAGCTCGGCAAACGCGGAGCGCTGGTCGTCGATAAGGACAGTGCAGACCAGATTCCGCCCTTTGAAGTGAAATTTGTTGACCGTACCGCCTGCGGAGATGCGTTTGACGGCGCACTTGCGGCAAGTTGCGCTGTCGGGGATGAAATACGAAAGGCAGTCAGGTTCGCCTCGGCGGCGGGGGCGCTGGCCTGTTCGAAATTCGGCTCGCAGGAATCGCTGCCGAAAAAAGAGGAAATTATCGAATTGCTGCAGAGTTTACCGTAATTAGAACAACAATTTAATCGCTGCCGCGGCGGCGAGGATTTGCATAGCGAGATTAAACCATTTCTGAGGCAAATTTTTCAGGATAAACAGTCCCGCAATCGCCCCGGCAACGATTAAAGGCAGCATAACAATATCAGCAGTAACCGATTCGAGAGTTATTCTGCCTTCAGATATAAAAATCGGGACTTTAAGCCAGTTGACAATCAGGAAAAACCATGCGCCTGTGCCGATAAATTCAAACTTGGGCAGTTTGGCCGCCAGTAAATAAATAACCATAATCGGACCGGCCGCGTTGGCCATCTGAGTTGTAATGCCCGCGAAAAAGCCCATCGTAACGGCAAACAGCCAATGGTGCGGCAGTGTGGAATCGTCCTGAAGTTTTCTTTGATACAGATAATTCAAAATCAGCATAACAAGTACAATTACGCCTATCACCGGGGCAAGCTGAGAATCGGTAATTCGTCTGATTACAAAAGAGCCCGCCGCCATACCGAAGAGAGCAGCCGGGAGGAGTTTGAGAATATGCCGCCAGTTTGCGTGGCGATGATAAAAGCCGACCGCGAATAAATCGCCCGTTGCCAGCATTACTAAAAGCAGACCTGTCGAAGAGCCTGCTGGAAAAAACGATGCCATAAGCGGTACAACGATAATTCCCATACCCGGCAAAGCGGTCTTATTCAGGCCGACACACATTGCGCATATACATAATATCAGCCATTGAACAGGATTGTATTGAGGTAGTAAATTTATTAAATTTGAGAACATAATTGGGGAATATTAGCAGTTTGCGGTTCCAAAGGCAAAAAAAATGGCTGTACGACAAAATTTATCGTACAGCCGGAGGTATATTTTATGTGATTTGTTTATTTAATTTGCTTTGCCGGCGAATTTACATCGTTTGCGTCAGCAGCTTTGCACTTTAGAGCTTTTTTCGCACAGCAGGGCTTTTTGCCTTTCATCGGGCAGGTCTTCATAGCGTTTGGGTCGGCGGCTTTGCATTTTGCGTCCTTCTTTACGCAGCATGGTTTCTTGTCTTTCATTTGACATGTTTTTACAGCATTCGCATCTGCGACCTTGCCTGCCAGACAAGTCTTCGAGTCGGTTTTCATTTGAGTACCGGACTTGGCGGCCTGTTTTTCACAACCACAAAGTATTATTACTAAAGCAGTTAACACTAAAACAGACGTAACCAGTAAACTTTTAGACGATTTAAACATTAATTATCCTTTCGAAGTATGTTTTTATCTTACATAGCTTATTAATACTGCGCGGGCAGTAAGTTGGTTCGCAAAAATTTTACAATTTATCCGCCACTGGCGGATTAAATTTTTGGCTTATTGCCGAGGTATTCTGTTTTCGGCAGTCCGCCTGTCAGCGGCAGGGCGTATTCGACAAACGCTTTTGTTACGCCGTTGCCGTCCTTGTTAATAAATTCGTCCGGCAGATGTTTTGTTTTTTCAGCGACGTTGGCAAGTTCAGTCCTGAAAAGCTCAACCGCATAATTTTTACCATTTCCGATTCGCTTCATCGCGACAGAGCCGTTTAAGTTCGTCATCGCAAGTTTCACAGCTTCAATTCCGCATCGGCGGGCTTCTGAAGCATCGACCGACGATTGCAAACCGGCAAAACTTCTCTGCAGATAACCGAATGTATCCGCGCGAACGCGTTTAACTTTCAATTTTGCCTTTATACGCATCGCCAAATAATCGGCCAATGCGCCTGTGCCGGAAAGCTGGACATTGCCGTGGTCGTCGTGCTCATCTGTTTTAGTAATTTTTTCCGCCCAGGTTTTGCCATCGGTATCGCTCATACCTTCGCTGACCGCGATGACACATCTGCCGAGTTTTTTATAGACAGCCTCTACATCGGAGAGAAATTTTTCCATTGAAACTGTTTTTTCTGGCAGATAAATCAGGTGCGGGCCGTCGTCGTCTCTCTGTTTGCCCAATGCCGCGGCGGCGGTGAGAAATCCGGCGTTTCTGCCCATAATACAATCTACCTTTATTCCCGGCAGAGCTCTGTTATCGAGGTCGTCGCCCATAACAGCACAGGCGACAAATTTTGCCGCAGTGCCGAAGCCGGGGCAGTGGTCGGTAACGAGCAGGTCGTTATCAATTGTTTTTGGAACGTGAAAGGCTCGCAGTTCTAAACCGGTTTCCTGAGCCATTTTATTTACAATAAAACAGGTGTTGGCCGAATCGTTTCCGCCGATATAGAAGAAATAGCGAATATCTCGTTTTTTAAAGACATCGAGGATTTTTTTACAATATTCGGCATCGGGTTTATCTCTGCTTGAGCCGAGCGCGGAGGAAGGACTGGCGGCAACGGTTTCAAGAACATCGGCGGAAATTTTATTAAGGTCGATGAAGTTTTCCTTTACGATACCGCTTACGGCGTGAATTGCGCCGTAGAGATTTTTAATCTCGGGATGTTTCTTTACTTCTTCGATAACGCCAACTAAAGATGCGTTAATTACGCCTGTCGGTCCGCCCGACTGACTGACAACAGCATTTGCTTTCGGAGCACTTGCCATTTTCTGACCTTTCAAATATTTTTTTGTAATTTTTTCTATATTAATCTGCGAATTGGAATTATACTGAGTTAGAAGCGTATAGCAAGCCAAAAAGGCAATATGGTTAAAGGCTTAAATTATGAAAATAGGAATAATCAGCGACACTCACGACCATCACGCCAATGTCTTAAAGGCGATTGAGATTTTTAAAAACGAGCACGTTGAATATATTTTTCACGCGGGCGATATGGTTTCGCCTTTTACCGCCAAGGCTTTTGACGAGGTAAAAAATGTAAAATTCATCGCAATTTTCGGCAACAATGACGGCGAAAAGTTTATGCTCGAAAAAGTTATCGAAGGTTTCGGCGGCGAAATCCACCGCGACCCGTATCGCGGCCAAGTCGGCGGCAAAAAGATTTTTATGACGCACAAGCCCAAGCTTGTCGATGAGGCGGCCGCAAGCGGAAAATACGATATTATCATTTACGGCCATACGCATTTTAAGGATATCAGGACTGTAGGCAAAACGCTGATTATAAATCCCGGCGAGGCGACCGACTGGGTATGCGGCAAAGGCGGACTTGTAATACTCGATACCGACAGCTTGGCGATAAAAGAAATGGAGCTGTAAACAGGCTCAAAGATTTTTATTTTTTTCTTCCTGCGAAAGTATTTCATTAAGAGAACCGCTTCGAAAACCCTCGAGGTCAACAGCAACAAATTTAAAGCCAAGCGATTTTAATTTTTCAGCGATTTTCTTTCGCATTGTAATCACTTTGGCGATATCGGCGTCGTGAACTTCTATTCTGGCTGTTTGGCTGTGATGGCGGACGCGGAATTCGACAAAGCCCAGACTCCTTAAAAACTCTTCAGCCTGTTCGACTTGGCTGAGTTTATGTTCAGTAATTTTGTCTCCGTAACTTATTCTCGATGCCAGGCAGGGCGAAGCGGGGATGTCCGCTGTGGGCAGATTCAATTTTCGGCTTAACTGCCGGATATCTTTTTTTGTCATTTGAGCCTCTGCCAGCGGGCATTGGATATCGAAAACTTTTACTGCTTTGTTGCCGGGCCGATAATCGTCGTAATCGTCGAGATTGCTGCCGCAGAGAACATAGTTATAACCTTTTTCTTTGGCTAAATGTTTGAGGATTTTAAATAAATGGCTTTTGCAATGAAAGCAGCGGTCGGCTTCATTGGCCCAGTACGCCTTATCGGCCAGCTCATTCGGTTCTACGGTTTCAACGGCGGCCTGCATATCCTTTGCCAATTCGATTGCTCTATCTAACTGGCTTTTCGGCAGAGAAGGTCCTGCTGCGATACAGGCCAGCACGTTTTTGCTGCCGAGGGTATCGATACAGGTTTTTAAAAGAAATGTACTGTCAACGCCGCCAGAGTAAGCGATGAGGACTTTACCGAGTTTTTTGAGAATTTCCCCCAGGAGTTTATATTTTTCATCAACGGTCATTGTTTACTGATTGCCTCGATTTTTCTATTCATTAGCACAGCGGTTACCGCAGCGGAAAAACCATTGTCTATATTCACGACCGAAACACCCGCTGCGCAGCTATTAAGCATCGTCAAAAGCGCCGCGATGCCGCCGAAATTAGCTCCGTATCCTACACTGGTCGGGACTGCGATTACAGGGCAATCGACCAAACCGCCCACTACACTGGCCAGCGCCCCTTCCATTCCCGCTACAACAATAATTACATTAGCCTTTCTAAGTTTTTCTACCTGTCCCAGGAGCCTGTGCAGCCCCGCCACGCCGACATCGCAGATTATTTCTGTCGGCTGACCCATAATTTCAGCGGTAACCTTTGCCTCGCTTGCTACCGGCAAATCCGCAGTGCCCGCAGTCAGTATCGGGACAATGTTTTTTGCCGGTTGTATTTTTTTCTGCTCCAGAACAATCGCCCGGGCCGATTTTTCATATCTTGCCTGCGGGAACTTGCCCGTTTTTGACAGGGCTTCAAAAATATGTTCTTCAGCCCTTGTGGCCAGAACATTATTGCCTTTTGCCGCCAGGGCCGAAAATATGGATATTATCTGTTCGGCGGTTTTGCCGGGACAGTAAATCACTTCCGGAAAACCGCAGCGAATCTGGCGATGATGGTCCACGCGGGCAAAGCCGAGGTCTTCGTATGGCAAATGACGCAAGTGTTCAGTTGCCTGTTCGATGGTAATATCACCGGCTTTGACTTTTTCCAATAATTCTTTTATCTGCTGAGCGTTAATAATTCACCCTATCCTTACAATCTTAAAAACATTATAACTTAGAAGCATTATTTACACAACCATAGCAGGACTTTCAAGGCCGTATTCTGTCATTAGTTTTGCATCAAACATTATTTTCTTTGCATCACCATCGGCAATTATACGTCCTTTGTCCATTAAAACAGCCCTGTCGCCGAGGGCGGCTGCAAAATTCATATTACAGGTAGCTATTACCAATGTCTGGGGCAGATTTTTCAGTAGTACAACCAGTTTTTCACGGTTGCGCGGGTCAAGACTCCCATCGGGTTCATCGAGTGCGATTATTTCCGGCGACATTGAAAGAATCGTCGCTATCGCCGCTGCCCGTTTTTGCCCCGCTGAAAGATGATGCGGCGCTTTTTCCGCCATTGTCTCCATACCGACCGTTCGCAATGCCTGTGCCACACGTATTTTTACCTGCTCAATATCAAGTCCCATATTCAAAGGGCCGAAAGCAACATCGTCAAACAAGGTCGGCATAAATAACTGGTCGTCGGGATTCTCAAAACAGCAGCCGATAACGGTACGAATCTTCTTAAGGTTTTTCTTTTCGACCTTTAAGCCGTTGACAATAATTTCACCCTCGCCTTTTGCAAAACCTGCCATTGCCAACATCAGGGTCGATTTGCCGGCGCCATTTGGGCCTATCAGAACAACTTTTTGCTTTTCCTCAATACTGAGATTGATATCGTTCAAAGCAACAGTGCCGTCAGGATATTTATAAGAAAAACTTTTTATTTCAATCGCCTTCGCCATTTAAAACCTTTAATTCAGAATCGACACCGCAAAAAAGTACAATGAAATTACAAAAACAGCAAAAAAAACACCGAAAATATAATCATTACTTGAGATTTTTAATCGCGAAATTGTCCGCCAGCTTCCATTAAAGCCTCGTCCCTGCATCGCGATATTAATTTGTTCCGCTGTGTCGATGCTGCGGATAAACAGAGAACCCAGCATAGCCGAAGCAGTTTTTATTTCCTGATTAAATCCAAGATTCCTGAGAGTTCTACCTGCTCTTGCCTGCAAGATATGCTGCGCAGTATCTATAAGAACAAAAATATACCGGTATAGAAACCCAAGCTGAATTATTAAAAGTTTCGGCACACCCAGCTTGCCAAGGCCGACAAGCAAATTGCTGAACCGCGTTGTGGAAACAAGTGCGATAAGCGCAAGCATTGTAACGACAAATTTACCGCAAATTGCGCAACATCGCATCCAGCCGACCGTAGTTTGGAACGCAGACGGCCCAAAAGCAATCTTCACGGGCGTTTTATCATATAACGGACAGCTCAATGCGAGTATCAAAACAAACGGGCTGACAAGTAAAATATGCTTAAAGACGAATTTAAGAGGAATCCTGCCGAGCACAAGTACCGCAAAAGGCCCAATCGCATAACAGAAAAGTATCGCAAAAGAAGTTCGCGGCAGCGAAATTACAACCGCAGTAAAAATGACTGTGGCAATGAATTTCACCCTCGCATCGAGACGATGTATAGGTGAATCCTGATAGGCAAATTTGTCTATATGTGCGTGATGCATTTGTTAATTCATTGAGCTATAATTGTTCGGGGATTGTTTCGCCGCAAAATCCAGGCTATCAGCCAGATAACAGCCATAGTCGTAATTGAGCCAAAGACACCCGCGAAACTTGTCCAGCCGACCGAGGCCTGAGAATTTTCATTCTCGCCATTACTTCTCACGGAATAGTCGGGCATCAAAGAATATTTTGATTGCAACCTGTCTATAACAGTAATTCTCGAATCGTTGTTTGATACAATTGGCTTGAAGTTCGGCTGGTCAGGCCTTTCGGCATAGCTCCACTCGAGACCATCCGGCATACGGGAGGCCAACAGTGATAATCCTGCACCGATAATAATAGTGAAGACAGCAAAGGTTGCCAATACTGCTCTCTTACTCAATCTGACTTTTCCACAAAGGTTATCGGCAACAATATCAGGTCGTACCTGCTGGATATATGCCAGCACAGCCACTGTAACAATGCCTTCGACAATACCCACCAGAAAATGAACGCCAGTCATTGTTATAAGAAAAGTCGAAAACGGAACCATCAGGACGCCGGACAAAGTCGCCTCTATAGGAACAAGAACAGCGCAGGTTTCAATTCCGATAAGACAAGCCAGCATTACGCCGATATATGTACGCAAATTACTGAAAGACCTGGCAGCAGCAATCCTGTATAAATAGTATCCTACATAAGCCGGGACAAAAGCCATGTTGATGATATTGCAGCCGAGAGCCAGCAGACCGCCATCCTGAAATATCAGACACTGTACAATTATCACTGAAGAAATAACTATTGCAGCGGCGTGCGGACCAAGTATTATCGCCAGAAGAACCGCTCCTACCATATGTCCGCTCGTCCCCGGCATCGCGGGAAGCCGGAAATTGACCATCTGGGCAGCGAAAATAAATGCGCCCAATATCCCCATCAGGGCAAGTTTTTCAGATGTGATTACCTGTTTCGCCTTTTTGCAAATCAAACCAAGAACTCCCCCGGCAATCACAAGGGTACCACCTGCCACAGGGAGCGAAAGCAACTCATTAGCCATGTGCATAGTAAAAATCCTCCATTTCTTTAAATGTGTTCAAACGTATTAAAAATCCATCTGTACTCTGACGCCAAATACAATGGCATCATTATTCGCCTCATCGCCGCCCGGATTGGCAATATATTGAACATCCGGACTGATATGCAGCCAAGGTGTTAACGCCACATTGTAGTAAGTCTCGAAAACTGTTTCATTGTCGCAACCGTAAACGAGCTCGTCATCGGCATCGGCCTGTTCGGTGAATACACCCTGTGCCATACCGAAACCAAACACATCATTATCTCTGCCCTCAAATAACCCCTTATACTGGAGACCAATGCTCCAAAAATTGGTAACGTCATTGACTTTGCCGTTAGCCCAGCCATACCTGAAAAATGTTCCCAAACCTTGGCTGTTATCGGGATTGTTATTCTCTTTCCAAATCATCTGGTCACAGGTAGTATAAAAACCGGTGTCGTTCCGGTAATTCTCACCATTGGAAAATTTCTGTTTATCCTTGCCATCGGTCCAAACACCAACACGGTATGCACCCTGCAAAGGCCCCTTGGTCGAAGAAATCTTAGGCGTCAGACCTGTCTCAAGAATATATAAAAAATCTCTGTCTCCATCAAATGTGGTATGAAAACCACTTGTCCGCACATCCGAATCGGCATCGGCTACTCCCGCTGACAAGTACCAGCAACTCATCAGATGCAGATATCCCGTAACTCCCAGACCATTCTGAGGAAAAGGAATGGTTGGGTTATTCACAAGAGCTGGACTGAGAAACTGGCTGGTTTCATCCTCGGCATAAGTACTACAATCGAATGCTACCGAACAATTGTGATGCTCAAAGCCGCACGTAAGGTCTATTTTTCCGACTCGCAGGCGCAAATTATCATCAAAGGCATCCTGTTCATACCACATTTCCGTCACATCGATTGTACGGTTCCCGGCTGCATCGCCATTAACACCCCAAAAGCTGCCTACCGACGGCCCATTAATGCCGTCTGAATAACTGCCTTCTGCCAGCGTATAGAACTTGCCGCCTTCAATTCCAAGAAGTTTCTGCATATCTGCCGACATACTCAACTTGTAACTGCCTGAAAAACGCCCCGCCCGACGGTGTGTGCTGATACCGCCCTTGGCATTTTGCTGATAAATCTGAGTGCCGCTAAACTCTAAATTCAGACCCTTATCAGCAATTTTGTCGTTAAGCCCGAAGAAGCCGTTTGTCAACGTATCGCGTTCCCAGATACTTTTCCCCGTGTTTTGTGCTTTGCCTAAATTATAAATACTGAGCATAACCGCCAAACCCAATAGCATCCCTGCTTTTTTTGCGAACATCCTTTTTTCCTAAAAAATATCAATACGCGCATAAAAATTAAAAAAACGTAATACCGACCGCGCATAAAAATACAGGATTAGTATTACCGAATCAAGAAATAATTTAAATAATTTGCAAATTTATAATTTTTCGGTAAAATGACGGCTTAATTGAAGTTTTGGGAGAAAAAAGATGGCGATAGAACCTTTTGTTAAGGAACTTGTTGACAGCACCGAATATCAGTCATTGTTCAAACCCCCTAAAACCTATGGTTTTCATTCCGGCCGTGTTTATTTAAAGCCCGGCAGCGATTGCGGCCAGCACACAACCGGTATAAATGAAGAAATGCTTATTTTCCTGTCGGGAAACGGACAGGCGATTATAGGCGATAAAACTTTCCCGGTCTCAAAAGGCAAAATTACTTATATTCCGCCGCAAACCACGCACAATATAAAGAACACCTCCGATGAGCCGTTGATTTACGTTTTCTGTGTGGCGCCGGCGGCAGATGGCGGAGGGAAATAAAATGTCTGATATTGAACGTATAGGCGTTTCGCTGGAAAACAAATTGCTTGCGGAGTTCGACAAAATCATTTCCGGCAGGGGATACAAAAACCGTTCGGAAGCAATCCGCGATTTGATTCGCGAGCATTTATCGAAACAGAAAATCGAACACAAAAAAACTCCTGCAATCGGTGCAATCTTCCTGGTTTACGACCACCATACCGCCCACATCTCAACTGTTTTTAAAAGATTGCAGCATCACGAGCCGATAAAGACAATTTCCTGTATTCATGTTTATATTGACAGACATAATTGTCTTGAAATTCTTTTAGTCAGGGGCCTGGCCTGCGACATTAATATGGTTGGCGAAAAAATGATAAGTCTGCGGGGCGTAAAACACGGCTATATAAATCTTGTGGCAGTCGAAAAAGAGAAAAGCTGACAGTTTTAGCTGTGAGTCAGTAAATAAGCCCTTAACACTTCCCCTACGCTCCATGCCTGCGCAATCGCTCCTCGCGGCTGATGAGGCGGGTCGCCATCGAATATCTCACTTATACTGCCCATGCAGCCGTTGTTTTTAAAATGCTCAATCAGCAGTTCAAGCCGGCCGGCACAGGTTTTTTTGCTCTGCTTGTCATAATCGTTGATTTTAAGATAAGCCTCGACAAAGGCTCCAATCAGCCACGGCCAGACTGTACCCTGATGATAGGCGCCGTCCCGTTCTTTTGGGCCGCCCTGATATTTGCCTTTGTACTTGCTGTCGCTTGCGGCAAGAGTCCGCAGGCCGTAAGGCGTTAAAAGATTATTTTCAACGCAGCTTACAACCGCTTTTTGCTGCTGGCCGTCTAATGGCGAAAATGGAAGCGATACGGCGAATATCTGGTTGGGTCTTATGCTTGCGTCTTTGTAATCGTTTGTTACGCAATCGTAAAGATATTGTCCCTGCTGATACCAGAAGCAGTCTCGGAAAGAGGCGGCGATTCTGTCGGCCATTTTACTGAAATTTTCCTTAAGAACAGCGTCCCTGTCCTTGTAAAACTCGGCGCAATTACATATCGCGTTATACCATAGCGCGTTTATTTCCACGGCCTTGCCGTATCGGGGCGTAAAGGCGACATTATCAAATTTCGCGTCCATCCACGTAAGCTGCGTATCGAAAGAGCCGCCGGTGATTAAACCATCGGCGTCCGCCTTTATACCGAACTTGGTACCTTGCTGGTACGAATCGATTACCCAGCGAATCACAGGCATTAATCTCGAAGTAAAACCTCTGATATCGCCGCTTGTCTTGTAATATTTAAAAGCCGCGTGAATAAACCACAGCGATGTATCGATGCTGTTGAAATGCGCTCCGGTTTCGTCGTCGCCGAAAAAGTTTGCAATCATTCCCTCGTCAGCGTTGTATGCGAAACTAAGCAGGACCGACATAGCGTCTTCATATCTGCCGCAGGACAGCAAAAGTCCTTCAAGCGAGATTAAGGCGTCTCTGCCCCAGTCCATAAACCACGGGAAGCCCGCGATGATTGATTTTGTTTTCAGTTTTTCGATTCGCCGGTCAATAATAAACTGGTCGGCCGCGATAGCAAACGACAGGGCGACAGGGTCTTTGCTTTTCACGCTGCTTAGCACCTGTTTTTGCTGCAATGTAAGGTCGTCGATAATCACATCGACATCCAGCCCCGACATTTTCAGCGGCATATCGTTATCGCCGAAACCCGCCCAGAGGACGATTTTAGTGCGTCCGTCGATAGTTCTCCTGAAAACTCCCGGCGACCAGAGGTCTTCGACATAATCATAGCCCCGCGATTTCTCCTGACGATAGGAAAAATTACGCCACCATTGTGCATCTTCCATAAATGCCATCTCGTCGGTTGCGAGCAAAAGCTGCGCCTGCGCGAGATTTTTATTTTTGACCGCCAAAAAGTCGTCCTGCCATTCGAGATAGAAGTTATCGCCCGCTTTCGCAAGACTATGGTAGTTTCTCATCGCCGCAAACGGCCTTACGGTAAATTCAAATTTCTGCTGGACGTCGCTGAACTCGTAAACAATTGCGATTATATCGAAATCCGACATCAAAAAGATGCTTTTGGTAAGGCTGCACAGGTTTGTCGAATAATCGAAATGAACTCCGACATCTTTTCTAAAACCACTCGGCAGCGGAGCCGGTATTTCAGAAGAGGGAGGTTCGAATTCAAAATGGTTAAGATTATACCGCTGTTTTTCCGCGGCGATTGTTTCGAGGCAGTTTGCAAGCGCGACGATTCTTTTAGCCGGGGGCCGGAGCGAGCCGGTGAGCAGTCCGTGATAACGCCTCGTATTGCAGCAGCAGGATGTGCCGGAAGCAAAACTTCCCCGCTTGTTAGTCAGCAGCCATTCAGTCTCAATCAGTTTTTCAAATTCGTTTATCTGTATCTGCTGATATTTAGGTTTTAGAATTTTTTCGGCGAGCTCCGCCATCCCTGCGATTCCTTATTATGTCAAATCCCTGACCATGATTACGTCGTAACCTTTTGACGGCTGCGCGAAGAATCTGTACATCTTTTTTCAAGATTACCCATTACATTCATAAAGTTGATATATGAATCGTAGGGCGAATCATACGGATTGAAATATTTGTGTACATCGCCGTCCGAGAAATATTTTGTGCACATATAATAGAAGTGGTCGGAACTCTGGAGTTTTCGCCAGTCCGACAAAATAACCTTGTCGCCGGTCTTTTTTATATTGTGTTCCATACGATAGAGCTCATGCAGGGCGTTTGACTGCATCGCGTTTCCCAGCCAGGCGGAAAGGTCTCTTTCAGTATCAGCCCAGCTTATAAGTGCCGGCACGTTTACCGTGTCCGTTGCCGGATAGGCCGCAATCGCCTCTGTCGGCGTTTTGAAATTATTGTCGGGATGTTTCATAATCTCATCAGGCAGATGCCGCATAAAATCGAATATGCCGGTATCTTCCCACTGATGTTCGCCGAAAGTTTCATAATCCATAAAAAGATTAACCACGTATCCGTTGCCGTTGACTCTATTTATCCATTCGCTGAATTTGTTCGACATAAGCGGCCATTCGCTCCAGCCCCGGTTTGAAAACCGAAACGCGATATCGTCGCTTAAGGCGTAATTTTTCAGCAGCAGTTTGACTTTTCCTTCTTTCGGCGGCTTGTAGAGGAAGTTGGGACTTCTGCCTGCCAGGATTCTGTCGGCGCCTTCGGTAATAATACCGTCGAATACGCCCATCTCATCAATCGCCGCGGCAAGTTCGTTGTTATAAATAAGTTCGGTATTACGGAAAACTTTCGGTCGCTGGCCGAAGAGGCGTTCGATGGTATCCATATGCTTGAAAATCTGCTCCTGGAATTCGCTTCGTGAGTACAGGAAGCTCAAGCTGTGATAATATGTTTCCGCAAGAAATTCCACGCAGCCGGTTCTCGCAAGCGCATCGAAAGTGCTCATTACCTCAGGAGCATACTCGGCCAGTTGTTCCAGCAGTACGCCGGTAATACTGTACGCCACGCGGAACCGTCCATCGTGTCGTTTTATCAGGTCGAGAATAAGCTTGTTTGTCGGAAGATAGCATTTGTTGGCGACCTTCTGGCAGATTGCTTTGTTTTTGAAAGTGTCAAAATACCGGTGGTCTTCGTCAAAAACGGTATAGTGCCGAAGCCGATAAGGCTGATGAACCTGAAAATAAAAGCATACAGATGGCATAAGTCAATCCTTTGATAATATTTCCTGCCGGCCTTTTTTAGCCGACTCGGTAATTTCAAACACAAACCGGCTGGCTGACAAGCTGTTCATATATTTGTCTGCACTTTTCAGCGGCGTCTTCCCATTTGAGTTTTCTGACTTCGAAGTTTCCATGTTCCTTCAATGTCATCTGCAGAGGCGGATATTTCAATACAGCGACAATCTTGTTGGCTATTTCGTTTACATCCCAGAAATCCGCTTTGAGCACGTGCGTCAGAACTTCCGATACGCCGCTTTGCTTGCTTATCAGCACCGGCACATCGTGGTTGAGCGCTTCGAGCGGAGCTATGCCGAACGGCTCCGATACGCTGGGCATAACATAAAGGTCCGCTCGTTCGTAAACTTTGCGGACTTCTTCGCCTCTTAAAAAGCCTGTGAACAGTATCTTGCTGCCGATACCGAGTTCGGCTGCAAGTTCAATTGTCTGTCGCATCATATCGCCGGAGCCTGCCATAACGAATTTGACGTTGTCCATAACCTCAAGGACTTTTTTAGCGGCGGCGAGGAAATATTCCGGTCCTTTCTGCATCGTGATTCTGCCGAGGAACAGAACAATTTTTTCGTCTTTATTTATTCCTATTTTGCCGAAGTTGAAACCGTTGCCGTTTCTTTCGATTCCATTGTAAACAACATCCACTTTTTCACCGTCTATGCCGTACCTGGCGAGAATTATATTTTTTGTCAGGTAGCTTACCGCGATTATTCTGTTGGCGGCGTGCATTCCGGCCCGCTCGATATCGTAAATCATCTGGTTGACGTTTTCGCCGCTGCGGTCGAATTCCGTCGAGTGCACATGTATGACAAGAGGCTTGCCGGTAACAGCGGCTACGGCAATTCCGGCTGGATATGTCATCCAGTCATGGGCGTGAATAACGTCAAAATCCTCCTGCAGCGCCAGTTTTACAGCCGAGGCGGCGTACCTGTGAACTTCAGCGTACATATCGCCTGCATAATGAGCGTTGCAATCGAGCGATTCCGCTCCGATAGTCACTGTACTGGACCGTTTTTGTTTGGCCCGTATCATATCCTCGATTTCATGCCGGTAACTTTCGGCTGTGGCGTAGGGTTTCAGGGCGGAGTCTATTGTCTTGAATTTTATGTTTTTAAGTTCGTTTTCATCGAGGACGATCTGGCTGGTAGTTATATCGGCAGGGGTTCGCATATTGACGTGTGTTGAGAGTTTGTCTGTATGTATCGTCCGAGGCAGAACGAACGTTATTTCAAGTCCCAGCTTGCTCATTGCCTTGGTCAAGCCATAGCATGCCGTACCTAATCCGCCGCTGATAAAAGGCGGAAATTCCCAACCAAGCATAAATATCTTCACGAGACCCCTCGGCTTAAAGATAAACAAAGGAATATAATCCACTTAGACATAATCTATAATCGGTTTTTAAACACCGCAGGTTTAATAAATTGTTCCTATAAAATCAATTTCCAGTATCGCCAGTCACGTTTTTGCGAGTTATAGGACGTTGCGCGTAAAAAAATATAAAAAAGACAAAAGTACTACAGAAAAACGCTGTCAGGCAAAAATTTGGTTAAGTATGGGCGAAAAAAAACCGACTTCTATAGTTTTTTTATAGAGGCCGGTTTCGTTGTTTTTTCCCGCAAAGAATCTGTTACAGGTCCTGCGGTTTCAATGTGCTTCTTCTGTTAGCTTTTGTCCGCTCGCAGCCATGATCAAGCATGCAATAAACCTTGTCGCTCAGAGCGCCAAGTGCATCGGCCGATGTCATCATCTTTTTGCTCTTAACGTAGGCTTTTACCTTGCTCGCTACAATCAAAGACTCTTTGCCACCTTTTTTCTTTGCCATGCTATAAAACCTCCATGCAAATAAAAAAACTATTCCTTTTTATCGACCTTTTACGACAGGGTCGATTTATAGGGCCTATTCTGAACACTTATAAGACCCTTTGCAACAAAAAAATCACTCAAAACTGCAAAATTTTGCACTTATTAGGCTGTTTCCACCCTTTTTTAGATTATACGACAGGGATTTTATGTCGAAAACAGCTTAGGAAACCGTTTAAAGGGCTTATCTTAGCGATATCGGGGATGGGAAAATTATGAATGCCAATGACAGGAAAAAAGACGACCAGAGAATGGCTTTGGAGGACTATGTGACGATTGCCATCGCCGAGGATATTGACCTTGCAAACGAATACCGGGACATACTCGTAAAGCATGATATTCCCGCTGTAACCGCGACCCAGCGAAGCTATTCTTCAGCGGTACTCGGTACAGCGGTGATGGTTCCGGAAAATTATCTCGAACAGGCTCAGGAAATTATCGAGTCGCAGCAGAACTTTGACAATTTCCTCGATGACGCCTTCAATGACCCCGACAACTGGAATAACGAAGCTGACATTGATGAATTAGAAGACCGTGAAAGTTTTGATGATGACGACAATAATATTTGATTCGATTTTGAATTAATGAGGTGATGAAAGTGGAAGAATATAAAACACATGTTGAAAATTGCTTTTCGGCAAGACGCCAGGCCGCTGCGGACAGACGCACACAAAGCAGGAGAGAATCCGTTGCCGACAGAAGAACTGACCTTGATAGACGTCGCGGCCCCGGCAGGAGACGCTCCGAAGACCGCAAGGCCGCCGAAGAAGGCCAGATGACAGATGAACAGTTCGAGTTCGTTATGGCCGTCGACCAGTATAAGAAGCTCAACTCAAAACCTTTCCCGAGCTGGACGGAAATTCTTGAGGTTATAAAAGCGCTGGGCTATCGAAAAGTGGCTGAGCCCTGTTCCCTCAAACAGCTTGAAAATCATGAATCTTCAGAACAAAACGGCTGAGAATTTCTACCGCATTTAACCACCATCAGCGCAGCGGCGAATTTGATTCAAATTTGCTGCCGGCTGTTTGCCATCTTCACTATTGACAATTTCTAATATTTAGCTGATAATTCGGCGGTTCTCCCGGCGTTGCGTATCGCGGCAGGGAGGCTTAATTTAGGAGATTTTTATGTTAGTACGGAAACTGCCGAATGTCGCATTAATTATCTTGTGCGGTATGATTTGCCTCTGCTCAGGATGCGTGGAAAGAAAGATTACCATAATAACCGAACCTGCCGGAGCTCTTGTATCGCTTAACGACGAGGAAATCGGTGCATCGCCTGTCACCGTCGGTTTTGAATGGTACGGCGACTACAGCGTCAGGATTACAAAGGAAGGTTTCCAAACCTTAAAGACTCATCAGGATTTAAAGCGGCCGCTGCGTGACAGAGCTCCGTTTGATTTGTTTGACGATATTTTCAGCAAGAGGACCGACGAATATACCTGGAAATTCAAACTTGAGCCGTACAAACAGCTCTCAAAAGAGGAGATGATAGAAGACGCGAAAAAACTGCAAAAACAGACTGCCGAAGAAATGGCGCAGCCGATTATGAAGAAGAAAAAATAATAGTTTCAGGAACCATAACAAAAAAGCCCTGCATCAGCAGGGCTTTTTTTTGTCCTCCCGAAGAAGCGGCGAAAATTATTGAGTAAAAATAGCGTTATTATTTGTGTCAGCCGCTCCGGCACCGGCCTGCACTGCCGCTGCATCGATATTGGCCGGTACTGTAAGTACGAATGTAGAACCTTTGCCTTTTTCGCTGGTCAGGGTAATTTCACCGCCGAGAAGTTCGGCTATTCTTTTGCTTATAGTAAGGCCGAGTCCCGCTCCGCCATATTTGCGGGATAAAGTCCCGTCTTCCTGAGTAAAGGATTCAAATATTTTTTCCTGACACTCAGAGGCGATGCCGACTCCGGTATCTGTCACCTCGAAACGAACGAATGACTCGCCGTTCCTGTCTTCCATTGAAATGTTCACATAAACATATCCCTGCTCTGTAAACTTTATGGCGTTATTTACAATATTGACCAGGCACTGTTCCAGGTGGTCGGCGTCTGTGACAATATTAGCCGGAACAACACCTTTTCTGCAGATTGCCAGCTCCAGTTTCTTTTTCGCCGCCAGAGGATGCATCATAGCTTCCACTCTGGCTATAATATCTTCAAGCGGACACGGCGCTATCTTGATATCCATCTTGTCGGCCTCAATCTTGGAAAGGTCCAGAACATCGCCAAGCAGATGTAAAAGTTGCCTGCCGCTGCCGCAAACCGTCTCTATATATTTTTTCTGTTCTCCTGCAAGTTCGTCGGCCAGCAGGTCGCTGAACCCGATAATAGAATTCAGCGGTGTCCTGATTTCGTGGCTCATAGTGGCCAAAAACTCGCTCTTGGCATCATTGGCGGCAACCGCCTTTTTCGTCATCAGGTTGGCCCGTTCAACGGCGTCTTCCAAATGCTTCTCTGCCAGTTTGTGTTCGGTAATATCCAATCCGGCAAAAATAATTCCACGTGACACATCCCGCCCGTCTAAAGTTGCCCCTGTAAGATATATATTCAGGACTTTGCCGTCTTTGTGCTGCCAGTTAACCTCTATTTCGCTCCTGCCTTTTTCGCTTAATTCCCGGTAGTATTGTTTGCCGACAAGGTTATATCCCTCGTCATTCTCATAAAATATACGGGTGTCCTTTCCGACAACTTCTTCTCTTTGATGCCCGAGAAGCTGCAGAAGATAATCGTTTACCCATTGTATCTTTCTGCCGGTGGCAAAGCCTAAGCCCACAGGCACTGCGGTAGCGATACTCTTGAATGTATTTTCACTGTTTCTCAGCGATTCCTCTGCCTGTTTGCGGCCGGTGATATCACGGACAATTGCCTGAATTATTGGTCGCCCTTCAATCTCAACGCAGTTAAGCGAAACTTCCGTATCGAATAGCGCCCCGTCGAGCCGCTTATGTGTCCACTCAAAAAACTGGGGCTCGCCTGCAAGCGCTGCACTGATTTTCTCAAGTGCTTTTTCATTTGAACGTCGGCCATCAGGCTGGGTTTCCGGCGAAAAACGAATCGGTGTTTGACCGACAATCTGTTCTCGCGCCACGCCGAACATTTCAAGTGTGCGTTCGTTGCAGTCGGTGAAGTATTCTTTCTCCATCAAAAAAATGGCATCGTTCGCCTGCTCAAAGAGAGCATGGTATCGTTTGCTGCCGTTCAGCATTGCCTGCTCTGCCTGTTTGCGTTCGGTAATATCGCGTATCGTGCCGATGACACCGATTATTTGACCGCTGCTGTTCCGGTGCGGTGTGTAAGTCTCGACTGCCCAGCCCATTTTTCCGGTTCGAGGGCTTTTATGTTCTATATCAGGAGAAGATACCGTTTCGCCTGTCAGCGCACGCTCAAGAAGTTTATCGATACCGCTTTCATGAAGAAGCGGAAAGAGTTCTAACGCGCTTTTGCCTATCACATCTCCCTTCTTCTTTCCGGTCATATTTTCCATAAACGGATTCCATTCCATGTATCGTAATTGCAGGTCGTAAACAACCACGCCTACGCCGGCGTTTGAGATTATTTCCTGGTTGAACCGAGAAACGTCTCGCAATTGGGTATCAGCATTTCTGCGCCCTTCCTCCAGCAGCTTCCGCGAGGTAATGTCTCTTATAAAATGTACCGTTTCAACAATTTCCTTGTTATCACCGAATACAGGACAGGTGGATATTTCCAAATGTTTTCTAAGAGCCTTATAATAAATTTCTACTTTAGCCGGCTCGCCGGTCAATAAAGTTTTTCTCATGGGACAATTCTCAGGAGGCTCTTTTGTCCCGTGCACCAACTCGCAGCATCGCATCCCAATAAGTTCCTCCGGCCGCTTTCCGAATATATCAGCGAAAGCCTTATTGACTGTCTTAAGTCTGTTATCCCGGTCTACAACCGAAACCATATCGGTAATAGAATTGAATACCTTGTTCCATTCTTTAGTTTCACCATATTTTTGCCGGTAAAAGCTGGCGGTTCGTTGCTTCCAGAGAAAACCCACGCTGACCCCTGCTCCTGCCAGCAGAATGCCGATGAAAATTATAATCGCCAATAGTCTTTGCGTTAAAGGCGTATATATTTCGGAGGTATCCATTCGCGTAACCAGAAACCACGGCGAATCCGGCACGGCTCGGACATCCGCTATGACCGGTTTTCCTCGGTAATCTGTTCCTTCTGTGATGCCCTCATATCCCAAAACCGCTTTGACCGCAGGCAAAGTTTTATTCGTAAGGGAATACCTCAGCTTAAGAGCGGTACCGCTTTGGAACTTAAGTTCATTCAGAAATTGTACGTTATTTCCATCTTTGCGGACAAGCAGAGTTTCCGCTGAAAAACTCGGCATCGGCATGTTTTCGATAAATGGATACAAGTAAACCTTGGGGTCGATTCGCATCGCCAGAACGCCAATCGTCCTGCTCTCGTCTTTATCCAGAATGGGAACAAGAACTTTCAGATAGATTTTCTGATTTTGTTCATTCCAGTAAAAATCTTCAAAAACCATCTGGCCTGTTTGCAGAAGTTTGGATGTGTGTTCGGAAATATATGAAATAGGCCGCTCAGGACTGTCCGGAACCATAATTATTATCTTGCGATACTGATTATCAAGCAGCATCAGTTTGTCATATTGGTAAGATGCTTGGGCGATGCTTAGCCACGCTTTAATCTGCTTTTGCGAATCTGCGTCATTGGGGTCGTTAAAATATTTGCCGACCAGGGCGGAGAAAGCGGCATTCTTGTAAAAAACTTTACCGTCTCCCAGACGCTCACTCCTCCAATTCGCCAGTTCATCTGCTTTCAGTTTGCCGATGGCCGACAGTTGTATTCCTATCTCAGCCTTGTATTGTGTTTTGTAATGTGAATAATACAGACCACCGGCGGTAATTATACCGGCTGACATTATTACAAATATCGCGACAAGTATATACGATTGAAAATTGTTTTTTTTGCCAATTACACCCATAACCGGATACTCTTTTTTCGCCTTTATCAAAAAAGTATTGCGTATTTGCCCGGCTCAAGTTGCTCCCCTGCAGATGCTGGCTCGTTAATCAGCTTTATCGGCGGTTTTTAATAAGCCTCTTATCTCTTTTAGGAATATGCCTTTATAGCGGTTAAAACCCCATTTTTTTGTGCGTGTTATTTTGTTATAAGACCTTTTTTAACTGCTTTATGAATACATACCAAAAAAGCCCCGTTTTAGCAGGGCTTTTTTGTCGTGTGCTCAAAGACAGCAGGCATTCCTGCTGCTTTGATGTTGACGATAGTCGGGAAATTTTTTGTAAGCAGGCTTACTCGTTATTTTCCAAATTATTAAGACGGCTGGCGGGGAAATTTATTGCATAAAAATTTAAAAAATTGGGAAAATAAAAAAGGCCGTCTCATAACGGCCTTTTCCTGTTCGCGTTTAGATCGGGAGATTTTAACTTGGTGACGGCTCAGGATGGTTTTTAACGGGCTTATTTCCCGCCTTTTCCTCTTGAATCGCCAGGTAAACTTCTTTACGGTGAACGGATATGGTTCTTGGGGCTGTGATGCCAAGGCGAACCTTATCGCCTCGAACGTCAACGATGGTTATTTCTACATCGTCGCCAATCATTATCGACTCATTTCTTTGTCTGCTAAGTACCAACATTTTCCGGCACTCCTTTCTGCGGTTCCAGGGTATATTCCTGTCCTATATACTACGAAAATCTCGGGGGTTCTGTTTCGCGATATCTTTTATTTAAAAGATCATTATCCAACTGTTGTAACCCTCCGAGAAGCCGTCCTTTGTATGTTTTCGGCGATTAATGCCGGTTAATTAACGTTAAAGATTGAAAATAGAGGATTTAAAATGTAAATATTTGCAAGTGCTTTATTTTAAAGGAGTTATGCTTCTAAGCGGGTGGTAATCAGCTTTCGTATTTTTGCCACAAATGCTGCCTGACGGCCAGCCAATAGCCCCAAACAGCCCCCAGACAGGCAAACGCCACCATTTGAACCGGCAGTACCGCGGCGATGGAATTAGCGAAAAAAACGGCCGGCCAGGTATTGACGAGATGTTCAATGATAGGTTTCTTGATATACATTGTTATGGAATAATAACTTAATAGCGCCGAAGTTGCCGCCGGCCATAAAAAATTTACGCCGATAAAATACTTCATAATAAATCCGCAAATCATAAAGCTAATCAGAACAGCAAAGGCAATCTGTAAATTAGCGGGCTGACCTACAACTCGGCCAAGTTTGGCGTCAGGATAACTTATGTCGCCTGCAATAAGATTTATGAGAAGGCCTCCGACAAAAATAGTTGCGATAACCGCGATTGGAATCGCCGCGAAATCAGGCAGCTTAAAAACGGCGCCAATATTATCCATCAGATTCGCCGGTTCTCTTTTGAAAATTTTATCTGCCGCGATTGCGCCGAAACAGCAGCAGCCGACAATCGCCATCCACACAAATGCCTCCAGCCGGAGCGATGAATATACCGCTAATCTATCCTGTGCGGCCGGAGCAGCTTGAAAGACGGTTGACAATGCTGCGCTTCGCAATGCCCAGACAGCCATGCCTGCCGGGGCGGCAAGTATTCCGATTTGCATTCCGAAAGGTGTGCAAACTGCCGAGGCCAGAAAGCCGGCTGCAAATGAAAGGCCGGCGCAAATTAATAAATCGCCGATGCTGATAGTGCCGGACAAAATGGCGAAGATGCCGCCGGCGGGGGGACTGATAAGATGCCACGGCAAAAGACCAAGCAGCACAACGCCGATGGCAAATGCCGCTGCGATTCTAAATTTCATCGTCCACGAAAGTTCCATATACCCTTATTTTAGCCGCAAAGCTTCAAAGACACAAAGGGAATTTTCAACTTTTAACATCGAACTTCCAATAACCAATAAATGTAACGGTTATCAGTATATTGCTATTAGAATAAAAGGCGGATACCATATTCGGATTGTAAGTAAAAAATATTAGCCAAAACATTTTTTTTATTTGGAGAAATGGACAATGAAAAAGCTGAAATTCAATAAAGGTATCGTGATTTTGGCTGCGGCTGTTATCCTGACAATGGCGTTTGGCTCTCTCGCCTGGGGCGCAGAAAAAAAGTCGTCATATAAGCTGATAAAGAAAATTCCCATCGGCGGTGATGGCGGATGGGATTATCTCACCGTTGACAACAGTACCAATCGTCTTTACATTTCACACCAGAGCCATGTGGTTGTTTTTGACACCGTCGGCGAAAAGGTAATCGGCGATATTAACAATACGCCGGGCATCCACGGGATAGTACTTGCGCACGCATTTAATAAAGGCTTCATAAGCAACGGCGGCGATAATTCAGTAACCGTTTTTGACCCGAACACATTGAAAGAGACAGGCCGAATCAAAGTTGGCGCCAAGCCGGATGCCATTATGTTCGACCATTCGACAAATCACATTTTCGTATTTAACGGCGGGAGCAAAGATTGCAATGTTATCGATCCCAACACCAATAAAATCATCGGCTCTATATCGCTGGGAGGCAGGCCGGAATTTGCAGTCTCCGATAGAAACGGCCGGGTGTTCGTCAATATCGAGGATAAGAATGAAGTCGCCGTGATAGACGCCAGGAAAATGACCGTAACAAATAACTGGCCGCTGGCACCCGGTGAAAAGCCTACTGGACTGGCCATAGACCGCAAAAATATGCGGCTCTTTTCGACCTGCTCCAACGGCAAGATGTTAGTAGTCGATTGCAACAGCGGCAAAGTTGTCGCGACGCTGGAAATCGGCAAAGGTTCTGATGCCGCGGCGTTTGACTCAGAGGCAGGAGTTGCGTTTAGTTCCAACGGACAGGATGGTACGCTGACAATTGTCAAGGAAGAGACGCCGGAGAAGTTCAAGGTTATCCAGACCGTAGCGACTGCCCCGGGGGCAAGGACAATGGCCCTTAATTCGAAAACGCATATGATATATCTGGTGACGGCAAAACCCAAGCCACCTGCTCCGGGTCAGGAACAGGGCCGCCGCAGGAGCTATGAGCCTGGAACATTTGAATTGCTGATAGTCGGACCATCGGAAAAATAACGACTCATACGAGTCGGGTGTTTAGCCCTGGAATCTGGCGATTAGGAATGCTCCGATGAAGTGGCTGGCTGCGACGACAAGAACTGCAATGATAGTATGAGTAAGAATTGCAGAATAAGGGCTTATTTTTCTCTGTCTTGATATTGCGTAGGACATAACGGTTAATATTAACAAACCCCAGATGACTGAACAGACGGCCGCAAATTTAATAGGCAGAAAGATTATCAGGGCAATAAAAGTCGATGAAACAAACAACCGGGCAAGGAAGTTAGTCAGCGTAGAAAGCCAGACCTCTTTTTTACTGAGGTTCTCTGACTCCTGATAGATATGGATGCCGAAAGAATCAGACATATTGTCGGCTAGCGCGATGACCAAAAGTGCGCCGATGATGCTTAATTTTGGATGCGTCAGCGTATCAAGGCCGACGATAATGCCAAGATTAGTGATGATGGCCGAAGTGGCGCCGAAACTGAATCTGGTCTGAGTCGGCCTGACGGTATTTTTCGAATCGTTTTCCATATCGCGTTATTCTATCGTAGAGCAAACTGTCCGTAAAGGATTAGCTTGCCCCAGGCTGGTAAATATGAAACAGCGGGCTAAACTTATTTAGCAATTTTGATTTGGGCGGGATTTTCGAGAACAATTTCCGGGCGGCCCTGATAGGCAGTTATAAAGCCGGTGATTTCCACATTCTTTCCCGTGTACTGGTCCGGATTAGGAAATTTAGAAGCGACAGACTCGAAAATTACCGCGCCAAAAGGACAGGATTTATAATCGGCGCAGAAATTTATAAATATAGTTCCTTTTTCAGATGTATAAACGTGATTGACTTTGCCCGTTACACAAACAGTTGTGCCGATGTAATCGGGAGCATCAGAAAACTTTATGCGTGTCGAAGCCGGCCGTACTGACTGGGCCGGTTGAGCGTTTTCGGAACCGGCCAAAGACTGTCTTTTCGACAGCCAGATTGCCGCGGCGATTATTAACGCCGCAGCGATAATGGTTATGGATATCTTATTTTTCTCAAGAAAAGCTTTCATATAATATCCTTGTCTTTATATCCTGACAAATTATAGCGTTAAAAAGATGAAAAGGTAAAGGGGAAAGTGTATAATTCTATAGCTTATTGCAGCAGGAAGACATTAAAACAGGCACAATCGGAAAGGAACCGAAAATGAAAAAGATTCTAAAACGGCTTTTGCCGGTGCTGGCGGTATTGGCCGTACTGGCACTGGCTGGTTGCGATGATGACAAAGGCCCTATGCAGACAGCAGGCGAAAAGGTGGATAATGCCGCCGAGACGACCGGCCACGCCGTCAAAGGCGCCGCTAAGACGACCGGCAACGCTGTTAAAGGTGCCGCCCAGAAAACCGGCAGCGCTGTCAAAGGCGCCGCTGAAAAGACCGGCGAGGCAGTGGAAAACGTGGTCAAGTAGAACGACGAACCCCGCACCTGTTTATTTTATCGTAGCGATATAGGAATAATCGAATAGCAAATTGGTACCGGACATAGCGCAAAAAAAGGCTCGCCTCCTGGGCGAGCCTTTCTATTTTTGCAAGTCTTGCTGATACGTTAGGCTTTGGTTAACTCTACATCTGTTACATCCGGGGCTATCTCTTCTAACGATGGGATTTCCACTGCGGCGACTGGGGCAACTTTTGCTGCGTACGGCGTTACGTTGTTGGCACATGGGCCTTTTTTACCCTGTCCGGTCTCGAAATTAACCTTCTGGTTTTCCTCGAGATTTGCGTAACCGACGGTCTTGACTTCCGAGTGGTGGACGAACAAATCATTGCCGCCGCCATCCGGAGTAATAAAACCATATCCCTTTTCTGAATTAAACCATTTTACTGTTCCTGTACTCACTTTACTCTCCTTAGCCTGTCTATAGGCCGTTAAACATAGTATCTCTCGATTTGTTTTATTGGAAGCATACACTTGAGAGATGGAAGGATACACACCAAAAAAACTTATCATACAAACTGGATTTACAAAGTCAACAAAAATATTAAATATCTTTAAATAACCTGTCCCTTTTTGCCAAACGCGCAATTAATTTCCTGCGCTTTTGGCTGAAATGAAAAAATTTGCATCCTTTATTGACAAGGGTTTATGAAAAAAATGCCAAAATTTTTGACGAATTTTCGCAAAAAACGCGCAAGTTTTTATGTAATACGGAGGCGCTAGTTATTGCGTCTTTCGGCTGCGGTTGTGATGCTCGTTTCGTCTAACGTCTTACGTCTTACGTAATCCAATCGAGCCTCGCAACCGTTACCGTCCTACGTTTTTTATATTTTCTTCATTTTTCCCGGAGCCTTATTATGTCATTACCAAAGCAAAAAATAGATTACCTGATGTTCAAAGTTCGAGGCCGAATTGTAAAAGTTGACCCCGATATCTATTATAAAATCTTCAGCGCCAAACACGAACCCCCTTACAGAAGATACAATGGTGATATTGTCGAAATGCGGCTTTCCGATGGCTATCCGATAATCATCCGCGGCACAAATCCGAGAAAGTACATTCAGCTTTCACGGTTTGTAATGAACGCCCCAAAAGGCCGGCTCGTTGACCATATAAATGGCGACCGGCTCGATAACCGCAGAAAAAATCTGCGAATCGTAACCGCAAGGCAAAACGCCCTGAACAGAAAATCAAAACCCTCGACCGGTTTTTTTGGTGTTACAATTAACCGCGTCAAGGGAAGGATTTATTGCTCAGGACGATTCCAGTTAAGCACCGGCAAAGCGCCGGCGTTTAATCTGCCCGATTGTCCTGAAAACCGAATCATCGCCGCCTTTGCCCACGATAAATTTGTTCTGCAGGCCGGAGAAGAGGAATACGCGCCGCTGAATTTTCCCTGTTTCAAAAATGAACCGTTCAAAAGTTATCTTCTGGAACAGGATTTGAGGGCGCTGGCGACAAGGCCGCGGAAATTACCAGAGGTTTGCGGCAGCAGGGACGTCAGCACGGTTGTGCAGATGAACAGCATTGGTCGGACAGAGCGACCGGCAGATGCCGCAGCCGTAGCAGCGGGTCTGGTCGATAACAATTTTTTTGTTGGCGGCGCTGTATGATATTGCACCAAACTGGCAGAGGCGCATACATTGCCGACAGCCCGTGCACTTGTTGCTGTCAGCGTCGGCGACATACTCGCCGCGGAACATTACCGGCACACCGGCGGTTACGGTGCATCGCATTGCAAGGCAGTCGGCACGGTCGCAGTTGCATATTCCGGCGATGAACGGCGTGCCGAAAGTCCATACCGTATGGCATAGACCCTGCTTTTCATGGTCGCGGAAAGCGGTCAGGGCCTGTTCTTTTGTGAGTTTTTCCATAGCGGAGATGTCGGGTCCGCCCAGGAAACTGCTGTCGAGGCCGTCGATAATTTTGCCAAATGCCCCGCCATCTGGGTACAAAGATACGCCGTAACAGAATCGATGTTCTTTTCCGAGAATGGCGTGCCGGCACATGCAGGCGACTCGGACAATCGAGTTTACAAAATCAAAGATTCGCTCGATGTCCTCGATGGGTACTACCTGGCCGAAATGATTTTTCTTCATTTTGCCGGTGACAAGCCGCCCGATGACGGCCTTTATGATTGCAGGGGTCTTGCTGAGAGAATCTATTTTGCGGATACTTTTTTTGAGTTCGTCAGTTTGCGTAAAGAATTTTTTGATAAATTTGCGTCTGCGGACGTCATTGAGCAGGTCGTCAGAATAATTCGCGGCCTGAAGATACCATTTTTTCCCTTCGCCGTGCTTTAAGCAAAATTCACACATTTGACAGGTCTCCGGAATACAATTCTTCCCCCGTAATGAGGGTTATAGATAGCATTGTAGGTTAAAGGGTTACATAGTCATATAAATATTCATAAATTTCTCTATCAAAGAAATTTCTTTCAAAATATGTCGAATTGACGTTGGGTTTAAACCTTGCTATCTTATTCATGGCAGTGTTTTTGGCCGATAAAGACATTCCGAACGTAGTTCCCCCAATCTCCTTGTTGATGCGTGGACTCAAGTTGCCAATAAGTCGAGCTAAATTCGTTGGGTGATAACCAAATCCCAAAAAATAAATGCGTTCGGCTTCGTTTATCAATTGGTGAGCTTGATCAAACTCTTCATTTTTTTCAATATTTTCGTGTATAATATTTATGTTCTTACTACCATTGCGAATCATTAAATCTTTTTGATCAGGATAATCATGCATATCATAGGGAATCTCTGAGTATTTAGATTTTTCCCAAGGAAGCCGGCCAAGCTTGCCATGCACATGGACTATCGGAATCTTGTTAAGTTTTTCAGCACATTCTTCAATATTTTTTCCATAAGCAAAGCATAAAGCCGCAGAAAAATAATACTCAAGCGACCGGTCATAATTGAAAGTAATAATAGCAAGTTTATTTTGGTCGAACTCGTTGAATGAAATATTAAGTAGACTGAAAAGATGTTGATACCAATTATCTTTCATGGCTTTATCAAAAAGTTTAAGCGACTTTTCAAAATCTAACAAAGCAGCAACGATTACTTCCTTGCCTATATCGAGGAATTCTGTACGGTGTTCAAGAAACTCATCGACGGAAGAGCGCCCGGAATAAATTAAATGTTCTCTGAATTTTTGAATTAGCTCTTCATCATAGCCATGCCTTTTTAAAAGCACACATGTTTCTGATTGAATATCAAAAAGCATATTATCAATCAGGGCAACAAGATCTTTGCCGGAGGGAAACCCAAAAGGCATGCTTGCCCCAGCTCCTAAAATTAAAACTGTTTTTTGATTTATCATTTTAAGGAGGACCTTATTTCCTCATTTTTGTTATTGCGTAAATTATACAAATCATCCTTCCTGTAATAATGCCGTAGATAAATCATTGAGGATATTTGCAATATTACTTTTATCTGTAAGGTGAGGATATTTGTGTTTTAATAATTCTATTACCAGATATGGAACGGGCATGCCAAATACCTTAGCAATCGCTTCTAATGAATTCATAGAAATGGATAATTGGCCGTTTTCATAACGGCTTAATAAACTGCGGCTGATTTTAGTTTTGCTTTCAAGATCACGTAAACTAATTTTTTTCTCCTGCCTTAGACGTTTTATAACCTCTCCACTGGATTTGAGTTTAAATTTCGTTAAATCTTTCATCAATAATTTCCGCATTATCAGCCAGGATTAATGCTCTGGCTATAAGATGATTAATTTCATTCCTGTCAGAATACGGGTCCTGCGATAAATTTTCTGCTTTACTTAGTAAGCCAACGGCTTCCCTTGCTAAGCCTGTTTTATAAGTGTCAACAATTGCAGGAAGCGAATTTTTTAATTGTTCTTTAAGATGTTTTATTGCGTCTGTGAGCATTGTTATGGTCTCCAAATAATATATATCCGGAGGCCATCCTACGTATCAGGCAACCTCCGGAATGGAATCGAAATCCTTCCGAAATTGCCTGATTAACGCAGGGCAAACAGCTACGAAAATCAGTGCTATTAATTTTCATTTTTTACTCTTTCAACCATTTGTTCGCCCATGCCACTTCTCTCACGACATTGCTGCTTTTTTCTCGGACCTATCTCGGTCCTGACAGCTAAAAGTTAATATAGTACTTGGTTCCGATTTTTGCAACCAAAAAATCGATAGATTTTCCATAATTTTTTAAGTCATTGTAAATAAGCATGTTATAAAAGAAAAATTTTTGCTATTTTTAATTTTATTATGTTTAAACCTCAGAAAAAATCTGCGAATCGTAACTGCAAGGCAAAACGCCCTGAACAGAAAATCAAAAACCTCGACTGGTTTTATCGGCGTTACAATTAGCCGCATCAGGGGAAAGAATTATTGCGTGGGATGGTTTCAAATCAGCAATGGCAGAGCCCCGTCATTCAGCATGCCCGATAGTCCCGAAAACAGAGTCATCGCCGCCTTTGTCCACGATAAACTTGTTTTGCAGGCGAAAGAAGAGGAATACGCGCCGCTGAATAATTGACAACCCTTCTCAATCAGGTAAACTGCTAATAATGAACGATGACATCGAAAGAAATCTCGGTCCGCAGCCTATTGCGGGCATTATGACAAGGCTCAATTTAAAGCCGCACGATCTCGTAGCGGCTTTGCCGCCGCAGCAGCTTACGCATAAAATGGTTTCAAGGGCCTGTAAAGGCAGAAAGCTGACCGACAAAAGCAAATCCAAGGTTCTAAATGCCCTAAACCTTGCCGCCAAAAAGAACTACACACTAAGCGATCTTTTTAACTACTAACGACAGTCTCTTGCTAATCGGCTGTAATTACTGTATCCTAATCTGATTATGATTAAGAATCTAAAAGGGCAATTCATAGTTCTCGACGGGCCGGACGGCTGCGGAAAAAGCTCACAAGTCAAACTATTGGCGCGATACATCACAAAAAATAAGATAAAGACCTCCTGTTTTCGCGACCCCGGCTCGACTGCCACTGGCGAGAAAATCCGAAAAATCCTGCTCGACCCCGCCAACCATATCGGCGACAGGACGGAACTGCTTCTTTATATGGCAAGCCGCGCCCAGCTCTGGCAGGAATGTATCGTGCCCGCGCTGAAAAAGAAAAATTGCGTATTGCTCGACCGCTGGCTGTCGAGCACCTGCGCCTATCAGGGCTTTGCCGGCGGTCTGGGAATCGCGAAAGTTCTGGATATTGCAGAGCATTCGCTTCAAAGAGTTTGGCCTGACCTTACGATTATTCTCGATGTTGACCTTAAAACGGCAAGACAAAGAATGAATCGGTCATTTGACAGGATGGAGCAGAAGACAATCGCATATCACAAAAAAGTGCGGGCAGGTTTTCTTGAGCTTGCCGAGTTCCGCGACGACATCGTTGTGATAGACGCAAGGGACGATATTAAAAAAGTACATAAAAAAATTGTTCAAATAATTGAAAAACATTTCAATTCTTAAAAATATATGAATCTTTCTGATATTTTTTGCCAAAACAAGGCTGTCAATACTCTTCAACGAGCATTTGCCGGCGGCAAATCGGCGCACGCTTATATATTCGAAGGTACCGACGGCGTCGGCAAATATACTACGGCCATTGCGTTCGCCAAACTCTTACTCTGCAAATCGCCGGCAAATAATGACGGCTGCGGCAAATGCCCTTCGTGTCTCGCGCTCGATTCGGATACTCATCCGGACTTTCATCATATTTACAAAGAACTAATCCAGCTCAACAGTGACTCCCAAAAAAGGAAAAGACAGGCGATAGACCTGCCGATAGATGTTATTCGCGATTTTCTTATTGCGAAGGTTCAATTAAAGCCGACACTTTCAGCCTCGAAAATTTTTATCGTAAGCGAAGCGGAAAAACTCAATCCCGAAAGTCAGAACGCGCTTTTAAAAACGCTTGAAGAGCCGCCGAACGGAAGTTTCGTCATATTGCTCTGCACTAAACTCGATAATCTTTTGCCGACAACGAGGTCGCGGTGCCAGATAGTTCATTTTGGCCCGCTGAGTGATGAAAAAATAATCGAAAAACTTTCCGCCAGCGGCGTTAATAAACAGGAAGCGAAATTCTGGGCAAGACTTACAGGCGGAAGTTTAGGACAGGCTTTAATTTTTACAAAGCTTGAGCCGTCGTTTTATGAAATTAAAAAAGAATTTCTCGTTCGTTTCTGCAAATCTGAGCTTGCCGATGTCGTGGATTTTGCGCAGTGGATAAATTCAACCGCTTCTCAACTGACAGCATCATGGCAGAAGATAAAGCCCGACTCGAGCAAGGCTGATTTGGGCAGGGGCGCAAAAAAAGTCTTTGCCGCGATAGCGATTTCCGCTTTTGCCGATGCGATGAAGGCTTCTGCAGGCAGTGACGAGAAGATGACGAATTTCGACCAGCCCGGCCAGATAAAGACACTTGCCGCCAGGTTCAGTCCGCAGGATTGCGCAGAGATGGTTGAGAAGTGCTATGAAACAATCCGGTTTATAGACGCTTCGGTCAATGAAAAGCTTGTTTTTGAGCATTTGTTGCTGAATTGCGCAGATTCTGGTATAATAAAGAATTAGAAACTTAAAGTGCAGAGTTAAAAACTTATGAACGATACAGAAGCAAAACCGAAACCCAGCCATCATCCCGCTGAGAAAAAGATGCTCGTCCGTTACGGCAAAACCAGCCTCCTCGGTTGGTTTACGCACGAAGAGAAGAATATGCCAAAGGCGTTGAGCAAAGTGATGATAAAGACTGACAGGGGCCTTGAAATCGGCGAGGTGGTCGGAAGGTTCTGCTACAAGGCGGGGGTTTTTAAGAAAAGTGAGGAAGCCGTCGTTGATTATTACGGTGCCGGGATTGAGGAATCTCCTGTAACGATTGGCGGCAGATTTGTCCGCTATGCGACGGACCAGGACCTCAGCGAAGAGCATCATATAAATATTGGCGCCAAAGAAGAGCTTAAAAGATGTGTGCAGTTCATAAAAGAATTGAATTTACCGATGAAGCTTGTCGATATCGAGCATATCTTTGGCGGCGAGAGGATAATTTTTTATTTTACATCTGAGACCAGGATCGACTTCCGCCAGCTTGTCAAAAGGCTTGCCAAGGAGTTTCAGACTCGAATCGAAATGAGGCAGGTCGGCTCCAGAGACGCCGCCAAAATCGCCGCCGATATCGAAGTCTGTGGAGAGCAATGTTGTTGCCAGAGGTTTTTGAAGATTTTGAAGCCGGTGAATATGAAGATGGCGAAACTTCAAAAAGCGACGCTGGACCCGTCGAAGATTTCCGGGTACTGCGGCAGGCTTAAATGCTGCCTGAGATACGAAGACCATACCTACAGAGACCTTGTCAGACGGCTGCCAAGGAAACGAACACGAGTGAAAACGGCACATGGCGAAGGTATTGTAGTCGATGCACAAATCCTGACACAGCTTGTCTCCATAAAGAAGGATGACGGGACGGTTTTTGCCGTGCCGGTTGACGAAATAGAAATCCTTCAGCCTCCGCAAAATTATCCTACTCCCGAAGGACGGGACGAAGCCGACGAGACGGAACTCGAAGATTATGATGAAAAATCCGACCGACGGCAGGATTCAGATAAAGATATCGACGAAGAGCCGCCACGAGAAGACAACCCTACTACACAGCCGGAGCAGTAAATGAGCAGAAAAATTGTCGTTACCTCCGCACTTCCTTACGCAAACGGCCCAATTCATATAGGCCATCTTGTAGAATATCTGCAGACTGATATATGGGTCAGATTCCAAAAGGCCAACGGCAATCAGTGCCTGTACTTCTGCGCCGACGATACGCACGGTACGCCAATAATGATTAAGGCACGAGCCGAGGGCGTAGAGCCTGAAGAACTTATAAAAAAGGTTTATGCCGAGCATACGAGAGATTTTAAAAAGTTTCATATCGAATTCGATAATTATTACTCCACACATTCGGAAGAAAATAAGCAGTTAAGCGCACTGATTTTCAACCGGCTTGTGGAAAAAGGCTCAATAATAAAGGGCGAAATCGAGCAGGCATACTGCGACGGCTGCAAGATGTTTCTGCCGGACAGGTTTATTCGAGGCATCTGTCCGAAATGCAAGGCGGAAAATCAGTACGGCGATTCATGCGATGCCTGCGGGGCGACGTATCAGCCGACGGATTTAATAAAGCCTGCCTGCGCGACCTGCGGCAAAGAGCCGGTGAGGAAAAAAAGCATTCATTACTTTTTCAGGCTTGCGGATTTTCAGCAGAAATTAAAAGAGCTTATGGCGGGCGGATATACCGGCAAAAGCGTTTCCAATAAACTCGATGAATGGTTCGCGGCAGGTTTGAAGGATTGGGATATTTCAAGGGACGGGCCTTACTTCGGGTTCAAAATACCCGGCGAAGAAAATAAATTTTTCTACGTCTGGCTCGATGCGCCGATAGGTTATATAGCAAGCTGCAAAAATTACTGTGATAAAAACGGTCTCGATTTTGAAAAGGTCTGGAATAGTAACGAATACGAACTTTATCATTTCATCGGCAAAGATATTATGTATTTTCACGCCCTGTTCTGGCCTGCGATGCTGATGGGCAGCGGCTTTAAAATCGCAAAAAGACTTTTCGTGCACGGATTTCTCACCGTCAACGGCGAAAAGATGAGCAAGTCCAAGGGTACTTTCATAAAAGCAGAGACTTATGCCAAATATCTCGACCCGGAATACCTGCGGTATTATTACGCAAGTAAACTTTCCGGCGGGGTGGAAGATATAGATTTGAGTCTCGATGATTTTGTTGCAAAAGTGAATTCCGACCTTATCGGCAAACTTGCTAATCTGGCCAGCAGGTCGGCGCCGATGCTGACGGGCAAACTCGACTCGATGCTCGGAACAATCGACCAGACAGGCAAAAAATTAATACATCAACTTGTCGCGGCCAAAGAAGAAATAATAAGCGATTATGAAAATCTTGACTATGCCTCTGTTATCAGGCAGGTAACACTGCTCGCAGATGCGGCGAACCGATACGTTGAGACAAACAAGCCGTGGGATGCGATAAAAACCGACAAGGAAAAAACACGCACGATACTGACAACGATTTTAAACGCGGCGAAAATTCTTACGATATATTTGAAGCCGGTACTGCCGATATTTGCGGAAAAAATAGAAAAAATTCTCAATATCAAGCCTTTGTCGTTCGCTGATGTCGAGGGCGTATTGGAAAATCATAAAATAAACGAATATATAAGACTTGCTGAAAGAGTTGATAAGGATAAGGTGCAAGCTATGATAGAAGAAAGCAAACCCACACAACCCACACCACCCACAGAACCCACACAACCTATACAGTCCGCTCCAGTTGTTCAGCTTGATGAGCCGATAGCGCCGGAATGTACAATCGATGATTTTACGAAAGTTGATCTTCGAGTCGCAAAGGTCGTAAAGGCTGAGGCGGTCGAAGGCGCAAATAAACTTCTACATCTGGAACTTGATATCGGCGGAGTTAAAAAAAGCGTCTTTGCCGGTATCGCAAAGGCCTATAACCCGGCCGACCTTGTCGGCAGATTAGTTATTTGTGTTGCAAATTTGCAGCCTCGAACGATGAAGTTCGGCGTATCGGAAGGAATGATTTTAGCGGCAGGGGCCGGCGGAACGGATATATTTATACTCGGTATAGACAGTGGAGCGAAACCGGGACAAAGAGTGCACTAATTTAAAATTTAAGATTTAAAATTTTTGGAACGACCCTCCGACTTCGCACATTCGTGCTGCGACAGACAAGTCGACGCGACAGGCAGAGGATACAGAGATATAAATTTTTCAAAAGAGGATTTACAATGACAGGAAAAAAGGCTTGTCCATTATGCGGAACTGAATGTGACATAAATAGTAGTAGTACTTTTAATTACAATACCATTGTCTGTCCCGTTTGTGGCGAATATAATCTTGCTGATAGAGCAAAACATTATCTGAACAATCGCAAAGACAATCTTTATATAATTTCCGGCGTAACACGGAATTTTTATGAAACACAAGACAAGGAAGGCGCCCTCTTTGGCATAACTAATAAAATGATTATGGACGATGCAACATTTCAGGCAGAATTCATAAGCAAATCGCCAAAAAGTGTGCTTGAAAAAACATCATTACTTTTACAATACATTGCACGAAACTCAAAACATCCAGGTCATGAGATATTAGTTGCATTTAATGATTACCCTATATGTTTCTGTAAAAATGCGGAAGAATTGACCTTTCATCTCCGCGGTCTCGAAGATATTGGAGATATTATGAGGTTACACCGAGTTATAGAAGGATATACCCTTTTTTTGACAGCAAAAGGATGGCAAAGAGTTGAAAATCTTAACAAACCCAATATGGAGTCTAAACAGGCATTTGTGGCTATGTGGTTTAATGAACAGATGGATGAGCCGTTTGAAAAAGGCATTTTGCCGCTTGAAGACAAAAATGAAACGGGTTTTAAAATGCTCCGTATTGACCAAAAGCATTTCAATGATAAGATTTGTGATCACATCATTGCTGAAATAAAACAGAGTCGATTTATGATAGCAGATTGCACAGAATTAAGATCTGCTGTCTTTTTCGAAGCGGGATATGCAATGGGTATGGGATTGCCGGTTGTATTTACATGCAGAGAAGGCACAGATATCAAAAAATGTTTTGACACTGACCATTATAATCATATTGTATGGAAAGATGCTGATGATTTGAAAAACAAGCTTAGAGATAGAATACTGGCTACGATAGGGAAAGCTCATTAATAGTTTTATCTCTGGGGGCTCTATGTTCTCTGTGGCTAAAAAATATATTATTTACTCGGTGGCAAAAAATGAAAAAGAGTATAGAAGAGATTGCCAAACTTGACGGCAGGTATTCGCTGCGGGCATTTCAGTTTGTTCATGAGGGGCTGGGGTTCAGCGTAAAAAAATATTACGGCTCGGAGGCGGAAGATTCCGGACCTCATCATATAACAGGCAAACAACTATGCCTGGGCCTTGCAGAATTTGCCGCTGAAAAGTGGGGCAGGATGGCGAAGGTCACTTTAAATCAGCTCGGCATAAAATCCACACAGGATTTCGGCAATATCGTATATCTTATGGTCGAACATAAGTGGATGCACGCCCGGCCGGAAGATACTATCGAAGAGTTTGGTGACGTTTATAACTTCGAAGAGGTTTTTGAAAAAAATTATCAGTTTTCAAATTCTAAAAATTAAGTATCAAAAAACAAGGTTTGGACTGTTAGGAGATTTGACACTATGAACATCATTCGTATAAAAATTATAGCCTTTTGGTTATCATTTCTGCTTTTCTGCCTTTTGCTCTGTTTTTCGTGGAGTTACAGACTTCTGTGGATAGCCATTTTTATTCCTGCAGTGGTGATTATCGAACTCATCAAGCCACGGTTGCCAGTTCCACCTTCAAAGATCAGGCTACCTCCAAAGATCAGGCTACTACTTGGGCTGCTTTTGTTCGTATTTGTGTTTGCGGTGGTAGTTCACGGTTTCCTGTTTCCTCATTCGAGGACTCTATACCTTGTGGTGATAATGCTGCAAGTATTGCTCGCGGTTCCGGTGCTTTGCTACAAGGCGTATGCCGATTATGTTGCGTTTAGGTCGTCACGCAACGAAAGATAATACCAGCGATAAATTATTGTGTATCGTCGGGGTGTTCTTGTCCGATTTTAATATCACAAAAACAATTTGGGGCGTGTTTTTTCAGGATTTTGAATATTTCCGTGCAAACAATCCTGATTTCCCACTGGGCCTTGTGACTTGTACGGATATTTATAATATGCCGCCATTCTCTGAGATTTGCAGTGACGACAATTTCACTTGTGCAGGCATTCGGCAGGACGAATCTGGCATCCTCTTTTTTTAGTCCCTTGTCGCGCCATTTTTTGTACATCTGTCTGATAGTTTCCATATCGGCGCGGAATTCATCGACATCTTTTTTTGGTAAAGTTTCAGGAACAACAAAACTGAAGTTTTCCTCATCAACATATCTTTGAGACTGTTGGGAAACGCTCATTAGCCTGTGCCTGACGAGTTGATGCGTCATTGCGCGGGAGCAGTTTTCAATTCTGAATGTCGCGCAGGCGTGCTCAAGGGGCGAATCGTGACCCATTTTAATCAATCGCTGAATGAAATCGCTTGCGGAGTCTGCGCCGATTTTATCAAAGCTCAGGTAGCAGGTTCTGCCGGCCTCTTCAATGAGCTTCTCGGCGTCAGGCGTAATAGCCAGCAGTGTAACTTTCAATTGATGATTTTCATTCATATTAAATTTTTCAAAAACAAGATTCTTCGCTGCGCTCAGAATGACAACATACGTAAAGGGCGCCATAAAAAACACGAGACAAGATTCTTCACTGCGCTGCCCTGATGCGTCGGGGTCTGCGCTGCAGCTCCGACGCTGCGCTCACAATGACAAGTTAAAACATTTTCAAAAAACGAGATTCTTCCCCTACAGGGGTCTGCGCTGCGCCTCCGACGCTTCGCTCAGAATGACAAAAAGCTTCTTTAGGGTCATTCTGAACGAAGTCCCAATTTATCGGGACGCAGTAAAGAATCCGGGATCATATCATACCAGTCCTGACTCAAATCATTCCATTCAGGATTTATACTATTAATTAATTCAATTTTCTTTTTTCTTAGCCATCCTTTTAAAACTTTTTCTCTGGCGATAGCAGAAGATATATCATCAAAAGTTTCAAAATAAATTAAGTGCTGAATATTATATTTTTTTGTGAATCCATCAATCAATTTAGATTTATGCTGCCAAACACGCTTTTTAATATTATTTGTGACGCCAATATATAAGGTACCCGATTTATTTGTCATGATATAGACGTAATAATTTTTTGTTCGATTCATAATAAAACGAGATTTTTCACTTCGCTGCCCCGATGCGTCGGGGTCTGCGCTGCGGCTCCGACGCTTCGTTCAGAATGACAGCGAAATGTCGATTTTTCCAGCAGCGGCAAGGGCCATATTTACGTTTCCAAACGGCGCGCTTATCGCAAAGCCAGCGACATTATCGCTTATTTTGTTCATTAATTCCATAGCAATTTCCACACCTGCTTTTCGGCCGTCCTGGCCGTCTTTGGTGCGGGACATTTTTTCGAGAAGTTTTTTGGGCACAACGACGCCGGGCACTTCATTGGCCATAAACTCGGCGTTTTTATAATTTGTAAAGGGCCAAATGCCGGCGATTATCGGGATTTTGCAGTCGCGGGTCGATTCGAGGAATTTAAAGAAGCTATTTTCATCGAAAACCGGCTGGGTTATGGCGAATTCGGCGCCTGAATCGACTTTCTTTTTGAAACGGCTGATTTCCCTGTCCAAATCGGACGCGACGGGATTTGCGCCGACCCCGATAACGAGCGATGTCGGGATAGAAAGGCTGTTGCCTGCGATATCGACGCCGCAATTCAAATTGCTGACGACTTTTGTAAGGGCGATTGAGTCGAGGTCGAAAACCGCAGTCGCATCGGGATATTCGCCGAGTTTCGGCGGGTCGCCAGTGATTATCAGGACATTGCCGAGCCCTATCGCCTGTATGCCGAGCAGGTCGGACTGCATCGCTATGATGTTTCTGTCGCGGCAGCAGAAATGCAGGATTGTCTCAATATTGCAAAGCTGTTTTATTTTCACTGCCGTTATCATCGCGCTTAGTCTTGAGCTTGCGCGGGGGCCGTCGGGAATATTGACCGCATCAATTCCAAATTTTTCACAGAGTTTTACTTTTTCGATGAGGCCTGAAACGTCAGTTCCTTTCGGAGGAGAGATTTCAACCGTATAAATCTTCTGTCCTTTGGCGAGTTTCGCCCCCAGTTTCGATTTATTTTTCAGCTCCACCGGCTTTTGTTTTACGGCCTGTTTTTGCGAAGGTTTTATTTCAATTACGGCAGAGCTTAAATCCGCCCTGTGAAGCGACCTGACGGTTTTTACCATTTGTTTAATATGCTGGGGCGTAGTTCCGCAGCAGCCGCCCAAAATCTTGACGCCTTTTTCGTAAAATCTCTTGGCGTATTCAGCCATATATTCTGGCGTGCACATATAAACGGTTCTGCCGTCGATGTTCTGGGGCAGGCCGGCGTTAGGCTGAAGCGATATCGGTTTTGTCGTCGCTTTTTTTATGAGCGGCAGGGTTTCGAGCATCGCGGCAGGGCCGAGCGAGCAGTTTAATCCGACGGCGACGACCTGCGGAAACTCGGCAATCTTCGCGATGGCAAGGTCAATCCGATCACCGAAAAGGGTTTCGTTATTTTCGTTTATCGCCATTTGCGCGACGATTTGAAGGCTGCTTGTTTTGATTGCACAGTTTATCGCTATGAGCAGTTCCTTTAGATTGTTGAATGTTTCAAACAAGAGAAAATCCGCACCGGCCTGCGCGAGGGCATTTATCTGGTTTGTAAAAACATTTATTATTTCTTTTTCGCTTATGCGTCCGCCCTGTGCGATATCGACACCCAAGGGGCCGATTGCGCCTGCGACAAGGGCTTTGCCGCCGGCGGATTGTTTGGCGATTTTGACGGCAGCGGTATTAATCTGTGCGGTTTTTTCAGCAAGGCCGAACCTCGCGAGCTTAAATTCGTTTGCGCCATAGGTGTTTGACTCTAAAAAGTCGCTGCCGGCAGAAATATACAGGTCGTGAACCTGGCCGACAAGCTGCGGTGCCGTGAGATTAAGCTCCTCAAAGCAGGTATTGATAAATACCCCCTTTGAATACAGCATTGTGCCCATCGCACCGTCGCCAAAGACGAGCTGTTTGTCCAAAAGTTCAGTTAATTTGTTTTTAGCCATTATAGTTCCTGTTTTTTCGGTTTGCTGATTATACACTCAAGGCGGGAAAGTTCAAATCAGAGTAAATTAATTTTCGGTTGCAAAAATTACCTTTTTTATTATACTTACCGGGAATTAAACCATTCCGCCGACGGCGGATAAATTTGAAGGACTCGATAATGGGCGACGAAAAAAAGAACGATTTGAAGAAAGTCAAGGAGCTCATTGAGCTTATGATTGAAAAAGACCTTGTGGAGGTGGAAATAGTCGATGGCGACAGTAAGATTCATCTCAAACGTCCCGGCTCATTTGTGCAGATGCCGATTGCGGCGCCAATGCCGATTATGGCACCTGCCGCAGCGCCGGCCGGCGATGCGGGAAGTTCTGCCGCTCCTGCCGCGGATGATAAACTTGCCGACATAAAATCGCCGATAGTCGGCACGTTCTATTCGGCGCCAAGTCCCGATTCGCCGCCTTATGTAAAAGTCGGCGACCACGTAACGCCTGATACGGTAGTCTGCATTGTCGAGGCGATGAAAGTAATGAACGAAATAAAAGCCGAGACTACCGGCACAATTGAAAAAATTTCAATCGCCAACGGCCAGGCAGTCGAATTCGGCCAGGTATTATTTAAGGTCAGGCCGGATTAGTGCCGAGGCTGATTTTCCACAGGTAAATTAATGTTCTCAAAAATTCTCATAGCCAACAGAGGCGAAATAGCATTAAGAATAATTCGTGCCTGCCGTGAGCTGGGCATCGAAACGGTTGTCGTCTATTCCGAGGCCGATAGAAACGCTTCATATATCGAGCTTGCCGACGAGGCAATCTGCATCGGCCCGGCAAGTCCTGCACAAAGTTATCTTAATATCCCGGCGATAATCAGCGCCGCTGAAGTTGCCGATGTCGATGCGATTCATCCCGGCTACGGATTTCTCGCGGAGAACGCGCATTTTGCCCAGATATGTCTGGACTGCGGGATAGCGTTTATCGGTCCGCGGCCGGAGTCGATGAGAATGCTCGGCGATAAAGTCGCGGCAAGAGAACTTGCGAAAAAAGCGCACGTTCCGGTTGTGCCCGGCTCGGACGGCCAGATAAAAGATGAAAAAGAAGCAATCAAACTCGCCAACAAAATCGGATATCCGGTAATAGTAAAAGCGGCGGCGGGCGGCGGCGGCAGGGGAATGAGAGTTGCCCATAACGATATAAGTCTGCGAAACGCATTTGCGACGGCAAGGGCTGAGGCGGAGTCTGCGTTTAAGGACGGCACGGTCTATCTGGAAAAATATATTATTGAACCGCGGCACGTTGAGGTGCAGATTATGGCCGACAAGTCCGGCAACGCATTGCATTTTTTTGAACGCGACTGCTCCATTCAGCGAAGACATCAGAAATTGATTGAAGAATCGCCCTGTCCGATACTTGACGAACGCACACGAGAAGAATTATGCAAGGCGGCACTGAAGGTGATAAAGGAAGCGAAGTACGAAAATGCCGCGACAGTCGAATTTCTGCTCGACCGCAATAAGAAATTTTATTTTATCGAGGTTAATACGCGAATTCAGGTTGAACATCCTGTTACGGAAATGGTTACGGGAATCGACCTGATAAAGATGCAGCTTCGCGTGGCCGGCGGACAGAATATTAATTTAAAGCAGAGAGACATAACGCACAGCGGCGTTGCGATAGAATGCCGGATTAATGCTGAGGACCCGGACCGTAACTTTGCGCCGTGTCCGGGGAAAGTTGATAAGTTTATCCTGCCCGGCGGAATGGGCGTAAGGGTCGATACGCATATTTATCAGGGCGCAGTAGTCACGCCATATTACGATTCGATGATTGCGAAATTGATTGTTCATCGGCCGACAAGAGAAGAGGCGATAATAACGATGAAACGCGCTTTAAGCGAATTTAGAATCGGGCCAATCAAGACTACGATTCCAGCCTGCTTCAAAATCCTCTCGCACAATATGTATCTTCAGAATAAAGTCGATACAAGTTTTATAGAGCAGCATCTTTCCTAACGGCCTATAGCCTCTTTAAACTGCGTCAGAAACGTTTTTATTTTTGCCGGAATGGATTTTTTATCGTTAAGATTTTCCTCTATGATTTTTACAATTCTTGAGCCGATGATAACACCGTCTGCGCCGGCTTTTGCAAGCTCCGCGGCGTGCTGCGGTTTGCTTACGCCAAAACCAACACAAACCGGTACGTCAGTAATGGATTTTAATCTGCTTATAAGCGGCTTTATCATATCGGACAGGGTTTCTCTACCACCGGTTACACCTAAAAGCGAAACGGTGTAAATAAAACCTGTGCATTTTTCGGCGATTTTTTTGGCGCGCTCGGTTTCAGTGTTAGGCGTTATCATAAAAACGGTATCGAGGCCAGCTTTTCGGGCAGGGGCGTAAATTTCGTCAACATCGTCAATGCTCAAATCCGCGATAAGGACGCTGTTTACGCCGGCTCTCGCGAAATCGACAAAGAATTTTTCAGTGCCGTACTGATAAATAAGGTTGTAATACATCAAAAGACCAATGGGGATATCCTTGTACGCTTTTATTTTTTTGATGAAGTCTTTTGCCTTTTCGATGTCCATACCGGCGGCAAGCGCGCGGATGTCAGCCTTTTGAATTGTCGGGCCGTCGGCAATCGGGTCTGAAAACGCTATGCCCAGTTCAAGGATATCAGCGCCACCGTCAATAGCGGCTTTTACAATTTCAAGACTTGTATCAAAATCAGGGTCGCCTATAACAAAAAAAGGTATTAAGGCGGCTCGCTTTAGTTCGGCAAATGTTTGTTTATATGTTTTCATAGGGGCTTCCTGTTTCTTTCGACTATGTCAACGTCTTTGTCGCCTCTGCCGGAAAGATTTACCACGACAGTTGTGTCGGCGGGCAGTTTTCCCTTCTGGCTGTAAACCCAGGCGAGAGAATGCGAGCTTTCTAGCGCGGGCAGGATGCCTTCGCATTTTGTAAAGATATCGAAAATGTCGAGAACGTCTTTATCCTCGACAGCGACGTATTGCGCTCTGCCTGTATCTTTTAAAAGGCAGTGTTCGGGGCCGACGCCGGGATAATCAAGGCCGGCGGAGATGGATTCGGTATCGAGAATCTGACCTTCTTTGTTCTGCATAAGATACATTTTAGTGCCGTGCAGGATGCCGACTTTGCCGGCGTTGAGCGGGGCGGCGTGTTTGCCTGTTTTAATGCCTTTACCGGCCGGTTCTACGCCGACGAGTTTGACATTTTTATCATCGATAAATGCACTGAAGATTCCTATCGCATTGCTTCCGCCGCCGACGCAGGCGGTAACGATGTCCGGCAATTTGCCGATTTTTTCAAGGCACTGCGCACGTGCTTCTATTCCGATACAGGACTGGAAATGTTTTACGATAGTCGGATACGGATGCGGGCCGCAGGCGGTTCCGAACAAATAAAAAGTATCGGCGACGTTGGCCGTCCAGTAGCGAAGGGCCTCGTTGATGGCGTCTTTTAATGTTTCCGTTCCGCCTTTGACGGAAATGACTTCCGCTCCGCAGAGTCTCATTTTGTGGACGTTTACGCTCTGTCGTTCAATGTCAATTGCGCCCATAAATATTTTTGTCTGCATTCCGAATAACGCGCCAATCATAGATGTCGCAAGGCCGTGCTGGCCGGCGCCGGTTTCGGCGATGAGTTTTGTCTTGCCCATATATTTAGCGAGCAAACCCTGGCCGAGACAATTATTGACTTTGTGCGCTCCGCCGTGCAGGAGGTCTTCGCGTTTTATATAAACTTTAAAGCCGACAAGTTCGCTGAAACGCGTAGCGTAATACAAAGGTGTCGGTCTGCCAGCGTAGTCGTGAGAAAGAACATCAAGCTCTGCGGTAAATTTTTTGTCTTTATAATATTTATAGAATGCCTTTTCCATTTCCTCAAGAGCCGGTATAAGCACTTCAGGGACGTAAAAGCCGCCGAATTGTCCGAATCTTCCGTTATGTTTCATCCCGCACCTTCTTTTTATTCAAATTTTACCTTTATACGGTAACGCTTTTTATATTTTTGAAAAGCCTTGTCATTTTTCTGCGGTCTTTTTTGCCGGGCGAACTTTCTATTCCGCTGCAGACGTCGATGCCGTAAAAGCCCTGACCGATGGCCTCGATTACATTTTCCGGATTTATTCCGCCCGCCAGAAAAGTTCTGCCGAATACGTGGCCTGTAAGCTGCGGCAGAGTTCTCCAGTCGAATCTTTCTCCCGTTCCGCCGTAAAGGACCGGATGGAAAGCGTCCAGCAGCAGGGCGTCAGTGGTAAAGTTTTTTGCGTACTCGATATCTTTACCGTCTTTTATTCTTATAGCTTTTATAATCTGCGCGGACATATTGCTAAGCGACTGGCAAAATCCCGGTGTTTCGTCGCCGTGAAGCTGCACCCAGTCGAGCATTAAATCGCCGACGGTTTTGCGGATGGTTTCCGCGTCGGCGTTTACAAATACTCCGACTATGTGAACAAACGCAGGCAGCTTTATGATAATTTTTTCGGCTTCCTTCGGTTCGATAAATCTGGGACTTTTCGGATAAAAGTTAAAGCCGAGCAGGTCTGCGCCGAGTTGTACCGCAGCCGCGGCGTCTTCGACGTTTGTTATTCCGCATATTTTAACTTTCAGCACAGCCATTTAATTTTTCCTGTTTGAAATCTCAACAAGTTTTTCAAGACACTGGGCCGCATTGCCCGTATCGACTGATACAGCGGCTTTTTGGAATCCCTGATGCAGATTTTCGGCGAGGTCTGCGACCATTATAGCCGCTGAGGCGTTCAAAAGCACCATATCCCGCACAGGGCCTTTGTTTTTGCCGTACAGAACGTCCTTTATCATTTTCGCGTTGTACTCGGCGTTGCTGCCGACAAGCTCGGCCATTTTCGGCGATTGAATTTCAAAATCTTTCGGATGAATTTCATAGGAGATTTTTTTATTATCTTTTAATTCGATAACTTTCGTGACTGCTGTAATACTTATTTCGTCAAGGCCGCTGCCGTGGACAATCATCGCACGTTTTAAGCCGAGAATTTTAAATGTCTCAGCGATTCTGTCCAAAAGCGACTCCTCGGGCACACCCATAACCTGAGCCTGTGCACCGGCAGGATTTGCGAGCGGGCCTAAAATATTAAACGCGGTGCGGAAATCGAGACTCTTTCTTATGGGCTGAACAAATTTCATCGCCGGATGATACATCGGCGCGAACATAAAACCTATATGCGCGTTTTCGATGCACTCTGCAACAACTTCAGGGCCGCAGTCAACTTTAACGCCCATTGCCTCAAGTACATCGGCTGAGCCGCATTTACTTGTAATGCCGCGGTTGCCGTGTTTTGCGACGTAAGCGCCCGCGCCGGCGGCGACAATCGCCGAGGCGGAGGAGACGTTGAAAGTTTTCAGCGGAGCTCCGCCGGTGCCGCAAGTATCGATAAGATTAGTAATTTTTGTGTGGACCTTTACAGCGTGGTCCCGCAGCGATTGAGCAAGTCCCGCGAATTCGCTCGGCATTGCCTTTTTCATTCTCATCGCCGCCAGAAAGGCCGCAATCTGAACCTCAGCAACATCGCCTTTGAATATAGTATCCAGCAGGTCTTTGGCCTGGTCGTATTTCAGGTCGCCGCCTTCGAGAAGGATTTCGAGATATTGAGTTATTTTCGTCATAACGCCACTCTCCTGTTCTGTGATGAAATTTTTAAAAGGTTCTGTATTATTTTTCCGCCAGCCGGGGTAAGGATACTTTCCGGATGAAACTGCATACCGAAAATCGGTTTTTGCTTATGCTCTATTGCCATTACAATGCCCTCGTATTCCGCGGTTACCGTCAGGCAGTCAGGCACCTTGACCGCGCAAAGGCTGTGATACCTGCCAGCCTGCAGAGGGTTTTCCACTCCTTCGAAGATTCCTTTTTCATTGTGCGTTACCTTCGAGGCCTTGCCGTGCATCACCTTCGGCGCATGGCTGATTGTGCCGCCGAAATATTGAATGATTGCCTGATGGCCGAGACATACGCCGAATATGGGAAGCTTGTTCTGGAAATAGCCGATTGCCTCCAGAGTAACGCCCGCACTGGATGGATTGCCGGGACCGGGTGAAATAACCAGCAGGTCAGGCTTAAAATCTTCCGCAATTTTTTTAAGGCTTTCCAGCGGCGTATCTGCGCGATAAACCTTTGCGACGCAGTCTCTTTTGCAAAAGTCATCCACAAGATTATATGTGAATGAGTCAAAATTATCTATGAAGAGGACTTTTGGTTCGGCCAGGCTCACCACAGGTGAATTTTGGTTCGTATCGTTCATAGTTATCTCCCCCTTACTGCCCGCAGGCAGGAATTTGCTTTGTGCTGCGTTTCCTCGAACTCTGTTTTCGGTACGCTGTCATAGACGACGCCTCCGCCTGCACGGATATAGGCCGTATGGTCTTTTACCTGCAGCGAGCGTATAGTTATGCAACTGTCAAATTGGCCGTCAACGGTTAAATACATCACCGCGCCGCCGTAGTAACCGCGTTTGTTTTTTTCGAGCTGACGGATAATTTTCATCGCCTCAATTTTCGGCGCACCGGTAAGCGTGCCCATATTCATCGTGGCAAGATAAGCGTTTAAAGCGTCAAATTCATCGGCCAAAATTCCCTTTACGTTGCTGACAAGGTGCATTACCGATTCGTATTTTTCCACAATGAGAAGTTCATTGACTATTCGCGAACCTTTTTGCGTAACTCTTGCGATATCGTTTCTGGCGAGGTCAACCAGCATCATATGCTCGGCAAGCTCTTTTCTGTCGAGTTTCAATTCCGCCTCGTATCGAAAATCTGTGTCGGGGTCGATTTTGCCGTTGATTTTTCCTCGCGGCTTTGTTCCAGCGATAGGCCGGATTTCAACCTGACGGATTTTTGTTCCGCTCACGCGCAGGTTAAGCTCAGGGCTTGCCCCCGTCAAAATGGTGCTGGGCGTATTAATGTAAAACATATAAGGCGATGGATTAAGCAGCCGAAGTCTTTTATAAACATCGAGCGGCTCATCGGGGCAGGGCTCTATAATAGTTCTGCTGGGAACGACCTGGAAAATATCGCCGTCAACGATATGTTTTTTGGCAATCTCTACCATTTTTATATATTCAGCCAGTTCGGTATCGGTGCCGGCTTTGGGCAGCGGACCGGTATATCTTACAGGCTTTGGCATTTCTGCTTTTAATGTCTCAAAGTAATAATCAAAACAGCTTTCGGCCTCCGTTATAATTTGATTTTTATCGTCGTTGGTAATAATTACATTGACAACAACGTAAGCCTTTTGCGTTTTATGGTCCATCAGGAAAATATTGTCGGCGAAATACATTTCATAATCGGGCACATCGAGCAGGGCATTTTTATTCGCGGGCAGTTTTTCAAACTGGTCGATAAAGTCATAACTTATCGCACCAAACAAACCGCAGGTAACGCGGAACGGTTTTCCCGAAAGTTCAAAAGCGAAATTGACCGCCCTGATTACGTCCATCTGATTAACCGCTTTTAACCTTGCCTGTTCGTCGATAACATCGTGGTCGAGACTGAGCCGGCCCGTGATGCGGTCTGTTTCAAATTTTATTTCTTTGCAGAAGTTAAATCTGTCGCGGCCGACGGTTGCGAAATATTTTATCATTCTTTTTCCGGTCGGACTTAGCGCAACGATTTGAAATTCCGCGCCTTTGCCGGCCAGATATAACGCCGGGTTTGCCGTACCGAAGGTTAATTCGCCTTCGTTTCCTTCGGCAAGGTGGTCTTTTGACTCGAGCAGGCAGCAATTCTGTTTTCTGCCGTAGTCGCTTAATTTCGCAAAGAAATCAACCGGCTCGATCGCGTCAATCTGCCTGACCAGCGGGACGATTTGGCCCACTTTCGCATCACTAATTTTCTGACTTAATTCTGTCATCGTTTCTTCTCGCAATATAATAGTATACATAAAAAAACGGCCTGTCGCTACCGACAGGCCGTGAAAGTTCATTTTATATAGTTTTTGGGCAAAAAGGGCTCACAGCCTGTCAGTTATTTGACAAGCCACCACCAACCAAAATAATAGTTAGAATGATTGTGAACCATAATTAACTAAATAATACCAAAAGAACGCGTTTTTGTCAAGCGATTTGTTTCGGCAAATTTCAATACTTGCAAAAAAGCCGATTTATGCGTATATTGTTGCAAATTACCCGTTCTTCGCCTCGATTTTATCGGGGCTACGAAGGACAGGTCGGAAATTAGAGAAAAGCGTTAAGATAGTTAAAAAACAGGTCTTTGCGGCAACTGGAGAAAAAAATGAATACATCTAAATATGACCCGTATCTGCCTTACCAGGTAGCTGATATTTCGCTTGCCGATTGGGGCAGAAAGGAAATGGCGCTGGCTCGCAATGAAATGCCCGGCCTTATGGCTATACGCGAAAAGTACGGCAAACAAAAACCGCTGAAGGGTTTGAAAATTACCGGCTCTCTGCATATGACGATTCAGACGGCGATGCTGATAGAAACTCTTGTCGAACTCGGCGCAAAAGTCAGATGGGCATCGTGCAATATTTTCAGCACACAGGACCACGCCGCCGCTGCGATAGCGAAAGATAAACTTGCCGCTGTCTTTGCGTGGAAGGGCGAGTCGCTTGAGGAATACTGGTGGTGCACTGAGCAGGCACTTTTATGGCCGGACGAAGGCGGGCCAGACTTGATTGTCGATGACGGCGGAGACGCGACGCTTTATATTCATCAGGGAGTAAAAATTGAAAAAGACCCGTCGATTCTGAAAAAGACCTGCGATAATGATGAAATGAAAATAATTATAAAACGTCTCGGTGCAGGCCTTGCCGATGACCCGCAAAAATGGACAAAAATCGCAAAGGCAATCAAAGGCGTTTCAGAAGAGACAACGACAGGCGTAGGCAGGCTCTATCAAATGCAAAAAGAAGGCGCTTTGTTATTCCCTGCGATTAATGTCAACGATTCAGTTACCAAATCTAAATTCGATAATCTCTACGGTTGCCGTGAATCGCTCGCTGACGGATTAAAAAGAGCGACCGGAATAATGGTTGCCGGCAAATGCGTTATCGTCTGCGGTTACGGCGATGTCGGCAAAGGCTGCGCTCAATCTATGCGGGGCTTTGGCGCACGGGTAATCATCACGGAAATCGACCCAATTTGCGCCCTGCAGGCCGCGATGGAAGGTTACGAAGTTAAAAAACTCGAAGAAGTCATCGAAGAGGGCGATATATTCGTAACCGCTACCGGATGCTGCGATGTTATCCGCGGCGAACATATGGAAAAAATGAAGAATGAAGCGATTGTCTGCAACATCGGCCACTTCGACCATGAAATACAGGTGAGCTATCTTGAAAAAAATCCAAAATGCAAAAAGCAGAATATAAAACCTCAGGTCGATAAATGGACTCTTGTTTCAGGCAGAAGCATTATCGTTCTTGCCGAGGGCAGGCTTGTAAATCTTGGCTGCGCCAACGGCCACCCGAGTTTCGTTATGAGCAACAGCTTTACAAACCAGTGCCTTGCCCAAATAATGCTCGCAAAAGGCGGCCTTGAGAAGAAAGTTTATACGCTGCCCAAAAAACTCGACGAGGAAGTCGCAAGACTTCATCTTGGCAGGTTGTGTGCATCTCTATCTACTCTGACAAAGGAGCAGGCAAAATATATCGGTGTTCCAGTCGAAGGACCATTTAAGCCGGACCATTACAGATACTAATATGTGGGAACATTTCGCCCATCAGGCTGATATCGGCGTAAGAGCGACTGCCGAGGATTTAAGCAGTGCGTTCGAAGAGACTGCATTGGCTCTTACGGCAATTGTTACAGAACCTAAAAAAGTTGAAGCGGCTGAATCTGTAAAAATAGAATGCTCCGGCAAAAATGAAGAACTTTTGCTGGTTAACTGGCTCAGTTCAGTTATTTACGAGATGGACGTAAGAAAAATGCTTTTTGGCAGATTTGAGGTTAAAATCGAAAATTTAAAATTGTCTGCGAAAATGTGGGGCGAAAAGATTAATCAAAACAGGCATTGTCCCGCTGTCGAACCAAAAGCGGTAACATATAATCAATTGAGCGTAAAAAACGAAAACGGCAAATGGACGATTCAATGCGTAATTGACGTGTAATGGCAAGACCTCAATTAAAACAGATTGGCGAATATTGCTGGCAAATCGAGCCTTTCGGCAAAATGCGCGTGCCCGGCATAATTTTTGCCGACCACAATTTAATAAACGATATTGACGAAAAAACTATGTCGCAGGTTTGCAACGTCGCGGCATTGCCGGGCATAGTCAAGGCGTCGTTCGCGATGCCCGATGCCCATATGGGTTATGGTTTTCCAATCGGCGGTGTTGCAGCTTTTGACCCAGACGACGGCGGCGTAATATCCGGCGGAGGCGTCGGCTTCGATATCGCCTGCGGAGTAAGAACTCTTCATACAGGTCTGTCCGAAGAAGAAATATCCGGCTTGAGAGAAAGACTTGCCGAATCTCTTTTCCGCGATATTCCCGCGGGCGTAGGCAGTACAGGAAATATTACTTTAAGCACCGTCCAACTCGATAATATGCTCGCAGGCGGCGCGGTTTGGGCGGTCGAAAAAGGATTCGGCACAAAAGAGGATTTGAGCTTTATCGAAGAAGGCGGCTTCGCGAAAGGCGCTAACCCGGCAAAAGTTTCGCCTCAGGCCAAAAAACGCCAGCAGGAGCAAATGGGCACACTCGGAAGCGGCAATCATTATCTTGAAGTTCAGAAAGTTGTTGAGATTTACGACAATGCCGTTGCCGAAGGCTTTGGCCTCAAAAAGGGCGACATAATGGTAAGCATCCATTGCGGCTCGCGAGGCCTGGGACATCAAATCGGTACCGATTATCTTAGAGAAATGGCTTCTCAGGCGGCGAGTTTCGGTATTGACCTGCCCGATAGAGAACTTGCCTCGGTGCCTGTAAATAGTCCCCTGGGTCAAGATTATCTCGGTGCGATGCGGTCGGGGATAAATTGCGCTCTTGCCAACAGACAAATTTTGACCGAACTTGTCAGACGCGTATTTGCGGAGATTTTTTCAAAGGCACATTTGACAATGCTCTACGATGTCAGCCATAACACCGCAAAGGTTGAAGAGCATAAGGTTGAAGGCAAAAGTAAAAATTTACTTATTCATCGCAAAGGCGCGACGCGCTCTTTCGGCCCCGGCTCTAATGATTTGCCGCCCCGTTATAAATCATTTGGTCAGCCTGTTTTGATTGGCGGAACTATGGGAACATCTTCATATATCCTTGCGGGAACGAACCAGAGTGAATCTCTTGCGTTCAGTTCGGCCTGTCACGGGGCAGGCCGGAGTATGAGCAGAACCGCTGCGACGAAAAAATGGCAGGGCAGTCAGATTGTCAAAGAACTTGCACAGCGAAAGATAATTATCAAATCGAGGTCAATGCGGGGCCTGGCGGAAGAAGCCCCTGATGCGTATAAAAATGTCAGTGCCGTTGTCGAGGCGACGGCAAACGCCGGCCTTGCCAAAAAAGTCGCGAAATTATTGCCCATGATTTGCGTCAAAGGCTGATTTATCTGCGGATAAGGCCTTATCAGCTTTTCGCTGCAGGATGCCGCGAATAACTCCGGCGATGCCAATTGCGATAAGCACCACCGAGATAATTGATAATCCGAAGCCGGCATCTTTATCGGGATAAGCTGACAATACAGAAACTAATGAAATAATTGCCATGCCCAGACCGATTAGCAAAAAAGCAATTCCTGTCGTCAGGCTTCTTATCCAATCGTTCCATTTCCAGCCGGCTCCTTTTGTTGTTATAATAGGTCTTAATTCAGAAAAAGGAGTGCCTTTTTCAATTGCTGCCATAATCTGCAGGTGCTCAAGACGCTTTTTGGTTACTTTAGCCCATATTACCAGCGAAACAAGCACAATCAGGAATATGAACGGCATAGCGCCGACTATAAAAGGCCCGGAACCTATATCGACCGTGCCGCCATCCGGACCGCCCTTGATTACTAACGCTAAAATTTGAGGGAACATATTAACCATCCTTTCGTTCAGAATTATTTTATTTCTATTAAACCATTATGAGTTTTTAAGAACAATTTATCTCTGCCGTCGCCGATTGTGCCTTTTAGGGTTTTATCAATTTTACCGGTTACAGTGACGGGCAAATTGCTGTGGATTGAGCCGTTATGCGTTGAGGCATCTACCGATGCGGAGAAATTTTCAGGAGCGGTAAAAACGATATTGCCGTTGTGAGTTTCGGCGTTTATTTCGCAGGGCTTTGCGGATTGTCCGGTGCAGTTTATAACTATATTGCCGTTATGGGATTCGAATTTTAAATCCGCCGACGCACCCTTATGGCTGATGTTGCCGTTGTGCGTTGACGCTTTTACGCCGCCTGATGTATCGGTGGTTGTGACATTGCCGTTGTGAGATGCAAGCGATAAGTTCATTCCGGCCGGCAGAGTTACATCCAAATCTATATCGATTTGAGCCCCTGTTGGAGTATCCGGTTTTTCAATTTTGACCTTTATACTGTTACCTTCCGTCAGCAGGGATATTTTTATTTCTTCAGCGATTTTTTTAGCGGTTTCTTCAGTAAAGGCCTTGACAGAGATTACGGCCGTAAGATTGCAATCTGTTGTCTGACAACCTGTTATAGTTATCTTGCCGTTGTGGGTTTCGGCGGCGAAAGTTCCCGCCTGCCCGGCTGGGACTTTCACGTTTACCTGTTTTGTGTACTTGACATCGGCTATGCAGCCGGTCGTAAAGACTATCAGCACAAAAAAGGCTATTAAGGCTTCCCTGTTCATTGCTTGTCCTTTCATATACGGATATATTCGATTTTCAATAATTATTGTTGCGATTTCAGTGATTAGTCGCAAGACTTATTATAGAAGTTTCAAAAAAATTGAAACTTTTTGATATTTTGTGCGACTAATAGGCAAAAGGAGCTATTTTTGGCTGATGATACCAGACAGGCAGGCTTAATACACCGGCTGCGCGACGGCGACAGTGCGGCGTTTGCCGATTTTATCGCCCGGTATCAGCAGCAGGTTTTTATGTGCTGCCGCCTGCTGGGGCTTGGCGCCGACGAGATAGAAGATGTGGCGAGCGAAACATTTCTGGCGGCATATCAGGGAATCGGCAGATATACGGGCAGGGCAAAATTAAGCACATGGCTTTGGAAAATCTCGTATAACAAAGCGATAAATTATCTCAGGGGGAAAATTCGTCATCAGAAGCTGCAGGAAAAACTCCAAAATCAATATACAGACGTGCAAGAGGCTGCGGCTTTAGAGCCATCGGCTGAAATTGTATGGGATGCCGTAAAAAAACTGCCGCAGGATAGTGCGATGGCAATAGTTTTATATTATCGGCAGGAAAAAAGCATTAAAGAGATTGCGGATATTATGGGAAAAAATAAAAATACCGTTAAGATATATTTATTCAGAGGCAGGGAAAAACTTAAAGAATTGCTCGGCGACAAAATTGAAAGGCTTTACTAATGCTGCCTGAAAATAATAAAAACGAATACAAATTCGATGAAATGCTGAAAAAATCATTAAAGAAACACCGCGAACCGGTTCGGCAGGATTTCGCACAGGAACTTCTGGCTAAAATTCAGAAACTTGAGCAGCAGAAAGCGATTGAAAAAATCGTCCGGGAGGAAAGATTCCTGTCGGCGGCATATATATTGCTGCCCATAGCAGCGATAGTGGTTATATTTGCATTTCCAAACCTGGCCATTGAATCGGCACGACTGCTGACAAAACTATATTCGCTGATTATTCTGTCCGCTAAAATTTTTATGAATCACTGGCAATTGTGGATTTGCTATATTCTCACCGCCGCAGCCTGCCTCTACGCTTTCTATGAGTCGCTTTTGCGGGGAAATTAGCGCAGCCTCTCCGGTGCAACCATTTCTTCGTAGTTCTGCCGTTTGCGGATAACCTTGAAGTTTTTGCCGTCAACAAGCACCTCGGCAGGCAGCAGTCTTGCGTTATAGTTGCTGGCCATAGTAAAGCCGTAAGCACCCGCGGTAAAAATCGAAATTAAATCACCGCGTTTTACAGGCGGAATAGCCCTGTCCTTTGCGAAGAAGTCTGTCCCTTCGCAAATCGGCCCGACGATGTCAACAAATTCAAGCCCTTTAATATCGAGCTTATCGGTTCTTTTCAGAAATGAAAATCTTTCTTCAACTCTGGCCGGCCAGATAAAGTGGAAAGCGTCATAGAGCCATGGTCTGATTAAATCGTTCATTCCCGCATCGACGATAACGAATTTTTTGCTGCCGCCTTGTTTGAGATATAAAACTTTCGTAAGCAAAATTCCCGCATTAGCCATAATGCTTTTGCCGGGTTCGAGGACGAGTTTTAAGTTTTTATCTTTCAGCAGCGGCACAATTCCATTGGCGTAGTCCGCGGCTGTCGGCACGGTACCGGTCTGGTAATCTGCGCCGTATCCGCCGCCCAAATCAATCATTTCAATTTTGAATCCTTTGCCGCGGAGCGTGTCGATAAGCGGCAGGACTTTTTTTATCGCTTCGCAATATGGGTCGATAGTTTTTCCGCCTGAGCCGAGATGAACATGAATTGCGCACAGGTTTACGTAATCGTTTTTGCCGTATTGTTCAAAAACTTTTTCCGCACGCTCAATATCAACACCGAACTTAGTCTCTTTTGTGCCGGTAGTGATATGTTTATGTGTTTTCGGGTCAACATCCGGATTAACTCTCAATGCGGCTTTCGTTTTTTTACCGGCTTGTTTGGCGAGGTTGATAAGATTTTCAAGTTCCGCCTCAGATTCGATATTGAAATAGCCGATTTCCGCTTTAAGAGCGGCGAGAATTTCCTCATCGGTTTTGCCGACACCCGCAAAGACTGTTTTTTTCATATCGGCGCCGGCCTGCTGGGCGCGGTAGAGCTCGCCGCCGCTGACAATATCAAAGCCGCTGCCTGCATCGGCGAGAATTTTGAGAATATTAATATTGCCGCAGGCTTTGATGGAATAGCAGATAGTCGTATCAAGTTTGGCAAAGGCTTTTTTGAGTTTTTCAAAATGGTCGAGCATCGTCGCCTTGCTGTAAATATAAACAGGCGTTCCTGCGCCGACTGCGATTTTCTCAACGCTGACGTCTTCGGCGAACAGTTCGCCCTTGTTGTATTTGAAATAATCCATATTTTTACCTTATCGCTTTCTTAAGCCATTTAAACCATTTTTCCATACCTGCAGTTGTTTTAGCAGATATTTCAAAGATTTTCAAATCTTTATTCAGCTTCAAGACGTCTTTCCTGACCATTTTAACATTAAAATCCAGATATCTCGCGAGGTCTGTTTTATTTATTAATAGCACATCGGCCTGCGCAAAGGAATTAGGGTATTTTTTGCATTTGTCGTCTCCCTCGGCGACGGACAATACAACCACCCGCACCGTTTCGCCAAGGTCAAAATCAGAAGGACAAACAAGGTTGCCAATGTTTTCTATCACAATAATATCAAGGTTATCAGTATCAAATTTATGCAGTGAATTGGTGATTTGCTCCGCGGTCAGGTGGCAGGCACCTTTAGTCTCGATTTGCACCGCCTCCAGGCCGGTCGCCCTGATTCTTTCGGCGTCGAGTTTCGTATAAAGGTCGCCTTCAATCACAGCGATATTGATTTTATTTTTTAGCGCCTTTGCGGTTTTTTCAAGTATGGTTGTTTTTCCGCTTCCGGGCGAGGAAATCATATTTATACAGAGAATATTTTTCTTTTTGAAAAATTTCTGGTTCGCCGCTGCGAAATCCTCGTTTTTCGCCAGAATTTTTTTCTTAACCTTTATTTTCATCATTTCTTCTCGAATTCTATTTCTTCCAGAATCAACGGAACATCGTCGCCGATTAAAAAATCGCTTTTGCCGCATTTGGGGCACTGCGGTTCATACAAATCAAAATTAAATTTTTTATGACAACTGTTGCAAACGGCTTTAAGCGGAATATGTTTTATCTTAAGTTTTGCGCCCTGACATATTGTCCCTGCCGCTATCGCCTCGAATGCGAATTTCAGTGCCTCATCGTTAATGGCGTTTATCTGGCCGCAGCTTATCACGACGCGGGTAACTTTGCCGGACTTTTTTTGCACCTGGGCAAGAATTGTCTCGACAATATTCTCGGCTACCATCATTTCGTGCATCAGCAAATCCTCGGCAATTCTCTGCCGTAAGGCATCTGTACAATCCGCCTGCCTTTTATCGTTGTGATAAGTTCCACCAGCGGTTCGTCACTTCTGATAACCTGTCCTATTATAGCGGCTTTTTTGCCGTTTTCGCAGCCTCGGCAGATTTCAAGGCACTTGTCCGCTTTTTGGGCGGAGACCGCGATTACAACTTTTCCTTCGTTTGCGATATTTAGAATATCAAAGCCCAGCATATCCGCCGCTGCTTTCGTTGTCGGATTTATCGGGATTTGACTTTCCTGGATTTCAATGCCTAAGCCTGTCTGATTGACAATCTCGTTTAAAGTCGCAGCCAATCCTCCGCGAGTCGGGTCGCGCATAAATTTTATATCGTTGCCCAGAGTTTCAACTGCTTTGGCGCAGATTTGAGCGACAGAGGCGCAATCGCTTTCGATGTCGGACTGGAATTTCATTCCTTCCCTTTGCGACATAATCGTCATACCGTGGTCGCCGATAGTGCCGGTTATAATAATTTTATCGCCGGCCGCAATTCTTTCGAAACCCACATTAGCGCCGGGCAGTTTCAATCCTATTCCGGAGGTGTTTATGAAAATTTTGTCAGCGGAACCTGCCTCGACGACTTTTGTATCGCCGCATACGATTGGGACGTTTTCTTTTTTTGCTGTGATTGCCGCGCTTTCGAGAATTTTTTTCAGGATGCCTATTTCAAGTCCTTCTTCTATTATAAGCGCCAGGCTCAATGCAAGCGGTTTAGCTCCGCTTACGGAAAGATCGTTTATTGTTCCGCATACGGCGAGTTTGCCAATGTCGCCGCCGTTAAAGAACAATGGCCTTACAACGTAGCTATCGGTGGTAAAGCAGATACTGTTTTTGCCGAATTGTATTTCCGCCGAATCGGTGAGTTTATCGAGAGTTTCGTTTTTAAAGGCAGGAAGAATTATGCTTCGGATAAGTTCATCTGTTAATCTGCCGCCTCCTCCGTGCGCAAGTAAAACCTTATCGCCGTCGGTCATTTGTTACGCCTTTTTTTTCTGGCGTATTTGAACCACGCCGCGCAGGCTCCTTCGCTGCTGACCATACAGGGTCCGACAGGCGTATCGGGCGTGCAGCTTTTTGCGAACAGTTCGCAATCGGGTGGGTCTATCAGGCCGCAAAGCACTTCTCCGCATCGGCAGCCGGTAAGGTCTTCTTCGGGTATGAATTGAACGCCAAGCTGTTTTTCGGCGTCAAAGCCGCTGAATTTTTCCTTGAGTTTCAATGTGCTTTTTGGAATTTTTCCCAGTCCCCGCCAGTATCCGTCAACGGCATCGAAAGTTTCATCTATTATTTTTTGCGCCGTCCTGTTGCCGGCAGGTGTGACAGCGGCAGGATAAACAGAAGCCACTGCCGGTGTACCATCGGCGAGCTGTTTGCATATTTCGGCGATTGCGTCGATTATCTGCATCGGCTCAAAACCCGCTACGACACAGGGTTTTTTAAATTGCTCAACGATGGGTTTATAAGCGTCCGAACCGATTATTACGCTCACGTGGCCGGGGCACATAAACGCGTCTATTTTATGATTTTTTTCGCTCAGCAGCGCCTTCATCGCGGGCACAACCATTTTATGATTACTGAAAATGAAAAGATTTTTGATGTTTTGCCTGATTGCCTCGTTGACAACTACAGCGGTCGCTGGAGCCGTCGTTTCAAAGCCCACAGCGACAAACACGATTTTTTTATCAGGATTTTGTTTTGCGAGATTTAAAGTATCTTCTGCGCTTAAAATTATTTTTATATTTGCCCTGTTTGTTTTTCGTTCGAGCGAGCCTTTTCTGCCGGGCACGCGAATCATATCGCCATAGGTTGCAATTATACAATCGTCTCTGTCGGCCATCGCAAGAACGGCATCGATATATCCCTGGTCGGTAATGCAAACCGGACAGCCGGGTCCGCTTAATAGTTTCAATCCTTCCGGAAAAGCGTCTCTCAGTCCTGTGCGGAAAATGCTTACGGTATGAGTGCCGCAAACCTCCATAATATCTATTTTTCGCCCGAGAACCTTTTTGGCCCTTGCTATCTGTGTATATGTTATGTTGATTCTATCGAGCATTTTTTCAGTTTGCTTTGTATTCCATGTGTTTATTCGCTATTTTTTCAGCCAGTTCATTGAGCTTTTTAAAATCTTCTTCTTTAGGTTCGCCTTTAGCAAGCACCGGCTCAAGTATTTCAGCCTTGCTGTTGGTCAGCAATCCTTTTAATTGCTCGACCATTCTGCCGCCCCAGCCGAACGAGCCTATAACCGCAAGATATTTGGCTTTGGGCCTTAACGCGTTTACTAAGACTGCCGCATACGCCGCCGCGGGATGCGCGCCGGCAAGAACAGTCGGACTCGCCAGAACCACCCCGGCCGCATCAACCAGCTCGATAGCAAGTTTGCCGATATCGGCTCCGATGAGATTAAATTGCTGCACGCCGATATTTTTTGCCATAAGTGCGCCGACAAGATGTTCAACCATCTTTTTTGTGCTGCCGTGCATCGAGACATAAGCGACGATTACCTTGTTTTCAACCTCGTCGCTTATCCATTTTTTATAGGCATCTATGATAAACGCCGGCTCATTATACAAGGGCCCGTGACTTGGCGCGATAATTTTTATATCGAAATTTTTTATTTTTTCAAGATTTTTTTCAATTTGACTCCTGAACGGCATCATTATTTCGGCGTAATATTGTTTTGCCGATTCATAAACTCTCGATTTGTCGGTGACAAACAAATCGCTTGTGGCAAGATGTGAGCCGAAAAAGTCGCACGAGAACAGGATTTTGTCTTCGACAAGATACGTTGACATTGTTTCCGGCCAATGTACCCAAGGCGTAAAAATAAATTTTAATGTTTTATTGCCCAGCGAAAGTTCCTGGCCGTCTTCGACGACGATAAATTTCTGCTCGTCGATTCCCATCAGGTCGATAAGCATATTTTTACATTTTTCATTTGTAACGACTTTCGCATCGGGAAATATCTCGAGAATATCCGGTATCGAGCCGCTGTGGTCCTGTTCGGCGTGGTGCGAGATTAAATAATCGATTCTTTCAATTCCCGCCTCGGCGAGGTTTGTTATAAGCATATCCGTTTTCGGCGGGTCAACGGTGTCTATTAAAGCAGTCTTTTTACTGCCCCTGACGATATAAGCGTTATAACTTGTGCCGTCCGGCAGCGGAATAAGCTCGTCGAAAAGACGTCTGTCCCAGTCAATCGCTCCGACCTCGAGTATATCAGGTTTAATCTGTCGCATAATCAATCTCACTGAAAGTCAAAAATTAAAGAAGTTTTTTTACCGCTTCGAGCGCTTCATCGTAATCCGGCTCGTGACTTATTTCCGGTACGATATTTGCGTAACGGACGATGCCTTTTTTGTCAACCACAAAAACCGCTCTCGCCAGCAGCCTGAGGTCTTTTATCAGAACTCCATAGGCCTGGCCGAACGAAGCTGTCCTGTGGTCGCTGAGGACGTAAACATTTTTCACGCCCGCGGCGATGCACCATCTGTTTTGTCCGAACGGCAAATCCATACTTATCGCCAGCACCACGACATCGTCGCCGAGTTTAACCGCTTCCTCGTTAAATTTTCGCGTCATTATATCGCAGACGCTCGTATCGAGCGAAGGCACGCAGGATATAATACATATTTTCCCCGCGAACGACGAAAATTTCACGATTGAAAGGTCTTTTGCGACAACATCGAAATCCGGCGACTTATCGCCGACCTTTACTTCGTTGCCGATGAGAGTAATGGGATTGCCCTTCATAGTTACAAGATTTTTTCTCTCGTTCATATTACACCTCTATTCTTTTTTAGAAATTTGCCGCTTCTATTTCCGCATAAGCCATCGGATGAGCGCATGCCGGGCATTGGTCAAGAGCTTCTTTGCCTTCAGAAACATAGCCGCAGTTTCTGCAGACCCAGCGAACCGGTTTTTCGCGTTTGAATACCCTGTTCTTTTCGATATTTGCCGCAAGAGCGAGATATCTGTCGCGATGGCGTTTTTCTGCGACAGCGATACTGCGGAAGACTTTTGCAATCTCAGCAAAACCTTCCTTTTCCGCGACCTTTGCAAAATCAGGATACATCTGTGTAGTTTCGTAATTTTCGCCTGCCGCCGCTGCCTTTAAATTTTCAACCGTTGTACCGATTACGCCCGCCGGAAAAGAGGCCTGAATTTCCAACTCTCCGCCCTGGAGAAACTTGAATTCTCTTTTGGCGTGTTCTTTTTCCTGCTCGGCAGTCTCGGTAAAAATCGCCGATATTTGTTCGAAGCCTTCCTTCTTTGCAGCCGAGGCGAAATATGTATATCTGTTTCTTGCCTGTGATTCGCCTGCAAATGCGGTGAGCAGATTCTTTTCTGTTTGTGAGCCTTTCAGGTTCATAGTATTATCTCCATAAAAAATGTTTATTTATTTTTATTTTCTTGTTCAAGACACGTCTGGCAATGCCCCTCAACATAGACGGTTGTTTTTAAAATCTTGAAGGAGTGCCCTAAATTTTCAGGTACTTTGATAGTCTCAAAGCTCTCATAGTAAAAGTCAAAAATTTTCTTACATCTTACACACCTGAGGTGCTGATGGCTTTCGAGATTGCCGTCAAATCGTTTTACGTCTCCGCTGCCCTCAACCACAAAAGCGGCACCGATAAGACTTAGGGTGTTCAATGTCCTATTAACGGTATCCAGCGAAATATTTGGCAGATTTTTTTTAACTTTTTTATAAACCATTTCTGCCGAAGGATGGTCGCTGCAGGCTATCAGCGCCTTATAGACCTCAACACGCTGGGGGGTTATCTTTAACTGCTTCTGGCGACAGCAGTTATTAAAAGTACTGAGCTTGTTTTCCAATTCCTTTTCTTTCAATTCCAAAGGTTGCCCTCTTTTATACAGTCAAATATCCGCATAAAACAACAATCTTGCTAAAAAACTACGAACAAAACAAGAGCAAGTACTATATAGGAGTTGTAACTACTTGTCAATATGTTCTGTAAAAATTTTATCCGTCCTGACAGTTCGTACTATCGAAGAAGGTTATTACGCAAAATAACAGAGTTAATGACTTAAATCTATGTTCTTTTTCAAACTGCCGCAGGGGGGACTAAAAGCGTCAAAGGAATAAAGCTTTTTTACCGCGGGAGTAGGAAGGTGATGTGTTTTCGGCAGTTTCCGTCGAAAACAGGCGAAGGCTCTACGGTTACAAAACCGTGGAGCCTCGCAATTTTGGGCATGTCAAAGGCGATAAAATTATCGGACTTTGTTTGGCAGGGGCCTTCTCTGTGCTGTTTTAAACCGGCTAAAAATAAGTTCCTGGTTAAACCGGGCCATTTTTAAGTCGAAAAGACGCATAGGGTTAAGTCTCTCAGAATATTTATGAACAACAAAAGAAAAGATATATTAACAACAGGGCAAGTCGCACAGATTTGCAAGGTCGCTCCGCGGACTGTTACCAAATGGTTCGATACCGGCCAGCTCAAAGGCTATCGCATCCCCGGCGGCAGAGACAGGCGAATACCGGCAGCGGAACTTATGCGTTTTATGAAGACACATAATATGCCGACCGACCAGCTGGAACACGACAAAATCAGAATCCTTATAATTGACAGTGATTGGCAATTAGCGGACACCCTTGCGCAAACCTTACGCAAAAATCCATCATTCAGTATTGAAACGGCCGGCAGCGGATTCGACGCAGGCCTGATAGCGCAGAAATTCGAGCCGCACGTAATTTTGATTAATTTAATGGCTTCGGATATCGACGCCGACCATATCTGCAAAAACGTCAGAAAAAATCCTGACCTTGGGGTTACAAAAGTAGTCGCTTTCGCCGAGGGTTTAAAAGCAAATGAAATTGGGGCGGTTCTAAATAAGGGCTACGATTTCTGTATAACAGACCCATCTGATATCTCTGAAATCACAAGAGTGATTAACCAGGCAACATCCATCCTCTAACTTCTTCTCGTTTTTCACTTTTACTTTTCTCTTTCTTTTTGCATCACAATCTTTGACCAGTCCTCTCGACGAAACGCCACCAAAATCCATATAAATATTGCTACCACGAACCCAAAAGTAATATTTACTACAAACTGCTGATAGGCCTTATAGAACCAGCCATCCCAAAACGAGCTAATCGCAAACAGACGAAGCGGCTCTCTGCTGAAGATCTCAATAATGTGTACAGCCAGTCTCAGGGCTATAAAACAGTGTATCAATATCAGCCCCCATAGTAGTGCCCACAGCTTTCGCTTCACTGACATCGGAGTGGCTGCAACTAACGCAGCCAGAAACACCGGATACATATACCCATCGCACCGACTACTGTGAGACAACCCGACACTGCTTATTGCCCCACTCTGAACCCTATGCCCAACATTGTAAAGCCGGACCATAATATCGTACCTCGCATCCTCCAAATTGCTGAACTGAACAATACCCTTCGAGCCAAACGACCCGAATAGAAAATTCGCACCTGCACAGTAAAACTTTGCATAAGCCTTTCCTAACACGGGCCAGCAAGCCATAAGCATCCCGTAGGTAAGTAGAAACAGGCAAATAAATTTTATAACCTGTCTTGTTAGCGCCGGATTAAGACGCCTCGTGTCTGTGATTGATTTTGTATCGCCCATAGGAGCCAGAAAACCCAAAATATAAGAGCAGAAAATATGAACAGAACCTGCCAAACTTCAATATGCATCACGTCAACTATACGGGGCAAATAAACCCCAATAAGAAATAAGCTAACAATCCTCACAAGGTTGAGAATCATCAGAAGCAGCGTTCCAACGATAATGCCTGAAATCTTTTTTGAAAAAGATGCCGGAAATGCCAGGACAGCACAGATAAATAGAGCAACCGGTTCGATTGCATCGCAACCCCGTATTATCTGCACCGAAAATCGAGGCGAAAAAATTGATGCACCCCTGACCGTTATATCCTGGCCGAGAAAGTCCAATATGGTACCTGAGAAAAAGGCAATATAGCAATGATACCACGGTATAAACCTATTATTGTAGAATGATGTAACTGTAGTGAAAAAATAAAATAGGCCCATCAAGGCTGCGAAAACAACAAGAAACAAAAAAATCGGATGTCGTCTGGGCCATCCCTTTATTATTCCAACAGTGGATTTGGTTGGCCCCCGCTCCGCTCTTTTTGGAGAACCAGCAATCACTGTTTTTTTATTCAACTGTTTTTTTCTTCGGTTCGCATCCATATTCGTTTTTTTGCGACTTTCCGTTATTAATCGATAAACCCCCCCCGTGGCCGTTCCTATCCGGCCAATATCTTCCAACAATATAACGGCTCGTGCCTGACTATGCCGATACCGCTTTAAATCTGCGCCAAATCACGACCGTCCCGACCGTCAACAGAAGCCCCGCCATAATAATAAGACCCCATTCAGAAACTGTGGGGATGATGGTGGGATAAATCTCGGTCTGAGAAGCCGTAATTGTGAGGCCTGGGTCGTTCACTTCGGAAGCGAAATTAGGCTCTGCCGTATGCCGTTCCGGAAACTGAAACCCATCAAAAGTTACAGTTCCTTTCCCGAACGATAATCGCCACGCCTCATAAATCTGCGGAATTGTCTTTCCGGCAGTCATCACGGTGTTGCAGACGCCGTCTTCACAGATGGTTGCCTCGCCGCCGCTGACGACACCCGCGAGATGCACTGTATCCTGAAATTTGGGAACGCAAGTAATGATTAAACTTACTCTCTTGAAATTCTCCCTGGTATTGTCTGTGTGAGACCATAACTCAACATTTGAGTTGGCATTATGGATGGTCACCTTTGTTCCTATCCGCGCAATCGTCCAGTCTGCGCCTGGGTGATCCAACTGAAGTTGGTTCTTAAGCTTTTCGGCTTTCTGTTCGGCCGTTATCCCTGCAGCGATTTCTGCTGGAGTAATTGTTATTGTTGTATTCTTGACACCCCAGGTGGAATGTGGATTCCCCGCTTCCCCCCCCACAGCAACAGCCACGGTTAAGGTGCCAGCCTGTATGGGTCGTCCACAGGTTGCTAGTGCGGAATCATGATCTTCACCCCAAGCGGAACTTGCCAGTTCGGTCAACATCAGAAAACTCACAATCATAATCGCTGTAAACATAAATATTTTTGATTTAACCATTTCAATATTCCTTCAAAATTAGAAAATTAGTGATAGTCCCTTATTTTGCGATTTTTCTCACTTCATCTAACAATCTTATAAGCCGGATATTCTCTCTCTGCACAAAGTGCCCTGTTTATTTTTTCTTACATTATTTGATGTCCCCATTTTTAAGGCGGTTCTGGTTCGCTCATATCTTCCTCCTTTCCGGACCAAAATTTACATACCCCAACTCTTACCGCGGCAGTTTGAGCGCGCGCAGCCTAACATATAGCCTATAGAACTGTGTTCAAAGACAACTTATCTTTCTTTGGTGGGGGTGATTATTAGAATAGTTCCGCCCAGGTGGTATCATCCTCGTCAAATCTTATTAACTTATTCCTTATGCTGTGAGTCGCCTCTGATGTCCAACTTTGAGATATTGCCGTTATTCCCGCGGAAGTCAAGAACTTTTTTAGTCTTTTTTTAAAGGCAAAGTGCTGATGAGAACTAAATGTTGGTTTCAAATGCAGTTACAGACTTTATAACTGGGAGTTTTTTTCTTTCCACCTGCTGCTTTTTACTATAATCTATTTGATTGCATAAAAAGTTATTTTTCAATGGGAGACTGTTATGGAATACGCGATTGGCAGAACGGGCAGAGTTATAGCGGCAAGGCTTTTTGAGGGCGAGGAGCTTTATGAATCCATCGAATCGATTGCCGAAAAAGAAAAAATAAAATCAGCGGCGGTTCTGATAACCGGCGGAATCAGAAAGGCCGATGTGGTTGTCGGGCCGAAGACTGAAAAACCGAAAATAGAAGCGAACTTTGTCAGTTTCGCCGGTCCGGGCGAGACATTTGGAGTCGGTACACTTTATTGCGACGAGGCGGACAAACCCAAATTGCATTTGCACGCAGGCCTCGGCAGGGGAGATACTCATATAGTCGGTTGTCCTCGCGGCGGGGCGAAAATATTTTTGGTGCTTGAGGTGACGATTATCGAAATAACAGGCATCGACGCGAAGAGAATAACCGACCCGGCAACGGGGTTTAAACTTTTGCGGATTAAAAATTAGTTTACGTGCGGTTTATGGTTTCCAGAGTACACGGTAAAGCACGCCGCTGCGAGCGAGAATAGCTTCGAATCCGTTTTCGCCGGATGTTGCGGGGCCGCATACGATACCATCCCATTCCGGCCCTGCATTATCATTAACGACGATATACGATTTACTATTGTCGCGAGAGCCATAAGCAGTGTTTTTGCTGTCCATGCTGAAAATAGGAGCGCTGATGTCATCATACTCCGGCCCTAATGCGCCATCAACGACAACGACCCGCTTCATGCCTTTCTGGACTACATAAGCGATTCGTTTGCTATCTGGGCTGAATGCAATGCCGCCAAGTCCATAGTATTCTGTTCCTGCTTGGCCATCGATGACAGCGGTCCATTTACCGCCGTTTTGCGCCACATACGCCAGACGTTTGCTGTCGGGACTGAAAATAATAACACCGTCTCTGATGTTGTCATATTCTGCTTGTGCCTGACCATCTACGACCGCCACCCATTTGCCTCCCTTGCCGGCCGCATACGCGACTCGTTTGCTGTCGGGACTGAAAACAATAGAACCTGCCCAAATGTCGGTGTATTCCGGTTGTGCATTACCGTCGATGACAACGAGCCATTTATAGTCTTTTCTCGCTACGTACGCAATTCTTGTCCCGTCGGGACTGAATACCGGCGGAAGACCTTTTCCGATGCCGTCATATTCCGGCCCGGTATTGACGTCAACGACGGTCTGCCACTTGTAGCCTTTTTTGATGACGTATGTTATATGTCTGCTGTTTGGGCTGAAGATAGGAGTTCCTTCCGCGATGCCGTCATATCCCGCCCCTGCGATGCCGTCAACGACAACCACCTGCTTTTTGTTTTTTTGGGCTGAGTATGCGACGCGTTTACCATCCGGACTGAAAACAATGGCGGCGATGCTGTCGTATTCCTGCTGGGCATTACCGTCGATAACGACCAACAGTTTGTTGTTTCTGTGGGCCGCGTATGCCGTGCGTTTACTATTGGGACTGAACAAAGAACCTTTCGTTACAATGCTGTCATATTGTTGGCCAACCCGGCCGTCTGTAACAACCATCCAGTAGATTCCTTTACTGGCCGCGTACGCAAGACGTTTGCTGTCCGGGCTGAAAATAATAGTGTCTTTTCCAATAGTGTCATATTCCGGCCCGGCTTTTCCATCGGCGACGACAAACCACTTGCCGTTATTTTTTGCCGAATACGCCAGGTGATTGCCGTCCGGACTGAAGATAATACTTCCTTGTCCGATTTCATCGTATTCCAGTTCCGCTCTGCCATCGATAAAAGCCTGCATTTTATTAGTGCCTTTAGCGGCGACGATAACTATGTGCCGATTGTCCGTGCTGCGGATGACGCCAAGTACCTGGTCGGGCACCGGCCCAAGAGCCGCTGCGGAAAAATGATTTGGTTCGTTCGGTTTGTTCGGTTCGTTTTGGCCGTAAGATGCCGCCGCCAGGAGCGAGGATATTATAACAACAGCCGCCAATATAGTGTACGCACGATTACTCATACCATACTCCTTTTTTCCGCATTTTTAAAAAGACCCAAGCCCGGCGCCGCGGCAGGGCAGGGCAGTCTGTATTTTACTATCCCTGCCGCTGTTTTACAATTATTTTCGGTCGCAGGAAAATCGAAACGGCGCCGGTTTTTCCGGCAATTTTACCCCTTGCATGGGAAATTTGTTCGCGATAGAATAAATACCGTTTCATAAGTCAGTTTGAATTGAAAGGAGGCATAAAATGACTGAAGAGATTATAGGAAAAGTTTCGGACTTTTTTGCGCGTCCCGTTGTTGCAGGCATTGAATTGACCGCTCCTTTAAAAGTCGGCGACAAAATCAAAATCAAAGGCCATACTACCGACGTTGAAGCGACAGTCGAATCGCTGCAGGTGAACAATGTAAATGTCACGGAGGCAAAAGCAGGGGACCCAATCGGCATAAAAGTTCCCGACCGTGTCCGCAAAGGCGACGTAGTTTACAAAATTACTGGATGACCCCACAGAAGTTTTTTGAGACATAGTCCGATATTTATTTGTTTTGAATACAGCCGAGGGGGCAAGTGCGCTTACGGTTAAAATTTTTTTCCGGATGATAATATTATTTTGAGATAATTATGCGTTTTCATAATATTCTCATAATTGTCTTTATAAGATATGCCGGTGTTTTTGACACAAGTCTGTCAACTCCGGCTGTCGCGGCGGCAGATGGAGTATCTGCGAAAATGTTTTGATAATAAGGAGAACTACGATGGTTAGAAAAACCTGGATTACAATTGGATGTTGTGTTGCCCTGATTGCGGTACTGTGCGCAGTAACGTATGCCGAAAAGGACAAAAAGGAATGTTCGCTCACGGCAGCGGTTCAAGCGGCAGTAAAGGCTCTTTTTCCAAATGCTGTGATTGACAAGTGCAAGATGGATGAAGAAGAGATGAAAATGTGTGAAGTTAAAGTAAAAGACGGCAACAATGAGTCAGAGGTAAAACTTTCAGCCGATGGTATGGTTGCAGAAGTTGAAACAGTTGAGACCCTGGATAGTTTGCCGGCAGCAGTCGCGCAGACTTTCAAGTCGCAGGGCACAGAAGTGACCAAGATTAAAAAGGGTGTTGAGTATGCCCAGTTAAAACTGGTAAAACTTGATACGCCTATAACCACTTACGAAGGAAAAATCAGCAAAGACGGCAAAACAATAGAGATTAAGGTTGCCGCCGATGGCACAATTATAAAACAGGAAACCGAGAAAAAGGGTCACGACAAAGACGATGATAATGGAAAAGATGACGATGACAAGGGCGAACACGAAAAAGATTAAGTTTACTTTTGTTTAACTATTCAGACGCTGCCGAGATATAATCGGCAGCGTCTTTATTTTGGATTATCATAATGCGAATATTGCTTATAGAAGATTATATGCCTTTGCAAAAGTCTCTGGCGAAAGGATTGCGGGAGGCTGATTTTGCCGTAGATGTCAGCGGCGACGGCAAAGAAGGCCTGTGGTATGCGATGTCGAACGATTATGATGTGATAATCCTCGATTTGATGATTCCGAAACTTGACGGGCTGAGCGTTCTTAAGCAGCTCAGAGAGAAAAATAAAAACAATCACGTATTGATACTTACCGCCAAAGACACTGTCGAAGACCGCATAAAAGGGCTGGATTTGGGCGCTGATGATTATCTTGTCAAGCCGTTTGCGTTCGACGAGCTTCTGGCAAGATTGAGAGCGCTGACTCGCCGCAGATATGAACATAAATGCCCGGATATAAAAGTAAACGACCTGTGTATAGATACAGTTGCGCACAGGGTATGGCTGAAGGACGAAGAAATTATTCTTACGTCGCGCGAATATATGCTTCTTGAATATCTCGCAAGACGCGCCGGCGAGGTTGTTTCGCGTTCGGATATATGGGAACACATTTACGAATTTAACTCGGAAGCGTCGAGCAACGTCGTGGACGTTTATATCGGGTATCTGCGGAAGAAAATCGACAAAGACTTTAAATCGCCGATGCTGCGCACGGTGCGCGGACAGGGATATATTCTCGGAGGGCAGCCTTGACGCAGTCGCTTAAATCACGATTGATGTACGGTATGATTACCGGTATGACGGTGCTGCTGATGGGTTTCGACCTCATTATTTATCATTCAATTAGTCGTGAACTGTTTAATCAATTCGACTCATCGCTCGAATCAGCGGCAAACCTGCTGTCCGCATCGGTTGAACAGGACGATAAAGATAATAAATTTGATTTCGAATTTAATATTGAAAGAATACCCACATTTACCGACGGCAAAAAACCGGCCTACTACGAACTCCGGAGCGGCGACGGGACTGTAATTAAAAAATCTCCATCTCTCGACGGCGATGACCTTATAATGTTTGAGGCCGCGAATAAATCTCATACTTTCAAATCATTCGTGATGAAAAACGGCCGTCCTGTTCGTGCTGTTGCAATAAATTTTCTGCCGCACTTTGAAGACGACCCGAACGCAGCGAGCCTTTCACAGCCGCTCATTCTGACAGTGGCTTATGACGCCGGTCATTTACTGTCGCATCTGCGATTTTTGAAATATCTTTTATCTATCACCTCGGCAGGCATTCTCATTCTTGCTTATGCTGTTGCGCAGGTTGTAGTAAGCCGCGGTCTTTTGCCGCTTTGCGCAATCGCCGCACAAATCGACGGCATTAACGAAGACAACCTTAAAAACCGCATCGCCGGCGAAAATCTGCCTGCTGAAATCGTACCAATACAAAGACAGCTTAATAATTTGCTGGCAAAACTGGAAGCTTCGCTCGAACGTGAAAGAGCGTTCAATACAAATGTGGCGCATGAACTCCGTACGCCTCTGGCGGGCATACGGTCAATAATTGATGTAACGCTCACTCGCGACCGTAATGCCGCCGAGTATCGCTCCGCGTTATCCGAGACTCTTGCGGTAATTAATGACATCCAGACAATGGTCACCAAACTGCTCGAGCTGGCAAGAACTGCAAACGGACGAATGGTATTCAATGCCGAGCAGATAAAACCGGCTGAACTGGCCGATAAATGCTGGCAGCCGTTTTCCGGCAAAGCCGCCGAAGCCAAAATTGTTTTTGAGAATCGCATCAACAAAAATCTTGTATGGAAATCGGATGCGACTGCACTATCGATAATATTTTCAAATCTTCTTAATAATGCCGCTGAATATACGAACCCCGGCGGGAAAATACAGATAACTTCTCAAAAAATCAATACCGGTATTGAGATAATTTTCAAAAATACCAGCAGTCAGCTTACCGAACAGCAGGCCGAAACAGTGTTTGACTGCTACTGGCGGGCTGATGCGTCGCGGAGCGGTACAGGCACTCATTTTGGTCTTGGCCTGGCACTGGTTAAGCAGCTTACCGAACTGCTGGGCGGGAAAATTCGAGCGGCTGTTTCAGATGATTTATTCAGCATTCATATCTGTCTGCCGCTCGCATAAAGCGGCTGCGAGAATCCCCATATTTTTTTCTACCATTACCAGTTTCTCAAAGTACACTATTATATAAGCAAAACGGCTTACTTCAAAATGAAAGGGATTTTATAATGCTCTCATTTCTGAAACGTATTCATCCCGAGTCGATTCCCTGGCCGGGTTCGGTGTTCTATAACGCGTTAAGCTCAACCGTGATATTCCAGCGTCATTACGAAATGGCCGCCGATGATATATTAAGCTATTGTAAACAGGGCTCTCTTTTAGATGTAGGCACGGGACCAGCCAGATTATTATTGAAACTTCATCAGAAAGTTCCGCAGATGAAATTAGTCGGCATCGATTCTTCGCCTGCGATGGTAGTCAAGGCAAAAGAAAATACAGCCGGCGTAGAATCTATCGAGATTAAAGAAGGCAACGCCGACAAGATTCCGTTTGACGATAATTGTTTCGATATAGTCGTCAGCACCGTTTCGATGCATCACTGGAAACATCCGGTTGCCGGCTTAAATGAAGTTTACCGGGTTCTCAAAACAGGCGGCTTTGCCCTGGTTTACGACCTTGTAAGCGATACGCCACAGTCCATACTTGCAGATTGCAGACGCGAATTTGGAAAGTTTAAAACAACGTTGTTTTGGCTGCATAGTTTTGAGGAGCCGTTTTACAGCCAGAAAAGTTTTCAAGCACTGATTCAATCTACATTGTTTGGGAATTGTCAGACTAAATTTCTGGGACTTATGTATTGTTTGATATTAAAAAAAGGATAATGTTTACTGTGCCTGTTGCGGTTTGAGTGTAAAAATATAATATTGTTCCGGTTCGACTCCTCCGGCGGCGTAAGGAAGCGGCCCCCATATATTCGCGTAAAATCCGGCGCCCAGAACATTATTCATAGTCGCCAGTTGCCGACAGGGAGCGAACTGTAAAACCTTGCCGAGAGACACTGATTCTTTCGGGAAAAACCTTGTATTGGTATTATTCGATGGAATGACAATAATATCTTCCAGCCCGAATTTCACATCTTTAAAATCGATAGCTTTACCGCCCGCGGCCTCCATATAATATTGAAATCCCCAATGTCCCTCAAACCATACAGTTCGGCTGGTGCGCTCGAATGATTTACAAATATCCGCTGCCGCACAGCGCGCGGTATCGGCCCAGGAGTAATCCGCCCAGCAAACCAGCAGGGACACAATTGCCGCCGGAATCAGCGGCCAGACTGCCAGCCGAACTTTAGATTGTTTGACTTGTTTGGCGGTTTTATCTTTATATCGTTCAATTCGCCGCATCAGTATAATTCCCACCGCCGGTGTCATAGGAAGAATGCTGCGGGCGTTAATCGTCCAGTTTATAAAACTGGCAAAGATAAAAGTTCCAAACACCCAAAGTAGCAGAAGCAGCGACTCGGCGTTTCTGCTTTTCCAGAAATCTTCGCCGGCCAGCCAAAGGATACTAACCCCTGTCGCAGCCATTAAACCGGCCTGGACAAGAGAAGCCCATTTGATTCCGTCGGTGTCAGGTACTATTTTTGCCGCAAAGCCGATGAATACGAATAAAATCGCCAGACCGATACCGCCAATCAGGACCCGTCTCGACCAGAGCAGCGGACTGTAGAATAACGCCGTTATTATGCACCCGCCGGTGAAAGACAAACCGATTAACCCTTTAAGGAATAATGTTGAAATTCGTGTTCCGCCGTTCTCGATGGCATAGGCAGCCACATCCATCGCCCATCCGCGTCCGTAAAGACTGTGCGTTACCCATTGATACCACGCCAGAATCGCTATCGGCACCAGCAACAGCAGCGTCCAGACTCCGGGTCTGCGTTTTTGCATAATGGCGTAGGCCAGCAATAAAGGCAGCAGGGTTATTCCGAAATATTTTGTCAGGGCGCAAAACGCAGCCAGCACAGCCGCGAAAAATAAACTGGAATTTTTATTTTTCTCAATTCCTTCCATCCACAGGAATACCGCCCACACCCAAAACGCCAGCGTCATCGTATCGCACATTATATTAGTGCTCGAAACGAGAAAGCCCGGCGTCAGCACTGCCGCAAGCGAGGCTTGTATTGGTCTTGAGCAAAACTTTCCCGCCAGATAATAAACGCCTAAAGCCGCTAAAGCGGCAGGAATAAGAAATGCGATATGCAGGGCAATTTCGCTCCAGCCGAATAGCGCCGCCGCCAGGGCGATATAATAACAGGCAAGCGGCGGATTTTTGGTAACTTCAGCCATCGGCATATTAATGCCGTACCAGTTAACGGAAAAACCGTAGAAGTCTGCCGGATGGGCTTGTATTTGTTTTGCCGCCCAGATGAATAAAGTGTCGTCAATATGAAACGCCTTATTGGCGAATGGAATCAGACAGAGGATAGTAACAGCCGCGGGAATTATCGCCGCTTTATAATTACGCATTATCGTACCAGCCTTTTCGTTTTCAATTGCCTCAACATCCTAAGCAGCAGTATAGGCGATTATTAGTCAAAAGCAAGGATTTTCGGCTGTTGTCGCCGTAGGAAAACGCAAAAATTATTTTTTTGTATTTTCGGCGCCCTGCGGTTTTTGTTTTTCCGCCAGAACTGCTTTAAGATTGTTTTTCGCGTTTGTGTAATTAGGGTCGATTTGAATGGCTTTGTTAAAATGCGAGATGGCATCGTCTAATTTTTTCTGCTGGAAAAGTACAACGCCGAAATCGTTGTGAGCGACGGCGTTTTGCGGCTGGATGCGCAGGATTGCCTCATATTCTTTTACCGCCTGCGCGAGTTTGCCGCTGCTTGTCAGGGCCAGTCCAAGATTAAGACGTACCTCGACAAGGTCGGGAGCTATTTGCAGGGCTTTATTGTAAAGCGAAATTGCCTCGTCGTTTTTCCCGGCATGCGCCAGGGCGTAGCCAAGCCCGTTCAGAACGACGGGCTCGTTTGGCATCCCCGAAAGGGCTTTGCGATACTCCATAATGGCCTCATCGAACCGGCCGAGATTTAACAGCGAATAGCCGAAATCCTTGTGTATGCGCGGGGTATCCATTTTTTGAATTGCGACTTTGTAATATTCAACGGCCCGTGCGAAATCGCCTCTTGTCGCCATAATGACGCCGAGATTGGCATTGGTCTCAGCGGCACGCGGATTTATTTCGAGCGCCTTTTTATACCAAACGACAGCCTCGTCGATTTTTCCCGCTCCGCACAGTGCGACTCCGAGACTGTTGATAGCGTTAATGTAATCGGGTTTGATTCGAATAGCATCGAGGTTATGCTCAATCGCCTCGTCTATGCGGCCCTGCTCCATCAGCTCTTCGGTCATACAGAAATGAGCGTGGTAATTATTTTCCGTTACTTTTATAGCATGCTCGCCGAGCGTTATACTGTCTTTCCAGCTTTGCGTCTGGCGATATGTACATACAGCCAGCGCGGCCAAAACTATCAGCGAAGATATCCAAAGCACATTCTTTCGTTGAGGCGCCGCCGAAAGCCATTTTGCCAGCAAGTCCGGCAATCCCCATGCGATAATAATAAATAAACCCGTCAGAGTAATATAACTGTAACGGTCAGCCATAGACTGTTCGCCGACCTGAACCAAACCGATGACAGGCACAAGCGTTCCGAGATACCAGAGCCAGCCCGTAACGAGATATTTGCGGTTCCTGGCGAATCGAAATATAACAATTGTTACAATCAGCAGCAAAACGGCTGATATTACTGCATAAGGAACTGATACACTGCTGCCGGGGTGCGGATAAAACATCGCCAGTTTGGCCGGCCAAACCATTTTGACAATATATTGTATATAAGAAATAAGGGCATTGGCCAGCCGAATAGAAAAATCATACCTGTCGCCTATCCGCATCGTTCCGCCTTTTTTCTGAACGATGTAAGTAACTATGCTCGATATCAGTACCATCGCAAACAGCGGAATCTTCTCGATGAATAAATAGGCAAATGAATATTTTGCACCTGCCTTTTTATTTTTCGCAATATTTGGGTTGCCCAATCTGTCCAAAGGCCAATAATCCAAAAGCAAAAGCACAAAAGGCAAAGTAACCAGCATAGGTTTCGACATCAGACCCAATGCGAAAAATACGACTACTAATAAATAACTGGAAATTTTCTGACGACTGACGAAACGAACATAAGCCCACATCGTAAGGAGCCAGAAAAAAGTGCTTAACACGTCTTTGCGTTCAGCGACCCAGGCAACTGAATCGACGTGCAGCGGATGAAGGGCAAACAAAGCGGCTACAAATGCGCTTGGCCAAATCGCATTTGTCATTTTCCTGAAAACAAAAAACAGCAGAAGTATATTTGCTATGTGAAAGGCCAGACTGACCAAATGATGGCCGCCCGCATTGGAGCCGAACATCTGCCAGTCGAGCGTATGTGAAAGCCATGTTACAGGATGCCAGTTGGCCGCGTAACCGGTAGTAAGAGCCCATTTGATAGTTTCAGGCGTAATGCCGGCCTGGATGTGCGGATTTTTATAGACGTAATCCGGGTCGTCGTAATTAACAAACGCAAAACCGTGTACCTGGTAAAAAACGGCAAAAGTAATCAGTGCCAGAGCCAGGCATATCAAAAAACCACGATATTTGGTTATCAGGTTATTCATTATTGGTAAAATTTAGTTTATTATCATTCGTATTGTCAAGAATGAACTAAAAAGGTTTATTTCGTTTCGATATAGGGTTTGCCCGCCTTGAACAAAACCACCCGGCTTTCAATTTCCTTTTTAAGCGTCTCTTGTTTGCCGGATTGGCACAACTCAATCGCTTTTTCAGTGGTTTCTATGGCCTTGCCGAAGTCGCCCGCCGCGGCATAAGAGACAGCCAGTGTATCCAGCAGCTCCGGGCTATTATAATCGGTAAGTTCGCAGGCCCGCAAAGCAAGTTTGATTGCCTTGCCAGGATTGCCGGCGGCAGTTTTACCGCTTGTTGCCAGAAGCCATGCCAAACTGTTCATAGGGTCAATCCAGTCAGGCTCCAGTCGCAGCGCCTCCTCGAAATGCTGAATGGCCCGGTCAGTATTGCCTTGGCGGGCCAGGGCTCGGCCCATATTTGCGTGGGCTTCGGCAGAATCCGGTTTTATACGTAAAGCTTCGTCGAGACATTTGACGGCCTCGTTGTCCCTGCCGAGGCTAAGCAAAACAATGGCCAGTCCGATCCTTGCCTTAATATAAGTAGGTTTGATTTGAAGGGCGCTGCGATAATGATAAATGGCTTCATCAGGCCCGTTTGCTGCCAGTAAAGGCTCAGCTATACAAAAGTGCGCCATATAATTATTTTTAGTCACATCAAGAGCGCGTTGAAACAAACTCAAACTGTTTCGCCAGTAACGAAGCTCAAAACTGGTACATATCGACATAGCTGAAATAATCAGCACAGACAAAACAAGTGCGGCTTTTTTATTTCGCAATTCCGCAAGTCCCCATGCGATAATAATAAATAAACCCGTCAGACTGATATAACTGTAACGGTCGGCCATCGCCTGTTCGCCAACCTGGACCAGACCGATGACCGGCACAAGCGTTCCAAGATACCAAAACCAGCCCGTGAATAAATATCGATGGCTTTTTGCAAATCGAAGCACAAAAATTGTTACAGCCAGAAGAAAAATGGCTGATATCACTGCATAAAAAATGGATGCATTTTGGACGGGGTAAGGATAAAAAAATGCCAGATTAGTCGGCCAAAACATTTTGCCGATGTATTTTACATAAGAGATAAGAACATTGCAGATGCGAAACTTTAAACCGAGCCCGGCAAACTCCGCTACCGCTCCGCCGCCTCGCTGCACAAGAAAAGTAACAATGCCCGAAGCTATCGAAAGGACAAAGAAAGGAATTTTTTCCAAAATCAGGCGATAAAGCGTCTGCGTACGGCCGAGAGGCCAATAATCCAAAAGCAAAAACACAAACGGCAAAGTAACAAGCATAGGTTTTGCCATTAGACCCAAAGCAAAAAATACAATTACCAATAAATAATAATAATGTTTAGCCCCCGGACCGGTGCCGGGGGTTCGTTTAGCCGCCGCCGGCACGGCGGCGAGGCAATATCGAACATATGCCCACATAGTAAGCAGCCAAAAAAACGTGCTTAACACATCTTTGCGCTCAGAAACCCAGGCGACAGATTCGATATGCAGCGGGTGAAGTGCAAATAGGGCCGCGACAAAAGCGCTTGGCCAAATTGCGTTTGTCATTTTTTTCAGGACAAGGAAAAGCAATAGCGTATTTACGATGTGAAAGACAAGATTAACAATATGATGGCCTGCAGGATTGTTACCGAACATCTGCCAGTCGAGCGTATGACTAAGCCATGTTAATGGATGCCAGTTACCGGCGGCAGTGGCAGTAAAAGCCCACTTGAAGGATTTAAGCGTAATACCAGCCTGGATGTTCAGGTTTTTAGAAACATAAACAGAATCATCGATATTAACGAAACTAAATCCGCGGACCTGATAAAAAACGATAAGAGTAATTAGTATCAGTGCCAGACTGATTAAGAAAGACCGGTTTTTGTCTGAGATTTTGTCCATCTACCCCAAAAATACCATTAAAATTTCAAATTTTCAATCTCAAATCTGAGATTCGTTTATCGTCCTGTCATTGCGAGGCCTAAAAGGCCGTGGCAATCTTGTCCCGTCATTTCGAGCGAAGCCGAGAAATCTCGTCATTCAAAGTTGGAAATTCGACGTTCAATGTTGGATGTTCTATTTTTCTTTTCTTTGCTTCCTTATTTCCTTACGTCCTGCCTTCTATTATTCCTATCTCTTCCGCCGTCAACCCATACAATTCATATACCAATTTATCTATTCTGTCATCCGTCGCTTCTATCTGCCGCTGAATTCGCGTCTTTTCATCAGGATTTTTCACAGTTGAGAAAACTGTTTTGTAAAAAATAGTTGTAGTTATTAATAATGAGTTTTCCAGTTATCTTCCCATGTAGTTAAAGGCATTGAGCCTACTATTTTGGAGTCATTGTTGACATATTTTTTCTTTTCCTCAATATGTACACCTAATGACAAATATATTAATGCTGCTCTAGCCAATTTCATAAGTCGTAAAGTTTTATCTGCAAAATCTTGGAAATAGATTGGATAAGTAACATTCTTAATTTCAGGTTCTATAAAGTTTAATAAATCCATTTGATGTAAAGTTAAAAATCTATGTTCGACAAAATTTCGTATTTTGACAAGATTTTGTGCATCTGGTTCAATAGAATCCACAAAGTCGGGTCTCTGTTCAGATAAATCTTTTGCAAGCCAATATAGTCCTCTAAATGGCCAGTTTTGTAGATTTACAAATTTCTCGGCTAAACCATCTTTGGGGTTTTTGGGATTTTTATACCATATTCTCCTAAAACTTATATCTCGCTCATCAATTCGTAACCTCAAATAGGTATTGAGGAAAAAACCTATTTTATCGAAAAGCGAATATATCATTCGAAACGCTAGTTTGCACTTTTCAATGTCTAGCCCATAGCATGGATAGTCGAATGTGTTATATATTAAAACATCCCTATCAGAAAAGTGCGGCTTATTGGATTTTAGGCTTTCATATAAAAGGAACCTTGCCGAGGCATATTCTTGTTTAAGCTGATTATAAAAAGTATAATAAACTGGTGGATTTGATGAATCATGCTCAGAAATAGTTGTGGTTATTGAAGGACAATGCAAAATATCTCTGGCTCCAATACTAAAAGACCCTATATCGTTAAGTGGATTGAGAAAAAGACAGTTTTGTAGACACCATTTTCGATAATTTTTTTCAGCTATTGTTTTGCCGAGTTGGAAGTCTTTTAGTTTAAATTCTGATTCTAAATATTCCTTTTTAATACTAGTCTCGATGTTTTTGACAACATTTTCAAAAAATATTCTGGCAGAATCATGTATATCATTGCCTTTAAGTCCTTGTTTAAGAAGTTTGTAGGCATATTTAAGAAAAACAGCTTTATGACCTTGGTCATATAATGACCCCGAATATGCAATTAGACCGTAGGCTTTGTTCACTATCGCCATAGAGAAAGAATCTTTTAGAGCCAACGCTTTGTTCCAAAATTCAATGGCCTCTACAAACCGGCCAACGGTATTGAAGGCATTTCCTAAATTTGTGTTTACCGGACATAAATACGGGAACTTATCCGAGGAATATTTAATTGATAATCTTAAATTTAATATTGTTTGTTCAATCTCTTTTTGATGCCAATCCCAACTTGCTTGAGTATCTTTAGTCTTCGGTACACGTAATCCTTCCCATATATTGGCGCAATAAAAATAAAGTATTGCTTTGTGATCATTATCTACATTTGACGAAAGTAAATTTGTTATTTTGGTCTTGGCATAATCGAAACCTTCTGTTTTTTGCAAATCAGTTGAAATGTCTATCAGATGCCCTAACTTTAATAAATTTTCATCGGTTACAGTCGTAAACTCATGCTGCATCAAGTCGTTAAATAATTCTTCATAAGTGGCCATATAAGCCTTTGATTGTTAGGATTTTAAGAAGTTTTCAACCAGTTGCAGTATTATCTCTGGCGCTTTTGCCATTATCTAAGAATCCTCACAATGCTGTCATCCCCGCGAAAGCGGGAACCGTTTTTTCCGTATTTAAAATCCATCCCAATTTTATCCCCTAACCTCTTATAAATCCCTAAAAAACCCCCAAAAATTCCCCAAAAACCTTAAAAAACTCCCTCATTTTTCGAAAAAATCCTCCTAAAATCCTCAAAAACTCGAAGAAAACCTCAAAAACTCCATGCAACTACCATCAAAATCCCCCTCAACAAAACCCCTTCGGTATCTATACTCGTATGCAGTATACTGCATACGAGTATAGAGAAAAAATCTGCGTAATCAGTGATGAAAACATAAAAACAAGGTCTCGCCGGAAGGCGAACGCCTCAATTTTGCATTTTGATGTTTGATTTTTGATATTATTCGCCGTTAGACGCTATCCGGCGACCACTATCTCTTGTCGTAACTACTTTTAAATAAACGACTTATAAAATATCAAAAATTCTTTCAAAATTCTATTTGACCTCTGTACGCAAACGCATTACTATGTTGAACTCTACAGCGGACGAGAATTCGCTTCTATTGGCGGCTCGGCCGCTTATTTTTCGGCTCTTTCAAAAGTTAACAGTTGTACCACACACAGCAGCGAAAGTGTACCTCTCTTGTTTGCTACGCAGCGGCAAGGGGGGATAACAATTTGGTGTGTGACCTGAAGAGGTCGCATTTTAAATTCAACACTTTCGGTGCGTAACGAATTGTTGTTGAGCCTTTTTTAAACAGTTCCTGTCGAAAGACAGAAATTGATAGATCAACTTGAAGAGTTTGATCCTGGCTCAGAACGAACGCTGGCGGCGTGGCTAAGACATGCAAGTCGAACGGACTATGCTTTACCGTATAGTCAGTGGCGAAAGGGTGAGGAACAGACGGGTAACGTACCCTGTGCACCGGAATAGCGTCGTTAGTAGCAATACTAACTACCGAAAGGGGCGGTAATACCGGATAACGTTTTTGGTCGCATGACCAATTTCCAAAGGATTTATCGGCACAGGAGCGGCCTATCTCCTATCAGCTTGTTGGTGAGGTAATGGCCCACCAAGGCTATGACGGGTAGCTGGATTGAGAGATCGACCAGCCACATCGGAACTGAGACACTGTCCGGACCTCCACGGAGGGCT
>CAINDG010000042.1 GCA_903847315.1 uncultured Planctomycetota bacterium
TGTAATCTCGTCCGTCAATATCGCGTATTCCAATCCTTCTTTCATTCCCCGTTCTTGCCATTCATCGGTTAATTCTTTGCGAACCTCGATACTTTTTAATCGTTGATTTACCCACTCTTTGGAATAACCTTTTCGCAGGTATGTTTTCATCGCCCTGTCAAAAGCAAGTTCCGGGTCTTCGGTTTCCTCTATTCGTTCATAGCCGACCTTTGCGAGCCATAATTTAAAAGGCTCAGCCTTTGGCGAGGGTATTGATTGTATTACACGAAGCAAATCTTCCGTAGAAAAGCAGTCAGTTTCCCTTTGTTTTCCATCAGGGGCAGTCATTTTCAACTGTACGATTTTTTCGTACACTTCACTGCCCTCGTTTTTCAGCTTTCCTTTTAAATCGCTCCAATACCGCCTTGGAATGCTCGAGTCCGTTAGAATTTCGATAATATCTACAATTGAAAAATACCAAAGTTCTTTTTTTTCGTCCCAAATACGGCGAATTTCCTTTTGGTTAAACAAAACTATTGAATGTGTTTTTTTCATATTTCCACTTTCCAGTCTCTTTGCCGGTTAACCTCATCGCCGTCTTTAGCGTTGCTCGTGCCGAAGATGGTTATGACTTTTGGGTTCATGGTTTTTATCCCGCACCTGAATATTCACGTACTGCCATTTTCTGTATTTATTAAAAAAAACAGGTGCGGGGTTATATTAACATATCCAAATAATGAACTCAAATTGATTATTCGCCGTTTACCCTGCCTGTCCGCACCTGATAAACATTCTATTTGTTTCCATAATTTATTTTTATAAAAAAACCAGGTGCGGCGGTTCACATTTTCACACCTGTCCCCTGTCCTACTGTTCCCCACTTCGGCGGGGTTTGAAGTCAAGGATTTTCCAATATGAAAATATTTTATTTTTTCTCAGTGCCGTGAGAACTTTCATTAATATTATTCAATTTATCTTTTAAATTTTTAAAATTAATTCCAAAAAGGTCTTTTTTTTGTTCATTTGTTCTTTTTTTTCTTTCATCTTCATCTTTTACAATATCATAATTGTTAAAACCCTTGTACTTTCTATGTAAATTAAGAGCATCTTCAAATGATCGCATTTCTTGTTTTGGAATATGTCTCCACTTAACGAGCACTTTATCGATACCAAGATCTTTTGTAGCCTTTACCCGATTACAACCATTAGTTACTAAATATTCACCATTTAAATTAACAACTTTGACCGGATCAATTTCCCCTTCTTTTATTTTTTTTATTGCTCGATCGTAACTGTTTTGGACGGCACAACATTCACAAGGATATAAATCACTAATAAATAATTTCTCACACATGAATTTTCTCCAAAATAAAAATAAATATAATTACCATTTTATATTATTCGTTTTTCTTGGCAATTTTCGCAAGTTCACTCCATACTTCTTTATTACCTTCGATTTCCAAATCTGAGATTGTGTTTATCATAAGTTCTGAAAAATTGACAACTTCTTCATTAGTATCATTTTTCTTCAAATAGTTGAGTCTTTTGAATAAGCCCTTGACAATCTCATCTTTTTTCATTTTAGAATCTCCTTTTTTATAAATAAAAACACCTTCATTAATCATATCGATATAATAATCTAATTTTAGTCATAGAAAAATGTATTAATAGGATTTGAACCTCCACTTAATTTAAGACCACTATCATTATGTATATCAAAAAGAATAAGAGTTTCACTCTCTCTGTTGAACTGGAATCTCCAGATACCTGTCTTATCCTTTTGAGAATCGATAACTAATACTTCTACGCAATATTCTGGTACAGAGTAATGCCCTCGTATTTTAAAAGATATGGGATTATATTTTCCTATCCCTCCTTTTTCAATATATTGGCCTAGCCTAATAGTCGTATCCCATTTTATACTCTCGTAACAGCTATCTCGATAATGCCTTAGATCGTTATATTTACCGAGTATGTCATTTTGTTGATTTTCATCCAGAAACTTATATTCATTAGAGTGGTATTCTTTTTCCGCTTTTTCGTATTCTGCATATAAATTCCTTCCCATTAATTCAATACTTTTTTCTGCCCTATCTTTAAAAGCAGAAAATGTTTTATCGCTTATGCTATCAAGTATGAGTTTGACAATCATTTCAGCCAAATTCTGAATTTGAGCATCAGGGCTAAAACTTTGCATCTCGGTATTTTCATCATGGAATTTTTCAACAAATACTGAAGGATGCTCATTATTCCTTTCTTGCCCCGTGATTACTGCAACACAACTAAAATCTGAGGTGTGCCCATTACTATCAAACTTGTCATAAAGATAAGTACAATTTCCTTTTACAAGTAAATGACCTTGTAAAGATTTTGTGATTTCAGTAACTTGGATTTTTGTAATGCAGCATTCTGAAAACATATAGCTACACCATGCTTCTATTTTATTGGCTACAATTTGGCTCGTTTCATCATTAATTCCATATTCCTTCAGTTTAAATAAGGAATTATTTCTCTCTTTCTGTTTTTCTGCCGACGTTATAGACTCCTCAACAGACGAAACTATTGCTTGGAGTTTCTCTTGGCCGTGTTGTGTATGAGGTTTATCTTTCAATAGAATTGATTTATATATCTGAATTGCTTCTTCGTATTTCTTTGAATCCGATAATGTTTTAGCTTTGCTTATGTCTGGCTCTATTGATGTTATCCAATTTTGGATTAGACCATCTTCCTTAGCAACTATACTTTGATATTCATTGTAATACTTGTTTCCAAAGATACCACCGATAATTAAACCCAAAACAATCAAAGTTCCTATACAAATAACGGTCTTAAAGGAAGAATTTTTGGTTCTAGGCTTAAAAGGTTGACTAATAGACATAGCTGGGAATCCCGTTATGGCCTCTTGGGAGACGGATATTTGTTGCATCGGACCAGAATTAAGCATTTCACCGCAATGTTTACACTTCTTTGCTCTTTCTAAAATTGTCTCACCACAGAAAGGACAATTTTTGGTCTGCTCAGAGAGCTTTAGTTCCGTATCTTCGCAGGAAGCCCAATAAAATATATTCGTTTGTGGTACTACGGATTCATTGGTCTGAGGCTCGGAATTCACATTTTTTGGCACTACTATTACTTTGCCGCATTTCTTGCATTTAGCTTTTTTGCCTGCATATTTATCCTCAACGTTATATTTTTTTCCGCACGTACAAGAAAAACTAATCATCCTAACTAACCTTATAAAATGTTACGAAATACCTCGATGTTTACCCGCCTCACGGCGGGTCAACTACTCAATGTTCTATACTATCTCTTTCCCTTTTCAAACTCAACCGATTAACGAACCCCGCCCTTGGCGGTTCCTCAATTTAACATTAAGATTTATCCGCCGTAGGCGTTCCTCAAATTTTAAATCTTAAATCTTCAATCTTTATTTTCCAATTTTTTCATTAAACTGCTAAGCATTCGCTCTATTTCCCTGCTTGACTCATAGAGTTTATCAAAATCGGTTTTGCTTAGATACTGTAGATTCAAAGCAATCTCTATTTGGGTTTGCAATTCGTACAAAGAAGCGATTGCGATATATAAAAAGCGAATATAATCGTTAGTTGAGTTTCTGCCGCTGCCTTCCGCTATATTGCTGGGTACCGAAACAGCGCAACGTCTCATTTGAGAAACCAACCCGTAAGTTTCATCCTTGGGAAAAGACTTTGACAGCCGGTATATTTCTGTAACTAAAACCATAGACTTTTGCCAAACAAGCAAGTCTCTGTAAGTTTTTATCTGCTCAGTCATTTATCCCTTTATCCCTTTGCCCCTTTGTCACTTTGTCACTTTGCCACTTTCGTATAGTTTAACAACCCTCCCGCCCGCAGAATCGCTCTGTCTCTGGCGGAAAGCGAAAGGCAGCATCTGAACTTAAAGCCGTTGGTTATATCGATGACAGTGAGAACTTCCGCCGATTTTATCGCGTCGTTAAGATTTTCCACTTCAAGCTCATCATACGGCCGGACTCTTTCGTAATCCCTCGGATTTTCAAACTCGACAGGCAGAACGGCGAAGTTAATCAGGTTAGCCTTGTGAATCCGCTCGATGCTTTTTGCGATTATCATTCGAACGCCCAAATACATCGGACAAAGCGCCGCGTGCTCCCTGCTCGAACCCTGCCCGTAGCTTTCGGCTGCGACTATAATACCGGCAGTTCCTTTTTTCTTCAGCTCAAGTGCCCTTTGCGCAAAAGTCGGATTATCAGGCGTATTAAAGCAGTTAAAGACATACTTTGAATATTCCGGCACATTCGAGCGGTACTTCAAAAATTGTCCTGCTGGCATTATATGGTCTGTAGTAATTTTGTCCCCGCACTTAAGAAGAACTCTGCCGACCAGATTATCCGGCAGTTTCGTCGCCGCTTCCGGCACAACGATCGTAGGCCCGCGCAGAATTTTCACAGCTTTCGCCTTCTTCGGCGGCAGAGGTTTCTGAATCATATTATCGTCGATGAGAAATTTCATCGGCAGTTTTATTTTCGGATACTTAATTCCGCTCCTGCTCGGCTCGACTATTTCGCCTTTCAGCGCAGCGATGACCGCAACTTCCGGACTTGCCAGAAAAACATTATCATTTTTCGTGCCGGTCCTGCCGGCGAAATTTCTATTGAATGTTCTGACCGAAACAGTCCCATCCGCAGGCGAAAATCCCTGCCCTATGCACGGCCCGCAGGCATTTTCCAGTATTCTTGCTCCCGCCCCGGTAATGTCCGCCAAAGCGCCGTTATCTGCGAGCATATTTAAAACTTGCCTGCTGCCCGGCGCGACGGCAAATTCGACCGCCGGATGAATTGTTCGTCCTTTCAGAACTTTCGCAACCATCATAAGGTCGGCCAAACTCGAATTAGTGCAGCTTCCGATGATAACCTGGCTCACCTTTGTACCGGCAAGCGATTTTATAGTCTTGATATTGTCCGGCGATGGTGAACACGCCGCCAGCGGCTCTAAGTTAGACAGGTCGATTTCGATTACACGGTCATACCCGCAGGCTTCGCCCGGCTTCGCCGAGGCGAGCCCGCAGTTCTTATCGGCGGCCATTGCCGTAAAATTCTTTCCTCTGCCCTGTGCCGTAAGAAATTTTTTCGTTTGTTTGTCCGATGGGAAAATACTTGTCGTTACGCCCAGTTCCGCGCCCATATTTGTTACAGTCGCTCTTTGCGGCACGGCCAGCGTCTCAACGCCGGCGCCGAAATATTCAATCACGCTTCCGACATTACCTTTTGTTGTCAGGATACTGAGCAGTTTAAGAATTATATCTTTGCTCGCGACCCACGGTTTCAGTTTGCCGACAAGTTTTACGCCGATTACTTTCGGGCATGTAAGATAAAATGCTCCGCCTCCCATTGCGACAGCCACATCGAGTCCGCCTGCCCCGATAGCGAGCATACCAATCCCGCCTCCCGTTGGCGTATGCGAATCGCTGCCGAGTAGTGTTGCGCCGGGCCTGCCGAATCGTTCGAGGTGTACCTGATGGCAAATTCCGTTTCCGGGCCGCGAAAAATATACTCCGCTTTTTGCCGCGATGCTCTGCAGGTAGAGATGGTCGTTATGATTCTCCGGCCCGAACTGGCTCATATTATGGTCGATATAACTTACCGCCGTTTTAGCCCTGACGCGTCCTATTCCCATAGATTCGAACAGTAGAAATGCGGTTGTGCCGGTCGCGTCCTGCGTGAGGGTCTGGTCGATTTTAATGCCGACAGGTTTTCCCTTTTCGAGCAGTCCGTCAGCGAGGTGTTTTTCAATAATTTTATAAGTAAGCGTTTTTGCCACTTGAAACTCCTGTTTTGCCAAAAAATACTTGTCATTGTGAGCGCAGCGAAGCAATCTCTCAGTAATTTTAATCGCAAACGAAGTGATTTTCAACAAGATTAAGCAGGGTTATTCCGCGTGTTTAGCCCCCAACTTTATGTTGGGGGTTTGTTTAGCCGTCGCCGGCACGGCGACGATATTTAGCCCCCGGTTTTACCGGGGGTTCGTTTCTATTTACCTTTGGTTTTTATGGTTTTCGGGTCGATACCCTGTTCGATAGCGCTGATTTTATTGACTCTTCTTTGATGTCTGCCGCCGGAGAATTCAGTCGAGAGCCATACCTCGACGATTTTCCTCAGCGCCTGTGAGCCGATTAGGTCGCCGCTGAGGCACAGTACGTTTGAATCGTTATGTTGTCTGCTGATACGTGCGTTGAGTTCATCATAGCACAGCGCCGCCCGTACGCCGTGCACCTTATTCGCCGCTATGCACATGCCAATCCCGGTCCCACAGATGAGGATTGCCATATCGACTTCCTTTTTAGAGACCGCTGTTGCCGCGGCGTAGGCAAGGTCCGGGTAATCGACAGGGTCCTCGGCGTTTGTGCCGAAATCCACACACTCATGGCCGAGCTCTGTTACGATAGCTTTTATCTGTTCTTTTGCTTCGATTCCTCTGTGGTCGTTTGCTACTGCTACTTTCATCTTACCAGCTCACTTATCCTTTTATTAACAGCTTTTTCTATTATAGAACCGCAAATTTTATACGCTTCAAAATCTCCGCCCATCGGGTCGTCTATGTCGCCGCTGTCGCTTAGCGGCATACACTTCCGGCCGGCATCGGGGTAAACGTAAATTATATCATCTTTATGACCCGCTGACATCGCAAAAATATAATCGGCTTCTTTAAGTATTTCCGCAGTCAGCCTTCGACTTTTATGCCCTGTCATATCGACATTTTTTAGGCTGCAAAGCCTTATAGCGCCGTCACTTGCGCCAATACCATTGGCCGCTACAACGCCTGCGGAAGTAACCTTATAACCCATCTGCCCCAATCGGTCAATATCACATCCGAGTTTTTCGGCCAATACCTTTTTCGCAAAGCCTTCAGCCATAGCGCTTCTGCACGTATTTCCTGTGCAGACGAAAAGTATATTTACGGTGAGCATTTTCTGAATTTGTTTTTCGGAATATACGCCTTCCCTGAGAACCTGCCAACCAGTCGGCGAAATTTTTACAACGGTACTGCTCTTTTTGTATTTACAGGGTCCGCCGTCAAGAATCATATCGACGAGACCATCAAACCCGCCTTGCTTCGCAGGCGAGGTAAATTGTTCGATTGCCTGCTTTGCGTTTGTCGCAGGCTCTTTGCCATCGGTATTAGCGCTTGGCGCGACAACAGGGAATTTGCAGAGATTTAAAAGCCCCCGTGCGATAGCGTTATCGGGACAGCGAATGCCTATGGTACTATCCTTATAGAGCAACTTTACTGTTTCAATACCAAGGCTTTTTTCCAGTCGGCCGATATCTTTCTTATCAATTTCAAAAACAATTGTAAGCGGGCCGGGCCAGGCGTTTTTGATAAGTTTTTTTGCCGGTGGGGTCAGACTTGGCACAAATTCTGAAAGTTTATCTTTGTCGCCGAGGTGCAGTGTGTATCTTTTGTCGGCCTCTCTTTTTTTTACTGTGTCAAGCCTGGCAAGACTTTTTTTGTCAGCCTTACAGGCGATTCCGTAAACGGTTTCGGTAGGGAAGACGACAAGGCCGCCACAGTTAATGCAGTCAGCGGCTTTTTTTATCGCCTCTATATCGTCCGCCTTTAGCCCTCGGCTTTGCCGAGAGGCAGGCGAGACCTTGCCCTCTGGCGGGGCGGCAGGGTCATTTATTTTCAGGATTACTGTTTTCATCGGGTCTTAAAATACAGGATTTGAGGGCAAAAAGGAAGAAATTTTTAACCGCGGATAACGCGGATTTAATTAACCACGAATGAACACAAATTATTTTAGCCACAGAGATTTAATAAAAAAATGAAACTATTATTAGTAGATGTGATTTTTTAATTTCATTTTTCGATTTTTGGAGTAAAGCTATCAATACGCCAAGATTTTTTAGATGAAGAAATTTTAAGAGCACCTAAGTTTTTACATGCTCTTTGGAGAAGTTCATTTTGGCCTTCAGTTAATCGTGCCTGAAAACCCCTATGGCGAGAAGAACCAAGTGTATTAAATAACTTTGCAAGTGATTCTATTTCGCTTTTTTCAAAAGAGCTTAGTACTTTATCTTTATAACGTGAGTTAAACATGGTAAGATCGAAAGGTTCATAATAAAGAAAATTGGCAATATCACCAATATATTCTATAAAATGTTTAGATTCAATTGGAGATGTAATGTAATTGTGCCATCCTTCCAACATACTTCTCCATCCAGATTGGGGCTTAGCAACATAATATTTTGGGCTCTGTTTCTTAGAAGTGACTTGGAAATGTGTAATTTTAGACAATACTTTAGTAAAAAGATAGAAATATACACAGCCATCATCATCTCCAAGATAAAGTGATTCACACATGCCATTTTCCCAATCCTGAATTTTTTTTTGTCCTTCCTTACCTAAAGCAATACTCCAGCCCTGTTTTCCTAATCTATAGATTGTAAAAGCATCATATTTTTCCAACCAATTCATATTAACCGGCGGACGTGCTCTTAGCCATACCCTTGGAAAAACATCATTTAAGCCTTCATAGAATCCTAATCTATAAAGTAACCCTTTCGGCAAGTTATCAACATGCTTTAAAAGACAATCAAGCCATAAGCGAATTACATGTGCACGACAATTTTGAGAGTCAGAAAGTTCATTACGGGATAAATTCGGCAATGGATATTTACGATCCGATTGTGATTTCCAATTAAGACGAAGGTTTGCTTGTGATTCGTAGCGAGAGAATGAGTCTGGGAGCCCTGGAACTTCACCGATATTGAATCCTCCTCGAAGTAGAACAGATTTAGATTTATGTTTTTCGCCTACAGATACTGGCGAACCTTCTGCAAGGTTTCTTTCAAGTCTTCCTACTTTATAATAGTTAAATAAAACGATTTCTCCTTCAAGGCCTGATTCCTGATCATTAACTAGTATTCGGAAAGTCGATGGTTCAATATGTTCTGGTAATTGAACTTTGAGTGGAATTGGGTCAATAAAATCTTTAGTAACTGCGCCATTACCTGTACAATATTCAAGATTTAGGCGATATGGTAAATCCTGGCAAATATCTATGATATATTTTTTTATTTCATCCCATTTTGGAGGTTGGTTTTTATTATCCATAGAACCATGAGTTAAATATAAGGATACTGATGTGCCTTTAAAACGATTAAGACCTTCGTTTCTTTGTTCGTTTATACGGATGAGTCTTGTGGGGCCATCTATTATCAACGTGCGTTTAAGAGTGTCACCGCGGATGGACTCCCACATTGCAGTTATAACTTCAAGCCTATAAGAAATTAGAAAACATGATAGAAAACCTATACCAAATTCTGAAATAGGTGCAAAATCAAAGACCTCGTTTTTCGTTCGAAGTTGGAAACGAATTTTCTTGAAATCTGCAGAATTATAATATGATCTTCCTACTTTCAGAAAATAATTTTCAATTATCCATCTGTCCATTCCAGTGCCCGTATCGGTAACTGTTAATTTTGGCTGCGGGCATTGAGTCGTAGGCTCTTCATATCGAATTGTAATACGATTGTCCGTACTGGGAGTTGAATCGGGTTCATATAAACGCATTTGAGCATCACGTAATTTACAGGCATCGACTGAATTTTGAATTAATTCTCGCACAGCAACAAGAGGTTTAGAATATATTGCACCACCCATTAAAAGTTCATAAACACGATGGTCATCTAGCTCGAATTTGTATGGCACATAGGAATATCCATGCTGTTCGATCTTTGGCTGGACTGATTGGGGTAAACTAAAGGGAAAACTGGTTTTTCGGATTGAAAAAGTATCTTGCGTTAATTTGATTTCATTTTCAATTTCATTACAAAATTGAACAACTGCATGGTGTATAATATGACTTTTACAATGACCGCGAAAAATAACAACATCTTTTTCAATTTGCCAGTTTGATATTGTTAGATGTTTTGACCATTCAATGACAGACTTGTCATCGGTAGGAGCTAGGGTTGTTGGCAAAAGATAATAGAAAAGAACAGTCGGAGTGCGTTCTCGGTCAAAATCGAGAATATCTGCCAACCGTAATGCAGCAGCGACCATATGTAAGTCGGCAATACAAGAACCTATCGTATAATCTTTTGGAAAACGGGGACGTTCGATATCTGTCTCATCATTATCAAGCAAAAAATCCAAATCCTGATCGTGACTGACGCAAATCTCAATTAGTTTATCTCGGAAAGAATCTCCATCAAAAGAAAGACAGGTTTCGACATCGGAAAGTTTGGAAGGTTCTTTACAATGAAAATCTTGCAGAAGATTAAGCAATTCTTCATATCGTTCTTTCGTGGCGTGACGTTCGCGAGTATCCTGACATAGTAAAACTTCTTCAGCTTGACAAAGTTTATGAAGTGCTCGGTTTCTTATTGTATCAGGTAATTCTTTATTAGAAGATTGTTCTTTAAATTCGAAAATAGTTTTTTTAAGATCCTCATCAATTTCCAAATGATGCCACAAATCTGATTGTGGGCTAAGGCGTTCTTCTCTCTGTTGAGGGCTGAGAGCCATCCCAAGATCATGAAAATAGGCGGAGAGAACTAAAAGAGCTATTTCCGGCGGAGTAAGTTTTTCTCGTCGTCCAGGTTCGAGAAAATGCCACATTAGATGAGCAACCTTTAATGCATGTTTTGAATCGTGCATTGTAAACGTTTCCATTTCGCGGGCATTGATCCTGCCCAAGAGAGGATTAAACATTTTGTCCACAAGTGAAATTATATTAGCATGCAAAAATTCACAGGCTTTTTTTTGATTTTGCCCAAGAGGATGCTGATGTTCCAGCCATGAGGTTTTGCCGTTGCTGTAATCTGAGAGCTGTTTAATTAAGTCCAATTCTTCGATCTTGGTCGGAGTTTCAGGAATTTGCATAGTTATCTATCCATCATTAAAAACAAAAGTATATTTGATTAGTTTCAATCTCTTGTTGTCTCCTCAAAGTATTTCACCAAATTCTACCCTTAAAAAGAGGAGAAAACAATGGAAAATACAGGATTTAGGAGCAAAAAGGAAGAAATTTATTCGTAGCCACTAAGGCACCAAGACACGAAATAATTTAAGATTTAAAATTTTAACGTCCCCCAAAGGGGTCTTCGACAACATTAAACGCTGAACATTGAACATCGAACGTTTAACGTCCAATGAGGAGCCGGCGAGGGCGAAGAACTCGATTTGTATCTCGTGAAGCGGATATCGCGGCTTGCGGATAAATTCGGTACCTATGGCATGGCATAATAACCATTGAGTTTTTAAAAAAAAAGAGATAGAATTCTTAAGAATACAGAATTCAGAATACAGGAGACAGAAGAAAGAAGTCTATTCCCTGCGAGAAGCGGGCAAGGCGTATAAAACTGTATAATCATTGTTAGGCAAAAATCGGAGTGCGAGAATGAAACTGGCCGGACTTGTTTTCCTCGGGCTTATTGCAAGTATTGTCATTGGTGGACTTATTGGGTGGCCGATTATGAAGGCCTACCCGAAGACTGCAAGCGATGATGCGTATCTGTGGATACCTGTTTTTATAACCATGCCTATCGGATTTTTTTTCGGCGGTATCTTTACCGGGTATTTCAGCTATTACGAAATTGAGCACAAATGGAAGCTTGTTTGGCTGTCGCCGGTTTTGTACATCGTTCTGTTGTGGACAGGCCGGTCTGTCGTCGAATACTTGTTAGATTCATTCACAGGTGTTAATCAATCAAATCGGCTGGGGAGTATGGCCGGTATTTTGATAAGTTTTTTAATGGTCTTATATTGGTACTTATCCTCATTAGGCGGCGTCGGACTGGGATATTTTCTCAGGGGAAAAATCGTCAACTGGTGGTATAGCGATTGAGGGAATAGACATCACAAAAAGTGAAAAACTAAAAATGAAAAGTTAAGGAAAATCAAAAATCAGAACCAACGCGAATGTTTTTTCAACGGCAACAACATCTCTAATTTAAAATTGGATTTTATTTTTTTATGCTATTCTTTTGCGCCGGCTTTTTCAAGCATTTGCACGATATCTGTGTTCCCTGACTTTTTTGCCATTTGCAATGCCGTTTTACCATCAGTGGTTCTCTTAGCATTGGCATCAGCGCCATTTCTCAACAGGAGTTTGACTACATCCGTAAGATCAAACTGCACTGCTAACCACAAGGCTGTTCTGCCATCATCAAACTTGGCGTTAGCATCAGCGCCGTTGTCCAACAGGAGCTTAACAATTTCTGTCCGACCGAGAGTTGCCGCAACCATCAAGGCCGTTCCGCCAAATCGACTTTTTGCATTAACTTCAGCCCCTTTTTCTAAAAGGAGTTTGATAATCTCTATCCTGCCTCCTTTTGCCGCCTCCATTAAGACTGTCACACTGTTATTTTTTTTGGCATTAATATCGGCGCCTTTTTTCAGAAGAAATTTGACGACCTCCGTATGACCTTTCTGCGATTCTATCATTAAAACCGTTGTGCCATCATCAGTCTTAGCATTGATATCAGCACCTTTTTTCAGCAAAAGCTTAACAATTTCTGTATGGTTTCCCTTAGATGACTTATGCAGCGCCGTATTGCCATACCCATCTTTCGCATTTATATCGGCTTTGTTTTTCAGCAATACGTTAATGATTTCTATATGTCCAGCCTCCGCTGCCATTATTAAAGCTGTTGCGCCATCATAGGCATTGTTAATATTTACATTAGCACCATGTTCCAGTAGCAATTTGACTATTTCAGTATGACCCTCCGCAGCCGCCCCCATTAAGGCCGTTGCACAGAGGCTGGTTTCAAGATTGACATCGGCCCCGTTTTTCAGAAGAAGCTTGATTATCTCAGTATGTCCTTCGTATGCAGCCAACATCAACGCTGTAGCATTAACATCATTATTGTCTCTCGCATTAACATTCGCGCCATTAGCAATGGATTTTTGAACTGCCGGGAGATTGCTATCTTGTGCGGCTTTTAGTAATTGAGCATTCGCATCTGGCATGTTCACATCAGCATAAGCGGCAGATATTAGAGAAATATACACGATAAAAAATAGAATTTGTTTCATTGAATTCTCTCTTTTCATTATCACGCCAAATTGTAGTCTTAAAAAGTGCGGAAAACAATGGAAAATAGAGGGGTTAAGGGATAAAGATAATCTGCGTTTTTTAAAAGACATAGACCCTTCGACTGCGTTCAGGGCGACATTTTTTTGCAAAAAAAGAGTTCCTTCGCTTCCTCCTTCGCTATCCTACTTCGCAAGGCTACGAAGGGACCAGCTTCGGAGGACAGGTCGCTCAGGATGACACTTTTTGCCTTTTTTAGATGCAGACCCTTCGACTGCGCTCAGGATGACTTTTTTTCAGAAAAAGAGTTCCTTCGCTTCGCTCAGGATGACACTTTTTTAAGAAAAAAGTGCCATTTTCCTTGACTTTTATTAAAAATGTGGTAAAATACGCATATTGTTAAGTAAAAACTTAACAATATGAGTTAACAGTTATCGATTATCAGTTATCAGAACTTCTTTTTATTCTTCAAGTTACAACTAAAAGATTGCCGCGCTGCGCTCGCAATGACGGAACCCGCTCCCTGCGTTTACGCTTGGGCTCTGATGAGTTGTGCGGCGGGGAAACGAGATTGCTTCGGTTGCGACCTCGCAATGACTACCCCCGCCCACAGGTGGCGGGGCTAAATAAGTTATTCATTTCGGAGGAGAAAAATGAACTTCGAACCTAAAATTTTTAAAATAGAATTTCCATTCGGGACATTAATAGTTGATGAGGACATCTATTACAGAATCGAAAAAGATAAAAGCAAAGTGCCGGAGTCATTTCGTAATCTTAAACCTATCAGGGGCATAGCCTTTTTAAACAAACTGGTAAGCTGCCGATTTGCAGGAAGCGATAAGAAATATACGCTTGCCAGATTGTTAATGAGACCTGAAAGAAATGAAATGGTTGACCATATCAACAGGAACCCTTTAGACAATCGAAGATGTAATCTGCGAATCGTAACTCCGAGGCAAAATTCAATTAACAGGACCGCTAACAGCAGTACAGGCTATATCGGTGTAAGCCTGACGAATATGCGGGGGAAAATGCGATTGCGGGCGACTTTTAAACCCGCGGGCAAAAGGCTGGCTTTCAGTTTGTACGATACGCCGGGGAACAGGATTATTTGCGCTCTGGTTCACGATAAATTTGTAATCGAGTCCGGCGACGAGGTATATGCGCCGATGAATTTTGCGATTTTGAAAGCCGAACCTTTCAGAAGTAAATTAACAGCAATAAGCATAGACGAATTCAGAGAAAACAGCCTAAAATATCTTGCTAACAAATTAGGGATAAGCAAGTTATGCGAAAAACAGATTTCTCCACTACGTTCGTCCCGATTATTCGGGACTCACTCCGGTCGAAATGACATCTTTTCTACAGAGCAAAAACAGATTTAAGTCATAATTTCTATTTGACCCCGCACCTATTTTATATAAATTACATTAAGGGCAGTAAATATTTTGTGGCAAAAAAGGGGGGATATGAGATAATCGAATTAAAAATAGGTGCGGGGCTTAAGTTTTAGAAATGACCGAAGCGAAAAAGACAGTTTTATTTGAAAAGCACGCTGCTCTTGCGGATAAAAGCCGGATAGTACCTTTTGCCGGCTGGATGATGCCGCTATGGTATCAGTCCATAAGTGCCGAACATACCGCGGTTCGTAAGCAAGCGGGACTTTTTGACTGTTCTCATATGGCTGTCCTGAAAATCGCAGGAAAAGACGCGGCCAATTTCCTAAATATCCTCGCCACCAACGATGTTACAATGTTAAAGCCGGGCAAAGCCCAGTATTCATATATCCTTACTCCCGCCGGCGACATAGTTGATGATATAATAATTTATTGTATCGACACGAGTAATTTTATGATGGTTGCCAATGCGTCCAATGAACAGAAAGTTAAGGACTGGATAAAAAAGGTCAGGCACGAGTCAATACAAATCGAGAGCAGTTGGCAATTCGAAGTTAAAGACCTCAAGGATTCATCTTTTCCTGACGCAAGGGTTGATATCGCGCTGCAGGGTCCGGCCTCGGCTCAATGCCTGAAAAATATTTTTGGCGTCGATGTAAGCAGTCTCAAATCTTTATCATTTATTTTTGCGAAAACCAAATACATCGATGTGATTATCACCTCGACCGGCTACACAGGCGCAAAAATAAGTTATGAATTATTTGTTCATCCGTCAAAAGCGCCATTACTTTGGGATACCATACTCGAAGAAGGAAAAAGCCTCGGCATAATTCCCTGCGGTTTGGGTTCAAGAGATAGTTTACGAATCGAAGCGGGTCTGCCCCTGTACGGCCACGAGCTTGATGGCGAATTTAATATTTCGCCTTTCCAGGCAGGTTATCCCTGGGCCGTAAAACTGCAGAAGAAAAACTTTATAGGCAAAGATGCGATTGCGAAAAAAGCAGTTAATTTCGATACAGAAGTCGCAAGACTGAAATTCGACGGCAGCAAAGGGATAAGACCTATCAGGCAGTTGGACGGCATTTTAAACGATGACGACATTTGCATTGGCCAGGTTTTAAGCTGCGCGGGGGTGGGCGATAAGCAGATTGCTCTTGCACTTATTAAAAAAGAATATAATGCCGCAGGGAAACAGGCGGGCGTTTATTATCTTGCCAGAAATCAAAGTCATATTCAGCAGGGCAGAAAAGAAAAAGTAAATCTCGGCGAAAAATTAACCGCTGATATCGAAGGACAGGTAGTCGAAAGATTTGAAAAGTTTTAGGATGCCCTACTTCGCACTTTACCGCTGATGCTGTAAAGTGCTACGAAGGGCATTCTGCATAGCCCCTTAGGGACGACGCAGAATGGAGTTATTTATGGTACCGAAAAATTTTTATTATACAAAAGACCACGAATGGGCAGAGATTAAAGGCGATACAGCGATAATCGGCATAACCGATTATGCCCAGCACTCGCTTGGCGAAATTACGTTTGCCGAACTTCCCGCTTTAAAAAAACAGCTAAAGGTTCATGATGTTGTCGCGGTCGTGGAAAGTTCAAAGGCCGCCAGTGATGTTTATAGTCCTCTCGCGGGGCAGGTAACGGAAATTAATAACGCCCTTGGGGCAAAGCCTGAGCTTATGAATCAGGATTGCTACAAGGCGGGCTGGATTTGCAAAATAAAAATCGCCGCACCGGACACGAAACATCTGATGAACGCGGCGCAGTATGAGGAATATCTCAAGAGCATTTAACTGAAAGAGAAAAAATGTCTTTCATCGCAAATACGCCGGGGCAGCAAAAGCAGATGCTAAAGGAAATCGGTCTTTCGATGGATGGTTTGTTCGCCGATATTCCGAAAGAATTTCTGTCAAAGGATTTTAATCTGCCCGCGGGAATGAGCGAATTTGATGTGCGCAATCGTCTTGCCGAACTGGCCTCGAAAAACTATATCGGCCTGACCTGTTTTCTCGGCGGCGGATTTTACGACCATTTTATTCCCGCAGCCGTTTATGCCCTAATCAGCAGAAGCGAATTTTATACCGCTTATACGCCTTATCAGCCGGAAATTTCGCAGGGCACTTTGCAGGCGATTTTCGAATATCAGTCTATGATTTGCAGATTGACCGATATGGAAGCGGCTAACGCCTCGCTCTACGATGGCGGCACGGCTTTGTACGAAGCGATGATGATGGCTTTGCGAATCACAGGCAGAAATAAAATACTCGTCGATGACAGCGTCAATCCGATTTACCGCGTAATGATTCATTCTTATACGAAAAATCTCAATATAGAACTGAAAGAAACAAAAAACGACGAAGGTCTGGTTAATCGAAAAGAAATTTTAAACAAACTCGATGATAATACTGCTGCGATAATTTTACAGAACCCCAACTTCTTCGGCTGCATTGACGATTTTATCGATATAGCCGAGGCTGCTCACGCAAAAGGGGCTTTGCTTATCGTTTCCTGTTATCCGATTTCGCTCGGCATTTTAAAAACTCCCGGCGCGATGGGCGTCGATATCGTTACCGGCGAAGGCCAAAGCCTCGGACTGCCAATGAGTTTTGGCGGGCCGTATCTGGGATTTATGGCGACGAAAAAAGATTATGTTCGCAAAATGCCCGGCAGAATTGTCGGCAGGACAAAAGATAATAAAGATAGAACAGGTTTCGTACTCACTCTCCAGGCACGCGAGCAGCATATCCGCCGCGAAAAAGCGACATCGAATATATGTTCAAATGAAGCGCTCTGTGCGCTGACTGCTCTTGTATATATGTCGCTGCTTGGTAAAGAGGGATTAAAAGAAACGGCTCAGTTATGTGCCGACAAGGCAAGTTACGCCTGGCAGAAATTGACTTCGATAAAGGGAGTTAAACCCCGCTTTAAAGCAAAGTGGTTCTTCAACGAATTTGTGCTTGACCTGCCTGCCAACGCCGCGGATGTTGCCGGCAAACTGATTGAAAAAGGTTTCGCCGCAGGTTTCCCGCTAAGCAGATATTACAGCGGTATGGAAAATTCGCTGCTCGTTGCCGTTACCGAAAAAAGAACCAAACAGCAAATCGGTATGCTCGCAGAATCGCTGGAGGCTGTGTTATGAAACTGATTTTCGATAAAAGCGTACAAGGCCGTTTCGGCGTTATGCCGCCGGCGAGCGATGTTCCGACTACAGTAAATATAAAGCAGGAATTTCGGCGAAGTGCAGACGCGAACTTGCCGGAATTGAGCGAGCTTGACGTTGTAAGACATTTCACGGAATTGTCACGCAGGAATTTCGGAGTCGATAATAATTTTTATCCGCTCGGCTCCTGCACGATGAAATATAATCCAAAAGTCGCTGAGCGAATCGCATCGTATCCGGGCTTTGCGCATCTGCATCCATTAATGCCGCAGTTGCGAATGGGCGGCCTTCTAACGCAGGGCGCTCTTGAAGTGCTTTACGATATGGATAAATTTCTCTGCGAGATTACCGCGATGGCGGGCTTCACAATGCAGCCGATGGCAGGCGCTCATGGCGAACTGACCGGCATTATGATTATGGCTGCCTATCATCGCGACAAGGGCAATAAAAAGACAACGGTTCTAATTCCCGACAGCGCACATGGCACAAATCCCGCCAGCGCAGCGATTGCAGGCTACAAAGTAGTATCAGTGCCTTCCGACAATAGGGGCGTAATGGACCTTAAAGCCTTAAAGCAAATGGTCAATTCCGAAACAGCAGGCATTATGCTTACCTGTCCGAATACGCTCGGCATTTTCGAGCCTGACATAAAGGAAATTTGCAAAGTCATACATTCCGTTGACGGCCTTTGCTATTATGACGGCGCAAATCTTAATGCGATAGTCGGCAAGGCCCGACCCGGCGATTTCGGCTTTGATATTGTGCATCTCAATCTTCACAAAACTTTCGCTACACCTCACGGCGGAGGCGGACCGGGCGCAGGGCCTGTAGGCGTTGTCGAAAAACTGCTCGATTTTCTGCCGGTCTCGCTTGTCGTAAAAAGAAACGACGGCACTTTTGCGCTCGAATACGACAGGCCAAAATCCATCGGATATATCGCTCCGTTTTATGGCAATTTCGCAATTATACTGCGGGCGTATGTCTATATCCTTATGCTCGGCAAAGAAGGCCTGAAAGAAGTTGCTGAAAATGCCGTTCTGAATGCCAATTATATAAAGGAAAAACTCAAGGCTTATTATGATTTGCCTTTTCCGCAGGTCTGCAAGCACGAATGTGTTTTCAGCGCATCAAGGCAAACCGAAAAGGGCATTCACGCGATAGACATCGCAAAAGGTCTCATCGACAGGGGCTTTCATCCGCCTACCGTTTATTTCCCATCGATAGTCAAAGAATCTATAATGATTGAGCCGACCGAAACCGAAAGCAAAGAAACTCTCGATACTTTTATCGAGACGATGATAGAAATTGCCAAACAAGCCCATGCTGAGCCGGAAAAATTAAAAGCCGCTCCGGTTACCACGCCCGTCGGCAGACTTGACGAAACCGCCGCGGCAAAAAATGTCGATATAGCGGAACTTTAGCCACGAAACTCTTTTATCGCTGATTACGCAGATTACATTGATTTAATTTTCACCACGAAGGGCACGGAGAAGAATTAAATGCAGATTTCCTTTACTCATTTTGTAATCTTAACCTTTCCTATTTGTTGACGGATTTCATTCAGGATCTCAATATTTGCCTGAGAGTCTGCACCGCGTTTGAGTAATATAATATCGCCACGGCGATAATACAGTCCGAAACCCAGATTCTGCAGCAGTTTTTCAATATTATCAAGCCAGGTCTTTTCATCGGCACATGGCCACAATCGATGGTCAGAAATATCCATTACTATGTATTCGGCCTGCCGAGTGGTATCTTCAAAAGGCGGAGCTAACATCGTTATATTCTGTCTCGTTACTAAATGCGGAACATAATAATCTGCTGCAGCAACCGCAGAGTCCGGCGGAATTACCGCAAGAACAGCATGCTCCTGTTTAACTTTATTTATATCTCGAAAGGCAACATATCGCGGCAGTTTATCAAAGCCGGCCAGGGCTAAAACTGTTAAAATTATAATGAAAATCTTTTTTTGTTTTTTAATAGAAATCTCATATCGTCGAAAAATAATTCTCAAGTTGCGGATGCCCGCACAGATACCCAGAAACATAAATGGGATAATCGCCGCACTGTATTGAGCTGAAAGGTTTATCTGTGGTTTGTAATTACTTGCAATATGGACAAGAATTGATGGCAACATAGCAACTATCGCAGCGGGCGCAAAAAAAGGTAAAAATGCACTAAACATCATCACACGGAACAGTGTTCGCAAACGGTTATGGTCTGCGGCAAGGACTTTTAAGGTTCTGAAAGGATGCACAAAAATATTGTCCAATACCTGAGTTAAACTGGAACCCAAATGACTGTAACGGTCGATATGAGAGTTGACCGTATCCCCAAAAGCCGGCATTATTTTCAAAACAACTATCAGAAAAACCGCTGCTGACAAAAGTATCAAAAAGATAGATAGTATTTTATGCCTGTTAATCAACAGATAGGATAAACCTATTCCTGCAATTGCGAATGACATATCTTCTTTCAGCGTAAAGCAGAGTAACACGGATACGGCAAAAGCAAGCCATCTTTTGGTTTCTATGAAATATATAGCCCATAATAATACCGGAATTGCCAGTGCAACCGGATGAAAGTCATAGGTATTTACTCTGGTAAGATAGGGACAGCACAAAAAAGCCGCACATACAAATAAAGAAATGGATTTGCTGTGACAGAGGCGCAATCCCAGCAATCCGACAGCAGGTATTGCAAAAGCTATTGCTGCGGCTTGAATAACAAGTAAAGTGACAGCGGAAGGGAAAATTCTCATCAGCGGCGTAAATAAAAGATAAACGGGCGAAAAATGGTCCCAGAGATAATTCATCTGCCGTATAGAATCATAAAACCATCGGCCGAAAGCTGTATTCCAGGCAACGCTGGTCTCGATGCCTAAATCGTAAGAATGGGTATGGAAAAAATAATGCCGTTGAACCGCTAAAAGCGACATTGCTATTGATGTAAAAAATGCAATAATCCAAAGGAGAATTAGGAAAGTTTTATTGCTTTGATAAAATATTGGTCTTGGTGCCAGAACCTGCTTGTCTAGTATACTTGTCGCAACTGTTTTCATTCGTTTACTCCTCTATAAACTTCATTTCAACAGATTGATTTTCTTTCATTAAATCCATCTCCCGCCTTTAATTTTTTCCTGAAATCCACGAAATCGTCCGCATGTCATACCCGTGCAAATGGGTATCTATAAAAAATTTAAAATGCTGGATTCCCGTTTTCTGCCTGTGCAAGGACAAGCTTCACGGGAATGACAACAAAAAGTCGGCGTTGAAAGAGAGTGGTGCGAAAAAGTGCGCAATAAAAAAGGGCACCGCTACATCGTGCCCTCTTCAGGCTCGCCAGAGCCTATGGGAAACACGCAAGCGATGCCCCTAAGCCCGAAGGCAAAGGAGCATTGACCTTTTTGCGCTTTCCCAAAACAAACTGGCGATTTGAAGAGGAACGCCTAAAAAATCGATACTAAACGATATTAAATTGTTGATTTGAATTATAGTTTTTGGCGGGAAAGTATCAAGTTAAATTTGTCGCATTGTAGAAATCTATTCCGATTTCTCAGATTTTTTTTATAATAGGGGAATGAATGATAAAGCGTCTATACTTCTCGTAAATCCGCCGATATATGATTTCACGGCGTTTGACTTCTGGCTGAAACCTTTGGGAATGCTTTCAGATGCCGGCAAAATCGCAAATTGTGCCGATTTCCAAATCTTTGATTTTTTAGACCGCTCACATTCTTTTTATGCGGATAAACCGCAATTCAAAAGCGACGACTGGGGCAGGGGACAATTTTTTTCAACTGTAATACCAAAACCAAATGCCCTGAAAAAAATTCCAAGATATTACCGCCGATTCGGATTGCCAGCCGAGATTTTTACTGAATTCTTAAAGACAAATAAACCCTGCGATTTTGTTTTTGTCCAAACTGTTATGACTTACTGGTATTTAGGCTATCAGGAAGTTATCAGGGCAGTCAAAACTTATTGGCCTAAGACAAAAATTGTTCTCGGCGGGCCTTACACAATGATTTGTCCGGAACACGCAGAAAGTTTAGGCGCTGATTTTATTTATGGTGATGAACAAATCCCCGCCACAGGTGCGGGGGCTAAACAATTGCCATTATGGAGCCTTTATAAAGGACTTCAAACAGCGGCGATGAAGATTACGCAAGGCTGCCCGTTTAAATGCACTTATTGTACTGTACCGCTGTTGTGCGATGGTTTTACCGCAAAGCCAGTAGAGCAGGCGATAGAAGAATTAAAATTTCTCATTTTACTCGGCGTAAAAAATATCGCCTTTTATGACGATGCACTTTTGTATAAAAGCGATGAGGTTATAAAACCATTTTTAAGATATGTTATTGAAAATAAGATTAATGTATCGTTTCATACGCCAAACGCCCTTAACGCAAGGTTTATCGATGATGAAATTGCAGGATTAATGGTCAAGGCGGGCTTTAAGAGTTTTTATCTGGGTTTTGAGAGCAGGGCGGATGAGTTTCAAAAGCAGACCGGCTCGAAAATTTTCGATAACGAATTCGCAAACGCTGTGAAAACACTCGCTACCGCGGGCGCAGCCAAGGACAGTATCACCGCCTATTTAATGTTAGGCCATCCGCAATTTGAAATTCAGGACGTTCAGGAGTCGATGGATTTCGTAAACAGTCTCGGCGTAAAAATTATGCTTGCCGATTTTTCGCCGATACCCGGCACGCCCGACGGCAAACTTTGCGAAAAGTATGTCAATATGAACGAGCCTCTGATGCACAGCAAAACCGCGTTTCCAATAATCCTATTCGGCGATGACAAAATAAACCGGATAAAAGATATGTGCCGCAAATTGAACCGGTTCGAAAATTAAGGTTATAAATCGCTGGAGAAGTTAGTTAATTTTTTCAGCATCAGCATTCCACGCCGCCTGTCCGAACCAACGGACGGCATAATAAATCAGCCATCTTTTAAACTTCGACACGTTTAAAACTATCATAGCTTCGAGAAAAATCAGGTCGCATTGTTTTCTGGTGTAAGAGTATTTACCAACCAGGCCCTGCGATTTATAAAGCATATCGTGGATTACGGCGGCCTTGCCGTAAGTTCCCCATGGAGGCAGGATATTCCAGAAAATCTGCGGGATGCTCGCGAAGTCGGTAATGAATCCGACCGGCACAGTAATCACCTCGCTGCTCATTTCACCGCCGATTCGGTATTCGAATGGTTTATCGACTTGCCAGTTTATACCATCGTCAAGCGGCGTTACAACTAATGGGGTCAGGAAACTGCTCATTTGCCTGCCACCGCCTTGCCGGATGCTACACCGGCGTCAAATGCACTTTGAATTATCGCGGCAAGATTTGCTCCGATATCGCTTTTAACGAGTTCAAGAATTGAATTATTTATTTTTATCTGCATTTGTTTGCCAGTCGTATTCTGCGTTTCCGCCTTCGGGGGTCATTAAAAATAATTTCCCTTTTGCCGAGTAATCGTTGTCAATCCAGCCGACGACATAGATTGTTTCTTCGCTTGGCCACTGAGTTCCGCCGGCTTCTGTCTTTATCTGTTTGTATATTCCCTTTGTAATGAAATAGAGCAGTTTTTTGTTTGTTCCTTTTGTATCTTCGTATTTATTTGTCGGGTCGATATTGCCGGCCAATTCCGCGATGATTTTATAGCTGGTCTTGCTCTGGGCATACTCGTACTCGCATTGCCAGTGTCCTTTCGCCAGACCGTTCGGCTCTATGGTGATTTCAAGTTGTCCTCTGTTTTCCTCTTTTTGCTTAACATCGCCGGCCAATATGGTTTCATTTGATATAATTGTCTGGCCGCCTTTGCCTGTCTGTTTCACTGGGAAAGCGTTTTTAGCCAGCAGTCTTTGTTCCTCGAACCACGGGCGTTCCGCGTAGAGTCGGTTTTTATCCATATGCCCGACCATCGCCGTCAGGTCAATCATATAGAGTATCGCTATGATTAGTATTGCTATCAGCAGGCCGAGCAGCATATACCCGTTTTTATAGTTTGTTGACTTTTGCATTTTCTGGTCCCCTGTTGCTCTGTTGGCCTACGGCCAACGGAGAGGGCGGGATTCAATCTGCCCTCTTTCTGTAACCTTGTTAAAAACCTATATTTAGCACTTAACACCAACGAAAACAAGGATTTGGACTCTCTTGTTTCTTTACTATCTCAGCACGATTTCTTACTATCTTGATACCCTTTTTAAGGGCAACTTTAAGGGCAACCATGAAATGGATTGCCCTTCTATAACAAGAGTATTGTATCAGAAACGGGTTTATCTGTCATCACTTTTCGACTTTTAATGTGATGGCATAAAGCGGTAATTATTCGGTCTAACCTCTTGCCACCCGTAACTCTCCAGAAACGTGGTCAAATCTTTTCTGAATCTTTTTCGTCTGTTGGCCAGAGTTTGCTTGGCTACGTCATCTGGAATAATTTCTCCTGCCATTAAGGGAATAAGTCAGGAGCGTTTGAGTTAATTGATCGTGGCTTAATGTGAATGGTTTTAGACTACTTTGGCCTGAAGATTTAAGCATATTTTTCTCTTGATTTACAGTAGTAAATGTCTATAATAACATCGTTATTAACGGAGAAGGATGAAAATGAGATTATTTGAGGATTTCCAGCAGTTTATATTATAGCAATGTTTTTGCGCAAATTATTTGTTCATCAGGTTATATCATGGATGGAGAAAAATAATGATGGTCTCAGATTTTAAAAAGGAGAATCTTATGAAACGAATACTGTTTTCTATGATGTGTGTCTATCTGATATCTGTGGCTTTTGCCAAGGCGGATGTATCAGACAAGAATGCTCAATTGATTCAGGCCGCAAAAGACGGCAACCTTCCAGCCGTCCAAACCGCTCTGGCTGACGGTGCCGAGGTTAACGCCAAGAATAACAACGGCGCAACAGCCCTGATGGCCGCTGTGGACAAAGGTAGTATAGAAATTGTCGAACTCCTTTTGAAAAAAGGTGCCGAGGTCAACGCTAGTGCCCAAAAAGGTATAACGGCTCTGATGGTAGCGGCGGAAAACGCTCATACGGAAATTGTCAAACTCCTGCTGGAAAAGGGCGCCGAGGTGAATGCGAAAAGAACCGACGACGGTGCAACGGCCCTGATGGTAGCGGCGGAAAACGCTCATACGGAAACCGTCAAGCTCCTTCTGGAAAAGGGCGCTGATGTAAATGTGAGGAGAACTGACAACGGCGCAACGGCTCTGATACTGGCGGCTGGTATGGGCCACGTGGAAATTATCAAACTCTTTCTAGAGAAAGGTGCAGATATCAATGCAAGAGATAGAGATGGCGGAACAATCCTGACCACGGCGGTGGTGAATGGCCGTACAGACGTTGTCAAGTTACTTCTGGAAAAAGGCGCTGGGGTCAATGCGAAGGATAATAAAGGCGCAACTGCCCTGATGGCAGCGGCAGTTTACGGTTATACGGATATCATAAAGCTTCTTCTGGAAAAGGGTGCCGATCTCAACGCCAAGTCAGACGAACTCGGAACGACTCTGATAATATCGGCACAGAACGGCCACACAGAAATAGTTAAACTCCTTCTGGAAAAGGGTGCTGAAGTCAATGCGAAGAGAACCACCGACGGCATAACGGCCCTGTGGATAGCAGCGCAAAAGGGCCATACGGAAATCGCCAAACTCCTTCTGGAAAAGGGTGCTGAAGTCAATGTGAAAGCAACCGACTATGATACAACTGCTCTGATAATGGCATCGCTGCATGGCCATACAGAGGTCGTCAAACTTCTTTTGGAAAAAGGCGCTGATGTCAACGCCAAGACCAACGATGGCGCAACAGCCCTGATTGTGTCGGCAGCGAACAGCTATACGGAAATTGTCAAACTTCTTTTGGAAAA
>CAINDG010000043.1 GCA_903847315.1 uncultured Planctomycetota bacterium
AAAGATAAATTAATAATAAATATTTTAATATGAAAAAATCAAATTCAATAGTTTTATTCAACCAAAAGCAAGTTCGTCGCATTTGGGACGAAAAAAAAGAGTTTTGGTATTTTTCAATTATTGATATTATCGGGATATTAACTGAAAGTCCAAGACCAAGAAAATATTGGAACTCTTTAAAAACAAAATTAAGACAGGAAGGGAGTGAGTTGTCCCAAAAAGTGGGACAACTGAAATTAGAATCTCCTGATGGAAAAAAGTACCTTACAGATGTTGTTGATACAGAAACGCTTTTGAGGCTTATTCAGTCAATACCATCTCCAAAGGCAGAGCCTTTTAAACGGTGGCTTGCAAAGGTCGGATATGAACGGATAGAAGAAACTGAAGACCCAGAACTTGCTTTTGACAGAGCGATGAAAACATATCTGCAAAAAGGTTATTCGAGAGAGTGGGTAAATCAACGATTAAAAAGTATCGAGGTTCGCAAAGAATTAACCGATGAATGGCAAGAACGGGGAATGAAAGAAGGATTGGAATACGCGATATTGACGGACGAGATTACAAGAGCGTGGGCGGAAAGAAGCGTAAAAGATTACAAAAAGCTTAAGGGGCTGAAGAAAGAAAATCTAAGAGATAATATGACAAATCTCGAATTGGTATTGAATATGCTTGCTGAAGTTTCAACGGCAGAAATATCCAAAAAGAAAAAGCCAAAAGGTCTGGACAGCAATAAACAGATCGCCAGAGAAGGAGGATTTGCGGCAAAGAAGGCAAGACTGGAAATAGAAAAACAGACAGGTGAAAGTGTTATAACTTCTAAAAGCTCAAAATATTTGAAGGCCAGACAAACGCCTGTTTTACCTGATAAAAATAAATGAACGAAAAAGTCATAACCATCTTCGGCACGAGCAACGCTAAAGACGGGGATAAGGTTTTTAATCTCGCGTATGAGCTTGGCAAATTGTGCGCGAAAAACGGATTTGCAATCGCCAACGGCGGATACGGCGGGACAATGCTGGCGGCGGCTAAGGGAGCGAAATTGGCCGGCGGAAAGACAATCGGGGTAACCTGCTCGGCATTCGGCAGAAAAGGGCCAAACGAATTCATAACGGAAAATATAATTACCGAAAATCTTACTGAAAGAGTGGCGAAACTCGTCGAAATAGGCGATGCTTACGCCGTTTTGCCCGGCGGGACGGGTACACTGCTGGAACTGGCAGGAATCTGGGAGTCGGCAAACAAAGGCTTTATTAATCCGGCAAAACCAATTATACTTATTACGGATTTCTGGAGGCCCCTGGTGGAATTGATTGGAGCCGAGGACCCAGACAGCGCCGGATATGTACGGATTGCCTGCGGCGCGAAAGAAACTGTGGAAATATTAAAGGAATGCCTTTCAAAATGAAAAAGACACAGATTAACACGGATATTTTTAGACACGGATTAACACGGATTAACACTGTAATTTTGTTTTTTTCAGTAATCCTGTTAATGTTAAATAGTATCTGCTTTGCGCAAAATTCAATGCAAAAAACGCTGGCGATACGTGATGGTTTTGTTCTCGACGGCGTTGACGGCAAAATAACGTCGGAAAACGGGCAGTGGTTTTTTACGGTTTTCGAGCCGCAGACTGACGGCAAAGGCGTAATGAATCCTCAGACCGCTGTCGCTATTCTGCCTTCGAGTATGCTCGAAAAACTGGCGAGCACTATCTCGGCGCAAAATGTTCCGTTCCGCATCTGGGGCAAACTTACAAAATACGGAAGTAAAAATTTTGTTTACCTGTCATACTTTTTGCGGGTGACGGAAAACAACGAGCCGACTAAACAAGCAGACAGCAACGACACTAACGAAGCCAAGATTATACCGGACGACGTGCTTTTGCTTTTGAAACCCAAAAGAGTTATAAGTCTGGCGGAACTTAAAAAACCAATCGGCACCGAGGCGGATGGGATACTGGCAGACAGGACGGGATTTTTGCGGAAAACGAAAGACGGCGTTTATTTCGGCTTCGACGGTATGGGCAGAAATATAGATTTGCTGCAATTGCCGCTGCTGGAATGCCAGGAACTTGAAAATATGGAAGCTCTACAGGGGCAGACTGCAATTCCTTTGCGGTACAATATTTCCGCTATCGTTACAAGATATAAGGACAGGAATTACCTGCTGCTGCAAAGGGCGACAAGGGTTTACAGTCACGGCAATTTCATAAGATAAATTATGAAAAAAGATTTACAGAACATATTGATAACAGCCGATTCCGCAAATTTTGCGAAGAAACTCTCCGCTCTTCGAAAAAATGTCAGCAGCGCGGCAACATTTGACCTCGCAGGCGCAGAGGGCGGAAAAGCAGCTCGAATTATAAGCGATATAAGAAAACAAGGCGATAAAGCCGTAAGCCGATATACATTGGCCTTTGATAAAGTCAAACTAACGCCCGCACAATTCAAAATCTCCCCAAAGGAACTTAAAGCATCGCACAAAAATATTGATAAAAAACTTCTGGCCTCTATTCGCAAAGCAATAGCAAACGTAAAAAAATACCAGCAGAAAATTTTTATAGGCAATAATAAATCATTCGGCGAGACAGGCATAAAATATACTCCGATGAGCCGTGCGGGCTTATGCATACCCGGCGCATCAGCTCCGCTACCGTCAACGGTAATTATGACCGCAGTTCCCGCTCTGGTTGCCGGCGTTAAGGAAATAGTTGTTGTATCTCCACCACGATATAATGGCAGTATTCATCCTGTAATTCTCGCGACTTGCTATGAACTGGGAATCGAAGAAGTTTATCGAATCGGCGGCGTGCAGGCGGTAGCGGCTATCAGCTTTGGAACAGAAACAATCAAGCCTGTCGATATGATCGCCGGTCCCGGTAATCAGTGGGTCTCTACGGCCAAGAAAATGGTTTACGGACAGGTAAAAATCGATTCCATCGCAGGTCCGAGCGAAGTTTTGATAATCGCAGACAAAAACAGTAATCCCGCTTATTTGGCTGCTGATATGCTCAGCCAAGCCGAACACGCTCCTGCCGGCGGCGCAGTGCTGTTTACCGATTCAAAAACAACAGCGAATAACGTTATTGAAAATTTAAGCAAACAGCTCAACCTTATGCCAAGGAAAACACAGACTTTGGAAATTCTTAAAAAGTTTAGCCTTGTTGCTGTTTTTAAATCTATCGCCGACTGCATTGACTGGGCAAATAAATTTGCATCAGAACATCTCGAAATTCAATGCGGCAAGAACAGTAGAAAAATTGCTGAAAAAATTAAAAATGCCGGCGCGATTTTTATAGGCGAATATTCGCCTGTGGCTGTCGGCGATTATTTTGCGGGGCCGAGCCATACTCTGCCGACAGGCGGATGCGCAAGATTTTCAAGCGCACTTACAAGCAACGATTTTATCAAATCAATAAGCATTATAGAATACGATAAAAAGAAACTTGCCAAAAGCGCTGATGATATTATCCGTCTTGCAGAGGCTGAAGGACTTGACGGGCACGCGAAGAGCGTAAAAATCCGGTTTGAAAAATAACGAACCCCCTGAACAACGAGATTTCTCCACTGCGCTGCGCTCCGGTCGAAATGACGACGAACCCTGCCATAGTAATGGCAGGGCTAACCACAAATTAATTATTTCCTCAGTTTAGATTTTATAAGTTCTGTTGCTCTTGCGAGGGCATCGTCGAGTTTTGCGGGGTCTTTTCCGCCTGCCTGAGCCATTTGTGGTCTTCCACCGCCGGCGCCTGCGACTATCGGAGCAATTTCCTTAACAAGATCGCCTGCGCTCAATCCTTTTTTGACAAGGTCGTCTGTAACAGCCGCGAGCAATGTAACTTTATCGCTGCCCTCGGCCATACCAAAGACAACCGCGGCAGAAACTGCCTTGCTTTTTATCATATCAATAGCGGTGCGAACCTGCTCAACCGGCACAAAGTCGATTTTGCTTACTACTATAACGGTCGTGCCGACAGATTCGGCCTGGCTGAGCAATTGTCTTGCCTTATCGAGAAAATTAGTTCCGCTCTGCAGCGGCGCGGATTTTAATTGTTTGGCAAGTTTTTTATTTTCATCAATCAATTTATTTACTCGCGCGGGCAATTCTTCCGCTTTTGCCTTGAATGTCTGGCAAAGCTGCTCGATAACATCTCCCTGCGCGGCGAAATAATCCAACAGAGCGCTGCCGGCAAGAGCGGTTATTCTCCGGATGCCTGCCGAAATGCTTTCTTCTTTTATAATTTTAAAGCCCGCAATTTTGCCGGTGTTATCGACGTGCGTTCCGCCGCAGAATTCCCTGCTGAAAGCCGGCGAGAGATTTTTCTCGTCCGGGGCGCCAACCGCGATAACCCTGACGGTGCTGCCGTACTTTTCGCCGAACAGAGCCATCGCACCCAGTTTTTTTGCCTGCTCTATCGGCAGAACAGCACAGGTCACGGGCAGGTTCTGGCGGATTTTTTCATTCACGAGTTTTTCAACTTCCTTAATTTCCTGAGGTTTGAGCGCTTTGGGCGAAGTAAAATCGAATCTCAAATATTCCGGACAAACGAGACTGCCCTGCTGGGCGACATGTCTGCCGAGAACCTGCTGAAGCGCCCACTGCAAAAGATGTGTTGCGGTATGATTGCTTCTGCTCTGCCGGCGGGATTCATCCACGATTGCGTCGACTTCATCGCCGACCTGCATCGAACCTTTTACCAGTTTTCCCCGATGGACGATGCAATCGGCTATTTTTTCAGTTGCCTGGACGGCAAATTCGCCTGACGAAGATTTTATAATTCCCTTGTCGCCGACCTGCCCGCCCGATTCGGCATAAAAACAGGTTTTCTCAAGTATAACCGCGGCGTCATCACCAATGGCAAGAGCGCCGCTGGTTTTGCAGCCGGCCTGGTCGATAAAACCTGCAATTTTCGTTCGTATTCTATCTGAGTTATATTTTGCCGAATCGTCCGTAACGGGCAATTTGGCATCAGCGACGACCGAAATAAAACTGCTGCTTTTTTGCGATGCCCTGGCACGCTGCCGCTGCTGGTCCATAAATTTTTCAAAGCCTTCGGTATCGACCGAAAGATTGGCTTCTCTTGCCATAAGCTGGGTCAAATCGAGCGGGAAACCAAATGTGTCGTAAAGCTGAAACGCGTCCTGACCGCTGATAACGCCATTGCTTTTGGCTTTTTCGGCGGCGGCGGCGAAAATCTCAAGACCTCTGTCGAGCGTTCTGCCGAAACTTTCTTCTTCCGATTTTATAACGGTTTTTACAAGCTCGGCTCTCTGCTTTATTTCTCCAAAGGCCTGTCCCATCAAATTGACAACGACATCCACCAGTTTATAAATAAACGGTTCGTGCATATCGAGTGTGCGGCCGAACCTTGCGGCTCGTCTTAAAATCCTGCGAAGAACATATCCCCTGCCATCGTTGCTCGGCATACAGCCATCGGTTATCGCAAAGGCAAGCGTACGCAAATGGTCTGCGATAACGCGAAACGCGATGTCGGCTTTTTTGTCCAGACCGGCAGTGTATTCCTGATTGCATAATTTGCCTATTGCTTCGAGTATCGGCACAAATAAATCGGTATCGTAATTCGACTGTTTGCCCTGCAGGATGCGAGTTACTCTTTCCAGACCCATACCTGTATCGACGTGTTGTGCGGGCAGCGGAGTTAATTGGCCGGCCGCATCGCGGTTATACTGAATGAAGACAAGATTCCAAATTTCAATTACATTCGAATTGTCCGTATTTATAAATTCCGCTCCCGATTTGTCGAGGGTGCCGTCATAATGAATTTCGCTGCAGGGGCCGCAGGGGCCTGTTTCGCCCATTTCCCAGAAGTTGTCTTTTTTATTGCCCTTGTGAATTCTTTCGTCCGGCAAAAACTTACGCCATAAATTCATCGCTTCGGTATCGGCAGCGAGACCTTCGTTCTGGTCGCCCTGAAAATATGTAGCGTGCAGGCGTGATGGGTCGATATTCCAAACCTTTGTCAAAAGCTCCCATGCCCATTCAATCGCTTCGGCTTTGAAATAATCGCCGAACGACCAGTTGCCGAGCATTTCAAAAAAGGTGTGATGATATGTATCAGTTCCGACATCCTCAAGGTCATTGTGCTTGCCGCCTGCGCGGATGCATTTTTGGCTGTTCGCCGCCCGCTTATATTCCCTGCTGCCTGTGCCGAGAAAAACATCCTTAAACTGATTCATCCCGGCATTGGTAAACAGAAGGGTATCATCAGCAATCGGCACGACCGGCCAGCTCGGTACGAAGGTGTGACCTTTTTTGACAAAAAAATCTATAAATGAACTTCTGATTTGTGCGGCTGTCAACATTCGATATTCTAATCCTATCCCTTCACTCCCACCGCAACGAGAATTTTGTCGGCGATTTCCTTTGTTAATTGACGGTTCTCAATGAGATACTTTCTGGCGTTTTCCCTGCCCTGTCCGAGTTTTGCGTCGCCGTAGAGTATCCAGGCGCCGCTTTTTGTAATAACTCCACTGGTTGTGCCCAGGTCTATCAGGTCGCCTTCATAACTAATTCCGCTGTCGAACATTATATCAAATTCAGCTTCGCGGAAAGGCGGAGCGATTTTATTTTTGACGACTCTTGCTCTTACCCTGCTGCCGAGCGCTATATTGTTTTCCTTGATTGTAGAGATTCTTCTTACGTCCAATCTGACGGAACTGTAAAACTTCAGGGCATTGCCGCCGGTTGTGGTTTCGGGATTGCCGAACATAACGCCGATTTTCATTCTTATCTGGTTTATGAAAATCAGGCAGGTTTTGCTTTTGTTTATTACGCCGGTGAGTTTTCTCATCGCCTGGCTCATAAGTCTTGCCTGAAGTCCCATGTGAGATTGTCCCATTTCGCCCGCCAGTTCAGCGGCCGGTATAAGAGCCGCGACAGAATCGATAACAATTACATCAACAGCGTTGGACTTTATCAGCATCTCTGTGATATCAAGAGCCTGTTCGCCCGTATCGGGCTGACTGACTAAAAGACCGCTGACGTCAACGCCGAGCCTTTTTGCCCAGGTCGTATCGAGAGCGTGTTCGGCATCGATAAACGCCGCGACGCCGCCTAATTTCTGGGCGTTCGCTATAACATGCAGTGCAAGAGTCGTCTTGCCGCTGGACTCAGGGCCGAACAGTTCAATCACTCTGCCGCGCGGTACTCCGCAGCCGCCCAGCGCAATATCGAGCGAAATGGAACCGGTCGGAATGCCTTCAATTCTCGCGTACCGGCTTTCGTCCATCTGCATAATCGAGCCGCTGCCGTACTGCTTTTCTATCTGTGCAATCGCTCTTTCAAGGGCACTATTCTTTACCGATGTTTTTTCCGCCTTCTCTTCAGAAACCGTTTTTTTTGGTTTGCCTGTCTTGGTCATAACTATCCTTCCTATCTGAACCTTACGTAAAGTTAATTTTCCTCAACAGCGTATATACAGGACCGTCCGATGTCAACTGACTTTTATAAAAGCATACGGCATCAGCCGTTATCGCGCCGGCATCGACTTTGCCAAAACCAGTGACAACCTCCGCAAGCTGTTTGCCGGGGCGGTCATCCTTTATCCGGGCAAGCGTAAGATGGGCACTGAAAGGCCTCTGTTCCTTTATAAACCCAAGTTCCTCAAAAGCCTGTTCAAAATCCTGCACAAGTTTTTCAAGCTCGCTATTTGCCTTTTCGGTTCCGAGCCAGAGCACTTTCGCGGGTCTGCCGAAAGTGCCGACCGTTGAAAATTCGAGTTCAAAACTTTTGTGTGCCGCGCAGATACGCTCAATCGCTCCGCTGATTTCTTCGGCTCTGTCGTCCTCAACATCGCCCAAAAATTTCAGAGTAAGATGAATAAGTTCGGGCCTGGCCCACTTTATGCCCGATTGATTTTTCAGCCGTCTTTGAAACTCTCTCTGGAGCCTATCAATCCGGCTGCGAAGTTTATCATTAATATCGATTGCAATAAAGCATCGCATAATTAACACAGCACAAAATCAGAATTCAGTCATTGCCTTCATCTCGTTGAATCTTTTGTCAATTACGCTTCTGCTGACCGACGCGATTGACGACATTGAAAAGCCTTCGATTACAAACGACGCTGTAACCGTACCATAGGCTATTGCGGTTTTAAGATATTTGGCGTCCGTGCGGTCAGCCGAGGCAAGATAACCCATCAGTGCTCCTGCAAAGGCGTCGCCTGCGCCTGTTGGGTCTTTAAGATGCGCAGTCGGATATGCGCCGAGCACAAACCAGTTGCCGTCTCGGTCGAGTGAAATCGAGCCGTGCGAGCCTTTCTTGATTATTACCGCTTTGGGGCCCATCTTTACCAACTCTTGCGCCGCTAAGGCAAGATTGTCGCATTTGGTCAGCATCTTCGCCTCGCCGTCATTGAGTATTAGAGCATCTATCCTCTGCAGTAATTTTTTTAATTCGTCCGCCTGGCCGTCAATCCAGCAGTTCATCGTATCAGCAACGACAAATTTTGGTTTTTTAAGCTGGTCGAGAAGCTGCATCTGCAGCGACGGATGAGTATTGGCAAGAAAAACATATTCGCTGTCTCTGAAATGCTCCGGCACAATCGGCGGTCGCTCCGACAAGACGTTAAGCTCCATCGCATCGGTAATCGCCTGGCTCATATCGCCCTGATACGAGCCTTTCCATCTGAACGTCCTGCTGCCGGGGCGAACTTCAAGGCCGGAAAGGTCAACGTCCCTGCCGGAAAAAACCTTTGTCAAATCAAACGGGCAGTCCGAGCCGACAACGCCGACAAACCGCACCGGCGAAAAGAAACTGGCCGCCATCGCAAAATACACAGCCGAGCCGCCGATACAGTTTTCGCTTTTGCCCAGCGGCGTCATTACCGTGTCTATTCCTATCGAACCTGTTACAAGCAAACTCATTTTATCTCCTTTGCAACTTTATTGGCAAATTTTTCTATTGTCCGTTCCATCCTGCGGACTGTTGCCTTAAGACCAAGCATATCAATCGATTCAAATATCGGCAGAGAAACCATCGTGCCGCAAATCGCCAAACGCAGAGGCTGAGCAACCTTGCCCAGGCCAACCTGTTTCTGCTCGGCAATGCCACGAAGTAAATTCTCAATCGACTCTTCGCTGATTTTATCAAGAGCCAAAAGTTTTTCTTTCAACTGGGCAAGCATCGCAATGCCTTCGCCGTTATTTTTGAGCAGCACTTTCTCTGCGTCTTTTTGATTATATTCTATTTTATTATCTTCAATAAATAGAAATCTGCTTTTATGGTCGATTTCCGCAAGCGTTCTTGCGCCTTCGCCGGCCTTTAGTATCCTTTTAAGCAGGATATCGTCTGCGTTTACAGCGGGCGAGTTTGCCGCTTTAAGATAATCCTTATATCTGCTCAAAAGCTCATCGGCGGAGAGCAGTTTTATATGCTCCATATTAAACGCCAATAGTTTTTTGCGGTCAAAGAGGCTGTTTGTCTTGTTAAACCGCGTCGGGTCAAAACTATCTATAAGCTCCTGTAAAGTAAGGATTTCCTTATCGAGCGGTGAACTGTAGCCTAAAAGGGCAATAAAATTCACAAGTGCCTGGGGCAGATAACCGCTTTTAAAGAAATCCACGATATTTATTTCAGGCAGTTCAATTCCCAGATACTCTGCCATTAGGTCTATGGCAGGACCGTCCGGCATACTATCTCCGGCGAGAAATTCCTCAAATTCAGTTGCGCTTATTTGGGCAACGGAGGCAAGTTTTACTTTATCCAAACCTTCTGTTTTTTTTATCGCGTCTTTTAAAACTTTTGCCTTGTCGCGTTTTGACATTTTCCCGCCGCCTTCGCTGACGGTCAAAGACAGATGCGCGTAAACAGGCGTTTTAAATCCGAGCGCTTTTTGCAAAGCGATGTGGCCGGGCGTATTCATCAGATGTTCCTGTCCGCGAATAACGTGCGTAATACCCATAAGCTCATCGTCAATAACACAGGCAAAATGATATGTAGGAAAGCCGTCGCTTTTGAGAATTATAAAATCGCTTATGTCGTTACTATTAAATTTAACCTGCCCGCGAATTGTATCCTCGACAACAATTTCGCCGGCCGGCATACAGAAACGTACCATTACATCTTTGCCCTGCGCTTTTGCCTTTTCAACTTCCGATGCATCGGGAAATTTATTCGGACGAGGATAGGTAAAATTCTGCTTATTACCGGCAGCCTTTTTGCGCATCTGTTCCAGTTCCTCTGCCGTGTCGAAACAATAATAAGCATTGCCTGATGTCAAAAGCTGCTGGATATAACGGTTATAAATATCGAGTCTTTGGGATTGATAATAAGGACCTGCCGGCCCACCGACCTGCGGCCCTTGGTCCCATTGAATCCCCAGCCATTGCAAGTCGTCCATTACCTGTTTTGCCGCAGTGGGGCTGTTTCTGCTCTGGTCGGTGTCCTCAATTCTGAGGACAAACTTCCCACCGGTCTTCTTAGCCCATAAAAGGTCAAAAAGAGCTGTACGAGCCCCGCCTATATGAAGATAACCAGTTGGAGATGGCGCAAATCGCGTAACTGCCATTTATTGCCTTTCATAATCATCAAGGAAGTAAGGAAAAGAGACCAAACAATTTATGTTTAAAATTCCTTGCGTCTTTACGTCCTTACATCCTTAACTTTAAGTGCCATAAATAGTAATGTCAAGGACATAAACCCTTAATTGTTGCACTCCGTACTCCAATAAGTCCTATAACCGTTCTTCAAAAGCAGCTTAAATAGACACTTTGGGCGAATACGACATAAGTCGTCTTTTTTATGTATCCCCCTTTTCTTCCCTCTCCTTTTTTTCTTTCCTTTCTTACTTATTCCTATTTTTTTGTTGACAGCATAGTGACATCTTGTTACCTTATACTTGTGTTTAGTAAGAGCTAAAAGCAGGGCATATAGCTTTATAATTAAATAACGTCATTATAATTTTTTTAGTTTTCATATCATTAGCCCCTCTTTTTAGCACTTTTTAGCGTTAAGATTTAAAGTTAGTTTGTCTTTTTTTCGATGTATTCTAAGATATGCATCCTCGATGGTTTAGCGAAATTACGCTATTTTTTAAAAAGTGTATAAAAAGTGCTGCCTTTCGGCAAAATTTGCTTATCAACAGAGAGATTTGCAAAAAAGCCGACCTAGGACCGAACAGTGCAGATAATTTGCTCTTATATAATTTAAAATGTCGCCGAAGACAGCACCTTACGCAAATCTCTCGGCTGTAAAAAATTGAAAGGAAAAATATCATGGAGACACAAAAGATGAAAAAGAAAGGTTTTACATTGGTTGAGTTGTTGGTGGTTATCGCCATCATAGCAATGTTGCTGGCTATTCTTATGCCCGCCCTAGGCAAAGTCAGGCAGCTTGCTCAACGTATCATGTGCAGTACAAATCTTGCAGGCATAGGAAAAGCTATGCTTACCTATTGCAACGATGACAAATATGAATCTTTCCCGGTTAGTGGAAGTTCAGATGCCATCTGGTCAAGAGGCACAAGCGGAAACGAGGGTAAGTGTTCATGGGACTGGAGAGACCCAAATCCATTCCCCACAAATGACAGGACCCCTCACACGGCTACCATAACTTCCTGTTTTTACCTGCTTGTAAAATATGCCGATGTCGCACCAGACCAATTTGTTTGTCCAGGTTCGGATCAGAAAAAGTTTGAACTGTCAAAATACACTTTGAGTCAATTTTCGACAAATGACTTCACCACTGTGTGGGACTTCGGTGTAGGCACGAATCAGATTTCTAATTCCAGAGGCAAAGGACACGTTAGTTATTCTTATCAGTATCCTTTCCCGGTTGTTGCCGGCCAGAAAGGCTATCCTACAGTGATAACAACAAATCCAGCCAAGGCGGTCGCTGCCGACAGAAATCCATTCTGGCAGTCACCAATGCCAACGGATGCATCCTCTGATTCTCCTCGTATGTACATCTGGGATGTATCAGTAACACCAAATAAGCTTTATGCACCATCGATAACATTCGGCAATGCCACCTATCACCAGAAAGACGGCCAGAACGTTCTTTTCGCCGATCAGCATGCAAAATTCGAAAAGAGCGCCAATTGCGGTATCGAAATGGATAATATCTATACCATTTGGGGACAGGCCTCTATAAATCCGCAGACCGCCGGTGACGAAGGCAAAAGACAGTGTGGAAAGAATTATACTACTGATACGACCAGCCCGGGATTTCTACTGGTAACATCATCATTCCAAGGGGATGTTAGCTATTGTCCATTAAGCAATGACGACTGCTACCTGGTCAGTGATGTAGATAAACCCAGAAGTGATTAATACTGCCTACGCAGTAAGAAAAATAAGACTGTAATCAGGCTGCAGTCGCACCGGCCTTTCGCCCCTAAAGCGAAAGGCCGGTTTGTTTGTGAGATTAAAGATAAAAAATTAAAATGAAAAAATGCGGAATCCGCCTCTGGCGGATATTTTTTTATGGTGTCCCCTTCCCCATTCTTTCTGCTATTTCACTTCCAGCACAGAATTGTATTCGCCGAAAGGATTCATCTCAACGCTTTCGTTATACGGGTCCCGCTGCCACTGACCGTCAACAACCATACGATAGCGGTATTTGCCCGGAGCAAGTTCCAGAGCCAATTCCCATTTTCCGTCTTTGCCCGGCTGCATAATTGTCTGCTGCGGCTGCCAATTATTAAAGTCGCCTGCAATCTGCACAGTTTTGGCCCGCGGATAAAGCGTAACAAATCTTACAGAACCTTCAAATTGGCGAACGCCATAAAAATCATTGAGTTTGCTGTCTATATCTTTCTGCTTGCTCTTGGCCTTGGGCTGGCCACTTTTCAGGCCGGCCAGAAGTTCCTGTGCCGAAGAACTTATCGACTCAAGATTATCGTCCAGCGCCTCAATAACCTCTTTTCTTTCCTTTGCCCGTATAGATGACTGTATAGCCACCGGTTCCTGCCTGGCCTGTATAATCGGTCTCTGTTTTGGTTCGATTTGTGTATCGGAGGCAATCAATTCCTGAGCGAGACTTTGAAAATCCTTGTGCCCTCTGCTTGCCGGGTCGTATTCGCAAATCGGCTGGCCAAGACTTGCGGCCTCTTTGAGGCGGGTATTGAAATTAACAACCGTCCAGAACATCTTGCCGGAAAAATTCTTCCGCAGTTCAACCAGAATTTCCCTGCCCATTTTTGTGCGGATGTCGTACATACTGGCAAGTACCATAACATTTATATGCTGCGAGCACTGCTTGCAGAGAACGCTTAAAGTATCGAGCTGTTTACTTAAACCGTGCAGCGAGAAGTATCCGGTTTCCACCGGCACGACAACATCGGTCGCTGCGCGAATCGCATTGAATGTCAACAGTCCCACAGCAGGCGGGCAATCCACAACCACATAATCGTAATCCTTCGAGACGGCCGCAAGCACATCTTTCAAACAGTTTTCGCGGTCAACGGTACCGCTGAGCTGCTGCTCGAAAGCCGCAAGGTCGATGCTTGCCGGCGCAAGCTCGAAATTGTCGCTTATCTCCCACAGAATTTCAGTAAGCTTGACAGGTTCGCCCCGCCGAGAGCCGACTAAGCAATCGTAAATGCTCTGCTCAATCTGCTCTTCCGGTACAGCAAGACCAACAGCACAATGCCCCTGCGGATCCACATCAACCAATAAAGTTCTTTTGCCTTCGGCGGCAAGAGTACTTGCAAGATTTATAGAAACAGTTGTTTTTCCACATCCGCCTTTTTGGTTAACTACAGCTATAGTTCTCATTAGATAATCCTTTATCCACTTAAAAATGCGTTTTTAATATTAAAAACGGTACTTTAAGCGCGTACTAAATTTTAGTCCTATATCTGCTTTTTCGGCCTTCGGAATATAATAACTTTAGTCTTTATCGGACAAAAGGCAAAATTTTGCCATTTTTAATATTGAAAAGGCCTCTGAGCACAGCCAATGATTTATGCCACTTAAATTATCAAATTTGCGCAAACTGCCTGTTTTGAATTTTTGTTCGTTATCCTCCTTTATATTTTGATTATTTGGTTAGTCTTGCTGTATTTTAACATCTCTGTTATACTAATAATCCAGATGGTTTTAAGGTTGTATTGATACTGTAATGGAGACAGAATGCAGCAAGAACTTAATAAATCAGTAGAGGAAATAGCTACATCAAAAGTCAAAGCACTGACGATTCTGATTATTGTCGTTTGTGCAGCTGTTCTAATAATTCACTGGCCGGCTTTGTCGGCGAAGGCATTATCTTTTGATGACAATCGATACTTTGTCGAGAATTTTCTTGTGCGAAGTCCCAGTTTGGAGTCGACGCGGCGGTTTCTCACCGAGGTATTTAATCCGTCAACCGTAAGTGGGTACTATCAGCCGTTGACTATGATTTCATTAATGTTGGATTATGCGATAGGTGGGCAAACAGATAGTTTGCTGCCGTTCCATCGAACGAGTCTCTTACTGCATATTGCAAACACGGCTCTAATAATCGTACTGTTGTATTATTTGTTTGGTTCGGAATGGATAGCGGCAGGTGTAGGATTGCTCTTCGGAGTTCATCCATTAACGGTAGAACCGATTCCCTGGATCAGTGAGCGTAAGACCCTGCTTGCAGCGTTTTTTGCATTTTGGAGTCTGATTCTTTATATCCGTTCCACTCGCAGCGGCAATTCTAAAACTCGTATCGCCTCTATTGTTATGTATGCGCTGGCCCTTGTGTCCAAACCGACCAGTACACCGCTTCCGGTTCTTATGCTGCTGATGGATTATTGGCCGCTAAGACGGCTGAAATGGCAGACTATTTTGGAAAAGTGGCCGTTCTTTATTATTGGAGGTATCTCAGCCGTCATAACATATACTTCGCAGAGCCGTACCGCTTCGGTAATTACGCCTGAAGCGTATGGGCTAATACGAGTTCCGCTGGTTATTTGCCATAATATCATTTTCTATCTTTATAAAATGATTTGGCCGGTCAATTTATCCTCGCACTACGCTCTTCCTGACCAGATTGGATTCTCAACTCCAATGGTAATGGCTGGTGTCATAGGTACTTGTATACTGGTTGTTTTGTTGCTTGTCTCCTGGTGGTGGACGCGAGCGGCGATAACTGGCTTCGCTGTTTTCTTTATTGCAATTTTTCCAACAATGCAAATGCTTCAGTTTAGCGACGTAATTGCATCTGATAAGTTTGTTTATCTGCCTTCGATAGGAATACTGATGATACTGGCGGTATTTTTAGTCTGGGTATGCAAAACTGGCGATACAAGCCGCCATACGGCAAGGTACATAGCGGTTGCAATTATAGTTCTGATATTGGCTACAGCGGAATCTTTTGCTACGCGAAAATATCTCGCTTGCTGGAAAGATACTACCAGTCTTTTTACTCAAATGGTAAAAGTGGCGCCTAACGCCACATCGCCGCGCAACAATCTGGGTGTGGCACTTGCCGAAAATGGCCATAAAAAAGAGGCTGTGGAATGTTTCACACAGGTGCTGAAACAAAAGCCGAATGATCTTATGGCGAATCTTAACATGGGCAAAATTTTAAGTGAGGAGGGTAAAAATGACGAAGCTATGAAACAATATTATAAATTGTTGCGTATAAAACCCGATGAGGTGCTCGCTTATCAAAATATTGCGGTGACGCTGATGAATGAAGGACATATTGATGAAGCTATTGCTGTATACCGCAAAGGACTGGAGAATATCACCCGAAATCCCGCTTTGATGCATGTGGGCATTGGTACACTTTTGTTTCAGCAGGGCAAAATTGACGAGGCGATATATGAGCTTCAAATTGCCATGAAGATAGGTCCCAATTCAACGGCACTTAACAACCTGGCAGTAGCATTGTCATTGAAAGGCAGAACTGACGAGGCAATGGTATGCTGCAAAAGGGCTATTGGACTTGACCCGAACAATCCCGAGGCACACTATAACCTTGGAAATATTTTGCTTTCGCAAAACAAACTTAAGAAGGCGATTAGCGAATATGAGAAGGCGGTGAGCATAAAGCCGAAATATACTAAAGCAAATATTAACCTTTCCGTGGCATTGACGCGGGAAAACCAATTTGATGAGGCAATAAAATATGCTGCTAAAGCGGCGAAAACTGAGCCGAATAATTTTGATGCGCAATACAACCTTGCTATGTCGCTGGGGCAACGGGGCCGAATTGATGAAGCTATTAACTGCTTTGGTAAGACAGTAGAAATCGAACCGAATAACGCTGACGCACACTTCGGTTTGGCCCAGGCGCTGGTTTATAAAAATCGGCTTCAGGAAGCTGCCAATGAGTATCGTCAGGTATTGAATCTGCAACCTCAAGATATTGATACTCGTTGTATTCTCGGCGACGTTTTAGCTAAGCAGAACCGGTTTGATGAGGCGGCTGTCGAGTATCGCCAAGTGCTTAAAATAGACCCCAATAATTCTCATGCGCAACAAGGATTGAAAAATATTCAGCAGAAGTAACAAGCAAACAATAAACTATTTAACTTTCTTAGGTTTAGCTAATTTGTCAATGTCCAGCTTGTGGAAGACCAGCTTTCCAGGGTTAGCGTTAACTTCATCAATGTTCGGCGGACTGCCGCCATCGAGAGAACTATAAAAGAACCAGTCTGCTTTCCAGGTTTTGCCGTCTTTAGACACCTTACCCTTAAAATAATCGTCCGATTTTCCTGTTATCTCGCCTTGAGGGAGTTTCATATCAAATTCATCGAGTACAATATGTACAGTAAAAATGCCTGTTGCCGCATCAAAAGAACTTTTACACGGACCCATTACAAAAGTTGCATAAGTGCCCGGATCCGGCCCTTCTGCTTCATACCCCCCCTCTTTAACATTTACCTTACCAGCTATTGGATGTACCAATTTAGGAATAGAACCATCGGGCTCAATTTCAAATGCCCATTTAGCGCCTTCTTCACTCGAATTTGCTTCCCAAACACCTACCATAATTTTAGGGATTTTTTGAGTTTTCATATTACTTTCAGGTTTTTGTTTTTTTGCGGTTTCCTGACAACCGGCAATTAACGATACGCAAAGACAATAAACAAGGCAAAAAATAGCTCTTTTCATATCTAATCCCTTAATTAATAAGCCACAAAGACATCAATGCACGAAGTTGACATAAAATATTAAACACAGTGCGGCTTTTTGCAAGCATAAAAAAACCCCGGCACAAAGCCGGGGTTTTAAAAATCTAAACTAAATAGATTCCGGTCTTATTTCCTGCGACGAAGGAACAGGCCGCCAATGGCCAAAAGGCTCATCGTAATCGGCTCCGGAACATTAATCTGGCTAACTAAGGTGAGTGAATCCTGTGACATACTATTATCCGTCGTATACAGTTGAACTTTGGTTGCGCCTTGTAAAAGTGAATAAGTATCCGCCCAGACACCACCTGGTGTTGCATTAAAGTTGTCAGTTGTAGCTCTGAACTCACCATAAGTGCCCACGCCGTAAGGAAATAGACCGGTGTCGCCGGCATCGCCTTCATTGGCGCTTGACAGACTAAGTATCGTAGCTATTGGGGCTGGCATAGTCAGCGAACCACTTCCCGGATCCACGCCGATAACTATGAAGTAGACACCTGTAAAAAGGGAACCAGTTGTACTCGTCATACCATTTGGCACATTAATGCCATAGGTGTGATTACCGTTATCGACCAGATTCATTTGCGGTATACCATCAGCAGCATTTGTAAAAGGTGCGATACTAAGAATTACCACCAACATTAACAACATTTTTTTCATCGTTCGGTCTCCAAAAAAAAGGAATTAAACCACATTGCTTTAGCCTGAAAACAGGCACAATTTACATTAAAAACGTTTGCGCGTTTTAAAGCCGAATTTGAAACCGCGGATTTCACGGATTTCACTGATTTTTAATTTCAATATTCGATACTCTTTCTGCTGCCAAATACCAAATACTGAATACCAATTGTGTTTTCTCTTACCCCGATTAAAATTGTCAAAAAGCTACTACTGTTTTAGCCGTTAAGGCACCAAGACACAAAGAAACAACAATTTTCAATTACAAATATCAAGTGAGTTTCTTCTGTCCAAATAGTAATAACTTCGTCTCAACCCCATTTAGTTTATGTATTATATCACAAAGAAAAAGCGAATGCAAGAGAAAAAATAAAAAAATTTGTAGCCGCCAAGACACTAAAACGCTAAGACTATAAAAATAAATAACTTATAAAACTTCGTGCCTTGGTGCCTTTGTGGCTAAAAAAAAGAGGCAGGTCCGAAAACCTGCCTCTTACATTTCACTAAACAAGCTTTTTAAAGCAAAAGCTTATTTCTTCCTAATCAGCAAGCCGCCAAGGCAAAGCAGGGCGATTGTTGCCGGTTCCGGAACAATAATCTCATCGGCTAGAGTGAGTGATTCCTGTGTCATACTATTATCCATAGTATACAGATCGATCACGGTTGCACCCTCTAAAAGTGTGTAACCAGTTATCCATTCTCCGCCTGGTGTTGCGACATAGGTGATGTTCGTAGCTCTGAACTCGCCATAAGTACCCGTGCCGTAATCAAACAGACCGGTGTCGCCGACATCGCCTTCATTGGCATTTGACAGGGTTCCCAGTATCGCAAGTATTGCAGTTGGCATAGACAATGAACCATTCTCTACACCGATAATCGCGAAATACTGTCCCGTCTGATCGGCTGCGCCCGTCATACCATTTGTTACGTCGATACCATAGGTACCGTCGCCATTGTCGACTAGCGTCATCGCTACCGTTGCACTGGCCAACGAGGTCATTGCAAGAACTAAAACTAAAACTAACAACTTCTTCATCTTAATACCTCCTTTAAAAAATTAACATTCGAATGTTAAACGTTTCATTTTTGTTTAACTTACATAATTACTTTAATTCGACCAGAAATTAACAGAACTGCTGGAACACACTGTTACATAGGTTTGATTCTTGCCATAGTAAGCAACAAGAACGGTCAAATCATTAGCCTGAACTCGCTGAACGCCGACCTTTGCGTGGTCAAAGTCTGCGCAAAGATATCCCGGATTCTGAGTTAACCAGGTCAGATTTTTACCATAAGCAGCAACAAGTGCGGTCAAATCATTTGCTTGTACCCATTGTACGCCTACTTTACCGCCGTCAAAATCGCCGCGGCAATATCTCTGGAAGCACCAGCAAGATGGTCTGCCAAGGTTAACCCAGTCAGAATAACTAGCACCTGAGCTCTTGTAGCATTCTTCAACTCTGAAGTTCCAAACAAGGCCAGCAGTAGAAGTACTGCAGGCACCCTTTTCATTTATACGCCAATAGTAGAGTGTACCCTGAACTAGTGTTCCAGTAGGATAGGTTGTGGCTGTCTGGATACCTTTAGATACTGTTGGTGTACTTGCTGTTCCGAAAAATACTTCGTGTGATAAAGCGCCGGAACCAGCCGACCATTGCAGGTTAATGCCTGTACGAGATTGCCCTGTAGCTCCACTGGCCGGACTTACAATCGCAGCCTGTCCTGGTGCTGCATTCGTAGTGGTAAATCTCCAAACCGTACCGGTTGTAGTGCCAATACCGTTCTTTTCATCAATGCGCCAATAATAATTTGTGCTATTGGCCGGTGCAGAAGCGGCATATGTTGTAGCCGTCTGAATGCCTTGAGAGGCAGTCGGCGGATTTGCTGTTCCGAAAAATACCTCGTGAGAATTGGCACCGGTGCCAGCAACCCAACTGAGAGTCGGGTTCAACGCTACGCATGTTGCCAAGTCAGTTGGGGTTGGACCAGAAGCCGGTTGCGGTGGTGCACCAAGGGTGTAAGTTATCCCGGTGTTTACATCAACCTGATTACCCTCTTCCAAAACAACTCCACCGCGATAGGTTTTTTCACCAACCATATTGATGTCAAAACTGGTTGCCTGACCATTAAGTTGAATAATCAAACTGCCCAATTTGCCGCTCGTATTACCGGCTACTACAGGAGCATTGACATCACCAAAATATAGTGAAGCGAACTCAAGCACTACTTCATTCGTGCCGAGAGCACCTGGAGCCGGATCATTCGGACTGGCAACTGGAGTGCCCCAACTAAGAACACTTCCATTACCAGTGGAATCGATATTTATCCTTGCGGGATAAATACCATAGCGACGATTAACAGAAGAGCTTTCGCCCTGCTGATAATTGGTAACGGCGAAAAACTTAGCATTGCCGGTCTTAATCTTCATATCAAGAGCAAATGCCCTTGGGGGATTAGCCACATCTGCGCCGCTGTAGTTGACATCCACAACATTGGAGTCACCTTCTCTTTGCAGATAGACGTTTAGAGCGAACGCTGGTGAGGCAATCAAAGCAATCGCTAAAACTAAAATCAGCTTCTTCATTTCACTTACCTCTTTCATTAAACAATTCTCTTTTTTTCTTACACTATCCACTGAGCCCAAAGCTCAGCAGAGTTTTGATTTCTTTATTTTATTCTTTTCTTCCATTCACCCTTCCTGCTCGAAAGAAACCGAACAAGCAAGAAAAACAAATTGTTGACCACGCTCGGAAGATAAGCACGGTCATGAGTTTTCTTCCTTTTCCGCCACCTCCTTTCTGCACAAATGGCAAAAAGTAAAGATAAACTTTCTTATGCGCCACATCGTTCGGCATGTATGTAGCACACCGCTATATTATCATTTGACGATTTAAAAATCAAGTAAAAAATGAAAAAAAGCCAATTATTAATATTGAAAACGCAATTCAAGAGCTTAAAGGGTCACATCTTTTCTGCTGTTTCTGTCTTGAGTATGTCCTATAAAATAATTTTTTTTATAAAAAAATTTTCACGAAAAGTTATTATTTTTTTCATTAATACCACCTTAAAAAATGAGCTAAAAAGTGATATTTCAAAAGATATTAAGGATTAAAAGGTGATACAAATACTTGATGTCTTGTTTTTTTGGTTTAATTTTTTTAAACTAAAAAATACATAACTAAAAAGACATAAAATTACGGATAAAAAGATTTTTTCAAATTTTATAACAATAAGTTTGACTTTTTTGCCTAAAATTTTTAGTATTCGGCGGTTTTTGCGCGTGCTGCGGGAAAATTTCCACAAGAACCATAAATAATACTTTTCAAAAAATATCGGAGACATTATGGCAGTAAAAGACGTCAAACAGTACCTGCAGGAAAAATTAGACAAAGACAACTTTGCTAAATTAACGGCACTTTCAAATGACAGGCTTTATAAGTTCGTAGCTGATGCCATCGAGCTTACAAAGCCGGCAAGCGTTTTTGTTTCCACAGATAAGCCGGCAGATATCGAATATACCCATAAGCAGGCAGTAGCAACCGGCGAAGAAAAGCCGCTTAAAATTAAAGGACATACTATCCACTTTGATGGAATGCAAGACCAGGGGCGTGATAGAGAAGTTACCAAATACCTTGTTCCGAAAAACGAGACTCTCAGCAAGGCTCTTAACCAAATCGAAAGAGAAGAAGGCTTGAAGGAAGTTTGCGGCCTGCTGGACGGCGCAATGAAGGGCCGAACTATGGTTGTCCGCTTTATGACACTGGGACCTAATAATTCAGATTTCAGCATTCCATGCGTCGAATGCACCGATTCTTTTTATGTTTCGCATAGTATGAATCTGCTGTATCGTCTTGGCTACGAAGAGTTTAAGCGATTAGGAGCAAAGGCGCAATTTTTCGCTACGCTGCACTCCTGCGGTAAAATGGACGAGCGTATGGTCAGCATCGAATCCGACAAAAAACGCATCTATATAGATTACAAAAACGATACAGTCTATGTTGCCAACACACAATATGGCGGTAACACTATAGGATTAAAGAAATTAGCTTTGCGGCTGACTATCCGCAAGGCCGACCGCGAAGGCTGGCTGGCCGAGCATATGTTTCTTTCCGGCGTTTATGGCAAGGGCGGAAGAAAGACTTATCTGGCCGGTGCATTTCCGAGCGCATGCGGCAAAACATCAACAGCAATGCTGCCGGGCGAAACTATCCTCGGCGATGACATCGCGTATTTCCGCGCGGTCGATGGCAAATGCAAGGCCGTTAATGCTGAGTTCGGCATCTTCGGGATTATTCAAAATGTTACCGCACAAGACGACCCGGCAATATGGGAAACGCTGACGAAGCCGGGCGAAGTGATATTTTCCAATGTGCTGGTAAAAGATGGAAAACCTTACTGGCTGGGTATGGGAATCGACATCCCCGCCGACGGCGAAAACTACTCCGGCGCCTGGCACAAAGACGCAATAGATGCCAATGGCAAGGAAATTCTCTGTGCCCATAAAAACGCACGATATGCGGTAGCTCTTGACGCACTAAAGAACTGCGACCCGGAATTGGACAATCCTAAAGGAGTCGATTTGGCAGGCGTTATGTACGGCGGACGCGACGCGAAATCTTATGTACCCTGCCAGCAGGGTTTCGACTGGGAGCACGGGATTATCGCTTACGGCGCATCGCTGGAAACCGAAACGACTTTTGCGACCGTCGGCAAAGAAGGCGTGCCGGAGATAAACCTGATGAGCATCCAGGACTTTGTCGCTATTTCGCTGGGCAAATATATTAAGAATAACCTCGACTTCGGCAAAAAACTCAAAAAACCGCCGCTGGTGTTCGGCGTAAATTACTTCCTCCGGGATAAAGACGGCAAATTTACCAATGGCGTCCGCGATAAACACGTATGGGTAAAGTGGATGGAGCTTAGAGTTCATAATGAAGCCGGCTGTATGGTCGCTCCGACCGGATTAATTCCAAAATTTGAAGATTTGCAGAAACTATTTAAGGAAGTTCTCAAAAAGGATTACACTCGGCAGGACTATACAAATCAGTTTACAATCCGCGTAAAAGAGAACCTCGCCAAGATAGACAGGGTTGAGAAATTCCACCGCGAAAACGTTGCCGAGGCACCGGCTGAGGTATTCAAGGTTTTGGCCGAGCAGAAGAAACGGCTCGAAGCGGCAGGGAAAAAGTTCGGCGATTTCGTTTCGCCGTTTGACCTTGAAAGACGATAGCCACGAAGACGCAAAGACACAAAGATATTAACCACGAATAAACACGAATCGACACGAATTTTTTATTTATTAATAAGTTCAAAGTCCAGAGCGTAGGCATCAGATTGTTGCTTTGCCTGAAATAAACGGATATTACTGTGCGATGATACTGAGCCAACACGACGAAAAATTTCATTGCGATTTTTCGGGGATATTTTACAGCCAAGATATATCGCTGAGATGATTCCTGATGGTAATGCGATATATCTTGAGTCCCGAATAGTATCAGCAATTACTATTCGCCGTTCCTTCTCATATTCCCAGTGTTTTGCCTTTGTTAGGATGAAGGCTTCTAGTTGCTTGATTAGGGGCGTTGCGTAGTAATTAATACTGGGCAACTCTTGCTGGTACTTAACGGGGAACGCCTGTGCAAGGAAATCTGCATGTCTCTTGTCAGTACAGCTAAACTCTATACACACACCGTTGTGCCTTCCTGCATAGTGAGACCACATTAGTATATCGTCATTGATTTCAGAAAATGATACCACCCTCGTATCGTATTGAAGCCATCTCAGAAATTCTTCGGGGTTTCCTTCATCCATCTGCTTCACTCGATTAGGTGTGAGCGCCTCCAGTATCTTCGTCATTAAAGGATTTATCTTCTTCAAACGCTCTTTGGCTCGCTTGTTTTTAACAAAAGAAATTTCCACTCTGCACTCGAACGGATCATTGAATGAAACTGGGGCAGAACAATAAAGCCGGTGATTATCAAAAATGTCAAGTGTATAGTTTCTTTCGGTTTTTGTCGCCATTGATCTATACTTAAACAAGATGGTGCCTGATTCCTGCAATTGGTCAGCTACGTTTTTCATCTGGGCTACATCCTTTTAGGTGGTATTTTTCATCCTTCAAAATAACCCTTTATTTGTGAAAATACAAGCTCTCGTATTTTTTCAGATTCGTTAAACAGTTCGTGCCGGCCAAATACTGCTTTTTGTCGTCTCAATCTGAAAGTTTTTTATCTACGAATAAAGCATCAAAGAAACCCTTTTTCTTCAAATACTGATAAAGATAAGATATGCCGACAAGAGTAACGCCGGTGACCATAAACGCTGCAACACGATATATATTTTTAATTTCCTGAGTGTCTATCAGGAATACTTTTACCAGTAATATAGCAAACAGACCGATGCTGATATATCGCAAAGTCCTGATTTTTCGCCAAAATCCTATTACCATTAAAACCGCTCCGTAAAGCGCCCACATTATGGATATATACATCTGGGCGAGAAATTTCCAGTTATAGACCGGCCCGGCAAAACAATTTTTACAATACCAGTAAAGATATATTTCCTGGGTGAGAATTATCCATAGCATAAATATCGCCCCAAGTGCAAATACAGCAGTAAAACTTTTACCGTTATATTCTTCATCTTTAGTCCGCCCAAACAGCCAGGCTGCCAGAAATAAACCAACTATAAAAGAAAGAGCTACTGCGAGATTGGTATTTACAAAAATTACGAAACTACTGTTATGGAATGCGGGAAAATTAACCATAGTAAATATCGCTCCGATTCCCGCCAAAGCCGCTGCCAGAACAGCGGAGATAATACCGCCCGGAGAAATCGGCCGAATAACAAAAAGCAGCATAATCACCGTAAATATGATTACCAGACCTTTCAACAAAATATTTTCCTCCGTAACAATATTATATTTGCAATGCCAGTACCATTCAGCAGCCACCGTTGACAAGAGCAGTAAGCCTAACAAACCGTAAATAATCTGTGAAATCCGGCCGGCATCTGAAACTTGTCTATACTTAATCTGGCAGATTAATATAACCAAAAGAAAAGTAAAAACGGCCGCGAAATCCGGGTTTGCAAAAATTATAAAGCTGCTGCTATGTAAATGTCCTAACGCGATAATCGTAAATATTGCGCCGCTTACCAGTAAGACCCATGACAAAACCTCAGATAATATTCCCCCTGGACAGATAAACCGGGGAAGAAACATCAATACGACCATAGAGAAGATTATTAATTGACCTTGTGCAATACAATGTATGCCGGTGCCGATAAGCAGATTATATCTGCAATGATAGTACCATTCCATTGAACCTGCCGCGAACAGTAAAAGCACCGACAGCCCGTAAAGAATTTGTGAAAGGAATGCATAATTCTGCAACTGCAATGTATTTTTCCGATACAACAGATGGCACAAATATATTGCGACAGATACAAAACACCATGTCCCAAATTCAGGGTTAAGTATGAAATTAAATTTATATGAGTGCATCGGTATATTAATAATCAGGCATCCGATGCTTAAAAACATCACTATGATCCCACCGGCCTGTGTAAGATAGCTGGCGTAACGCAGGCCGATTAAAACAAGCACGAGCGATTCACACGCCCAGGCAATCGTTGTCGCGTCCAATCTGTAATAGAACGGTACGGCAAGAGTAATAAAGAAAATCCCTATCGCCTGCAGAACCAGCCGCAGATTAACATCCTCTTTGCATCGGCGATTTACTATTACCGAAAACGCGAAATGTATCAAAGCCAAAATAACCGCTTCAAAGGCAAGGCAGCCCCTGTACGAATCAAAAAGAACAACGCATAGATAATATAAAACTGCCGCGGCATTGGCCAGAATCAGCAACACGTCCTCTTTATTAGATTTGACTTTCTTTACTAATCCATAAAGTATCGGCATAACCAGATAAATCATGAAAAACACGCCCAGCCAGCCCAATACAAAAGATATTTGATTAAGGTCAAGAGCTTTGCCTTCGCAGAGTATGGAATTATATTTTGAGCCGTTGAACCAAATCGTATAAAGTGTAAATGTTCCTATAAACGAAAGGAAATTTATCGCTTTCCATCTACGATAATAAGCACAGAGCATCGCGCCAGCTCCGAGAATTAGAATATACACAAACAGCGGAGTTGGTGTAGTAATCTTCGACAACACAATAACAGGGGTTGAAAATCCGCCGAGCAAACTCAAAAATGCAATTAATATTTCATCCAGTACAACAGCATAAATCATCGCCGCGACAGTAATAACTATCGCAAAGATACAGGCGGGTATATAACCGATTAATCCGTAAATCTGATATGCCGCAAAAACCGCCGCGTATAATATGGCAAATCCTAACGCCGTCACACCTTTGGCAACTATGCCGTAATCTCTTCGCCTTGTTATTTCACCAGCTAAAAGAGCTATAAAACCAAAAACCGTAACCGCAGTTATCTTACCAAGCGGGCCTATCGAAAAATTGTCATAGGCATATTTGAGAAAGAAACAGACACCCGCAAAAACAGTAATCACTCCGGCAATAAGTATCCACCGTGTGCCTATTTTCTGTTCAAGAGCGGCTGTTTCTCTATCGTCTTTCTTCTTTTCCTGCTCGATATATGAATCAACCGCCTTTTGCGGTATCGGCGGCACTGGCGGCGGCAACTGTTGTTTGATTTTCGGCGGTTCAATTACAGGCTCTTGAACAGTCTCATAAAGCTTAGAAACAGCTTTAATTCCCTTTTGAGTCTCATGAGATTTCTCTCTTGTTCTGTTTAGGGCGATAAGCGATATGATAAGCGCGGCCGGTCCTGTCAAAACACAAAGGACGACTAATAAAATCAAAACAATAAAATCATCCATTTTTCACTCTCCTAAAATCCTTCTTCTAAACAATACTGTCGTCTTTTTTAAGCGATAAGGCAATTTCTTTCAGTTTGACAATGTCAAGTTTTCCGGAGCCGAGGGTCGGCATCGATTCAATCCTGATATAATTATTGTGATGCGGCCGGGATATATTCGGCAGACCGCTGTTTGCGATAATCTCGTGCAGTTTTTCGGCGTCACCAGCCTGCGAAAGATACAGAACGACAAGCTCTTCGCCTTTTTTCTCGTCCGGAACGGCCGATACGGCAACGAGCTGCTCACTTGTGCCGAGGGCGTTTAATAAAGCTTCCTCAATGCCGACGTGCGAAACCATTTCGCCGCCGATTTTGCTGAATCGCGACAGCCTGTCTGTAATCGTCAGGAAACCATCAGTATCAATTTTCGCGACGTCGCCGGTATCGTACCAGCCATCTTTCAAAACCTCGTCAGTCTTGTCCCTGGCATTAATATAACCGAGCATAACGTTTGGCCCCTTTATCAAAAGCAGGCCTTCTTTTCCGGCGGGCAATGGTTCTTTAGTTTCAAAGTCCACGATTTTTACCGCCACACCCGGAATCGGATGGCCGACAGAGCCATCCTTGGTGCCTACCTGATACACGCCATCGGCCTGGACATTGGGAATATTCAAAGAAACTACCGGTGAAAGCTCCGTGGCACCGTAACCTTCCAGCGGCCTAATCCCGAACTTTTCCTCGAACATATCGGCCAGCCGTTTTTTAAGTTTTTCCGCGCCGGCAGCTACCAGCCTGAGACTTGCAAAATCCTTCCGCTCAATGCGTCTGATATAATTCAAAAGAAATGTTGGCGGCGCAAATAAAACGGTTGAATGATTTTCGCGGACGCTTTGTCCTGTCGCCGGCGCGTCAAGCGGATTGGCGACGAAGCTAACCGAACCGCCGCTGATAAGAGGCAGCCACAGGCCACAGTTAAATCCGAAAGAATGAAAGAACGGCAAAACGCCGCAGAGATTATCGTCCGGCTTTATACGGACAATCAGCCGTACGGCTTCGATATCTGAAATGATATTATGATGACTGAGCATTACCCCTTTCGGTCTGCCGCTGCTGCCGGAAGAAAATATAACTGTCGCCAAATCGTCGCCGAAATATCGCAGGGGTTTAGTTAAAAACGATGCCGGCAAAAAACGCGCTTTCAAATATGCCCTGATTTTCGCCGGCCGACTGATTTTGGCGGCGATGTCTTCAAGAAAAACAACGCTTTGGGGTGCGAGAGAAATTTCTGTTTTTTCCAGAAATTTGCGGGATGAAATAATACACCTGATGCCGCATTGCTGGATGGCAAAATCTCTCGCCTGTGGGCCGGCGGTGTAATTCAGATTTACCGATACCCTGCCTGATAGGGTCACCGCCAAATTGGCAATCGCTCCGCCTGCCGACGGCGGCAGAAGTATTCCCACCTTCTCATCGGGTTTTGTGAGTTTATTTATTGTCTCAGCAACCGCTACAGCACTTACAAAAGTTTGGCCGTAATTGAGGCGTTTGCCGGTAGTATCGGCAATGCAGCGTTTAGACCAGTTTTTTCGAGCCACCTTAATAAAGTGATGCGCCAATGACCGCCGGGGCGATTTTAAGCTGTCGAAATACTCGCAGGAAAGCTCCGTTACTTTTTGCATTATCCCAATCACCGGCGAATCGGCGGGCATAGGTTTTCCAAAATGGATCGAGACCGGATACGGAAATTTTCTGGGCAGCATCGATAATACTTTGCCGCTGTAGTAACTGAAAATACTGCCCCATAACCCGCCCAGATACACAGGGATAATATCATAGTCGCTGTGTTTGATTATTCTTTCAAATCCGCCTTTGAATCCGGCCATCATTCCACTGCGGGTTACCATCCCTTCGGCAAATATACATACGATAAATCCCTCGTCCATTGCCGAGCGGGCATGTCTGAGCGAGGCGATAAGCTTCTTTGGCGAATCTGTGGCTGATATCGGAATAACCCCCATCAGTTTCGCAATCGGCCGCAGATACCACTTGTCGTAAAAATGCTTTTCCATAATAAAACGGATTCGCCGCTGCTGGGTGGCCGCTAAAATCAGCGCATCGGCCCACGAAACGTGATTGCAGACCAGTAAAACACTTTTGTCAGTAGGAATATTTTCAGTGCCTGAAACTTTAATCCGATAGCACAGGCGGGTAAGCAGTATGCACAGAAAACGGACGAAAAAATCCGGCAGCAGCATTATCGTCGCAATGGTCGGCACCAATGTCATCACGCCAAGGGCGATAAACATTTGTTCCGCCGACAATTTCCAAAGGCCGGCGAAACAATAAATCAGTCCCGAAGCCATAAGCACGCCGACCCAGCCTAAAAAGTTCGACGCAGCCACGATTTGGCCGCGATGCTGCGACGGACTGCGAAGCTGAATAAACGTATTAATGGGAACAATAAACAGACCTGCGCTTACGCCCATTAAAAAAATCAGCAAAAAAACTGAATAAAATCCCTGTGCAAATCCGAGCCCTGCCGACGAAAGAGTCAGGCCGATTGCTCCGAGCGGAACGACGCCGAATTCCACGTTCCGGCCGGAAAGTTTGCCCGCCCAGAAAGAGCCAGCTCCGATGCCTATCGCCGCAATAACAAATAAATATCCGCTTTGCGTTTCGCCAAGTCCGAGATGTTTTATGCCGTACGGAATAAGATTCGAGTAAATAAAACCGCCAATCAGCAAAAAATACGCCGATGCGATGACGGCCAGGAACAGGTCTCTGTCGCGGCGGATTTCACGCAGAGTTCGCCAGATGTCACGCAGGAAAAATAACGACATCGAATCGGCTGCGCCGGCAGCGGGTGTGCGGGGTATAAATAAACTGGCTGCTAATCCTGAAACCGCAACTGCAACACAGATTACTCCCATAAACCCGAAACGTCCGCCTGTTGTCTGCGACAAAAACGGGCCTAACGCGGTTCCTATGACAATAGCCAGATATGTAAAAGCCTCCATTGCGCCGTTGGCCTGCGACAATTGCTCGCTTTTGACAAGTTCCGGAATAATGCTGTATTTGGCCGGCGCGAAAAGAGCGCTGTGGGATGCCATCAGGAACAATACGCAATACAAACCTGTTACACTATGCGACAGAAACGCTGCGCACCCGAGAGTCATTACTATAACTTCCATCACTTTGGCCAGAACGATAATGCTGCGTTTGCTGAAACGGTCAACCAGTTTGCCCGCCATCGCGGTGAAAATTAAAAACGGCACTACAAATACCGCACCTGCCAGGGCTGTTACATTGCTGGCGGAGTCCGGCCCATGCACCCTGATTGCGAAAAGGATTAAAAACAGTTTGAAAATATTGTCGTTAAGTGCGCCGAGAAACTGCGTGGCGTTGAGCCACCCAAAAGAAGCTCCAAGTTTTATTTTGGCCTCGGAATTCATCATTACATCACTATAATGTTAATAACTAATCCTTAATTTTCAAGATAACTATCTATCAGCGAAAACACCAATTCCTGAATTTTTTCAGATTCGTTGAGCAATTCATGCTGACCTTTTTTAATCAATTTTATTTCTGCTCTGCCGAATTTCGACTGAATGAATTTCAGGTTGTACCGCCACGCCACCGTAGTGTCGCTTTTGCCCTGGATAACCAATATCGGCCTGCCGATAATTGGGACGCCGGCAATTTTGCGATTCCATTTGAACATAGCGCCAATCCAATTGAGGGAAATTTTTCTGGATTGTAACGGGTCCTGATATTTTACAAATCTTAAAAAATTCTCATCTGAAGAATTCCTTGGAAAGAGGCGAAATATATTTTCCGCAAAATGGCGATAGATGCCGTAAGCAATCCTCGCCCAAAACCACTGTGCGCAGTGTACCAGGGGGGCAGTTAAAATAACTTTGCCGAAACAATCGCCCCGCTGCGAAAAAAGATAATCCATAACGGCCGCAGCGCCGGTACTGTGGCCGATTATATGGTATGGGCCGTGTAACTGCGTTTTGATTATGTCCATAAAATCGTTCAGCGAATCGCTGTACTGCGAAAAATCGCTGATGTCCGTCCGCCTGCCGTCAGAGAGGCCGTGGCCGGGCAAATCGAAAACGGCAACGGCGAAACCCGCTTCTGTCAGATATTTAATTAGTTTGCTTAATAACCCGCAATGATTCAGAAAGCCGTGCAAGACAACAACCGTCGCCTTGTAATCGACCGGCTTAAATACGTGGCCTGCCAATTCAAAACCGTTCGATTTAAAAGGTACAAATTCGTGCCTACCGGCAGAAATCTTCAGTCCGTAAAATTCCAGATAGTTTTCGATTGAACCAAAGCAGTTAATCATTTTTGGCCTTGCTTTTCATTTCAAATACGCGAACAATAACATAGGCCACGAGCGCGAAAATAAAGAAAACCAAAAGCATCCACGCAATACCCTGAAGCGTTCCGATTGTCGCTCGATAAACCTCAAATACCCAGCGTTCTGTGGTCAACTGGACAATCTCGGCATCTTTATAAACTTGTGATTTTGTAATATATTTTTCGAGGTCCCAGATTCTTACGCCGCTGGAGATGCCGGTAACGTATATGGCAAACTTAAGGTATTTCGACCATGCTTTGCTTATCTGGTCTGAGATGATTCGGTCAAGAATTTTATCCAGCGGCCTGCTAAAAAACAAAACTACAATCGTCGAGACAACAAACGCAATAATAAAAGTCGCAACTAAAAGTGTAATAAACATTTTTTTCCCTTTCTGACAATCTTTTCTTATTTTTATCTTGTAAACTAACTACAAAATATTTCTGGAAACGTCAATTTTCATACACCGCACGTCAAGGTTACAGATACACCCACGGTTAAATTCACCTGCGGTCCGCCAAATATAAAACGCAAAAGCAAAATCGCCAATCTCAACGGCCCTATATACACAATAGCTGAAACTAATCCATACACAAACGGCCTGAGTCGGCAGTCTTACAGCAGTCCGGCTGGTTCTTCCACACCTGTTTTCAACGCCTGGCGTATATCGATGATTGGATGCAGCTTGAATTCGACTGCATCACCGAAGACAGTCTGTATCGACAACAGGCTGGCCAGATGGTTTTGGTCGTCCATTTCAAGCAGCAAATAGCCTACAAGCGCTGATGGATCGACAAACTCGTGGATAACGTTAACCCGTTTGCGAAATGCTTCAGAGTATTTTTCCTGCCATCGCTGTCGAAGACGAATCGCCTCCGCACCTTTGCCCGGATATGCTCCGTAACTCAACATAAACAACATTGCTAAACTCCTTTCAATAATTCGCGAAAATTAAATAATGATTAATTGTCTTCAGTGGCTGCATTATCGTTAACATCATCGGCGAGCCAGATAAATTCCATCGGTTTATCGAAAATCGAGTTTGCATCATCTACTGCGTTTATGCCGCATTTGATAACAAATCTCTGAAGTTCTTTGGTTTCGGCCGTCAGAATAAACCTGTCATCTACCGTTTCATGTTTGACGATGTTAGGGTCTGCCTTGATGATTTTATCAACTTTTCCGGAATCCACTATAGTGATTTTCAGCGTTGGGCGCATCTGTGAAACTTTCATAAACGAATGGGCGCCGAGAAGATGTTGTTGGTATAAATCAATTCCCTTCTCGCCTGATTCGAGCGGAAGGACATCGAGGAAAAGATTATTCTGTAGTTCTCCGAGACCGGCCAGGAAAGTGCCCTTCTTGCCATCCTTTTGCGTTACAACAAGTTTATAACAGTCTTTGTCCTCGAACCGGCTGAAATGCCAGGTCTCGTTGGAATCTGCCGCTTTCCACACTCCCGAAAGATTCGGGTCAAAAAATGCCTCGTCTTCTGTAAAAAGCGGATGCAAAGACGGCTGCACACAGCCGCCCAAAACAACAGCCAGCAGATAAAACGCGATAATCTTTATTTTCGTTTTCACAACATATCTCCTTAAAAATTGTTTTGAAACCTGTTTAAATCGAACCGCTAATTTCTTTTTTTCTCAACCTGTCAGATATGAGAATTACAATGCTTCCGAGCATACCGACAGCGAACAATGCCGGGCAGACTATAACAGCGAGGATGAAAAAGACGGCCTCGTCCTCCCCAGCTTTTCCATGAAAGAACAGGCCGTAAACCAGATTATGCAGAATGGCAAAGATTGGAATTCCTACAGCCGAGGCGCCGGTCAATAAGAAAAATATTCTTCGCATGAGCGGCTCTTTGAGCTTCAAGGTCAGTACCAATAGTGCTATCGCAAGAGTGAAAAAGACAACCGCGATAACAACTAAAAGAAGCCTCTTATACTCCCAAAACCTCAACCGGGTCGCCACCATGATTGGGCTGGCGACCAGTGCGGCAAAAATTACAACCATCGCCCAGAAAATAATGTTTCTTATTCGAAGTGCTTTAGTTTCCATTTTTTTCTCTTTCAATAATTCGTTAATATTATAAATCTTTGTTTTATTCAAGTCGCTCATTTACTCTATTTCTTCAATCTACTTAAGCCTTTTGGCAAGTCGCTCAACGGCTAATCGGTCGCAGTCTTCGATGCTCTTTGGCACAATCCGCTGAAAATCTTCGTGTGTGCTGTTCTGGAAATCGGTTAGCACCCAGTCGCCTGACTTTTCGCAGATGACGAAGTGCACCGCACCGGCAGGTCCGCCGGCAGGATTAACAAAATACTCCGCCAGCATCGCATAGTTGGAATCGGCAGGATTTGCACGCAGATAGTCGCGAAACGCTCGTGCCAAATCCCACAAAAGTTTCTGTTCGTTGCCTGTTGGCTGACGCTGGAAGGAGACCTGCTTATCCACCTTTATCGTCTTACAGCCAATCTGCTGCGTAATCAATGAAGTCAGGTGAGCTGCGCTTTCGGCATTGTACTTTTCATTAACAAAGGTGGAGTAAATAGCAATTTGCACTGTCTTGATATTGGCTTTGAACTTTGCAAAAGATTTTTCCATAGCCGCATTTTCGCTATCGCTGGGTATTCCAGATGCTTGAGCCCACTTATGTGCAAATTTTCCATGTGGTTCCCCTTCGACCTTTTGCCAGCCGAGTCGAGAAAACAGCCGTTCCGCTACAAGCACGGAACACCCCATCGCGTCCGGGTCACCGGACACTATTCGCTTGAAATCCTCATCTTTGTCAGTCTGGCGGTCACTAAGCACTAAATTGCCCACTGCATCGGTTACCACAAAACGAATTTCGGTCGGTCCGCCATTTGGGTTTCCAAGATACTGTGCGTAGAGGACGTATTCGCCCTTCGGCTGATTTTTCTTCAGAAATTCAGCCAGATGCACCGGCACCTGCTCCCACGTAGCCTCGGCAGGCGGGATAAATTCCGCATCGAGTGCGTCAAGATTGTTCATTCCATACGATTCGGCTACCCCGCCGAGCACGTCAGCGACTATACGGCTTGTAATCATAGGGTGTTTAAACCAAATTTGTACCGGCAGCATGACAAGCGATACATTATTCGGGTCGCATTTTTTCAGTGCGGCAAGACTCTTCGCCTGCGGCGAATTCACATCAGAGGCCGCCTGTACCGACAGCAATGCCGTACACAACATAGATGCAGCGATAATCAAACAAATTGTAACTTTCCCCTTAACCATTTTTTCTCCTTTATTGTTTAAATATATATTGTTAATATCTTAACTATTCTGTTAAAAAAATATAAGTTTGGCTTTTACGCCGATTTATTTATGTTGGCCCTTACCTTTTCAAGGACGGCCATCAGTTTTTTCTGCTCTATCTGATTAACGCCTGCCATCGCCTGCTTTACCTGTTCCACATAGAAAGGCTCGGCCTTTTCAAACATCTTTTTTCCTTTTGCGGTCAGTTTGATTATGTTTGTCCGCCTATCGGCTGAATCGTTTGTACGAATAACAAACTGCGCTTTTTCCATTCTGTCTATCAGTGTCGTGATGTTGGCACGGTTGACAAGCATCATATCGCTTAGCTTCGCCTGGCTGAGACCATCAGGGCCGCCCTGATAAGTAAGCAGCATCATAACGTTGAACTGGACATCCGTCAGGCCAAAGGTTTTAAAAAACACATCGGCACGTTTCTTGAGACTTGTCGTCGTATAATAGATATTCAGCAGGGCTTCGTGCTCGGCCATTTCAAAACCTTTTTTCAATTTTAATTCTTCTTTAAGCGGCATAATAAACTTTCCATTATTAAATTGTTAATATATAAACTATATATGTACTAACAAACTGTCAAGGGAAATTTTTAAATTTTTTTAAAAATTTTTTAAATCATCCCCGTAGGCATATAAAAAGTTGGATATTTACTTTATTTTTAACAAAATTATGTTATAATATACAAAAATTCAAACGGCAACCGTAGCAAATCGACGTAACCTTAGTAATTTAAAAGAGATACGAAAATGGCAAAATTGAGTGGCATTAATTACCGCCTGTTAAAAGTAAAGAATAAATTAGTCAAGCTCGACCCCGATATTTACGCCAAAATAGTAAATACAAATCCTGAATTCCCTCACAAAAAATTTCGGAACTATACCTTTGACAAACCATTTCTTTTCCTGTAATCTATACTATTGACTTTCATAAAAGCCGATAAAACTTGTTCTGGTTTTAACGGATAAAACGATATTGGCTTAAGCTGATATTTGTTAGTTTTTTTCTTTTTCATAAGGATAGCTTTCTGCTCAGGGAGGTTTTTATGAGCCTATTCAATGACATTTATGATGAAATAATGAGACGGCTAAAACTCAAAAAGCCATTGCAACAATCCAATATACAGCAAAATAACATACCAAAGCAACCCTCCAATGAACCTAAAGTTTACGCAAATGTTAGGATTTTTAATTCCAAAGATAGCAAATAACAAACAAGGCAATACTTGTCAAAATAGGATATATTATAACCATACAGAAACATCGTTTTATGTCTCTTGCCGCCTGATAATTCTGTTTTAAGTTAAGATTTATTCTGTGTTGATAATATTCAAGTTGTGAAACTACTATTTTTTTATAATCAAAAGCCATTTCTTCTTTTGTTAGAAGATTTTCAGGAACATTCCCTAACGCCTCATAATCCAAAGAAGGCAAAAGATATTTTATTAAAATAAAAAAAACGCAAATTAAAACCACAAAATAAGCCGCCAGTGGCCATACATACCAATCATCCATATTAAACTGTTTAAACTTTAATATAAACTCAACAAAAATATAACTGATTGCTCCGCCGATTAGCGTAATGAGAAACGTGGCCTTTTGGCTCAAATAACCGAGACTGTCAAATATATTTTGCAAACACAAACGGCCTTCTTCGAGTATAAATTTAAGTTTTTCTTCTGTTAAATTGTTCCAGTCGGCCTTGTTGTTTTCATTGTTAATGAAATATCCACTGCGCCAAGACAACCTGTCGTTTATAGACTCTTTTTGCATTTTTCGCCCTGCCTTTCTTAGCATATAACTTCTTTAAATGGCAATTTTTTGCCTTCAATTCCTTGTATGGCCGCAACTGCTCGCTGGCCGTCCGTTACTTCTCTTTGATTCCAGCGAAAAGCAAACTCGTCGCAATATCTGGCAAGATGTTTCTTTGAGATGTGATGGAAAATACCGTGAACGCCCCTTTTAAGTAAAGAAAAATAACTCTCTACCGTATTTGTTGTTATATCGTGATAAGCATATTCTCCGTATGAATGATTAACCGTTTTATGGCCGCCATCAAAGCTCTTACCTATTCCGTGATAACTACTGCACTCATCCGTCATAATTGTCGATTGCTTGCTTACTACCGCCTTAATAGCGGATTTTAAAGTCTTGTGATTTACAACGCCCAAAGGCTTTGATACTGCTTTGCCGTCTCTTTGGACAATAGCAAGAACTGGAGTCTTTTTTGTTCCTCGCCCCCTTATGTGAGCTGTGCCATCTCTTCTCGGCCTGCCGCCAACATAAGTCTCATCAACCTCAATTATTCCTTTTAGCATATCCTTTGACGGTTGCTGATTCATTGCCTTGCGTATTCTATGGCAAAGATACCAAGCTGATTTATAAGAACCTAAGCCTAAATTCCTTTGCAACTGTAAAGCGGATACGCCTTTTTTACTGCTGCACATTGCATAAAAAGCCTGAACCCATTGCCTTAAAGTGATATGCGAGCCCTGCATTATAGTTCCAACTGTTACCGTAAATTGCTTGCGGCAATCTTTACATTTAATTACGCCATCTCTGACTTTCTCCGATTTAGCCTGCAACCTCGTAACTCTCATACTGCCGCAATGCGGACAGGCTATTCCATTAGGCCAACGAATGTTTTCAATAATAGCCCTTGCTTCGTTTTCAGTTAATCGGCCAACGTCTATTGAGGCCATATCATTTAGCTTTTCAAATTTTGGGGGTTCATACTTCATAATTCCGTTTTCTCCTTTGCGTTGTTTATAGAAATGCGGAAAAATATTTTATTAAGAGTCTCATTAGCATTTTTATAAAATTCTTTAAAGCCTTCGATGGCGTAGCCTAATGCGGCATCGCAAGCCGAACCACATACGCCGCATTTATATCTACCTATATTGTTCTGTAGCTTATTTTGCTCGGCGGAGGACACATCTAACATTTGTTCAGCACCGCACTTATGGCATATCCAACCAACTCGTTTAAGTTCATCGCACGATAATCTCAATTCTTTTTCACTTGTCATATTGTATCCTTTCTATATCCAATATTGTATATCTATTATACCATTAAAGTTTGGTTTGTCAAGTAAATAATTCCGAAAAATTTAATATGCACATCAATATCGACAAATTGGGCTATGCTTATGTCTTCACCAACACCAAGCCCTTAAAACGTCAGGCCCTTTCTCATTTTGTATTAAACGCCCAGCCAGGCCAGGTTGTTGACCATATTAATGGCTGCAAATTGGACAATAGAAGATGTAATTTGAGACTGACCGACTACCGTCAGAATAGTTTGAATACCAAATGTAGAAATACCACCGGCTTTTATGGCGTTTCCGTAAAACAAGTTGGAAATTATAAATATTATACTGCGGAATTTAAATCAAAAGATGGCAAACGCCTTAGTTTCAAAGCTCCCTTTACGGATGCAGGCTTAATCCTCGCCGCCATAGCTCGGGACAGTTTCATTTTACAGGCCGGCGAAGAAAATTATGCAAGAATGAATTTTGAAAATTTCAAATTCAGAACGTTCAAATTCCTGTTGTTAAATGCAGACCTCAGGAAAATCAAACATCAGCTCCGTGACACCGATAAAATCTCACGGCAAAATAACATCGTTTTAAAGAATGCTATCAGCCGCTCTGATAGTGCGGCAAATCTCCCCCGCCCCGCCTAACTCCTCTTTTACCTGTGCAGCAATATTCTATAGATAAACGCCTTAAGAAATGAAATAATAACACTGATAATTTTTAACAGTTTTTTAAAAATTCTTTTCTTCTCCTCAGTTTCCAAGTTTCCTTGGATAGATGTGCTACTCCCAATGTTTATGGCATGAACATCTCCGAAAATGTTTATGTTGCTTTTTCCCATCTCGCAATTTCCTTTCATAACCCCCAGAGCTTTGGTGTTTAAAAGTTGACAACTGGTTTGATTTGTTTCTTTCTGCATTTTTCTGGCTCCAATTTAATAAAACATTTTGTACTTACTGGAGACAATATAAGCAAAGCATGATGTGTAGAGCAAAACTAATCACTTAAAGTTGTTCTTCTGTTCTTCGGTGCGCACTAAAAAACAGTGCGCTAAAGAAATTAGTGCGCAGACTATTAATCGTTTGAGATGAATTTTTTCTGTAGGTTTTGGTCTTGCCAATTTTCTTCTGGATTTCTACCAATTTTTTCCAACCATCGTTTATATCGAATCCACTCAAGGGCACATTTACTTTTCTTATTACCTCGATTACCGGGGCAAGATGTAGCGTTCTCTCTTGCTGTTAAAAAAGTAGCCTGACAATATGGTGAACGACAAACTTTTTCGTATTTAGGACTCGAATATTGTTCCGCTAATAATTGAGATAATAAAAAAGCAGGTTGTGCAAGAGCTGCTATCGTTACTTTATGTAAATCATACAGATTAATCATATTAACATTTACGCCAAGAGATGTTTCAAAATGTAACATTCCCTTTTCATCTTTAATATTTTGTAAAACTGGATGTCCTTCCCAGTAAAAGTTATTGAGTAAAGCTATATCATCTGAAGAAAGTGGATAATGTACTTCTGCAAGTTTTTTTATTCGTAACAACTCATTCATAGCATTTTTAATAAATATCCAGGCACAATTCCACCAAGCTTCTTCTTCTGAAATTTCATTTTTGAGAGCTTTTAACAACCAAGCAAAAGCGCCATGCAAAGTCTCTTCAATCAGAGCAACACGCGGAGACTCTTCGCTGACAATCAGTGACGCCGAACTCGATCTGTTCCGAGACTGG
>CAINDG010000044.1 GCA_903847315.1 uncultured Planctomycetota bacterium
ATATTGTCGAATGAAGTCTTAAATCCGCCGCTCTTTGGGAAGAGGTCAAAGACGACCTGAAAAAGTCGGCACTGGCACTGTCGGGCGGCCAGCAGCAGCGCCTTTGCATCGCCCGCGCCCTGGCGACACAGCCCCGTATAATACTGATGGATGAGCCTTGTTCCGCTCTCGACCCGCTGGCCACAGGCAAAATAGAGGACCTCATTGTCCAGCTTCAAAAATCTTATACAATCGTGATAGTTACTCATAATATGCAGCAGGCAGCTCGCGTCAGCGACAGAACCGCATTTTTCTGCCTCGGCGAACTGATAGAATACGACTCGACTTCAAAAATATTCAGCAATCCGTCAAATAAACGAACAGAAGATTATATCACAGGAAGGTTTGGTTAATATGCCGAAAGAGATTGAAAGAAAGATTTGGAAAATTCGCACCGTGAAAGCTTATCCGGAAGCTCACAATCATATAATTATAGGCCATGTACTTGAGATAACGGATTCCTATGTTCGTCTGGACTGCAAAACATATCATTTTGGAAAAGCAGTAAATGGCGAAAAAGATATTTACACCGGTTTGTGCATGATTCGTATAATTCCGTGGGCCAGAATCGAAATAATTAACGAACTTTCAGAATCTTTTGATTATGCAAATGCACAACTTTTCAGCAATAAAGATGGAACTATAAATATTAAGGATAAGCAGTACACATATGGCCTTGTTTCACAAGTTGGAAAAAAATATTGAAAAAGATGGGAACTGTATATGCCAAAACATTTGCAAAAAGAAATAGAAAATTTAAAAAAGAGCATACTCAATCTCAGCGCTAAAGTTGAGTCCGCCGTTCACGATGCTGCATTTGCTATAGAGCAAAGGAACCGCGAACTGGCTCAGAAAGTGATAGACAATGATATAGTAATAGACCAGCAGGAAGTCGAGGTTGAGGAAGAATGCCTAAAGACCCTCGCTTTACATCAGCCGGTTGCAACGGACCTCAGATTCATCATCGCCGTTTTAAAAATAAACAATGACCTTGAACGAATTGGAGATTTGGCAGTTAATATAGCAGAACGGGCAGTCTTTCTGGCAACACAGCCTAAACCTGATATATCTTTCGATTTTAGCGATATGGCCAGTGTGGCGCAATCAATGTTAAGGAAAAGTATCGATGCTCTTGTAAATCTGAGTGTCGATTTGGCACAGGATATATGTGCCAGCGATGATATAATCGATTTTATGAATCGTGAGATGTACTTAAAGGTACAAAAAGCAATCCTTGCCCATCCTGAGCAGATAGCATCTCTAATTCATTTGCTTTCAGTCTCTCGCCATTTGGAGCGAATAGCGGACCATGCCACAAATATAGCTGAGGATGTGATTTATATGGTGGAAGGTCAGATTGTCCGCCATCGAACAGAAGAATATAAGTAAAATAAGCCGCCGGAAAGGTTTTCTTAAATTTCTCCGCTTTTTATAACAAAAAATTAATATTCCCCAAATATTATCTGAACATTTACTGCCTAAAATTACCTGTGAATAAGCAAGGAATAAAAAATGATTTCCGTTAAAAAAAGACGTTTATTGAAAATCAGGAGGGCAAAATGAATCAGAAAAAAGCATTTATGTTTGAGCAATTACTCCAGTATTGTAATCACCAGCCTGCATCGGTAGGCCAACTGCTCGGCATTGACAATAATCCGATGGATTTCAGTTGTGATGAGCAGGAGATGGTTGGCCGGCTTTATGAAAAATACGCTGGTACCTGGTGGGAAGTGACGTTTGAAAACTTTCCTGATTATGTTGGCCACGCTTCGCTGAGGTGTGTTTATCTTGCTGATTCGATACAGGATGCCCTTCGGCTTAGACCGCAAACCAGCGAATCTTACTGGCAAAACGCATTAAAATATTTCGATGAACTGGTTTTCAATATGTGCGATATTGAAGAGGAATGCGTTTAACCTTAAGCTTTAACCTCTCCGTAAATCTGTTACAATATTGGAACAAAAATTCTATAATACAAAGGCAAGAGAAAGAATGTAAAAACATTCAAACTGAAAAAAATATAAAGACGTCTGAATTGACACCAATTTGACACCGAAACAAAGAGCAAATAATGACAAGCGACATAACCACTTGTCATTATTTACGTTAAAACGAGGCCGAAGGGGATCGAACCCTCAACCTTCGGATCGACAGTCCGATGCTCTATCCAATTGAGCTACGGCCCCGAAAAACAACTTTTTAAGAACAGCTATAAATAATATTTTAAACCACTTTGTCAGTCAAGCTATTTAAACCCATTTTTTACTAAATAAAGCCAACTATTTATCTATTATAAACTCTTTTTAGGACCATCATACACAATATGTTGTATCCTCATGGCCATATTAAACCACTAAAATAGATATGCCCTTATTCAAAATAAACAAACCTGGAAAACTGCGTTAACAGGGCTAAAAACACAGTTTTTAAGCAAAAATAACCCATTCTTATGCCTATAAAAAAGTTTAAAGCTTTTTTAAAGTTTTTGTCTTCATACAGACGATATCAGTATCATAAGTGAATTATTTAAAGCCGTAAAGGAATTGCGGGAGCACAACATATAGGGGCTCAACGAGATAAAACGTGAGAACCTTCCGTTTAGCCGGAAAAATGGACTCTTTTCCGGGCTAAAAGATATACAAGAAAGGTTTACTGTGATGGAACAGATTAAAATCCAAAAATTGAATGACAGATTGCTTTCGCGCAACAAAAGATTTGAAAAGCTGAATTCTGCCAACGACCTGCTCGCGGAAGAACTGCTGCAAGCCGGCACAAATACGCCCATAGGCCAATTGCTCGAAAAAATATCCAAGCTTCCGGAAGTCAGGTTTGAAAAAGTTTCTACTGTTCGCAGACAAATCTGTCTGGGCAAGTATCAACTCGATAAAAAACTCGACGTTACAATAGATAAGATGCTCGAAGAACTTATCGTTGAACCTTGAAACATTTTTACATCGTGCAATGGCGCAAAATCAAACAACTACCATTAAATGGTGAATAAAATTATAACTATTATCCTCTCTTAAAACACAAAGGTGTTTTAACAACAGTTGACCCAACCTTACACTGCAGAAAAACTATTCGAGCTTATGAATGTTCGGCCGTATCTTCAGGAACATCGTCATCCGGCTCATCAAACTCAACAGGCTTATAACCCGGCTGAGTGGACCTTTCGAGTTCCTCTTCGAAAGCCTTGACGATTTTGTCCTGAATCGACTGCCTGCACAGGGCATTGATTGGATGAGCTATATCGGCATGTAACTTCATTCTGCCTTTCATATCTTTTTTAGCTCTATCCTCGCTTAACGACGCCCCGCAGTTATTGCAGAACCTTGCTCTGAGATGATTCTTCCCGCCGCATTTAGGACAGTGGTCACTCATTTTCCTCGAAGGCATTGCTACAAAATAGCCATTGGTGCCCATGATAACCTTGATGTCGCGGATGACAAAATCATTATCGATGGTCATCGAACAAAACGCCTTGAGTCTTTCGTCCTTGTTGTTAATCAACTTTACTCTGACTTCGGTAATCTCCATAACAGACGCCTCACAAAACTACCATTCGTTGTTGAAAACTATAATACCATTGCAATCAAGCGAATCTCTAATTTCTCGCTGTAATATTTTCGCTTTTTGGTACTGCTCAGCGTCAATAAGCACAAATAAACTCGAACCACTACCACTGAGCGAGACCGGCAGTTTTGTAATCTCTTGTATTTTTACCTTTAACAGAGCCAATTCATTATTCAATGCAAAACACGTTTTGGCAAGCATATTTGCGCACATTTTTTGTACTAAATCAATCCTGTTTTTCGAAATATGACTTTTTATCCGCTCTTTGAATGAATTAAAAAGCTCTAAATCCACCTTAAAATTCTCATAAATCGTTTTAGTAGAGACAGTTATGTCAGGCAGCATAAGAATTGCCATAAAGTGGAAAATTTTATCCATTTTTGCAATTTTTTCCCCTCTGCCGCTACAGATAGCCTGTGGACCATACAGAAAAAATGGAATATCGCTGCCGAGCTGTTCGGCAAGTTTATGGAGTTCATTACTATTCAGTAATTGATTGTGCAGTTTGTTCAGAGCTAAAAGAGACGTTGCCGCATCGCTGCTGGCTCCGCCAAGACCTGAACCGGCAGGAACATTTTTCGTAAGGGTTATTTTAACTGACGGCTCTTTATTGATAGATTTGTAAAATAAATCACACGCCTTATAAACAAGATTATCTTTTCCTGCCGGCGACCAAAGTCCATTACAAACAAGTTCGATTCCTTTTACCTTGTCAATCTCGAAAAGGAGTTGGTCGTGAACCGATATTTTCGCCATTATGGTTTCTATGTTGTGGTAGCCATCGGGTCTTTTGTCGGCAACCAGAAGTGAAAGATTTATTTTCGCGGGCGCTCTTGCGAGCAGGGTGTTTCCGACAAACTCAAACTGAGGGACGGATTTTTTTTCAATCTTATCCATCTTATTCCGGCAGAAATTGAATTGTCAGCTGTTTATTCTGAACTGTTATTTTTTCGATACGGAGTTTTCGATGGTTAAAAGAAAATACCGGCTCTATTTTACCGCTGTTAAACAGCATTCCAACAAAATCGGCTGTGCCTGAATCTTTAGAAAGACCGGCAAGCCTATAAAGAACTCTTCTTTTCATAGTTTCGGCAACAAACGGAATACGGCTTGTACCGGCCTGCACTTTCGACACCTTGGGACAAAAATATCCTTCTTTGTTTATATATGGTTTTAAGACAATTGTTACAACAAAACTAAATCCATGATAAACCGTTCTGCCTGTCAGCAATATTCTGCCTCGTTTAAAAGTAACGCTCAAATTTGAAAAACCAGACCGCTGCAGACTATTGGAATCAATTTGTCTTGCGATAATATCATTGATGCCGTCTTCGGAGACAACAAGGTCAAACGGCTGGTTGTATTGCGACTTGTTGTACAGTTCCGGCAAGATATGATTAGTAAGATATTGGCTTACCTGCCCATCGGAGCCGGGTTTGATAATCTTGTAGTGTCCGGGAATACTGAAAAGTCCAATAAGCCAGAACAGCACCAGGAAAATTATCAGCCAGACCAGCAAGGGGATATTTCTTCTGTCTTTGAGATTTTTGAGACCTCGCTTTATCTTTTCATAATTGAAATAATTTTCCATTACTTCCTTGCCAAAGGAGATTTTATGCTTATAGTATTTTAGTTCAAAAAATATAAACTTAAGAATCAGGATATTATCTTATCGGAAAGGATTATAATGGCAAGTCATTTCGGAGACCGGCTCTATAAAGCTGTCAAATCGAAGAAAACACCATTGATAGTAGGGCTCGACCCGGTTTACGGCAAACTGCCTGCCTCTATACGTCAGAGAAAAGGTATGGACGACGAAAATAACGCAGCTTCGGCGATTGACGCGATATTCGAATTCAGTACAAAAGTCCTGAAGATTGTCGCTCCTCTCGTACCGGCTGTAAAAATAAACATCGCGTTTTTCGAAAAATATTTATGGGAAGGCATCGAAAGTTATTATTCGCTCATTGGCGAGGCACAGGAACTTGAACTCGAAACCATCGGCGATGTAAAGCGCGGCGATATCGGTCATACCGCGGAAAATTATGCGATGGCCCACCTGCAGAATCCGGAACTTGCCGGCCTTGACGATGTCCTGGCGCCGGACGCGATAACAATCAACGGCTTTGCCGGCTCAGATGGAATTATTCCTTTTGCCGATATGGCTAACAACCAGGGCAAAGGTGTTTTTGTCTGGGTACGCTCAAGCAATCCTTCGGCAGCCGTCATCCAGGATTTTGCCGATTCGTCAGGAACAAAAATGTATGAAAAACTCGCCGAAGTAGTTGCACAAATCGCAAATCAAAAACCGCGAATCTGCAACAGCGGCTACAGTAACATTGGTATGGTCATCGGCGGAACAAGCGGTGAGCAAACGACCGCTCTTCGGGAAAAATACAAAAACTTATGGTTCCTGGTGCCGGGCTTCGGCTCACAGGGTGCGACAGCCGCCGATTGCGTAAGATTCTGCAAACCGGACGGAGCTGGCGCATTGATTAGCGCTTCGAGGTCTATAATTTACGCCTATGAAGATGAAAAGTATATACAGCAGTTCGGCGACAACTGGGAAAAGTGCATCGAACGGGCTGTTATCGACGCGAAAATTGAACTTGCCAAGGCAGCACAGTAAACAGTAATGAATACGGATTTTCTCAAAGGCAAATCTGTTGTTGTAATGGGGCTTGGCGTATTCGGCGGCGGCGTTGATACCGCAAAATTTGCCGCTCGTTTCGCCGGGAAAGTCATCGTAACCGACAAAGGTAACGAAAAGAAACTGGCCGACTCGATAAAAGAACTTAAAAAATTCAAAAATATTAAATTTCACATCGGCGGCCATCAGATATCCGATTTTACCGATTCGGATATTATCATCGTCAATCCAGCCGTTGATGAAGCAAATCCATATATCGACGCAGCGAAAGCCAAAGACAAACTTATTACATCTCAAATGGAAATATTCTTTCAGTTATGTCCCGCAAAAATTGTCGCAATCACCGGCTCAAACGGCAAAAGCACAACAACCGCCCTTACCGCTCATCTGCTCGGCAATATAAAAAACGGCAAAGTCTGGCTCAGCGGCAATATCGGCAATCGCCCTCTGCTCGAAACTCTCGAACAAATAAAAAGTAATGATATCGTCGTGCTTGAGATTTCAAGTTTTCAGCTCGAACAGCTTGCGCGGATAAAAAAATCGCCCTATGTCGGCTGCATCACAAACATCGCCCCCAATCATCTCGACAGACATAAGACGATGGAAAACTACTGCATCGCGAAAGAGAATATTCTTCGTTTCCAAAAAAGCGGCGATGTCGCGGTACTCAATGCCTATGATGAAAAGTGTCTCCAATGGTATAAAAAATACAAAAAGACCAATAAAATTTGTGTTTTATTCGACAGGGAAAAACTCGACGGCAAATTGACGGCTGTTTTTAAACTGCCCGGCAAGGCAAACAGGGAAAATCTCGCGGCAGCGATAACAATCGCCCATCATTTTGGCCTTAAAGATAAGGATTTGGCCGGGGCAGTCGGCAGTTTCGTATCGCTTCCGCATCGGCTTGAGCTTGTCGGAACTGTCAACGGCACAAGATATTACAACGATTCGATAGCAACAACGCCGGAAAGCACGGTTGTCGGCATTGAGGCCTTTAGCGAACCTAAGATATTGATAGCCGGCGGCTATGACAAAGGGCTGCCATTTGACGATATGGCAAAAAAAATCAGCGGCAAGTTGAAAGCGTTGATATTGATTGGAGTAACGGCCGATAAAATTGAGCAATCCATCAAAAAGACCGGCAATGTCCCGCCGATTTATCGGGTCGGCTCGCTTGCCGAGGCCGTAAATAAGGCAAAGGAAATTTCAACCCCCGGCGATGTCGTTTTATTGAGTCCTGCCTGCGCAAGTTATGATATGTTTGTAAATTTCGTACAGAGGGGAAATATGTTCGCTGAAATGGTCGGCAAACTCTAAAAACCGGCGCAAAAAATAAGGGATGTCGGACCACCCGGCACCCCTGCTGGAGTTTGTTCTTTAAAGTTTTTTTGCATCTGCGCCAAACCCAGCGTTCTACATTAAGTATAACAAAAAACGCACCGTAAGGTCAAGCAAAATCGGCTAAAATCCATCTTTCTAACATATAAATTTCAAAGATTATCGGACATCGGCGCTCTTGGCCGTTCATTCCCGCATTTTTCTTTTTAAGCAAAATCTATTTTTTCAAAAGTTTGCGAACTCTTTGAAAAAATACCGCTGTTTTTACGACAGACTTCGTTAACCCGAGCTTCTTTTTTGACGAATTCTGATTATCAACCTAATGGAGTCCGAAGATGAGTGAAAATACAATGGAACGACGAAGAGAAAAACGCCTGAGTTACCACTGGCCCGTCTGGTTTGCCGAGAATTTCGGCGATACATTGTCGCAGGGACAAATGGTTGATATTTCCAGCAGCGGCGCGGCCTTTACCTGCTACGGCGATGCCTGCCCAACCGAAGGTCAATATATTACGACAAGATTCAGCGTGCCGCGATATGGGAAGGACAATTCATTCGGACTGGAAAACTGGATACGCGGCGGCTTTATTTGCAGGATTGAACATGTCAATTCTTATATGAAAAAAATCGCAATCAAATTCGCGGAACCTCTGCCTTTCAGACCCGGCGAGCAAAATCAAAACCAGGCTTCGCCGCAGCTTGAAACCGCCCAGGCATAAAAAGAATTATCCTCTATACAGATTTGTCTTTAACAGCAATGGAAATCTCCGCCAGTTTTGTCAGGAATGAAAGTTTTTGTATTTCATGTTTGCGCTGCTGCGGGGTATATACGTCACTGGCTAATTTATCTACGGCCTTTTTCAGAATCGCATCGACTTTTTCCGTTTCAACGCCCTGTAAACAAACCGCATCCTGCGCGATAATCGTGAGCAGATTATTGCTGACCTGCGCAAAGCCCCCGTCAATCAGCAAAAAAGTATGTTTAGGCAATAACTGACTATCGGAAGAAATATCTTCGACCGTCATAATACCCAGCCCCAGTTTGCACAACATCGGCATATGATTTCGCCAAACGCCTACCTGGCCGTCGTGGGCGGGAAACACAACAGAAACAGTTTCGCTGTCCAGCAGTTTGCCTCTGGGTGCGATTACAACACATTGAAACGTTTCATTGGAATCCGGCATCGCCAATATTTCCTATCACGCCGTTTTTAATGTTTTTGCTTTTAGAATGACATCATCAATAGTGCCGACATACATAAATGCCTCTTCAGGCAAAAGGTCGCCTTCGCCATGGCATATCCGCTTGCAGCTTTCAACCGTATCCGGCACTGTTACATATTTGCCTTCCAGACCGGTGAACTGCCGGGTAACCAGAAACGGCTGGGAGAAAAACCGCTCAAGTCTGCGGGCCCGCGAAACAATTTGCTGGTCTTCTTTGCTCAGCTCGTCCATTCCGAGAATCGCGATAACATCCTGAAGGTCTTTGTACCGCTGCAAATATTCAAGCACCTTCTGAGCGACGTCGTAATGCTCCTGCCCAACGATATTAGGATCGAGTATCCGCGATGTACTCTCCAGGGGAGAAACAGCTGGATAAATACCTTTCTGTGTAATCGAGCGTTCAAGAACAACGAAAGAGTCCAGGTGAGTAAATGTCGCCGCCGGAGCGGGGTCGGTCAGGTCATCGGCAGGCACGAAAATAGCCTGAACGGATGTAATCGAGCCTCTTTTGGTGGACGCAATTCGTTCCTGCAGCTCTCCCATTTCGGTCGCCAGGGTCGATTGATAACCGACAGCGGAGGGAATCCGTCCCAGGAGGGCTGAAACTTCTGAACCGGCCTGTGAAAACCGGAATATGTTATCTATGAAAAACAGGATGTCGCCGATGCCGCTTTCGCAAAAATATTCCGCCATTGTCATCGCGGTAAGCGCAACTCGCAGACGCGCTCCCGGCGGTTCGTTCATTTGACCGAACACCAGGCACGTATGATTAAGCACAGAATCCTTGGTGTCGCCGATATGTGTATTTTGCATTTCAAGCCAGAGGTCGTTGCCTTCGCGGGAACGTTCCCCGACGCCGGCAAAAACAGAATAGCCTCCGTATTTTGTCGCGATTCTTGCGATAAGTTCCTGGATAATGACGGTTTTTCCGACGCCTGCTCCGCCGAACAGGCCGGTTTTCCCGCCGCGTACAAAGGGACACAGCAAATCGATTACCTTTATACCCGTTTCAAACATTTCTGTTTTCGGTGAAAGGTCCGTCAGCTTGGGCGGCTGGCGGTGGATAGGCATTCTGAGCTTTGCGCTGACCGGTCCGAGTTCATCAATCGGCTCGCCGAAAAGATTGAATACCCTGCCGAGCGTTTCGAGCCCGACCGGTACGGTCAATGGGCCGCCGGTATCAAATACATCCATTCCGCGGCGAAGACCCAAAGTGCTTCCCAGTGCGACAGCCCGTATTTTACCGCCTCCGAGGTGCTGCTGCACTTCTCCGTAAAGACTGTTCTGGTCTCTAAAACTGCCGCGTATTTCAACGGCGTTATGAACGGCCGGCACTTCCTCCGGCAAAAATTTAGCGTCGAAAACACTGCCGACTATTTGTATCAGTTTGCCCTTGTTCATTGTATTGCTTCGGCTCCACTAATTATATCGAGTAAATCTCTGGTTATTTGATTCTGCCGCGCACGATTGTATTCCGCGGTTAGTTCCTTAATCATATCCTCGGCATTTTCCGTCGCATTTTTCATCGCTATCATACGAGCCACGTGTTCGCTCAATATGGCGTCCATAAAACAGCTTTGTATGGATGAGTGAATTATCATCCTGGCGAGACCTTCGGTTATTTCGGTTACCGATGGTGAAAAATAAAAATCCTCAACTGACAATGCCCACGGCCATATAGCCGTCGTCCGAGTCGTCAAATCGTCTATCAGTTCCGCCAGCGGCGTTATCGTCAATGTTTGCGCCTGCTGGCTGGCTATCGAATAATACCTCATATATACGATGCCGAAATAATCCAATTGTCCGGCCATATACTGATTAACAATTTCGTCTGTCATTTCATCAATTTGCAACTCTGTCGGCATTTCGTCCATATCATTGTAAATCCTTGCCGGCGTAATGCCGTGATAGTTCAACAGACCTACTAATCTCCTGTTTGGCGCATAAATGTCCAGTTTTTTCCCAAGTTTTTCAGCCTTGCTGATATGCGTCTTCATCGCCTGATAAACATAGGAATTGTACGAACCGCAAAGGCCGCCATTTGAGCCGATAGCCAGAATAACCGAACGCCCCGACAAGTTCGTTTTCAGCAGCGGATGATTATACAGTTTGGGCGATGTAACCAGCAGGTATCCTGCCCGGGCCAGGGCATCATGATAATCCCTGGCGGCAAGCCATCTGTTATAATAGTATTTGTACCGCGTCGTGGAAATCATTTCCATCGTTCGCGTCATTTTGCGAATGCTGTCTATGGCATTTCGGCGGTGCAGTATTTGTCGCGTCCCTATCATCTTTAAATCGCGCCTTTTCCATCCTGTAATTTTTTATATTTATGCATCGCCGAAGTCAGTGCCGCAATCAACTTATCATTCAATTCTTTGGTTTTATTGATTTCGTCGATGTAATCACGATGTTCCTGCGAAAGCCACTGCAGGAACGCTTCCATAAACTGGCCGACGGCAATTACCGGCACATCGTCCAGCAGGCCGGTGATTCCTGAGAAAATTGTGATTACCTGCCTGCCGACATCCATCGGCGCAAATTGCGCCTGCTTGAGCAGTTCAACCATTCGACTGCCTCTGTCGAGCCGAATCTGCGTTGCCGAGTCAAGTTCTGTGCCTAATCTTGAAAAATTCTGCAGTTCCCAGAATGACGCCAGGTCCAGACGCAATCTTGAGGCGACTTTCTTCATCGCATTTACCTGGGCATGGCCTCCTACTCGGCTGACGCTCGTACCGACATCAACGGCGGGACGGATGCCGGAATGAAACAAACTTTTCTGCAGATAAATTTGTCCATCGGTAATTGAAATAATATTTGTCGGAATATATGATGAGATTTGTCCTTCGAGAGTTTCGACTATCGGCAAAGCGGTAAGCGAACCTCCTCCGAGTTTATCCGATAATTTCGCGCTGCGTTCGAGCAGTCTGCTGTGCAGATAAAAAATATCGCCCGGATACGCCTCACGTCCCGGCGGACGGCGAAGTAAGAGACTTAACTGGCGGTATGCGATAGCGTGTTTGCTTAAATCGTCATATATACATAGCGTATCGCGGTGCTGCTCGTACATAAAATACTCGGCTATCGTACAGCCTGAGTAAGGCGCGATGTATTGCATCGGTGCGCTGTCGCCGGCCGAAGCTGCGATTACAATCGTATATTCCAGAGCGCCGTATTTTTTCAGAATATCGACTACCTGGGCAATGGAAGATTCTTTCTGCCCGATAGCCACATACACGCAAATTACATCTTTGCCTTTCTGATTTATTATGATGTCCAGAGCAATTGCTGTTTTGCCGGTCTTGCGGTCGCCGATAATAAGCTCGCGCTGTCCCCGGCCGATAGGAATCATCGAATCAACACACTTAAGTCCCGTCTGTAGCGGCTGCTTGACCGGCTGACGCTGTACTATGCCGGGCGCCTGGGACTCGATAAGTCTGGTAGTTTGGGTTTTGATGCCGGGCCCGCCGTCAACAGGCCTGCAGAGCGGGTCGATTACCCTGCCGAGCAGTTCTTTGCCTGTCGGAACCGACATTAGCCTGCCGGCGGGACGTACATCCGAACCTGCCTTGACTTTTACATATTCGCCGTAAATGATAGCGCCGATGGAGTCCTCCTCAAGATTAAACACTTCGCCGAAAACATCGTTTTCAAACTGAAGAATTTCTCCGACCATAGCGTCGCTCAGTCCGTAGATGCGGGCGGTGCCGTCGCCCACTTCCACAACCTGCCCGACTTTGGAAACGTCCAGTTTGTTTTTATACTGGCTTATCTGTTTTTTCAGGATGTCGCTTAATTCACTTACATCAAATTCCATGAAGTTCCCTTCGTTTTGTCATTTCTTTAACCGTAAGATGCAGTCTGTTTCTAATGGAATTGTCTATAACTTTATCGCCATAACGAATTACAATACCGCCTATGATGGACGGATTAACAACCACTTCAAGTTTCACCCTGCCGCTTATCGCAGCGGCTATATTTTCCTTAAGTTTTTCAATTTCCGCGTTATCCATCGCTTTGGAAACCATAACTTTTACACGGTGCAGGCCGTTGCGGGCTTCCCAGAGTTCATTATATCTGGCGATAATCTGCGGCAAAAATCTCGCGCGGTTGTGTTCAATAGCAACCATCAGTAAATTTACTGTCAGCTCGTTTAGTTTTCCCGAAAACACCTCGTCTATCAGCCGTTTTTTATCCTCCTCGTGAAAAGACGGCGAGTTCAACATCGCTTCCAATTCCTTCGATTGAGCGATAAGGCCTGTTAAAATATCGAAATCGTTTTTTAAAACGTCAATCGACTGAGATTGTTCGGCAAGCTCAAAAACCGCTTGTGCATAAGTTTGTCCTATCCGGATAGCTTTATCATTTATATTCATAGATTTTTATGCGGATTAACTACTTCTTGAGTTCATCTATGGCATCGTTAATAAGCTGTTTATTGTCCTGGTCGGTGATTGTCCGCCCAAGCACTTTTTTGCCGAGCAGCAGCATAATATCGCCGGCCTGCTCCCATAACTGGTCTTCTGCCGCGGCGCGGGCATGTTCAATATCCTGTGTGGCCTGGTGCCTTATATCAGACACCTTCCGATGCGCCGCTTCCGTCATCTCCTGTTCGTGTTTCAGCGCCCTGTCGGTCGCTTCCCGAAGAATCTGCGGACGCCGCTGCTCGATATCCTCGCGTATTTTTTGCGCCTCTCTGCGAGAGTGTTCCGCCGATTCTATCTGCCCTCTTATGTGTTCCTCTCTGTCCTTTAGGGCCTTGAGCATAGGTTTCCATGCAAATTTACCCAGCACAAAAAGCAGCAGCACAAAGGCCAGAACCGTCCATATCGCTTCGGCAAATGACCCGCCGAAAATTCCTTCGTTCGATACGGCAGGAGCGCCCTCTGAAGCCAGAACATCGGCACACATAAAAAGCGTTATCAGAAATATCTTCAATGTTTTCATTTTCTTTGGTCAGAATTTACTGTTTATGAGCGCAGCCAGTAAAGAGTTAAAAAGCAAATTATCAATGCAAAAAACGTAACGCCTTCGACAAGCGACGCTGCAACAATCATCGCCATGAATATACGGCCCTCAGCTTCCGGCTGACGGGCTATCGCATCGACCGCTTTGCTCCCAATCCAGCCTATGCCAAGACCGGCGCCGATAATTGCAAGGCCGCAGCCTATCGGTGCCGCCCAAATTGCCCAACTGCCGCCGCCTGCCGCGACCGCTTCTGCTAACATATTACCTGCTAAATCAATCATTGTTTTTCGAGCCTCCAAAAAAATGGTCTAATGTTCCGGCGAAATAGAAAAACTTATATAAAGAGTAGACAGAATCGTAAATATGTACGCCTGCACAAATGCTACCAGCAATTCTAAGATTGACAGCGTCGCAGCGCTCAATACCGATGGTGTTGCGGCGATATAGCTTTTAAAAACCATGATTAAGCCGATAAAAGTACCTATAACGATATGACCGGCGATTATATTCGCAAAAAGACGTATTGCCAGTGTAAAAGGTCTTACGAATAAGGTTATCAATTCAATAAAATATATAAACGGCATAATCCACCATGGCACGGGAGGAGCAATGTTGGTCAGATAACGCCGAAGACCCTGTTCCCTGATGCCGGATATATTAGACATAACAAATACAACTACCGCCATCGCGCCGGTAATCCAGATATTTGCCGTGGCGGGGCCGCCAAAATGGCTCTCTTTCCTCGTCAGCAAAAATAGAATCTTTTCACTCGGAATCATCCCGAGCAGGTTAAGGCTCAGAATGAAAAAAAACACAGTCCAGATAAATCCTATATATTGGTCGGTATGGTCTTTCAGTATCGGCCTTGCGAGTTCCTCACGCAAAAATACACATATTGATTCCACCAGATTTTGTATTCCTTTAGGAATCAGGCTTTTCCGTCTTGCCGCAAAGGGTATGACTATCAGCAGCAGCACCATTGCCACGGCAACTACGAACATATGGTTGCTTACAACTATATGCCACGGTCCGACAGAAAATGTAAACACCGGCACAGGAATAACAGGCTCAAGTGGATTAAACTCGGCTAAAATCGCAATATATGAGTTACTTAAATTCAAAGCTTTTCTAAACTCCCGTTAACCTTGATTTTTTAACGCCTGTTAGGCTCGTTATTCTAACAATCCCGGCAAAATAAGCAATAGTGTCCTGATTTGTCAGGATAAAATTGCCTGTTATTCGAGATAAACACAGGTTATAATGGCTGATATGACAGATATCGATGTCCTGAAAACGGAAAAATTAGCTCCAAAATCGTTTATGACCGCCGGTCCTACTCTGCACTACAGCCATGCAAACGTAAACGGCTGTTATTTCCTTGCGGTTTGCGTATATTATTTTGCCGCCGTTTTTTGGTCGAAGCTTTTGACCGGCAATCTTATCTGTCCTGACTTCCCCGGCCCTTTTCACATTGAGAAACTTATCCTGTCGCCATTAAGTATTTTTGAATATCCAGCCCAAATATTTGTAATGGGTCTTCTTATTGGAATTTTTATTGCCGCTCCAATCCTCGCCTCGCAGCTTATGAGTTTCGGATATAGTATTTTATTTGTGCTGATACTGTCTTTCATAGCGGGTCTGCCGGGGCTTGCGATTACTGTCCTGATTGGAGCCTTCGCGGCGGCATTAAGACCATTACGCTTCAGGTCGCGGTACATCTCCATCGTTTTATGCATTTCGCCTGCGCTTATATATTTCGGTTTTTTTGGCGGGGCAAAAAATACCGACAGCATCCAATGGGCGATGTCATTTGCCCCATGGCTTAACGGTTTGTTTACGGCACTGGTAATCGCCGCTGTTGCAATTATAATTGGTCATTTCACACGCTACAGGCCCGGCCTGATATGGAGTATAACAGCCGTCGTTCTTGTCGCTGCCGTAATCATCTTTCAGAACACAATCGGCCTTTCCGAGCTTGACTATCAGCTTTATATCGCAAAGAATAACCCGGAAATCATAAAGGAATTCCAGGACAACAGTATTACAGATGCGCTCGACCGCACATTGAAAAACCCGCAAAGCAAAATATATTTCCAATCGCCTTTTTATCCCGCTGAGCCGATCGCTTTAAGGACTGTGCTGAAAAAAGAAATTCAAAACAGACTGCTGCTCGACCGCTGGCCTGAGTGGTTCGACGAACCGGCCAATCTCGGCTACCAGGCGGAAAAACGGCAGCTTTTGAGGCAATATGACAAATTTATTAACCCCCCAAAACAATGGTGGAAGCCGGCGTTTCTGCACAGTACACTTCTGAACAGTAAAATCAGAATAAAACGAATGCCCATAGCGCTTTATTACAAAGCTATGTTAAGCGAACTTTCGCCGGAACTTAATATCCTTGTCGAGAAGGAAACCCTGCATTTCTACAACGACTATCCGCACTTGGAAAACCTCCCGATATGGCACAGGCTTTTCTCTGAATATCCCGAAAGCATAGAGTCGATTGAAGCTCGCTGGCGAAGGGCTGTTCATCTTGCCGGAATGGAAGAATTTTCTCACGCCGGCGACTTGATAGAACAGGGCCTTTCGATGATTGAAAAAAATTCAGCAAAAACCGCTGATATTCCCGTAAATGAAAGCGAAGCGATTTTCCATAAACCCGCAACAAGCGCCGTCACCGATTACGAACTTAAAAAAATCAAAAGAAAACTCCAATACCTGAAAAATCTTACCAGCGCCGAAAATCTCGGCAGCGAAATCAAAGATAAGCATCTGCTGGCTCAGTTTATTATTCTCAATCCTCACGATATCCTTTATAAAATACAGCTCGATAATCTGCTCCAGCAGGCAGGCGCTAAAAGTCCCCTTGCAGACAACATTACCCTGGCACAAACTATGCTTATTTCCGATATGGTTTTAAGGGCTCAGCAATTGAGCGAAGTCGCCAAAAATTTCGCAGGCACTGATGGCGGCATCCAGGCAAAATTCGAGCAGGCTTCCCTGAAACTTTCTATCTGGAAAGAACACAATTTAAGCAAGGCAGAAAAAGAAAAGTACCTGACTGAAGCAAAAGCAGACCTTGAACGTTTTCTTAAAGACTACCCCAAAAACATCTTCGCAGAACAGGCTCGTGAAAAACTCGCCGCCCTGCCTGCCAAATAACAACCCCTTTTCTTCGCAAATTTGCCTGTTTTGCCAAATTTGACTTTTCCTTTAATTTTTAGTATAATAAACCAACGATGCAAAGCAGGATAATAATAGATAGCGTTAAGGATGGTAAAATACTGCTGATAGGCAGGAAAGACAGAACTGCCGTCAATACCTCTGATTGTACCGGCATTCAGTTTCACAGCAGCGAAAATATCCCTGACGCCATTGCCGCCGTTTCAGCAAATAAATTTGACGTCATAGCAATATCCCTAGACGTCTTTGATAAAAATCTAATTTCCTCTCTTAAAAACTTTCGGCAGGTAAGCCCTAATGCAAAAATTCTTCTGCTGGCCCAGATGTATCAGGAGCCGTTAGCCGCCGAAATAGTCGCTCAGTCGAACAACGGCTCAAAACTGCTCGATGATTATTATATCTGCCCCGTTGCTTTCACTTTAAAAAATGAACAGCAGCCCAAATTAAAAACCGCCCTGCCTGATTCCAAACTTGCCGCTGAACAGCTTGAGCGGATAGAAATTCTCGAAAAACTGGTGATGGAAGATGAACTCACCGGCGTTAAAAACAGAAGATATGTCAGGGAATTTCTTCGTCAGATACTTGAACACGCAAAACAATTGTCTCTGCAGACGACTCTGCTTATATTCGACATCGACAATTTCAAGCAATACAACGACCTCTATGGACATCCTGTCGGAGACAATATTCTAAAACAGGCCGCTGTCCTGATGCAGAAATGCTGCAGAAAGCAGGACATTGTCGGCAGAATCGGCGGCGATGAGTTTGCCGTCGTTTTTTGGAACCTGCCCGCCGACAAATCTATCGCCTTTGACGCCGGCCAGAAAGAAGAAAGAAGACGGACTGAAAGCGAACATCCCACACAGGTAATAAATATCTGTGAAAGATTCAGGAGAGAGCTTAATAAAACCGACCTCCCGGCGCTTGGCGCGGAGGGCAAAGGAATTCTGGCAATAAGCGGAGGTCTGGCCGCATTCCCTCGTGACGGCTCCAACGTTAATGAACTCTTCGAACAGGCCGATAAAGCCCTGCTGGAAGCTAAACGCAACGGCAAAAATCGCGTTTACCTCGTCGGCAACGAAGGCTGAAAAGTCGCGGCAAACCTGATTAAAGCCTGACCGCTTCTGTCGGCCCCGTAAGTTTATATCTGACGCCCCGCCATTTTATTGTCCTGCCCACCGATGAAGAAACAATACAGAAAAGCATAAGCAATGACCAGAACGGATTTCCAATAATATCAGCAATCGCCGCGATTTTCATTCGAGGCCAATCGGCAGGAAAAATCCTGAAAATCATTCTTTGCCTCAAAAAGGCTCTTGTCATCTGCCCCGCAAAAAAAACAATTGCCGCTGCCAGAAAAATATGCCATTCGTTTATCTGTTTTTGCCATGAAAAAAACGCCAGAATTGCAAAACCCCACAGACCGAAAACAGAAAATACGCTGCTGAACAATCCAAACCACCATGTTCCCGGAGTAGTCACCCTTGTAATAATAAACTGCCGTCTGGCAAATTCAAAAAGATTCTGCCAGTTGGTCTGTTCAAAAGAAGCGACAAGACAGCCGGGCACAAAAACCACTTTAAGTTTTGCTTTTTTAACTTCTCTGCTTAACGTCAAATCGTCGCTTATCGCACTTCGCCATATTTCAGCTATGCCGAGCCTTTTGAACAAATCGACCCGAACAGCCATTGAACCGCCCCATGCCTGGTTGAAAATTGTCGGGCCAAGCAATTGCGCAACCTTGGCATTCATCGCCGACAGCGCCAGCGTTGCAAGATTATTTTTCAGCGGTATATACCAGCGATAACCGCTTGAGACGCCTTGTTTTTCTTTTCGCAGCGGATAGACAAGACAGCTCAGCCAATCGCTGCGAACACAGGCATCGGAATCCGCAAACGCAAAAACCTCAACGTCTTTTCCAATACTTCTGCACGCATAAAGCAGATTGTGCAGCTTTTGGCTGCCCTGGGCCGCCACACCGGCGACAAGAACTCTGATACTGAATGCCTTTGTGCTTTTTTCGAATCGACTCTTAAGACCGAGCAGAGAATTATAAGCCGCATCTTCGGTGCTTTCGGTCACGAATATCATCTCATAATCATCGTAATCAAGCTGGTAAAATGAACTGATATTTTTATCAAAGGCCGTGTCAATCCCCTTGCACGGTATAATCAATGCGACTTTAGGGCGGTAAGAAGTGCGTTTTCTGGCAAATTTTACCAGAACATATCTGTAATGCTGAAAAATCTGAAAAATAAATAAGGCCTGTATCAGAATGGCGGCTATTGCTATCGTATGCAAAAATACCATATCCGCAGGCCCCTTTACCTTAGTAAATACTTGCAACCGGAATAAGTGCGCCGATTAATTTCTCTATCGTATATGGAGTGTTAAGGTCAACGTGCAGCAGATAGCCGTGGTTATGCTGGGAGTCCACAATGATAAGATTCTTATTATTGCTCATCCAGCCGGTTTCCTGTGTCTGATGACCGAGCACAAAAAAATCAACGTCAAGTTTTTGTGCAAAAAAGTCGATGGTTTTGTCGCTTTGCGCTCTGCCCCACGTCAGAAGATAGGCTGAATTAGGTCTTACGATATCGCTGATTTTCAATTGTCTGTTGAATATCTTAAAATCGAATTTTTCCGCCATCCTGTCCGAAGGCAGAGAATGCGATATCCATATCCGGTTTGGACATTTGACGGCAAGCGGCTGAGAAAAAAGGAATCGTTCAATCGCGCTTTCCACGGCTTTGGCATCTTTGCCGAAACGCCGTTCCATCGCCGCACGCATCGCCGAGTTCATCTCTTTGCCGCCCTTCATAACATCGCTGTTGCTTATGAAAGCAGTATCGTGGTTCGCAAGGATAATATGCACTCTGTCGGGATACTCGACTTTAAGCCTGACGGCATCAGCCAGCAGTTCAAACGACAGACACCCTCCCTTTTCATCCTCCGCCCCGCCGTGTATGATTTCCTGCAGAATAAGATGGCTATCGGGACTGTCTTTAAGATTTGTATAAGAAATAATCCGCTCGAAATTCCGCCTGTGGCCGTGAATATCGCCGGCAACGATTAAATCGCCCTCCTGCGGCAGAACCACAAGATTGGCCTTGCGGTATTTATCCTGCCGATTTGCAAGGATACCAGCTTCGAGCAGTTTGATAAATTCTTCCGTCATCACTGGCCGCCCAGCTTTTTGGTAAAAATGCTGTGTATCAGAAGGTCGAGCCTCGATATTACTTCAGCCATCGAGTTGGGGCGCTTTTCCGGCTCTTCCTTCACACAATCCATTACAAGATTTGAAACGCCTATCGGTATCCTGCGGAACATCTTGTGCGGGGCAACAAAACTTTTGGAACCCAGCATTCCCATCAGGTCGTTGGCCTGCGGAATCAAAGTCGGAACATTTTTACCGGTCATCGCCCAGTACATCGTTGCTCCAAGATTGAAAATATCCGTCCGCTGGTCCAGATGTCTTCTCTTTACCTGCTCAGGCGCGATATAATCAGGCGTTCCCTGTATTCTGGGTTTTACTGTGCCGATTTTACAGCCCTGTCCAAGGTCGATTATTTTTATGGCGCCGGATTCGTTGTTTATCAGGATATTATTTGGTTTGATATCGCAATGGATATAGCCCTGCTGATGCATCGCGTTAAGACCGTCGGCAACCATACGAAATACAAGAAGAACATCGCCAAGACTTAAGGATTTTGATTTCTCAAGGGTCTCGCCTTCGAACATCTCCATCGAAAGCAGTATCTCTTTGGCCTTAAACATTCCGCGACGTCTAATCAGCTTGTTGCATTTACGAAGATACGGATGGCTGACAGCCTGGGCGACTTTATATTCATTTGTCACCTGCTCGAATATCCGGTCGTCCTCGGGCTTTTCATAGACAGACCGCTTTAGAGCAACTGTCTCGCCGGTCTCCTCGTCGCGCGCAAGAAAAATTGTGCTCCGGGCACCTGTCCCGAGCTTTTTTATTACCGTAAAACCTTTTAATTCAAGTCTATCAATCGCCATTGGCTGATATTATAACTATTTAACAATATTTTTAAATAAACTTTGTTTAAACAAAAATCAATAAGGAACCCCCCTTGAATCGACCGGAAAAAGAAACAGACAGGCCACCAGATTTCTTCCAGACATATCTAATCTCCCCGAGTAGGATTCGAACCTACGACCTAGCGGTTAACAGCCGCTCGCTCTACCAATTGAGCTATCGGGGAATAACTCATAAACCATTGATTTTCGCATTTTTTCCCGTTTTTGTCAAGAGCAAAGATGCACTTTCCACCCCCAAAATCAGCCAAAATTCCTGCCGCTGCGAACAGCACCCAAAAATTACTGGCAGAGGCAAACCTCAACTGTCTGTGAAATTACAGTACAAATAAACATTTCAACAGCCCGTATCCCTTAAAACCGGTACGGGCTGTTGATAATTTTGTAATCAGATTCCTGACGGAAAACTATTGGCGAGAAGGCCGACCTTCGCCTCTGCCTCTGTAACCGCCGCCGCCGCCACCGCCGCCGTAACCACCACCGCCGCCGCCGAATCCGCCGCGACGTGGGCCGCCGCCTCTGCCGCCGCCTCTGCTGTCTCTGGCGCCGCGGTCATGAGCTTCATTGACCTTAATGGCTCTTCCGCCAAGGTCCTTGTCGTTCAATCCCTGTAATGCCAACGCTGCTTGTTCCTTGGACGGCATTTCTACGAAGCCAAATCCCCTTGGCTCTCCGGTGAGTTTGTCCTTTATAATGGACACGGTCTTAACCTCACCAAAAGCCTCAAAAGCCTGCCGTAACTGGTCTTCTGTTACATCTCTTGACAAATTACCTACATAAATATTCATCTGATAAACCCTCAAAATTAAAAAATTAGAAAACTTTTCCGCCTCTGGCGGATATGCTGCACTCGCAGCATTTATCACTTGGTTATTTTCCTATAAAGAAATATCTTTTTGTTAAACACTGCAAAATAAGAGATGATGATAGCGGCATGTTTAATTGTGGATTTGTATAAAAATCTCAACTATTCTTTCATCGGCCTATTACGCAAGCACCTAATATCAATACACTGGGGATAATGATAACTTCACCGGCCTTTTATAGCAACAAACATTTAAATAAAATCTTTTTTTGACAAAGTTTCTCCATAGAAATCAAACACATAAAGGCAAACAGAAATGACCCAATCTCTTGTAATATAAGGAGTTATATAAATTCTACGGTACAAAATACCGTTTGTCAATTTCGAGCCAGTTTTCAGCAAATGCCGCAAAATCCAGATTATTCACGTTGCTGTCAGGTATTATATCCGCTTTAGTACCACTCGTCAGCCATTCAGAAGCCATTTGGTACAAATCGAGTATATCCACAGTATAATCCACATTAAAGTCGCCCGTCAGCGGCGGCAAAAGCTCAAATGCCAAACCGTATGCTCGACTCTTTGTTGGAGTGTTATTGCTTAAAGACACGGTATAATTTCCATCGGCGGGCAGAAGCAAATCAATTTTCCCAAGATTGTTCACGTCGTCAGTTTCAGCAATGATACTCCCTGAAGAATTTTTGACTATTAAATCAATATTAAATCTCGGCAGGGTTTCATCATAATAATTGGAACCGCTTTTTCTCGCCTGCCGATTCCAGGTAACCGTAAAAACCAGCCGTTTATTTTTTTTGCCTCTAATAATATAAGTGTGTGTTGCAGAACTCATTGTATCGTATGCCCAACCGGCAGATGAAGTAATTGTCGTACTCTTGCTCACTTTGGCTGAAGAAAGTGTTTGATATGCTCTCAATGCATCTATTCTGCCGTAACCCCTGTTTGGGTCCCATACTGTTGGGTCAGTGGAATGCCCGCTTTTGTTTTTGATGTTCGGAAAAGCCGAATTGACAATCACAGCTTTTATAACTACATTTCTATTGTCATCCGATACAGAATTGCTATTGGCGTATTGAAGCAGCAAAGCCGCAACCCCTGCGGTTTGAGGAATGGCAAAACTTGTAGCACCATCTTTGGCGGTAATGTAATAGTCTGTATCGCTTCCAATAGACGGAGTTGTCTGGCTGCTGCCCGGACAGGATATTTCCGGTTTTTTCCTGCCGTCAACGGTAGGACCAGGATTTGATGAATTTCCGACCCGAAGATAAAAACCATTGGGTTCATCAATCAATGCCGCAGTAGTTATGCCGTTGTATGCATCGCCAAAAATAGTAGGATTTGTTGAATCCTTGCCGCTTGCCAAAGCGAAAATAACGTTATTGTTATATGCAAAATAATCAAACATCAAACTGTAGTAACTTGAACCGTTTGCGGTCCCGCCTAATTGTATAGGAGTAACAATAACTTTACAATTGTGACTGTTAATTAATGAGTTTAAGGCGTCTTCGATGAAATTGTTTGTATCATTTCCTACATAGTTATTATTATCAACAACTCTTGCAGAGTAAATATTACAATCAAACGATACTCCTTTATCATTTGTATGGCCTGTCCAGCCTCTACTTGCGACAATGCCCGCAACCCATGTATCGTGTCCGGGCACACCGCCCCCTGTATAGTTCACTCCGCTTCCGGAGTAATCGAAATTAAAAACGTGGACGCCGTTTGAGTCGTTAAACGCCTCGTGTGTACTTCGGACATTGCGAGAGCTCACAAGCCCGACATTTATTCCCCTGCCGGTATATCCAAGCTGATGGACCGCCTGTGCATTCGAGCCGTTTTCTGCCGTTGATCCCTGCAAAGCATAAGCACTCGTACATAGAACAAGTACTAATGATAATATTATCGGACTATATCTATTTAAATATACTCTTTCCAACACTCACCTTCCGCGGAAATTATAACAAAAAACCTGTGAAAATACAACCCCTTGTTCCCTATTTTAACAATTAAACCAATTAGGCCTATTGCCCCGGTTGTTTTAATTCTTCTGCCTTTGGCAGGTCTTTTAAGTCGTTTAATCCGAATACTTCGAGAAATTTCTTTGTTGTGCCGTAAAGAAGCGGTCTGCCGAGGATTTCAGCCTTGCCGACAATCTTGACAAGACCTTTATACATCAGCGAGCGAAGCATCTCGCCGCAGGCAACGCCGCGAATTCCCTCCACGTCGGCCCGTATAATCGGCTGCTTGTACGCGATAATGGCAAGCGTCTCGAGCGCAGCAGGACTAAGTTTATTATCCGCCCGCTGGCGAAGAAGATTTTTGAGCCAGTTATTGTATTCAGGCAGCGTCATCATCTGGAAACCGCCCGCGATTTCTTCTATCCGAAACGCCCTGCCGCTCTGGCTATACTGCTCATTAAGCGTCTCGATACATTTCTTAACCTGTTTTACCCCGCCGTTAAACTCAGCGATATTAACAAGCCTTTCCGCCGACAGCGGCTCATCAGAAGCAAAAAGTATCGCCTCGATCACCGACTCAGTTGTGACTTGCGCATTTATATCCTGTGCAGTCGCCGGCTCTTCATTCTGCTGCGGCGGCTGTTCCTGTTCGACTTCCTGCTCTAATTCTTCGCTCATATCTTCATCCATTCAAAGGGGTCTTTATCCTTTTTGCTGACGATGATTTTAACACCTTTTAAACTATTTTGTAGTTCTTTTGCAACTTTTTTAAGGATAAATCTTTCCGAAACCGTATGGCTCAGGCAAACAACCGTAACTCCCGCCTCCTGCGCCGCAATTGCCTGATGATGTTTTATTTCGCCTGTTAAATAAAGGTCGCATTTTTCAGCGATTACGTTCATTATGAGTTTTCCGCACGAACCGGCACAAACCGCAGCCTTTTTAACTATCCGCTTTTTATTTCCGACAATCCCCGCGACTTTAGCGCCGGTAACCTGCCTGATTTTTTTAAGTATCGCACTCAACTGCGCAGGTTTTCCAAGAAAACCTATCCTGCCAAGCCCGATTTTGTCTTCTATATCATATAATTTAATAACATCAAACGCAGGCATCTCGTAAGGATGCGCATTTTTCATCGCTTTTACAACATCCGCAATTTTTTCAGCAGGCACTATCGATTCAAACCTTATTTCGTCAACTCTTTCGAGTTTACCCTTTCGCCCGATTGCAGGTTTTGAACCTTCAAGCGGCAAAAATGTCCCTTCGCCCGCAGCGCAGAAACTGCAATGACTGTAATTTCCAATCCAGCCGGCACCGGCCTTAAAAATCGCATCGGCAACTTTTTCAAGCCAGTCAGCAGGCACAAAAACTACAAGTTTATAATTGTTTTGTCCGCCTTCGACAAAATCTCCGACAGGCTGCGGATTTTTTATCCCGACTATTTCCGCCAGGCCGTCATTTACCCCGCCGCTTACCGCGTCAAGTGCCGTGTGAATCGAATAAACGGAAATTTTGGAATTAACAAGCTCATAAACGACCGAATCTTTTGCGACACTCTTTAAGCCGTCCCAGATTACCGGATGATAGCTTATAATAAAATTGCAGCCTGCCTGTTTCGCCTCTTTGACAACACTTTTTGTTATATCAATCGTCAGCAGGATTTTTTTCACTGCCGCATTGCTGTCGCCGACAAGCAAACCCGTATTGTCCCAGCTCTGCGCAAGCTTCGGCGGAGCGATTTTCTCAATCTGACTTATACAATCCTTAACCTTTAACATTTTGCACCTCTTTATTAAAATGCTCGGTGTAAAGAGCGGCTATTTTCTTTGTCATTTCCCCCGGCTTTGTGTTTCCGATATTGTGCGATTCAATCGCTATCACCGGCAAAACCTGCATTATAACATTTGTAACAAAAACTTCATCCGCTCCGAGCAAATTATCAATTGTAATCTCTTTTTCTTCTGCCTTTATCGAATTTTTACCGGCAAGATTTAAAACGGTCTTTCTCGCAATCCCCGGCAATATGCCGGTTTTCAGCGAAGGCGTAAAAACGACAGAATCTTTTACGATAAATACATTGCTTACACACCCTTCCGCAAGAAAACCTTCGTTTGTAAACCACAACGCCTCAGAAGCACGCCTCTGGTGAGCAACGGCCAAAGCGAATATTCTTGAAAAATAACTTGTCGTCTTATGGCCTGTCAAAACGTCGGAGGGATTTTGTCTGTACGAGTTTAATACAACCAATATTCCTTTTTCGTAATATTCCTTCGGATAAGGCTCAAAATTAACAGCCGTAACAAGCAGCGTCGGCTCCGGCTGCTCGGCATTTATCGCACCGCTCGTCGCGGTCAGGCGAATTCTGGCTTCCTTAAGCTCATTTGCGTTTAAAGTCTCATACACTGCGTCAGCGACAAATTTTCTGTCGCCTCGAAGATTTATTTTAAGTTTTTCCGCGCTTGTAAAAAGTCTGTCAATATGGTCATCGATGGCAAATACAACTCCGTTTGACGCCCGCATTGTTTCGAATAGTCCTGCCCCATATAAAAACCCCCCGTCAGCACAATTTATTTGAGCCTGTGATGAATCGATTATTTCACTATTTAAAAATATCTTCTGGGGCATTATTCAACTTTCCATTTCAACCTTTAACAAGAACTGGAATTAATATCGCCAGTAAAGCAATTATTATTCCAAGCAATGCTATAAAGATACCTTTTAACCTCCCTTGGCTTTTACGAATTTTATAGATTGCCAATATCCCTATAACCATACTAACAAAAGATAGGGTCGAGAATATTATATCAAACAGAAGGTTGTTTATGAATTTACTGATTAGCAAAGCCAAAATAAAAGAAATAATAAAAAATGACAAACTAAAGATAGCCAACAATAATGATAAAACTGCAAGCTTGCAAACTTTTGGTTTCTGCGTACTATTTTCTATTTCATCCATTTTATTTTTTCCTCTGCGTTCCTTATTCGTTGGACGTTGGATGTTCGACGTTCAATGTTGGACGTTAAATTTTCAATCTTCAATTCTTACAGGCTTTCAAGTCTCAGTTTTTTATCGTATTCAATCAGTCCTGCGATAAGGTCGTCCATCCCGCCTGCCATAATTTTGTCGAGATTGTAAAGCGACAGATTTATTCTGTGGTCTGTAACGCGGTTTTGCGGATAATTATACGTCCTTATTTTTTCGGAGCGGTCGCCGGAGCCAATCATTGTCTTGCGCGTCTTTTCCCGTTTTGCATTTTCAATACTCCGGTAATGTTCATAAACTCTGCTTCGCAGCAGCCGCCACGCTTTTGCCCTGTTTTTATGCTGGCTCCTGTCCTCACGCATATTTACCGTTATGCCCGTGGGAGTGTGTTCAAGTTTTACCGCACTGTTTATTTTATTAACAGCCTGTCCGCCCGGTCCGCCGGCTCTGCTGACATATTCAGTCACATCCGCCGGATTTATCTGCATCTCAACTTCCTCCGGTTCAGGCAAAACAGCGACCGTAACCGCGGATGTATGTACTCTTCCCTGCGTTTCGGTTTCGGGCACTCGCTGAACGCGATGTCCGCCGCCTTCGTAGCCCAGATGCGCCCATACGCCGGAGCCTTTTATATTGAATATAACCTCGCGAAACCCGCCAAGCTCACTTGAGCTGAAGTCCATTAGCTCAAGTTTCCACTTCTGCTTATCTGCTGCGTAGTGCGTGTACATATTATATAAATCACGCGCAAACAATGCCGCTTCGTCGCCGCCGGTACCTGCCCGAATTTCCATTATGACCGAACCAACCGCCTCATCGTCGGACATCACAAGCGAATCTTTTATCTGGTCGAAAAGCGTTTGCTGCTTTCCGTCCAGTGTCTTTAAATCTTCAGCGGCAAGCTGCTTAAATTCCTCATCCGTGCCGGCATCGTTCATAATTGTTTGTGACTGCCCAATTTCCGAAAGCATCTTTTTGTATTCACGATATTTTGTTACAACAGACCTGAGTTTGCTCTGTTCCTTGGAAATAGCAATAACCTTTGCCGAATCCATATTGACAACGGGGTCGTTAAGCTGCTTTTCAAGCTCGGTAAATCGGCCGTCAAGCTCATCGAGTTTTTTTATAACTGCTATATTTGTTTCACTCATAAAATCAAATCCTGCTTTTTACTTCTTAATTGCTCCATAAATTGCATCGCAGTCACATCTCCAGAAGCAGTCTGCGTTTTCAAAGCCATATTGTGTGAGTTTTTTTAAATGCCATTGCAAAGGCATCCCTTCTTCAGTTCCCTGCCATTGGCCGAGAGCTTTTTGGCGTTCAATTCGAGCATCATCGCCAAGCTCGGAAAGGAATTTCTGCCAAAAACCGTCCCAATCATCAGCAGATTGCCCCTGTTCCCGCAGCATTTGTTCTCTATTAGATTCCCAATACCGCTGAATCAAATTGTTGGAACTTCCCGAATGATCGGCATTGAGAAAAATACCGCCTTTACGCAAAATTTTATAAATCTGCTGATAGACCACTTCAAGGCCTTCTGCCTTGAGCCAGTGCAAAGCTGTTGCAGAGGCTACGACATCAGCACCGATATATTTATTCCAATCCATTTTGGTTATATCGGATTGCACAATCTGAGCTCTATTTTTAAAATGTTTCAATCTGTGTCCAGCCAAAAGCAAAATGGCAGGGTCCAAATCGACGGCATAAACTTTCGCCGAATTAAATTCTTCAAGCAGCTTAATAGTCAAACTTCCGGCTCCGCAGCCCAGGTCAACTATGAGTTTGGGATTTGGACATACAGTTTTTATCAGCCTTGCAATTATATCGAATCTTTCGCTGCGTTTGACAAGATACTTCTCCTGCATTCTGTCATAGCGTTTAATCCAATTCTGCCAATTTATTTTCTCAGTCGGATTCATACATTTCAATTTCAGACATTTTCAATACGTACAAAAAATTACGCTGCCGGAGCATAATCTGTTTGATTAAGTCCAACAGCGTAAGTTGTCAATAAAATAAGCTACTTTTCTTTGCCTTTTGGTGCCTTGGTGCCTTTGTCGTCTTTTTGTGCCTTGTCCATATAGCTTTGGCCGTATTTCTTCTGGAACCGTTCGATTCGGCCTGCCGTATCGACAAATTTCTGCTTGCCGGTGTAGAACGGATGGCACATCGAGCATATGTCCGCATGGATTTCCTTTGCTGTACTGCGGGTCTCAAAGGTATTGCCGCAGCCGCATTTAACCTTTGCAGTCTGATATTTCGGATGTATGTCTTTTTTCATCTTTATTCACCTTCAAATCTAAAGCACAGTATTATATCGGCCTTTTTTTATTATGCAAGGATTCTTTGCTCTCAAATCGGCTGTTTCAAAAATTGCCTGCCAGGACTTGTATGTTCTATAACTATAACCTGTCAAAAGACTTATCAAAATAGTACCGGCATTTTGAAGGTTATCTATTTCCCTCTGGCTGAAATGTAATATTTTTCATTGGTTTTCAGTTCCTGGCCGCCCCAACTGCAGGATGCGATTATTGTAACCTGCCCGTGCTTCTCTGGCGTGGCGCTTAATCGTGCATTTCTTGCATTTATCCCGGCTGTATCAAGTTCAATGGTTTCCGCCCCTTTTGCGCCATTATGTCTGGCCCATGTTATGCCGCTTGAAACTAAATTCTGCCTGACTGCCTCAAGGTATATCTGGTTGGTTTGAAATGTAATCTTACCTGATACGCCGGTCAGGACAAATAATAATGCGCCCATAAAGGCGAGCATCGTAATAATAATCAGCATAACAAAACCCTTTTTCAATTTACCGCCTCCGGATAAATACCCGCAAAATACACATAAGAACTTTCCATTCTCTTTTCTGTCCCCTTGTATTTTTTCAGCTCCACGTACTTTTTAATTTCCACTGCACGACCGGCACCGTTTCCCTGCCGCACCTGCCATTCGATTCTGCCGTCCGGAATCTGCCAGGTGCTTTTCCCCCCTTCTTTTCCAATCGCAATTCTTGATATTGTTCCCTGTTCGATAAGATAGCAGATAGTTTCGTCCTGCTGTTTAATCAAAAGACATTTATCGTCTGCCGTGTATTTACCAAGAGATTTTGGAAATTCTGTCGCCGAACCGACATCTTTACCTATGCACTTTAAAACATCGAGGATACTGGTATTGCATTCAATCAGTTTGCAGGATTTCGGTATATCATACACCATAATTTTAAATAATCTGTAAAGCGGTATAGTTATAACTGCGAGAACCGCCAGCACTGTCAACAGTTCGACTAAGTTAAAACCCTTTCTCATTGCCGGCCTTCTTTCTGCATCGCAAAGTACCTTGCCATTTCAACCGTAATATCTTTTTTGCGCATATTTTTCACTATTGTCTTTACCTTGATTAGTTTCAAGCCTTCCCATTGGCCGGTCCCATCTGCCTGGTCGATTTTAATTGTTATCCTGGGCCATAATCTTTTCGAATCCTCGTCGCTGATTGGCTTCCCCGTGGCCGCGATACTATCGAGCTGCGCCTGTGCGGCGGAAATACACTCCTGTCTGGCTAATTGATACCGGTTGAAACTTACAAAAGTCCTCATCCCCAATGCCATACAGGCCAGAATAACCATCAGGACTGTCATAGAAATCACTAATTCCGCCAGCAGAAAACCATTATATCTGTATTTGCTCATACCAACCCCGCACAAAGATAAATAATCGACACAATGGCGGAAAATATCGCATAATCCACGAAACCAACAATTAAACCCAGGCATATTGTTGTGCAGGGCAGTAATATAAATCGCGCCAGATTGACCTTATAGCTGTAGTTGGAGCGATATACGCTTTCGAGCATCTCCAGAACAGGCAGCGTATTTTCCGGATTCGATTGCTGTTCAAACGCCCAGCTTAATGAACTCGCCAGTCCGCATTGCCTCGCGGCGTCAGCGACATCATCTCCCTTTTCAATTTTTTCGAGCCATTTTTTCAATCGCTTTCTGAAACAGCCGTTTATATCAAGATTTATCGTATTTCTGACAGCCTCGTTTATTGTATTGCCTGCGTTTAGAAATATTCTCAGCCCTTCGACAACTTGCAGAGTTGAATAATTATTTTCAAACCAGTGCAGAATCGGCAGATGCCACTTGATAAAATCTCCTATTCGCGAAAGCAGCCGCGGCTTTCCAGGCCGGCGAGGCCGAGACTTGACGCTGACATAAATAACAGCGGCCAAAAAAATAATACCGATAATCACTAACCAGCCGTATCCAAAATAAATATAATTGGCGATTGTCATAAGAATACGGGTGGATTTGGGCATATTGCCGCCTGCAATTTCGCGTATAACCACGTTGAACTTGGGCAATACGCCTACTGAAAGTCCTATTACCATTAATGCCATAATGGTCAGCACAACAATAAAATAAGATGCCGGATATGCAGGTTTAATTCTTTTATTGTCGATTGCCTTTTCCAGCAGGTCTTTTTCGATTGATTCCATAATCTGCGGCACCTGCCCCGCTTTTTCGCCTGCCTCTATCAGTGCTGTTATCCTGGCCGGACATTTTCTAAAGCCGCGTTTAATTGATTCGCTCAGCGAATATCCCTCAATCAGCCATTTGGATATCTGCCGTAAAATCTCTGAGGGCTTATATTTTATATTTTCAGAAGCCGACCGCAGCGCCATCGGCAGCGGCAGATTCTGTCTCATACTCGCCCCGATAGTGGATATCACAAAAGCGATAGTGGCGTTTCGCTGTGTAACATTGACTCCTATCCAGAAGCCGATAAGAATCGCCATAAACACACCGATATATGCACCGGCCAAAGAAGATACTGCTATGGAAAATGCAACTAATGACAGCAGCGATAGAATAATTATGATTATACTTTTAGCCCATTTTTTGGGCCATGGGATAACATCATCTTCATGCCGCATAAACAGTATTGAAATAAGGGTGGCAGGAAAAATACATAGCGACACTATCAACGGCGCGAATAACTCGTGGCCCGCAGCTATTATAATAAGAATCGACCCGACAATAGGCAGAGTAATAATAGCAAATCGGGGTGTTTTGAATCCCAAAAAGACATACAAAGTCAGTATAAATATTGTTATAGTCAAAAACATTTTTTTACCTTACATCAGGCTCGTAAGAATCTTCACCATCGGCAGGAAAATCGACAAAACCGTTATTCCTATAGTTCCGCCGACGATAACCAGCATCACAGGCAGCAAAGTTGCATGCAGTCTCGCCTGGCTGCATCTTACCTGTTCGACATACATCTGGCTGAGGCTGTGAAGATTGTCCTCAAGCTCATTTCTTTGCGAGCCCAACTGGACAGAGTAGAGAAAAAGTTTTGGTATCATCCTGCAGAACTGTCCTGCCTGCATTATATTCGCCCCCTGCTCAATCTGGCCTGCAAGTATATCGCTTTCGAAAATAAGTTTTTCGCTGCCGCTCGCCTCTGCGCTTAATCGCAGGCAGTTCGGCATATCCGCCCCTGCCGCAATCATTACCGCCATCGACTCAGCCATTTTTGCCATGATGCTGCTGTGATGCAGCCTGCTTACAATTGGAATGTTCAGTAAAAAGGACTCTTTAAATCTTCTGCCCGCAGATGTTGCCGAAAGTAATATATTTAAAATGATTAAACCGGCGATTACAAAGCCTACAGTTATCCAAAATGGTATAATATTTTTTGCTATCGCGAAGACAACCAGTGTCAGCATCGGCAGTTGCCCCCCCGTCATCTCTGTAAGTATAAATATAAACTTTGGAACAACTATCAAATACACAAAACTTAGAATAACCGAAGCCATTACAAGCACTACCAATGGATAAGCCATCGCCTCAAAGATAATCTTTCTGGTCTGGTTAGACATTTCGATATGCCGATTAAGATTTGTCAGCATTTGGCTCAATCTGCCCGTCTCAACACCCGCCTTTAAAATTCTGCCGTAAAGAGGCGGAAAATATTTTTGCCTTTTCTCGAATGCCCTTTCGATGCTCTCGCCGTTTTCAAGTTCATCGGCGATATCAATAACAAGTTTTCGCATCTTTTTTGAGCCGATATCCGCCGAAAGTTCCCTTAGTCCTCTTTCCAGCGGCACTCCCGCCTTTGTAATTGACGCAAGCTGCTGGTTAAACAGCAAAAATTCGTCTCTCCCGATAGCGGTTTTGGGTCTCTCGGCCTTAGTCTTTTCGAGCGAATTTACGACAAGCTTCATTTCCGCCAAAAGCTGCGTCGCTTCCTGCGGCGAAGAGGCCTCGATAGTCCCTCTCATCAATCTGTCTGTTCCGGTCAGCGCGTTATATTCGAATATCGCCATTTTTTATCTCCCGTCACTCAATTATTCCGCAGACCCTGTTCATTTCGTCAGCAGAAGTAATACCTTCGCCGACTAATCTCCTGCAGTCAGCCGGCATATTTGTATGTCCCCTGCTTTTCAGCAGTGTTTCGAGTTTTTCAAGGTCGGTCTTTTGGGCGATTGCTTTTCTCAGTTCGCTGTCAAGCTCAACAATCTCAGAAATCAGCGCCCTGCCCTTGTATCCGGTATGCAAACAGCTTTCGCAGCCGGCGGCCTCATAAAATGATGTTTTGGAATTTTGCTTTTTGCATTTATCGCAAAGTCTTCTGACAAGCCTCTGGTTCAAAATCGCGGAAACACTCGATGTTACCTGGTAAGGTTCGATTCCCATCTCAAGAAGCCGCAGAAAACCTGCCGTGGGCGTCCCGCTGTGCATCGTACTCATTAAAAAATGTCCCGTCAGCGCCGCCTCAATCGCAATTTTCGCCGTTTCAGCGTCGCGTATTTCGCCAATCATCAGTACCTGCGGGTCCTGCCTGAGCAAAGACCGCAAAGCGGTCGGAAAAGTCATCTCTCCGAAAGGTGTAATCTGAACCTGCGTAACGCCCTCGATTCTTATCTCGACGGGGTCTTCAAGAGATACGATGCTTTTGCCGCTGAAATTTTTCAGGATAAAACGTAATATCGCCGCAAGCGTTGTGCTTTTTCCGCTACCCGCCGGACCTGTCAGCAGAAGCAATCCCTGATTTTTGAAAGCGATTTTTTTCAGGCTTTCCAGTACCGGTTTTGAAAATCCCAATTGTTCCAGCTCCGTCAGATTTTTATGCTGATAAAAAATCCGCACAACAGCCCTTTGTCCGTATATCGTGGGAAAAACAGAAAGTCTTTTATCGACCACGCCGCCGTTTTGTCCGTTTGTTTCGATTCGGCCTTCCTGCGGTATATCGTTGCGATAGGTCAAAAGATTGCCCAGCACTTTCAATCTCGCGATGATATTTTCAGAAAGGATTTTCGGCAGCGCTTCGACTTGTTTCAGAACTCCGTCGAGCCGGTATTTGACTACTAATTCTTTTTCCGTCGGTTCGAAATGAACATCGCTCGCCCCGCAATCTACCGCCCCTGACAGAAAACCGTCAACCAGCGACACTGCATCCTGGGCTTTATTTTCCCGACCCTTAAAGTCTTTATTTGTGCTTTTTTGGCCCATATTTCTCCAATTTCCATAAAATAAGACGAATTTTGATACAGAATGTTATCTAAAAAATAGAACTTTTTTGAATTTTTAAGGAATTTTGTTAACATATAGTTAACTGTTGCGTCTGAATCTGTGAGAAAACCAATGTTAAGCAAAGCTCAAAGCTGCAGGCTGTTGTGGGACTTCGCGGTTCCAAAGTCTCTGAGCACATCTCAGAAGTGGGTACTCTCCGCAATGCAATCCTATGGCGACCAGCTTATCACAATGCTTTGGCGCATTCTTGGCAATGAACAGGATGTCTGCGACGCTTATCAGGATACATTTTTACATCTCGCTCATTACGAAATGGGCATCAAGCCCCGCAACGTCAAGGCATATCTTTTCCGCTCGGCGAGCAACACTGCGATTTCAATATTAAGGCGCCGCATTATTGAAAAAAAGAATCTGCTCCAAATCGCCGCTGTTCAGGAAACACCTCCGCCGGCAAACGATTTGGACTCGGCTAATCTGCAGCAGCAGCTTCGCGCCAGCATCACAAAATTGCCGGACCAGCTTCGCGATGTTGTTACGCTGCACGACCTGGCTGAACTCCCGTATGCACAGGTCGCAAAAATACTCGAATTAACAGAAGGTACCGCCAGAGTCTATCGGTACAAGGCGGTACAATTATTGGCAGTATGGATGAATAAAGAAAAAGAAGAATAAATATGAAGAACAAAAAAACAAATTGTAAGAATATAAGAGACCGGTTGGGCAAAATTATCGCGAACTATATCAGTTTCGACGCGGCCTGGGTTCAAAATCATATTGTCAATTGCCCCAAATGCCAGAAACGGTTCGCTTCCCTCGGAAAAGTACATCTGGCGCTATCGCTGCTCAAATCAAAACCGCACCGTCTCGATTTGCTCAGAAACGCGAACATCCAGACGATAGATACGCTTGCCCATTCGGTTCGCGGCACAACAAAAGCTGATAAATTAAGAATCGCCCGGTCTGAACCGGGATTGATTGAAAGATTATCGCCTCTGAAAGGTTCGCTCGTCAACGCTGCAGCCTGTATAGCAATCCTGTTTTTTGTAAAGACTGGTATTTTCAATTCGATGGAAAAATTCCAGACCGATAGCCGCAAGGCGATTCAGAATTACTATCAAAAACAGGTAGGTTCGGACCTTTCAGGCGAAATCTTCTCAGGTTGATTTTTTTCGTTTCGCCATCTCACCGAGACCGGCCAGGCATAATTGCGACCACGTTTCCATACTGTCCTTGACCTGCTCCAATTCCGCCTGCGTCATAAAACTCATTTGCGTAATCATTTGTTCTTTTTTATCGACCTTCGGCTGAGCCAAAGTCCAAAAGTGAACTATCCCCAGATGCACGCTTCCGACCTCGTTGGATTCATCGTTAAGCAGTGCGACTACGTTATCGGTATGACTCGTCTCGACGGACACTTCCTCCGCCACTTCCCGCTCCACCGCGGCAAGATACGTCTCGTAGAAATCGGTATTGAACAACGGCATATCGTCCACGGGATTTATATGGCCTCCGATTCCGATAGACCTTTTTGCGACAAGTCTCGTTTCGCCTGCCCGCGCCCCTCTGACATAACTGAGATATTTGCCGTTATGGGTCATTATTACATAAGGAATAAGCTGTTTAAAAGAAGGGTCTTTTTCAACCTGCGCCCTCGGCATAAACCGCGGAACGCCTGAAGCAAACAGCTTGCGGATATATTTGCTTACATCGAATTGCAGGCCCTGAAATGTCCCGACCTCTTCGAAAACTTTTCGCTCGACTACCAATACCTGTTCCTGTTGTGCCATTTAGTTTCCTTTTTTTGGATATCCGACAGTCTGTGCGAGAATGACCCTTTGGTCGATTAGCAGTTTCATCGCCGCCTGGCACGCAGGCTTGTCAACATATCCTCGCACAACAGTAGCTAATCCTTCGGATGCGCAGAACAGATAAACATTCTGGCTGATATATCCCGTATCGACAGCTGAATAGAAATCTTTCTGTTCGTCAGGCATACCAGCCATTTTTGCATAATCCGCCACAAAAACCAAATTCACAGGCGCATCTTTTACAAAAGCCTGTTTGCCGGTCGCGGCACGTATATCGCCTGCCAGAATGCCGACCAGCGTATTTGTCTTGGCGTCATAGAGGTAAAGCCCATCAGCCATAGCGACGTAAATATCGATTTCCTGTTTATTCATCGCAGTTGGCGCGGTGTGTTTTCCGTCAGGCCGGTTTATTCCATTTGCCGCCCAGAGCAAATTCGAAAGAACCTGTATTGGCAGTTTTTCGCCGCTGAATTCGCGCAAAGTTTTTCTGTTCTTCAAGGCCTGCATTAACGGTTTGCCGCCGTCAGTCTGCGGCTTGGGAAGTTCGATAGATTTAGGTACCGCAGCACAAGCCAAATTAACATCTTTTGCCGCGGTCGAGTTAGCATCCGCCGCTAAAATTTGTGCCGGATAAATAAACAGAACTGCCGTTAACAAAATGATAAATATCTTGGTATTCATAATCTTCTCCTTTGATAATTGTTTATTTGGTTTAATCCTGGTTATTGACTATTTACTATTAATAACCTTTTGTGCTTTTAAAACCTTCCCTGTCAGGTAGTCTGTGAATTGCGCCTTGATTGTAAGTTCTTTTTCCTTGCCTGTAAGGACGGAATTCGCGTCTAACTGCAGTTTATAATAGCTTGTCAGAAGCGAACCCGACCATTTTTTCTTCAGATCTTTCGGCTCAATCTGCCAGCTCTTCAAAAACGCCTCTTGCGACTTTGCATTTAAATCCCATAGCTCTATTTCAACCGCACCGGCCGCTTTTACAACATCGCCCATATCGTCGATTGGTTTGAGATATACAACGAGCATTTCCTTTTTCTTGTCGTTGTTTTTGTCATACACTCCGCCGCGATTGGTAAGTTCGATTGCCGTTAATGTCGAAAGTGCTTCAACTCTTATCTGCTTGCCGATTCCCATTAAGGTTTCAACTTGTTCTTTGAGCTGTTTGTTTTCAGCCGCCAGTCTTGCGCAATTCCCGGCTGAATTCACATCTTCAGCAACCTTCTTTTCTTCCGCGGCTTTCTGATTTGCCTTGGCATCTTTCTTGCTTACTTTAGCATCTTTCTGACTTAGAGCCGGCGCCTTTTGACCAGCCGGCTTTATCTGCTTTTTCTCTTCACAGCCAGCTAAAAGCAAAACAATAGGCAGAATAAAAAATGTGATATTTCTGATTTTAAATTTTCTATTTTTCATTTTTCTTTTCCCTAATTTAGATTTCACCTGATATTATCGGCAGTTAACCTGAATTGTCAATAATATACTGTTTTGGGTTAGCCCTGCTCCAGTTCCTGCCACCGGGCATAAAGTTCATCGAGCTGCTTTTTCAATTCCCCCGCCCTGCTGCAGACTGCGGCAACTTCTGAGCCTTTTTTATAAAATGCCGGATTAGCCATCGTCTCGTGCAATTGCCGCTGCTCGCTTTCCAATTTTTCTATCAGCGGGGGCAGCTCTTTAAGTTCCTTGTTTTCCTTGAAGGTCAATTTCCGCACCTTCTCTTTTTTTATCGGCGCCGCTTTTATCGCTTTCGCCGGCATCTTTTCCGGCTCCGGTTCGGCCGCTGCCTTTCTCTGCCGCAGCCAGTCGTCATAGCCGCCAACGTATTCCTCTACAACGCCATTGCCCTGCATCGATATAATACCGGTAACGACGTTATTCAAAAATTCGCGGTCGTGACTTACCATCAGCACCGTTCCGGGATAGTCGAGCAAAAATTCTTCGAGCAGTTCCAGCGTCTCGACATCAAGGTCATTTGTCGGCTCATCCAATACGAGCACATTTGACGGCCGTGAGAAAAGTCTGGCCAGCAATAGCCGATTCCGCTCGCCGCCGGAAAGATTTGACAACGGGCTTATCGACTGGGCAGCCGTAAACAAAAAGTCCTGAAGATAGCCGACGATGTTCCGTGATTTCCCGTTAATCACCACTGCCTTATTGCCGTTGGCGATATTTTCCCACACGGTTTTTTCATAATCAAGCTGCGCGTGCAATTGGTCGAAATACGCGATTTCCAGGTTCGTCCCATGGCGTATTGTACCCTGTTGCGGCGCAAGTTCTCCAAGCAGCACCCGCAGTAGCGTCGTTTTCCCCGAGCCGTTAGGCCCGATGACGCCGACTTTGTCGCCGCGCATAATAGTCGTGGAAAAATTCGAAATAATCGGCTTTTCGGGCGAATATGCAAATGAAATGTTCTTTGCGCCTATCACCAGCCTGCCGGATTGCTGAACATCCTGCATCCGCATCCTGACATTTCCGATTTCCTCTCTTCGCTGCCTCCGCTCTTCACGCATCTTCTTGAGCGCCCGAACTCGGCCTTCGTTGCGCTTTCGGCGTTCCCTTACTCCCTTGCGAATCCACACCTCTTCCATCGCCAGCTTTTTATCGAACAGCGCATCCTCGACGGCCTGCGCCTCATTGGCGATATCCTTGCGAACCAGGAATGTTTCATAGTCGCAAAAGTAACTTACCGCCCTGCCCCTATCAAGCTCGACGATACGCGTCGCGAGCTTCTTAACGAATACGCGGTCATGACTGACAAAAATCAGCGTCCCTTTATACTCGGCCAGAAAATCCTCAATCCACGTTATCGCTTCGATATCGAGATGGTTTGTCGGCTCATCGAGCAGCAGCACATCGGGATTTCGAACGACCGCCTGCGCCAGCAATACCCGCCGTTTCATCCCAGCCGAAAGGCTCATCGCTTGCGTCTTGCCGTCCAGTTCCATATTTTCAATAATTTCCTCGACATACCGGTCCATCTGCCAGCCGTTCTCGGCATCGAGCGAGCGATGCAGTTTATCAAGTTTTGCCAGCAGAGATTTGTTATCGTGGTCGAGGGCGAGCTGATTACTGACAAGATGATACTGCGCCAAAAGCTTCCCGCATTCCCCCAGCCCCTCGGATACCAGCTCAAACACCGTCCCGCTCAGATTCCTCGGCACATCCTGTGTCAGGCACGTCACCGTAAGCTTCGACACACGTGAAACATCGCCTGCCTCGGCCAAAACTTCGCCTGTAATGAGCTTCAACAGCGTCGATTTGCCAACGCCATTGCGTCCGAGCAGACAAATCCTATCGCCCGCCTCGATTTGCAAATTTATATGTTCGAGCAACGGCCGGCCGCCAAAACCAACACTCACATCCTGCATTCCTATTATTGCCATACCGCTATATGCCTCTCGGCGTTACGATGTAAAATTTTTCAATCCCGCGATAATATCAAAATCTTCCTCGAATTACAATAAGCATAGATTCAATGGTTAGCCCTGCCATCACGGAGTTTATTCCCGCCGTTTGAGGCTGGGTTCATTATTTTATCGACTTTCGATTTTCGAATCTTTTCCCATTTGCATTCACCGCTTTTATTATCTATAATCTACCTAATAAACTATACAGAGAAAGATTCAACAAGATGAGACTAAAACTATCATCTTCACTTGAAAGACGTGTACTTGTAAAAAACAAGCATTGTTGCTGTATCTGCCAAAATGATGGCTATGGAAAAGAAGTTTTAGTTCATCATATCAACGGTAATAACAGCAATAATGTTGAATCAAATCTAGCTATTCTCTGTCTCGTTCATGCAAGCCAAGCAGATGCAGGTCTAAAGAAAGGAAAGTTGGGTAGTGGAAAAAAACTTAAACCTGATGCTATAAAGTTATATAAAAAACTTTGGCAAAGAAAAGTTGAGCATGAGCAACAACATCGTAGAGAATTTTTGGACTTAAAAGAAAGAAAACAATTTGAAATTTTATTTAAATTTGAAATTCACAAAACTATGTATTTGATTTTGTCTCTCAAAGATACAGATAAACGAGTTTTAGAATCTTTCGATTATTTAGACCAATTTATAGCAGAGGATTTTACTTCAGGTATAGATATCCGGACAATCCTAGTTGATGCGTTTTCAAATATTTCTTTTCATAATTTTCATAGCATAGAAATAATTCCTTGTAGGCTTGCAAAGTCAATAGGGGAATTACTTTCTTATTATTCTGGGGTTACGAATCCAACATCTAGTAAAGAAAAATATATTTTTAACGAATGTTTAATAATTTTAGAGGATCTCGGTGAAGATGCTGCTAAATATGAAGGTGGAACTTCTGTGCTTAAGGCTGTGTGCCAAGCGATGTTTGATTTTGCAGAACAAATTAGTTGGCAAGATTTAGTAACTGAAAAGAAAAAACTGCTTTCAACTTTTGAGAAGATACATAAAGCTTGTTCAGAATATAAACATGGAGATGTAGGATATAAAAAAGAAATTATGAATAGACAAGCTACTGTACAGGAATTTTTAAATAATACAAAAATTGTTTACGAAGAAGGTCGCATAGAGGCATTGAGATTTAAAAAATTTTTGAAGAATTATAAGAATGGCCGAAAGTAAAGACGATAATTCTAAATGGAAAACTTCGTTATTATGCAAAAACTGCAATGACAAATTAAATCTACCATATTATGGCGAATCTTTATCTCAGTTAACTTGTCAGACATGCAAAAAAGTATAAAGTATATAAGTTGATAAATAGGGAGATAAATAGTGGCCGTTAATTTTTGATTTATCCTTCGTGGTAAGCACGTCCCCGTATTACGCTATACGTAACAAGCCTCGCAACCGCTACCGAATAACGTTTTAAAAAAAATCTTCAATTTTCAATCTTAAATCTTAAATTTTAAATTCAAAAAATCCCCTCTCGAAAAAATCTCTCAGCTGCTATACTCGTATGCAGTATACTGCATACGAGTATAGTGGAAAAACAGCTTAAAACCCCACCATAAAAAAATCCCTGCGATTAAAATTATGCGCGTTCCTTCCTGTCCGTTCGTAGTCCCTCGAGGACGAAGACGGATAGTTATTGAAAAGTCAAACAAGATATTGCTTTAAGCCTGCCCTCGACCGCGATCGGGGGGCGAAACCCCTTAGGGATAAAATTCAAAGCGATGTGCCGACGACAAGCCATGCCCTGAGCGAAGTCGAATGGCTTGCTTCAGGGAGGGTTTGATTTTGAAATTATTAAATCACGTAGTGATGTCTTAAAGCAATCCTTCGTGTCGCTTCGCGGCTTCGTGGTGAAAAACAGTGTCCGTCAGTGTTAATCCGTGTCTAAAATTCATCTGTGTCCTCTGCGCCTCGGTGGTGAAAAAATCCGTGTCGTCCGTGAAACTTGTCCGCCTCAGGCGGATTTATTTCGAGCTTCGATATTCGAATTTCGTATTTTTTATTCTATTCTTCTTTATTCGCCCGTTCTACCGGCTGAGGTGCTTTCTGGAGTATTTCATCGGCAAGACCGTACGCGACAGCTTCTTTTGCCTCGAGCCAGAAGTTTCTATCGCAGTCTGCGGTTATTTTTTCACTCGTCTGTCCTGTATGGTGTGCCAGTATATCGTAGATTCTGCCGCGGAGCCGGATAGTTTCTTTTGCCTGTATATCGAGGTCTGTCGCAGGTCCTTCGAGTACGCCGCTGATTAAAGGCTGGTGCAGAAGGACTCTGCTGTTATTGAGTACGAATCTTTTTCCTTTTTCGCCGCCGGTAAACAGCACAGCCGCCATACTTGCCGCCAGTCCTATGCAGTAGGTCGCGACAGAGCATCGCAAGAATCTCATCGTGTCGTAAATCGCCAATCCTGCCGTTACCGAACCGCCGGGCGAATTGATATAGAAATGGACATCGCTTTTACTGTCTTCATTGCTCAGAAAAAGCATTTGGGCGATGATAAGGTTTGCCGATTCGTCATCGACCTGCCCGCCGAGGAAGATTATTCTGTCTTTCAGCAGTCTGGAGTAGATATCATAAGCTCGTTCGCCTCGTCCGGTCTTTTCTATTACCATTGGTATAAGATTTTGGTTTAAGGTCATTTTCTTTCCTTTTTTCTTTATAGCCACCAGGACACAAAGGCACAAAGTATTTTAATTATATATTTTTTCTTAGTGTCTTAGTGCCTTCGTGGCTATTTTTTGCCTTTACCTTTTTCCTTACTTGTTTCTTCTGACTCATGCAGCACTTCGTCGATTAGTCCGTAATGTTTTGCCTCGTCTGCTGTCATATATCTGTCGCGTTCGGTTTCCGCGGTGATTTTTTCGATTGCTTGGCCTGTCAATTGGGACAGGATTTCATTTATCATTTGTTTAGCCTTGAGTATTTCTTCCGCCTGAATCTGTATATCCGCCGCCTGCCCCGAAACTCCCCCCCAAGGCTGATGGAGCATAATTTTCGCATGGGGCAAAGCGTGGCGACGGCCTTTGGCGCCGGCGGCAAGAACTATTGCGCCGCCCGACTCTGCCCGGCCGATGCAATACGTCGCAACAGGTGAGCCGATAAATTTAATCGTGTCGTAAATCGCCATCGTGTCGTCAACGCTTCCGCCAGGCGAATTTATGTATAAACTTATCTCGCTGCCGCGCTTCTGATTGTCAAGATAAAGCATCTTCATAATCACCGCTGCCGCCAGACCATAAGAAATCTCGCCAATCATAAAAATAATGCGATTCTCCAGCAGCATATCGTCGAGCGTCATTTCACGCGTCCGCTGATAACTTTGCTGCATTTGAAGTCGCGGTTCGAAACTTTTCATCAGATTCTTTTGCGGTTCAATAATCATTTTATTTCCTTAACTCGTTTTTCTAAAACGACTTACAACTATTCATAGAGTATAAGCCTATTCTTTTATCGGCTATTTTTTCTTGTCACTTTTCTTAGCTGGAGCTGATTTTTTAACGGTTTTTTCCGCTTTTTTCTCGGTTTTTTCAGCTTTTTCAGCCTTCTTTTCGTGCTTTTCTGGTTTTTCTTCCTTTTTTACCGTCTTTTCTTCAGCCTCTTTCCCCCGATCGCGGTCGAGGGCAGGCTTCGGAGCGGCTTTCTTCGCAGGTTCATGTTTATGTTCATGCTTGTGTTCGTGTTTTGCGGCTAATTTTTCCGGCTCAACTTCAGTAATCTTCGCTGTTTCGAGAATCTTATCGATGCACTTGATTTCCCTGATTTCCAGAGCGGCCTCTGTGAGCGAGCCGTCGCGAGCCATTTGCTCACGCAGCTTCTCCGGCCTGACCTGCCTGTACATCGCGGCCTGGGCGATGTAGCCGTTGATTTCCTCGTCGGTCGCTTCGATGTTGAGCTTTTTCGCTATGGCATCCATTACAAAGAAAGTCTTGAGACTCTCTATCGCCTGCTCCTGGCTGGACGCTTTCAACTGCTCCATCTGCTTTTGCACTTCCTCGGCCTTCAAGCCCTGCAAAAGCAATCTCGTATATTGCCGTTGCAGAATACTGCTCGACTGGTCGGCGACAATATTAGCAGGCAATTCCAGGTCAACCTTGCCGAGCAGATAATGACGGACTTCCTCCCGCATTACTTCCTGCTGCCGGCGCTCGATATCCTTTTCGCTTCTCTGCCGCAGTTTGGTTTTAAGCTCATTCTTATCGGCTACGCCTATTCTCTTGAAGAAATCCTCATTCAGTTCGATAGGGGCAAGATGCTTGACGTCGCTGATTTTAATTTCGACTTCGACTTTTTTGCCGCGGTACTTTTCCTCGAAGAAGGTTGAGGGAACATCGGCTGTCGCGGTTTTGGTATCGCCTGCCTTTGCGCCGACGAGAACCTTGTCCAAATCATCGACAACGACTTTGCCGACAAAGCTTTTCTGCCTGACGTGTATTTCGGTATTGGCGATTTTCTCCGTATCGACCCCTTCAGCCTTTAAAACGACATCGGCGACTATCTGGTCTTCGAGGGCGATTTTGCCGTCCTTTGGTTTCCATGTGCCGAGGCGTTTCTGAAGGTCGGCTATTTCCTGCTCGACCATATCGTCGCTAACCGCAAGTTTCGGCTTCTCAACCGGTATGCCCTCAAGTTCCGGCAGTTTAAATTCAGGCCTTACTTCAACCTCGAACTCAAACTTCAATGGGCCGGTCTCCGGCAGTTTGATTTTTTCATGTTCAATCGTCGGCTCGCCGAGCGATTCGATTTTATTGTCCTTTATCGCAGAGTCGCTCGCATCGACAAGGAGTTTGAGCTTCGTCTGCTCCGATGTTTCCTTGCCGAACCGTTTTTCCAGCAGTCTCCGCGGTGCCCTGCCTTTGCGAAAGCCCGGCACAAGAGCGTTCTTCCTGAGTTCTTCATACTGCTCGTCGAAAACTTTGCTGATTTTCTCAGCGGGTATCTCAACGCTGATTTTCTTTTTGCAGGGGCCTGAGTCCGCGATTGTTACTATGTTCTTGATTTCATCTTTGGTTTCGATCTTGGTTTCGGCCTTGGTTGCGTCCGTTTCTTTTGCCATTTGCTGCTCCTATTTTAAAATTTCCGTGTTAGTCAGTGTTACAAGTCCGTGTCTGTCCGCGTTAAATAAAAAGGCTTCAGGTCGTATCCACCGTCGCCAAGGCTATGGCGGATGAATATGTCCTGAAGCCTTTAATCGGCCTTATGACATATCAGCGACCAGCGCCTGGCTATTAATTTAGCCGGTACCTCACTGATAATTTGTCGTCTTTCGTTTATCGGTTACGTGGCTCGTTTCGTTTTACGTCTTACGTTTATCGTAACCGCTACGAGTCTCGCAACCGCAACCGCTTTTACGGTTTTCAAAGCGGGTGATGAGGCTCGAACTCACGACATTCACGTTGGCAACGTGACGCTCTACCACTGAGCTACACCCGCGATTTTAAAGTAATTATAAGCATTACAAGCCTTTATGCAAGCACATTTTTGGCGGTTGGAAAGGGCAAAAATTGAAGATTTAACCCCGGTTAGATAGCCGAAGCGGCATCTAACAGGGCAAGGATTGAAAATTTAAGATTTGTGGAATCCGCCAAAGGCGGAGACTGACTGATTTTATGGATTTTCCTTGATTTAGCAGGATTATCGCAGGTATAATTACTGCGTTGTTTCAGGAGTAAATTGGAAGGAATGGAGAAGGAAGAAAATGAGATTGTTTTTGAGGATTTCCCATTCGTTCATAATCCAGCGATATTTCTGCGCAAATTATTTAAGAAGAAAAAAATAATAAAAAGTTTTTGGTGAGGAAGAAGAAAATGAAAAATTTAAGAGTTTTGATAGTTGTTGTGTGTTTAATGGCATTAATTAATTTTGCTTCGGCTGACACCATACGCGGAATTGGGATGGATTTTGTAACTATCGGCAATCCAGGTAATGCTGCTGATACGCAAGTTATGTGGACTGATGGCACCACCGGTTATGGTGCTGTGGGCAACGCTTATCGTATCGGCAAATATGAGGTGACCAATACTCAGTGGAACACATTTACTGCCGCTGCCGGTGCCCCAACCGGCAATCCGAGCGATGCTTATGACACAGGTGCATATTTCACCGGCGCCCAGCAGCCGACCAATGAGGTAAGTTGGTACGAAGCGGCCCAGTTCTGTAACTACCTTACCAGCGGCGATAAGAGTAAAGGTGCTTATCAGTTCAGCGGAAACAATACCAATCCCGGCAGTTTTCTGGGAATCGACAGGGTTTCGTCAATTTCAACTTATGGAACAACCTATGTTATTCCAACAGAAGATGAATGGTACAAGGCGGCGTATTTCAAGCCCAACGGAAGCGGCTATTCGCTATATGCCAATGGCACAAATACCGCCCCTATTGCCGGCGTGCAATCGAATCATGGTAACGGTGCTCCTTGGGGTGATCCTTGGAATGTAGGTACTGGCACACAAGAGCAGAACGACACTTTTGATATGATGGGCAATGTCTGGGAATGGAACGAAACTCTTATTTCCGGTTCCAATCGCGGCTTCCGTGGTGCCTCGTACTCCGAAATTGACGACTACCTCGCGTCGTCCGGCCGATACTACTTCTACCTCGACTACCCATACAACGAGTACCGCAATGTAGGGTTTCGTGTCGCCGAAATTCCTGAACCGTGCAGTTTGGTTTTGCTGGCATTGGGCGGATTAACACTGCTTGGCCGCAAGCGGAAATAATCTCATTCATTCGACTTCGCTCAGAACAAGCTTGCAATATACGCCGGTGGCGCTAAAATAGCGGCGTGGACAAACTGCTTAACAAAATCATAGCCGGCGACTGTATAGAGATACTCAACGGAATCAAAGAGCCGTTTGCAGACCTTATTTTCGCAGACCCGCCTTTCAATATCGGCTACAAATACGATAAATACCACGACAAGCAAAAAAAAGAGTATTACATCGACTGGACAAAAAAATGGATGACGGCCTGCAATAATATCCTTAAACCCGCCGGCTCGTTTTATATCGCCATCGGCGATGATTACGCAGCGAGTGTAAAAACAATAGCTGAAGACGAACTTAAATTATTTTGCCGAAACTGGATTGTCTGGCACTATACCTTCGGCCAGCAGATGAAAAATAAATTTGCCCGCTCTCATACGCATATATTCTATTTCGTTAAAGACAAAAAACAATTTACGTTTAACGATAATGTATTAAGAGTGATTTCAGACAGGCAAAAAATTTATAATGACAAACGAGCGAACCCAGAGGGTAAGATGCCTGATGATGTCTGGAATGAATATCCCAGGCTATGTGGAACTTTCGAAGAAAGAACCGGCTGGCATCCATGCCAAATGCCCGAAAGTATTCTCGCTCGAATAATAAGGGCCAGTACACATGAAGGTGATTGGGTACTAGATCCTTTTAATGGTTCAGGAACGACTACAGTAGTAGCACACAAATTATTGCGTAACTATACAGGCATTGATATCTCAAAAAAATATGTAACAGAGGCCATAAAACGTATTAAGAACTCAAGCCTTGCCGTTGAAGGTGAGGGAAAGTTGGAGTGGACTGAAGGTTTGAATAATGAATTAAAATGGTTTTATCATGAGAATAAAATTACCACTGAAGAGTTAATGGATAGCGAAGAATTGCTTGGCATTTTCACATATAAATTTAATGAAAGAATGAAAAAGGTTTTCACGCCAGAGGACATAACAAAACGATTGGTATATTTGCGTAAGAGTGGGAAATTAGGTCCATTAGGTTATAGCAGAAAACAAAATAATGAAAAGGAGACATCGCTATGGGAAAGTGGAATGACACAGAAATAGAAAAGTTAAAACTCTGGTACCAGAAAAATAATGTACCAAGTGACCAATTAATTAAAGACAGGGATGTTTTAGATAATTTTACTGAATGGTTTAATACAAAATTTGGTTGTGATAAAACGTCAAAAGATATAGCAGACCAACTTCTTAAATTGCGTAAAAAAGGTTTATTGCCACGGCTTAGGTAGAAGTTTTCTCAAAATGACATCACAAAAACAGTTAGGGATGATATTAGCTTTCGTAGCCAGCGCCGTTCTGCTGACGGTGATTCAGCCGCCGTTTGGAATGGCCTTTCTTGCGTGGGTCGCATTCGTGCCGTTTGTAATCGGCTCTCTGGCGAATGAAAAGATTTGGCCGACTATTTTAACGGCGTATATCATCGGGCTACTGTACTGGCTCGGCAATCTTTACTGGCTTGTGCCGGTAACTATCGCCGGCTGGATTGTGCTTTGCCTTTATATGGCCCTTTACTGGCCGGCCATCGCCCTGTCGCTGCGATATTGCGTACAAAGAAAAGTACCGCTCTGGTTTTCGCTGGCGATACTCGTTGTCGGAGCAGAGGCCGCATGGGGCTGGCTGTTCAGTTGGCGATTTCTCGGGCACAGCCAGTTCAGAAATATTCCGCTGATTCAGATTGCCGATTTGTTCGGCGTCGCGGGCATCAGTTTTATTATCGCAATGGTTAACGGCTTTATTGCCGAAATTATTATTGACTTAAAAAAGAGACAAGTTTGCAAACAAGCCAACCTTGTCGGTATTATCCTTACGATTTTTGTCATAACTGCGGCTCTTTTCTACGGCCGATACAGAATAAATGAAGCATCGCGTTTTATACAGGCCGGCCCCAGAATCGGCGTGGTGCAGTCGAATGTGCCGGTAAAGTCGGGCGAAGATACCGAGCCTGCGGAAGTATCGTTTCTGAATATGCTTTCAGACAGCAGGAAATGTTTATTGGATGCCGAGCCGAATCTTATTATCTGGCCGGAGACAATGGTCGAAGCCATACTGGACGATAGCTACTTAAAACTGATAGCGGAAGACTGCACTACAAAAATATTTCACAACGCCCTTGTTCGGCATTCGAACGAAGGGGCCAATCTTCTTATCGGCTCATTCGCGGGCAACGCAGTGATGACCGGCGGCAGGATTGAATTTAAAACAAATTACAACAGCGCATTTTTGTATGAGCCGAACCAGGCGGGGCCGCGGCAGCATTACGACAAGATTAGTCTTGTGCCGTTCGGCGAATATCTGCCGTTTAAAAAAACGCTGCCGTTTATGCATAAAATCCTGATGATGCTTACGCCTTACGATTACGACTATACGCTGGACGCGGGAAGCGAATACACGATTTTTAAAATGCCGGTAAAAAATAATATTTATCGCTTCGGTGTGATGATTTGCTTTGAGGATATAGTGCCGAAAATCGCCCGCAGGTTCGCTGTCGATAAAGACGGAAACAAACAAGCCGACTGGCTCGTAACGATAAGCAACGACGGCTGGTTCGTAAAAAAAACTGGTAACAATATAAAGGCCAGCACGGAACTTGGTCAGCGGATGGCGATTTGCGTATTTCGCGCGATTGAAAACCGCTTGTCCGTAATCCGCTGCGCCAATACGGGCATCAGCTGCCTGATAGATTCATCGGGAAATATAAAAAATGATTTTCCCGCGGGGACTTTGAACAAAAAAGCCGTTCAAAGAACGGGACAAAGCGGCTGGTTCGCCGACAAAATATTTATAGATAAAAGAATTACTATTTTCAGTAAAAATGGACAATTGCTTGATATTGTCTGTGCAATATGTTTGATTTTAACTATCGCTGTGTCGATATATAAATTAAGATAGCGGAAAGTGTAAAATAGAAAGCAGACGATGAGAAAAAATTGTATTTTTCTGGTTATAAGTCTTTTAATAGCAGCGAATTACTGTACAGGGGCTAAGGCGGCAAAAAGTCATACTTCTAATACTGTAAAAAGTCTTACTCCTGATACGATAAAAAGTCTTGTTCCTGAGGCAGAACAAATTGTATTGGCTGGTTTGAAAAATCCTGAACCGGGAATTCGTGCAATTGCTGTCGAGGTCATCTCCGAAAGTAAAAAAACAGAAATGATGAAAAATATTATTCCTCTTTTTGACGACCTTGACCCCCGCGTTCGTTTTTCAGTTGCTATAGCCGCTGGCGATATGAAATATAAAGAGAGCGAAAAAAAACTCAAACAGCTATTGAAGGACTCGGACTTAAATGTAGCTACAGCAGGCGCTTACGCACTTTATCAGTTTGGCGACGAGAAATATCTCAGGCAGATAGAAGATGCTGCTTCAAGCAGCAATCAGGTCGTACAGGCCAACGCCGCTATGCTGCTGGGAAAAATGAAAAATCCGCACTCCCTGCCAATCCTTTACAAGCTTAAAGACAGCCAGAATGCCAGCGATGTGGTCGCTTTTAACGCGGTCGAGGCGATAGCCCAAATCGGCGATGAAAAGATTTATTCCAAGATATGGACAATGCTCATAAGTGTTTATCCAGACGATAGATATATGGGGATACATGTGATGGCATCCTTCGGCGGCAGCAAAGGCGCCAACGCCATACTTACCCTTCTTGACGATAATGTTCCCGAGGTAAGGCTTGCGGCCGCTGAGCGGCTTGGTTTTCTTGGCGATACAAGCGGACAAGTAATCATTTTGGAATTCTTTAACAGCCCGCCAGACCCGGAAAAAGCGGTATCAGAGAAGCGCAACGTACTGGCAGCACTGGCGATAGGACAAATCGGGACGGAGCCGTTGATAGGATTTCTGCCTAAAATGCTCAAAAATGAGTCGGTAATGGTCCAACTGGCCGCGAGTAAAAGTGTTTTTATGCTCGCTCGTGTACATTGAATAAACACCATAAAGGTAAAAATAACTTGACCTTAAGGCTTTCAATTCGTAGAATTTGCTGAAAGTTTTTATTGTAAATAATTGAAGTTTTTAAGCAGTTATGTCTAATTCTGTAATCAGCCTGACAATCCGCAGCGAAAGGAGTGAAAATTGAGTACTCTTACAAAAATTTTGATAGTTCTATTGTCATTATTCTCCATTTTCCTTTGTGGAACTATCGTGACATATGTCGGAACGGCGAAAAATTACAAACAGGCTTATGAACAGGCCCAGACGGAGATAGTATCTCTGCGCCAGACGAGCACAAGCTATAAGACACAGCTTGAAGAAAAGCAGCGTCAGATGCAGGAATTGTCCGACAAGCTCGATGCGGAGATGAGCAAGCTCAAGAGCGAAAAGACAAAACTCGAACAGGATGTGAAAAACGCCGAACGCGACAAGGCCGTTCTCGATGAGAAGGTTCAGAACCTGGCTTCGGCTGCGCTGAAGTTCGAGGGAACTGTCAGCGGAATGGAAGGCTCCTTAAAGGAAACAAGAGGAGAACTCGATAAGGCGCGGGCAGACGCAATTAAACTGAGCAAAAATCTCAACGAAATAACATCAAGCCTCGAAGAAAAGATGGTTCAAATCGATACATTAACAACGGAAAAGAAGAGACTGCTTGAAGAAAAAGCAAAATTGGAAAATCAGCTTTCCGGCAAGGCACCGACAGCGGAAACCACTGAGCCGATAACCACTCAATCGGACAAGGCAACCCCGGCGGCTGGACTAACTCCCGGAACCATCCTTAAGGGAAAGGTTACGGCAATCGAAGGAAAACTTGTAACGCTTTCGATAGGAACGGCTGACGGCGTGGAAAAAGATATGATATTTCACGTTACACGAAACGATACCTTTGTCTGCGATATAAGAATAACGGAAGTGGATTCGGAAGCCTCTGCGGGAACGCTGCAACTGGTACAGCAGTCGCCGCAGGTGGGCGATGTTGCTTCCACGACGTGGTAAAATAAGTTATTATTTAATATAACAGGAACAGAAATGGACGATGTACCAACAACAACCAGCAAGGTAAAAGCCTCGAGCAATCTTTATACGGCTCTATTATCGCTGGCGTGCGGCAGTGTCGCGGCAACAGCCGGCTTCGTCGCTTATAAATGCTTGTTCGTTTACGGAACGCTTTTGAAGGTTGTGGATAGTATTCATTAATCGGCAGCGACGCAAGAATGGAGGTCGCTGTAAATTTTGAAAGGATTTTGGCGTGTTTCTCGACTCGATATTAGGTTGGTTTAGCATGGATATGGGAATCGACCTGGGTACCTGTAACACGCTGGTCTGCGTCCGCAACGAAGGCATAGTTTTAAACGAGCCGAGCGTGGTGGCGGTTCGCAAGGGAACAAATATAGTTTTAAACAACGGGGAAGCAGTAGGTTTAGTGGCCCGCGAAATGCTGGGCAAAACGCCCGGCAGCATTTCAGCAATTCGTCCGCTCAAAGACGGCGTAATAAGCGATTTTGAAATAACCGAGGCGATGCTGAGCTATTTCATAAAAAAGGTTCACGGCCGAAGCGGCTGGCTGATAAAACCCCGTGTAGTTATCGCGGTGCCGAGCGGCATAACAGCGGTCGAACGGCGAGCCGTTATCGACAGCGCCGAACGAGCGGGCGCAAGAAAAGTATTCCTCGTCAATGAGCCAATGGCAGCAGGCATCGGGGCGGGACTTCCGATTACCGAACCAACGGCGTCGATGATTGTCGATATCGGCGGCGGAACAACGGAAGTAGCAATAATGAGCCTTGCCGACATAAGCTCCTGTGAATCCGTGCGAATTGGCGGCGACGATATGGACGAAGCAATAATCATTCATCTCAAACGGACATACAATCTTCTTATCGGCGAGCCGCGGGCGGAACAGGTAAAAATCCAGCTCGGCTCGGCCGCCCCGCTGGCCGAAGAGCTTACTATGGAAATCGCCGGCAGGGATACAATCTCCGGCCTGCCGCGCAAGATTGTCATTACAAGCGAAGAAATCCGCGAAGCGCTCAAGGAGCCTATCAGCGGCATTATAGAAGCGGTTACGAAGACGCTGGAAAAGGCAGAGCCTGAACTGGCGGCGGATTTAATCGAGAACGGTATGCATCTTTGCGGCGGCGGTTCGCTGCTGCGAGAAATGGATAAGGTTCTGGCGAACGCGACAGGTCTGAAAGTTATACGCGTCGATGAGCCTCTAACCTGCGTGGCAAGAGGGACCAGCGTTTATCTGGAGAACCTTGAAATATGGAAGGACACAATGGACCATACCGGCTACGGATGGGAATAAAAACTCACAGCCGATGAGTCAATGGCACGCAGACAATTCAAACCTTCGAAACTGACCCTTTTCATCGGCCTTGTTTTGCTCGGATGTATTTTCCTTCTTCTCCCCCAAAATGTAACAAGCCGACTGAATTTCGCATTCATAGATATTTTCGGTTTCTTTTTAAAGATGGGTTCGTCTGTAACGCAAAACCGCCCGGCGGCGTTGTCGCCGGATTACGTACCCAGAGAAGAATACAACAGGCTGCAGACGGCTTACGCAAATCTCGAAGCGGAATTGGCTGAGCAGAAAAAACAGGTTGACGTACTCAGTAAAGTCAGGCTGACCGAGCCCGACCCTTCGACCGGCCTTGTACTGGCAAAAGTCGTCAACAAAAAAGAAAACGAGTTTATCATAAACCGCGGCGCAGGCGACGGACTGAAGACGGGCCAATATGTTCTGGGCGATAACGCGGTGATTGGTCTGGTCGAGCAGGTCTCGAACGATATTTCAAGCGTCCGGCTGGTAACAAGCTCGGCCTGCAAGATTCCCATCAAGATTTCAGCTCCCGAAATCAACAAGTACTTCAACGGAACGATACAGGGCAACGACAAAAAAGGTGCAAGGGTACTGAATATTCCGCAGAAGTATGAAATAAAAACCGGTTTTAACGTTTACGCGGCCGAGAAGGCGGGCTTTTTGCGGTCGATGCGAATCATCGGACGAATAGCGAAATGTACCGCCGGCGAAAAAAATCCGACTGTCTGGGATATTACCGTCGAACCGGCGTATAATTTAAATAATATAACGGATGTGGCTGTGATTGTGCTGAAACAGCCGGAGTAAAAATGAAATGGTTTAGATTCACAGTTCTGATATTGGCCGGGGCGATAATTCAGTCAAGCGCGCTGATGGAGACAGTTTCGCTGACCGTGCAGCACATAAAGCCGAACATTCTTTTGATACTGCTGGTTTATTTCGCGATAAGCTGCGACAGTTACGACGCGATTATTATTTCTTTCGCGATAGGATTCGCGGCGGACCTTACAGGGGCGCTAATCGGGCCGTACTTTATCAGCTTCGGAATCATCGGTACGGCAATAGCTCACATCAGAAAATTAATTCTTGTGAAAAAGACCGGTCAGCAGGCAATTGTCATTTTCGCGGCAGGTATTTTAATACAGATTCCCGCGATTATACTGGCAAAAATCAAGGGCTCTACAGCGGAGACAGGCGGCTTTTTGGAAATTTTCGCTGTCCCGATTTATTCCGCTATTTTATGGTTCCTGGTTAAATGGCCCGTCACAGCGATAGGTAAATGGCTCGGCGTAGGAATACATAGATTCAAGTTAAGAATCGACGAACGTTAATTTAAAATTCTGAATTACAAATGTCCGGCAAACGGCTGAAAACATTCGCGTTATTCTGTGGTTTTTTTGCAATAGTATGCATCGGGCGGCTGGCCTACATTCAGCTCAATCCGTATTCGGCATGGCAGGGCCAACTCGAAAAAATCGCAAGCAAAAGCACGGAACTGACCACCCTTCGCGGCAAAATTCTCGATAGAAACGACAAAATCCTCGCGACCAGCGAGGCGTGCTTTACGCTTTGCCTCGATTATCGCATAGCCCGACTTGCCGATGAGCGATTCTGGCTGGTTCAGTCGCTGCAATGTTCCAGCGAGGCCGAAAAAAACAAAATAAAAGAAAAATTTCAGCAGGACTACAATACCTTAAATGAAATCATCGCTAAATGCGCCGAGTTTAAAAACTGCGCACCTGAACAAATAAAAGAGCAGATAAACCGGCAGATAAACGACCCAATCTGGGAACTGCGATACTGGCTGGCGGGAAAACGGAAATATCCGCAGCAGAAATTCGAGACGGCGGTGGCGGACGCAAACGAACGACTGCTTTTGGCATCGGAGATTGATATAGCGGAAATGCACCAGCCGCTGCCATTGTTTAAGCTGAATAACGACGACGAAGTCCTCGCGGCACAGCTTAAATTTATAGATACTGACGGCGTCCAGGTCCTGCCGCAGAGCGAAAGGATTTATCCATATAAAAATTCCGCCAGTCTTCTTATCGGCTGGGTCAAACCCTGGAACTCCGCTGACGAAGAGCCGAACGGATACGCACCGGGCGATATGACCGGTTTTTGCGGTATAGAATATGTCTGCGAGCCATACCTTAAAGGCAGGTCAGGCAAAATAATTTATAATCTCGACAACCAGGTTATCCGAAGAACAGAAAGACAATTCGGGAACGATGTAAAACTGACCATAGACATCGAGCTTCAGCAGAAGATAGAAAATCTGCTTATAAATCCGACTTTAAATCCGGTTTTCGGCCAGGCAGTCGGCATCGTGATAGTCGATGTAAATTCAACCGATATCCTGACAATGGCATCGATACCGGATTTTGACCTTAATACCGCAAGACGGAATTATTCGAAACTGGCCGCTGACGCGAATAAGCCGCTGCTTAACCGTGTATTCCAGGGTTATCCGCCCGGATCATCGGCAAAACCGATAATCCTAACCGCTGCTATGGAGGAAGGAAAAATAACGCCGAGCGAAATTATATCCTGCCCTTCAGTACCTGCGCCAGCCGGCTGGCCGAACTGCTGGATTCTAAGAAGTCGTCTCGGCCATGGGCACGACGAGGAATGGGCCAATGAAGGCGGCAATAAGGCCCGCAACGCATTGAAAGGAAGCTGCAATATATATTTTTCGCGTACTGCTTCCCGCGTCGAGCCGGAGGCTTTGCAGCGATGGCTGTATGAGTTCGGGTTCGGCAAAGAGGCGCTGGCGATAAGAGACCCGGCCATAATCGATTCGTTCGGAAATTTTCCCGTCAGAACTTTCGCGGAATCGGCGGGAATCATATCGAGCTCGATACCGAAAACAGAAAGTTCTCTGCTGGAGAACCTGCCGCCGATTGACGCGGCGGAGAGAAGATTTTTCGGGATCGGTCAGGGCAATTTTCGCGCTACGCCGATGCAGGTTGTAAACGCGTTCGCGGCCATTGCGCGAGGAGGTGTTTTCAAAAAGTCAAGAATCCTCGTCACCGAGCCTGCCGATACAGGATACAACCTGAACTTAAGCAGGGAAACCATCGCAACGCTTTACGAAGGTATGCACGCAGTCGTTACCGAACCGCATGGCACGGCATTTTCGCAATTTGCCGACAGCGGATTCGAAGAAAAAGGGGTAAAGGTGTTCGGCAAGACCGGCTCAACGGAAAGACCTTATCACGCATGGTTCGCAGGGTTTGCAAAAGACAATAACGGCAAGGCAATTGCCTTTTCGGTGCTCGTCGAAGGCGGTCAGCACGGCGGAAGCGATGCCGGCCCGATTGCAAGAGATATTGTCAGCCGCTGCATTGAGTTGGGATACCTAAAATAGAACAGGTGAGCAGTAGAACAGGAGAGATTGGAATTTATATCTTTAGATAATTCAGGGTTTTTTCGAGGATTTCTTTTGCGGCAGGTGCAGCAACCGAGCCGCCGGTGTAGCCTTTGCTAAGGCTTCTGTTCGGTTTGCGGATTGAGACGAGAACAACTACGGCAGGTTCTTCGGGAGGCGAGCCGCAGATAAAAGATGCGACATAATTTTCCTCATCGTAGCCGCCTCTGCCTGTTTTAGCGATATTAGCGGTTCCCGTTTTGCCCCAGACCTGACGGCCTTCAATAGCGGCCTTTTTGCCTGTGCCTTCCTGCACTACCGCGACGAGCGCTTTTTCGACAATCCATCTTGTGGTTTTTTCGCTTACGATGAAACTGGCGGTTTGCAGCGGCTCCTGAAGTTTGACTTTATTTCCCTGGCCGTTGACAATCGCCTTTACAAGATGAGGCTTTATCGGTCTGCCATGATTGGCCAGCACAGAATAGGCACAAGCCATCTGCATCGAGGTAGCGGAAAACTCGTGGCCGAACGGTACGCGAGCGACACTGTAACCTGTCCAGAATTTCAGCGGCCAGACAATTCCGCTGTCTTCGCCGGGCAGGTCGATTCCGGTTTTTCGGCCGAAGCCGTAAAGTTTAAGGCCTTCGTAAAGTTTGGCGGCGCCCATCTTCTGACCGATTTTCGCCATTCCGATATTGCTCGAATGAGCGAGGATGCCGCAGATTGAAAGAGTTCCGAAACCTTCGTGGTATTCGCCGATTGTTCCGAATCCTTTGCCGCTGTAACTGCCGTTTTCGCAGAAGATTGTATCGTTCGGATTGATTGAATCTGTTTCGAGCGCCCAGGAAACAATGACGGGTTTGATAATACTGCCGGGCTCGAACGGGTCCGAAAGGATATGATTGCCGAGACTCTTTTCGTCGGCGCCTTTCAGGGTCGTCGGGTCGAAATCGGGCAGCGACACCATCGCCAGCACTGCACCGCTGCAGGGGTCCATCACCATAGCGACGCCGGACTCTGCCTGAAATTCGCTGACCTGTTTTTTAAGAGCCGAATGCGCAATTTCCTGAATAGTCGAATCCAGCGTAAGAACAATATCGCAGCCGTCCTGAGCGAAACCTCCGAAACTTCTGAGCTTTATCGGCCTTCTGGCGGCATCGGAAAAAAACGTGCTGCCGCCGAAAGTGCCTTTAAGAATTTTGTTGCACTGAAGCTCAAGGCCCGCCAGGCCCTGGCCATCGGTGCCGACAAAGCCGACAGCGTGCACCGCTGCGCCGCCCATCGGATAATATCTTTCCCATTTGCTCTCAATGCCGATGCCCGGCAAAGCCTGTATTTGTTTGCGCTGAGTATCGGTAAGCTTGACATCCGCAAGTATCGGGGCATAACCGATGTTTCTGGCGGTGAGAATAATTTTGCTGATTTCCGTTTCGCTTAAGTCGATTATGCCGGCCAGAGCATGGGCGGTTGTTTTGATGTCGCCAACAGCTCGCGGTTCGACAAAAACAGTATCGGCAACGAAACTGGCGGCGAGAATCCTGCCGCGGCAATCGAGTATGGCCCCCCTTTTGGGCTGCTCTATAAAATTCGAACGCTGAGCCTTGAACGAAGCCAGCTGGAAATAATCGCCTTCATAATACTGCAGAAAAAAGCAGCGAACGACGACGCCGAGGAAACCTGCGCCAACCAGTGAAAGTAAAATTAAAGCTGTTTTGTTTCGCATATTCCATCTAACAAGGCACAGGTAATATTTATTTTACTCATTTAACTTTGTCTTTGACAGTTTTGGATACCGAAGCAGGATTGATATATCCTTCGAGCTGAAGCTGCTTTTGCCAGAGCTGCTGTTTTAATCTTGTCCCATGAGCCTGGCTGGTTCTGAATTTATAGAATTCGCGATTCTCAGCCCGGCGAAGATAAACAGCGGATATTGAAACAAAAAAAATGACAAGAACAAGAAAAATGTAACGATATGAAGTCAAATTTATCCGCCTCCGGCCGAGCCGTAATAATTATTTGGCAGGCAGTTTTATTTTTGTGCCGACAACAAGATTTTCCGGGTCGATAGATTTATTCAGCTCCGCTATTTCTTCGTATCTGCTTCCGTCGCCGAGATATTTTTCAGCGATTTTCCACAGGGTGTCCTGTTCTTTGATAACATATTCCTGCGAAGTTTTGGATGGTTTGGCCTCTTTGGAATCAGAAGCGGCGGCGGCAGAACCTTTTTCCTTATCGACTTTTTCAAACAGACCCGTCTTAAGAAGAGCCTGCTCCTTATCGTTCAGCGGCGGAATAATCAGCTTCTGGCCAATCTGAAGCGCGTCCATTGATTTGAGCGTTTTTTTGTTCGCCTCGAAAATTTTCCGGATATTTACAAGTTTCTTTCCCGCCTGCGGACCGTAAAATTTCAGGGCGATGTTCGCAAGGCTGTCGCCATCGCTGACCTGGTAAATCGTCTCGGAAGTCTGGCCGGCGGAAGTCGATGGTACATCTATCACCGCAGTTTGCTGCGCCGGAGTATTTGCGGATGCGCTTTTTACTACCTCGCTTGCGGCAGGAAGAATCGCCTGATAGGCGGCATCCTGCTGGCCGGTCTGGGCGTTTACCTCGGCAGTCGAGGGCGTTGGAAGAGAAACAATTTTTTTATTCAGCGCCTCGGCGGCATCCCTGCTCGATTTGTCGACAATGCCAGGCTCGCCGGGCTTGCCATAATGATTGATATAGCTGGCGGTGTCCTGGGTCTTGTCCTTTTTGCTGAGAAAATCGGGCAGGCCGTTAATGACAAATGTAATAGCTACAATAAATACCAACGCTAAAAGCAACCCTATTTTTGCATCGGTTGTCATTGCTAAAACTCCATTTTAAATATTATAACTTAATAGCTATTCTTAACTTAGCGCTTCTGGAACGCGGATTATCAAATACTTCCGACCGCAGGGCAATCATCGGTTTTTTCGTAACTATGGCATAAACGCCTTCGGCTTTGTTCTGCCGAAAATTGTTCTTTACCAATCTGTCTTCAAGGCTGTGAAAACTTATAATGGCCGCCTGGCCGTCCTTCTTCAGCAGTAATGGCATAGCATCCAGAAATTTACCCAGATTGTCAAGCTCATTATTGACCGCAATCCGCAGCGCCTGAAATGTTTTAGTGGCTGGATGAATCCTGCTTTTTCTCGATGTCGGGCTGCATCCGAGCGCCCTGCAAATAACGTCAACAAGTCCTGTAGTCGTTTTAATCTTCGCTGCTTTTCGGAAATGAACTATGGAACGGGCTATCTTCCGTGACGCCCGTTCCTGCCCAAACTTGAATATCAGGTCAGCCAATCCCTTTTCGTCCATGCTGTTTACAATATCAGCGGCTGTAACATCAATCCTGTCGTCCAGCCGCATATCAAGTTTCATATCCTTCTGAAAGCTCAGTCCCCTGTCGATATCCGCAAGCTGACCGGAGCAAACGCCCAAATCAGCAAATATCAAATCCGCGCCGTCAATTCCGTTTTGACGCAGGACTTCGGCAAGCTGTGCGAAATTCTCGCGAATCAGCAGAACCTTGCAGGGCAGATTGGCCAAACACTGCCGAGCGGTTTCAAGGCACGTTTGGTCAACATCGAGCCCGACAAGAATTCCATCTCTGCCGAGAGACTCGGCAAACATCCTGCTGTGTCCGGCGAAACCGACAGTCGCGTCAACAACTACGGCATCGCTTTTCAATTTTATCGCTGCCCGAATCTGCTCGGCAAGAACAGGTCTGTGCTCAGCCGGCGTATTATTCACTTTTAACTCCTGTTATAAACAGGTTTAAATTAAACCGGCCTTAGCTTATCGCAAGAATCGTTTCCTGCTCGACAAGAGCCTGTACCTGCGGCGAAAACTCCACATCAACAAGACGGCGATGCATCTTGTGAATAGTATGGAGCCTGTCTGACAAAGTGTCGATTGAAGCGAAGGTTTGCTCGTCGGAAGGTCTTTGGCCGCTAAGGCTTTCCATTACGACTTTGCAGTGATCGATATCCTTATACATCGCTCTCTCCTTTCCGCCGTAAGCGGATTAAAAAGATTTTAAGCTATATTTCCTTGCTTTGTTTTTGAAGCACTGCCTGCCTTGCCTGCATAGTCTGCTGCTGGAACTGGGCCGAATGGTCGGCAACATATTTTTCCCAGTCCTGAACGTTCCAGAGCTCGATATGGTCCCGAACGCCCAAAAGCGTAAGATTGTTCTGCAGGTTGGCCCGTTTTCTGATTTTTTCACTGATTAGCAATCTGCCCTGCCGATCCAGCTCAACCTTGCTGGCCATCGCAAAATTCATTCGTTCAAATACTACCGACTCATCCGGGGCCACCGTCCCTGGTGACTCGGCAAGGGCAATTTGCTGAAAATATTTTTCGGGATAAAGACTCAACACGCCATTTGGACCGACAGTAAGATAAAAACTGCTGCCATGCTTGTCGCAATCTATCTGACTGCGAAGCTTATTAGTGACGAAGACTCTGCCCTTCTCGTCCACCGTACTTTCGTATTCACCTGTTAGTAAAAGCATTACCTTTATCCTACTTGTATGGTCTTTTGTCCCAATTCTTACCACTTTCTCCCACTTTGTCAAAATAAAAAAGGAATTTTTCTAAAAAATGCTAAAAATTTGTTATAGGACTCGATGGATATTAAATCGGTAAAGTTGCTTTATTTTGCCCAATTTAACATAAAAAGTTGTGTAAAAAGCGGGCGATGAGAATCGAACTCACATAACCAGCTTGGAAGGCTGGAGCTTTACCATTAAGCTACGCCCGCTTAATTCAATAATTGCCGGTAATCAGCAATCAGACGACATTTTAGCCGAAATCCTGTGAAATTGTCAAATGCAAAGAGTCCAAATAGCCAAATACAAAATCACTGGCTAATTACAGAATGCTTGTTAAAATATTTTTTCTAAATCGGTTATTTTAATAAAACAAGAATTCCGCTGACGGCGGATAAATAAGATATGGATTTAACAATACTGGCACAATCAGCTAAAAAGGCATCTATCAGGCTTTCAGGGATAAGCACTGAGAAGAAAAATAGTGCGCTTAAAGCCATCGCACAGGCCTTAAAAAAGAATGCCGAACGGATTAAAAAGGCAAATAAGCAGGATATGGAAAAGGCCGCGAACGAAAAAATATCCCCCGCCCTGCTTAAAAGACTTAAATTCGATGAAAATAAAATCAATGACGTATGTAGCGGAATTGAAAATCTTATAAAACTGGACGACCCAGCCGGAAAGACACTTTATGCAATCCAGATGGATAAGGGGCTGGACCTTTACAAGGTAAGCTGTCCCATCGGAGTAATCGGAATTATTTTCGAATCGCGGCCTGACGCACTGGTTCAGATTTCGACACTGTGCCTGAAAAGCGGCAATGCGGCGATTTTAAAAGGCGGCACAGAGGCTGCGAATACAAATAAAATACTTTACGAAATCATACGCGATGCGAGTATAAAGGCGGGCATACCCGAAAACTGGATTCAGCTTTTGCAGACACGCTCCGATGTTGAGAGCATATTAAAGCTGGACAAGTTCATCGACCTGCTGATTCCAAGAGGTTCAAACCAGTTTGTCCGTTATATTATGGACAATACAAATATACCCGTGCTTGGGCATGCGGACGGCATCTGTCATATTTACGTGGACAGTAAGGCAGATGTCGATATGGCTGTCAAAATTACCGTTGATGGCAAGACTCAATACCCTGCGGTTTGCAACGCCGTTGAGACACTTCTTGTTCACAAGGGCATAGCTAAAAAATTTCTGCCTAAAATTAAGGCCGCTCTTGAAGCTAAAGACGTTGAACTTCGCGGCTGCGATAAAACAAGAAAGATAATCGATATAAAACGCGCCAGTGAAAAAGACTGGGCAACGGAATATCTTGCCGAAATTCTGTCGATAAGAACCGTCGATTCGCTCGATGAGGCGATAGAACACATAAATACCTACGGTTCTCATCATACCGACGCAATTATTACGCAGAGCAGAACGGCGGCGGCGGAGTTTATGCAGCTTGTCGATTCGGCAAATGTGTTTTTAAACGCCAGCACAAGATTTGCCGACGGCTACCGCTACGGCCTGGGCGCGGAAGTCGGTATAAGCACAAATAAAATCCACGCACGCGGGCCTGTCGGGCTTGAAGGGCTGGTAATATATAAATGGAAACTTATCGGCAGCGGACAAATCGTCGCAGATTATTCAGGACAGAAGGCAAAATCTTTTATACATAAAAAGCTAAAAAAAGATTTTGAATTATAATGAGAAATTTCACTAATTCAAAACGGATAGCGATAAAAATCGGCACAAATACGCTGAGCAAAGGCGGCGGTATTGACGGTCTGTTTATACGTTCCATCGCAGGGCAGGTTTCGGAGCTTGTCAAAGGCGGCAGAGAAGTCGTCATTGTAACTTCCGGCGCAATCGGAATGGGCGCAGGTAAACTTAAAATAAACATAACCTCTGCCGGCATACAAATGCGGCAGGCCTGTGCGGCGGTAGGTCAGCCTTTGCTAATGTCGGAATACAGAAAGGCATTCGATAAATTCGGTCTTGCCTGCGCGCAGGTGCTTTTGACAGCGGAAGTGTTGAATCATCGCCAGACTTATTTGAATTTGAAAAATTCCATCGAAACGCTTTTAAAGCTCGGCGTTGTGCCTGTCCTTAATGAAAACGACTGCGTAGCAACCGATGAAATCGGCACGGCTTTTGGCGATAACGATAAATTAAGCGCACTTGTCGCAAGCAAACTCGACGCCGATGTGCTGATAATACTAACCGATATCGATGCGCTTTATGACAAAGACCCCCGCAAATTCAACGATGCAAAACCTGTAAAGGCTGTTTATGAAATTACGGACGCTATTTTAAAAAGCGCAGGCTCAAAAGGCAGCGCATTCGCCACTGGCGGAATGAGAACCAAGGTCGAGGCGGCTAAAATCGCCGCGAACGCGGGCTGCCGAATCGTCCTTGCAAACGGCAGAACCAAAAATGTTATCGCAAAAATCATCGCCGGCGAGGATATCGGCACAATCTTTATGCCAAAAAGAAAATTGAGTAATCGCGTTCGCTGGCTGCTCAATAGCGCCGCGACAGGCACAATTACAATAGACGACGGCGCAGTCGAGGCGATAAAGAAAAAGAAATCCTTATTACCCAAAGGCATTAAGGCTGTAAGCGGCAATTTTGATGCCGGTGATGTTGTAATGCTTAATACTGTCGCCAAGATGGTTACCAATTTCAGCAGCGATGAATTAAAAAAGATAGCCGGCAGGCACAGCAGCGAAATAAAAAATATCCTCGGCGAGGGCAAAAAAGACGTTGTCGCGACGCCTGAAAATATTGTTCTGATTGATTATTAGCCGAAGTGGCGGAACTGGCAGACGCGCAGGATTCAAAATCCTGTCCTCGCAAGAGGGTGTGGGTTCAATTCCCACCTTCGGCAATAAAATATGAACTTTTTAGAATTGGCAAATAAACGGTATAGTGTAAGAAATTACAGCGAAACTCCCATTCCTCGTGAAAAAATTGCTCGGTGTATTGAGGCCGTCAGGCTTGCGCCATCCGCCTGTAATTCTCAGCCATGGAAATTTATTGTAGCGGATGAAGCCGGCCTTAAAACCAATGTCGCTAAAGCCGCCTTTGAAGGTTTATTAGACATTAATCATTTTGCATTTAAGGCTCCGGTTCTGATTTTAATTGTTTCTCAGCGTCAAAAATTACTCGCGAAGTTTGGAAGTATAATTAAAAGAAAGAACTTCAGCCTGATGGATATAGGCATCGCGGCAGAACATTTCTGCCTTGCGGCCGCAGAGGAAGGTTTGGGGACCTGCATACTCGGCTGGTTCAACGAGAAAAAAGTTAAGAAAATACTCGGCATTGAAAAAAATAAAAGAGTAGAGCTTATAATTTCTGCCGGTTTGTCCGCCGATGAAAAAATTCCGGATAAAATACGAAAAAGCACGGAAGAAATTGTGTCTTACAATAAGGCCTAACGGGCGGCGGTTAAATTCCCATCTTCAGCATCAGGTTTCATCTTTTTTTTGCTTGATAACGTCTAATTCGACAAGTGCGTTATAAGCGGCGTTCTGCTGAGCATCTTTTTTCGTCATTCCCCATGCGCTCGGATATCGTTTATGGTCTATAACAACGGCGCTTTCGAAGCACTTATTGTGGTCAGGCCCTTTTTCATCGAGGATTTCATAGGCAACCGAACGGTTCAAATGCTGCTGAGCGTACTGCTGAAGGAGCGACTTGAAATTTTCCTGATGCTGGTCGGCATCGGACTGTTCAATCATTGGGCCGAAAATCCTGAGGATAAAATCCTTCGCCTGCTCAAAACCTCCATCGATATATACCGCCGATATCAGGGCCTCGAGCGTAGCAGCTGAAACAGACCCTTTCAGCGACCTGCTTTTTTCCATACCCGGCCCTATATTAAGCAGGTCGTCGATACCGAGCTGGTTCGCCAGAAGCGAGCAGGTTTTGCGGGAGACGAGTTTGCTTTTTATTTTTGTAAGGTCTCCCTCAAGATAAGTCGGGAATCTTTCAAAAAGGGCCTGGCAGATTACCAGTCCGAGGATGGAATCGCCGAGAAATTCGAGTCTTTCGTTGCTGTCGAGCTTGCCGGAGGCGGCGGAAGAATGGGTAAGAGCTTTTTTGAGAATAGCCACATCGGAAAAACGATATTGAAGTAATTTTTCTATTTGCTGAACGATTTGCTTATTCATAAATGCTTCCTGTTATTATGCCGGGGTATTCGGCACAGGACGAGATGTTAGCATTTTATGCCGACAATGTCAACTGCCGGTTTATGATGCCAATTGCAGACCTGCAAGGGCGATGAATCTATCCTCGACGAATTCGAAGACTTTATCCAGACCGGTAACTTCAAAAATGCCCCTGGTCTTCGCGCTTGCGCCGCAAAGGATAAACTGCTGATTATTGTCGTCAAGAATCTTCTGGAGACGCAGCAACTGGGCAAGGCTGGATGATGTTACGATATCAACCTCTGCAAAATCAACGACTACGCTGCAGTTTTTTCGATGACGGATTATGTCCGTTACGGCCTTGAGCTCTTCGCACATATCCGGCTCCGGCGCGGCCTCGACCAGTATCACATTTTCCGACCAATCCTGAATACCCATATCGATTCTCCTAAATTGGGGATTTCGTCATATCCAAATTATCGGCTGTTATTAAGGATGGATTAACAAAATAAACGCAACTGTCATCATAGGAATAAAAGCATTGTTTTTCGCCCTATAAACAGGCCTTTTATCGGTCCGCCAACTCTCCTGCGGCAGTTATAAATCCAAGCCTGTAATTGACAAAAGCGAAATTGTCAGTAGTCTTAAACTGCTTGAATCGGCATTGTGGAAAAGATGTGTTTGCAGGCGTAAAAACCGGGGCTGTTTTAGTCGCCCATCCGGACGATGAGACTCTATGGGCAGGCGGGACAATCCTTGCGCATCCTGAAATCGGCTGGACAATAATGACATTAACCCGAAAATTCGACACCGACAGGTCGTCGAAGTTTTTCAAGGCGGCCGGACTGTTCGGCGCCAAAGGTTTTATGGCTGACCTTGACGATGAGCCCGACCAAAACCCCATAAAGCAATCTGATATTCAGTGGGCAATTTTAAATACCCTACCTGAAAAAAATTTCGATATTATCCTTACCCACAATCCGCAGGGCGAATATACCAGACATATCCGCCACGAAGAACTCTCGCTGGCGGTATTGAACTTATGGAAGGAAGGAAAACTAAAAGCAAAGCAGCTTTTATTTTTCGCATACGAGGACGGCGGGAAAAAATACCTTCCCAGACCCAGAAAAGATGCGGATGTCGTGATTAATCTGCCGAAAGATATTTGGCAGAAGAAAAAAGATATTATAATTGACAATTATGGTTTTTCGCCGGACAGTTTCGAGGCGAAGGCAGCCTCGAATGTCGAAGCGTTCCAGATAACAGTAACACCGAAGGATATTAAAATATGAAAGTTCTCGTTCTATACGATTATCCGCCTTCGCCGGGCGGCCTGGCAACACAGGGCGATTTGCTTTACAAAGGCCTGAAGGAAATCGGCGTTGACGTCTATCCGGTAAACTCCGAATCGGCACAGGAAAAGGAATGGTACTTTCAGTGGTTCAAGCCTGACGTTGCTGTTGGCGTCGGCTACTGGGGACATTGTCCGGACCTTGTAGTTCATCCGCAGAAGCACGGCGTAACAGTCGTTCCCTGGCTCGTCGCCGACGGTTACCTGGCCAACTATAAGGAAATTCTCGAAGATTTGCCTTTGATACTCGTAACATCCAACTGGGTCAAGCAGGTTTATATCAGGGACGGGCTGAGCGGCAAAAATATTGAGGTCCTGCCGGTCGGCTGCGATACGGATTTGTTCTGTCCGTACGATAAAAAAAATCCGAAAGTCGCCTGTATCCGCCGTTCGCTCGGCGTTGCCGATGACCAGTTAATGCTGCTGACCGCCGGCGGAGACGCCGCCTCGAAAGGCGCTCAGGAAGTTATGCAGGCTCTTGCCATCATTGATAAAAAGGTTCCGGACTGGAAATACGTCTGCAAAGTCTGGCCGCAGCCGAGAACAGAACAGCAGAACCTGCTGGATTTTCAGCTTGCGACAAGTCTGGGTATCGAGAAAAAAATTATTTATACCACCAATAAAATTTCGAGAAATTTTATGCCTTATCTTCTGTCGTCGTGCGATATTTACGCTGCACCGAGCAGGCTGGAAGGTTTTGGAATGATTCAGGTCGAGGCCAACGCCTGCGAAAAACCTGTCATAGGCATAAAGGCTATGGGGCTGCTGGATACAATGATTCAGGGCCAAACCGCGTTTCTCGCCCAGGTCGGCAAAGAAATAGTTCTCAAAGAAACTATTCTCGGTCCTGAGTCCGGATATAAACCGAATACAAAAATCGTATTTAAAGAGCCGCGGGTTGTGGATTATCGCGCAGACGCAAATGATATCGCGAAATACCTGCTGGAGCTTATGAATAATCCGAAACTTCGCAAAACTATGGGTGAAAACGGACGTAAAAGAGTTGTAGAAAATTACGATTACAGAGTCGTAGCAAAAAAGTTTGTAAATATTATCTCTAAAAGGCTCGGCGTTAAATAATGGAAAAAAAAGACCAAAGAATGGTATCCGCAGCCAAAGAGACGGCAATAAAAGTCCTGCTGCACAACAATCACGGCCCATATCACGGCCTGCCTCGCGCCGCCGGATGGGGTTATCCTGAGCCTTATACTCGCGATATGATGATTTCTTCGCTTGGAGTGCTTGTATCAGGCGAAGCAGAACTTTTAAAAACTTTAAGACACATCCTTGAAACTCTCGCAGCCAATCAAACACGGCTTGGTCATATTCCATCGCTTATCCACGACAAGCAAGACCGCGGCTCAAGCGACGCTACTCCGCTGTTTCTTATGGGCGTCGGTTTATATCGCAAGGCGACCGGCGAGAAAAATTTTCTCGAAGATGCGGTTAGTAAATCTCTCACGTGGATGGAATATCAGAGCCCGTCCGACCGCGTAATGGTCGCACAACTTCCCACAAGCGACTGGCGTGATGAGCAATGGGTGCTCGGCTACGGCCTTTTTGTCAATACGATTGTTTATGCTTATCTTCGGCTTTTCGGTCTTAAGAAAAAAGCAAGCGAACTTCAGGAGGCGATGGGCCGCTTTGCTATTACGGCCGAACATCAGCAGCGGCACGTTCACGAAGGTCTTGTCCTGAAATACAAACCATATTATGCGCTGTGGTCATACAAGGTTCACGGAAGCGAACGATTCGACTTACTGGGCAATAGTCTTGCTATTCTGACCGGAATAGCCTCTAAAACAAAGGCGAAAGAAATTGTCGTCTGGATTGAAACCGAATGTAAAAATTTAAAGGCAACAAAAAACCTTGCCGTAGATTTGCCGCCGTGCTTTTTCCCTTACATTCGACAGGGCGACCCCGATTGGATGAGCCGATATGATAAATACAACAAGCCTGGCGAATACCACAACGGCGGAATCTGGCCTTTTGCCTGCGGTCTTTATATTGCCGCTCTTGTGGCGGCAGGCCAATACAAACTTGCAGAAAAAAAACTAATCGCACTTACGCATCTTATCCGCCAGACCAGGAAAGCAAAAGTAGATTTTGGTTTTAACGAATGGCACAAGGCACAGGACGGAAAACCCTGCGGCCAGGATTGGCAAACATGGTCGGCCGCGATGTATCTTTACGCCGCCTGTTGTGTCGAAAAAAGAAAAACTCCATTTTTTGATGATATTAGAGGTAAAAATTATGCCGTATAATATTCGAATAG
>CAINDG010000045.1 GCA_903847315.1 uncultured Planctomycetota bacterium
AGGCGTTTCAAAGTCATCGAGTATCTGCTCCTGAGCATTTATTTCGCCGGTAGGCAAAACTGTAAAAAACACCAGGAAAGAAATGCACAGTAATACACGATTGACAGGCATTATATCGATTCCTTTTTTAAAATTTCTCCGATTTGTCAGAATATTTTTATTGTGATTGGGTCTGCTGCCTTACTATGGACGTAATATATTTTTACTTTTCGTGAAGATTGTTCAAATGGTATTGATTTATCATTTAGCAAAACGTTTTTTATTGTTCTCGTAGTGTCCAGACAAATCTGTCCAGGCGTATTCTCATTGCCGCTGACTTCTATGTTTATTCCGCAGTCAGTCGTTTCAATGTTTACAATCTCGGAAGTTGTGTTTACAATCGTAAAATCCTTCGACACCGGCATATCAAACGCCAGCACAAGTCCACTGAATGGCGGGAGGTAAAATTGTCCGCCGAAGTTTGTTTTTGTTTGAATTACCTGATTATGGTAATTCAGCATAAAAAAGTATCCGCCGCCGTTTTTGTGCAGGTGTGTGCGCGTTATAACAAGCGTATTATCGCACACAAATTGCCCCCTGAAATTATCAGCAAGACCTAATTTCTGCCACGCATATTTGTGAGCCGCCGATTGATAAATAAATCCCGTGCCGAGAATCGCCGCCGAGCCTTTGCCGCAGCTTACTTTAATTCCGCAGGGCTTTCTGTTTTGCGTCTGTGCGATAATATCAGCGGATTTTGCGTTAAATGTTTCAATATAACCTATGCCGTGTATAGGCTGGTTTGTGTCTGTCCAATAAATTATGCCGTCAGAATTTTCAATTATCTGTTCCGTTTTCACGCCCAGACCATCAGCTAAAATCGTGCAGGGCAGGGCATTGAGGTCAAATTTCGGCAAAGTCGGAAAACATATTAAATGACCGCCGTTGCGAACATATTCCAATAGTTTTTTCTGGCTTTCCGCATCCATCTGTTCCGTAAGAGCCGCCCAAATCTGTTTATATCCGCCGAGCTGACTCGCCTCTGCCGCCGTAATATCTGCAAAATCATATTCCTGATTATCCATTGCCAGCAGTTTGCCCACGCCATCAAAAAGCAGCTCATCTGTAACCATTCGCCAGTCGAGCTTTCGCCCGACACACGAGCCGTCATCGAGATTTTCGCCCGTGAACAGCGGATTGAGGAACTCGCGATAATAATATGGCGGATAAAACGCCAATGCCTGTTTTGCGTTTGTGCTGCACTGGCATAGCCTCTGGCCGTGTGTTTTAACAATGCCGCTGATTCGCTGTATCACAGGATAACTTTCGCCGACTCTGCCCTGAACATCAATCGGCGTTTGCAGATAAAACGCTGAATCATAAATGCCCCAGCCGGGCGGATTTTTGCCTCCGCTGAACATATAATAATTCATACCGACTGCGCCGTTCGCCAAACAAGCCTTATAGAACAGTTCCATTTCATTCGGATATATCCGAACATTCGCTTCTCGTGTTCCTGCCTGCAATTCTGCCACATAACTCGGCCCGCGATTGCCCTGTATGGATTTTGTCATCGCGTTGATAATTCTGTCATCGTGAAAATTCCTATACGATGGGTTTTCCGGTATATGGTCAACGCCGAGAAGAATATCAGGATACAGCCGCGATAGTTTATGATACATTGACAGGCAGACAGGCATTGTTTTGGCTCTGCCGAACACCCAGCCAGGCACATTATGAAACAGCGGAACTGTAATTTCGCGAAGTTTTATTTCCCTGATGAGCATTCCGATATATTCAGCGTAAAAATCACGATGAAAATTTTCCCAGTCCCTGTACGCGAAATGCTCAGCCTTTGTTTTTACCTCACCGGCAGGGGGGGCAACTTCCTGAAAATCGCGATAATTTGTGCCGCAGCGTTCATTTAACGCGGAAATTGTTTTATAAGTTTTCTTCAGATACTCGCGATACGCCTTAATCGAACAACTGCTGTAATCGCCGCAGCCGTTGAGCCACTGGAACAGGCCGACCTCATTGCAGACCTGAATCATTGCAATCGGCCCGCCGTTTGAAAGCTGGTTCGCCGCAATCTTCGGCATAACAGCATCATACCACTGCATTGTTTTTCGCAGATAATCTGGCTGGCAAAGGCAGGCATAACCGACCGGATACGGTTTGCCGTTTGAATCGCAGGCTAAAGCGTCAGGGTAATTTTTAAAAAACCATCTTGGCAGGCCGTGCATCGAAAGCTCTGCCAGAATATATGGTCCAGGCTTCAAAATTAAATTAAGCTCCGTTTTTTTGCACAGCTCAATAAATCTTTCAAGATTCAGATTGGCTGCGTATTTGCCTGTGAAATCCGCCTCGCCCTCAATTTGTTCGTGCAGCGACCACGGCACATAAGATGAAACAGTATTCAATCCTGCCTGTTTGATAAGTTCCAAATGTTTCTGCCAAAGTTCCGCATTAACGCGAAAGTAGTGCATCTCGCCGCTCAACAAAAAAAAACTTTTTCCGTCAAGTTCAAACGACTGATTATTGAATGTTAGTTCCCTTGTCTGCGGTATTGCCTTTAATGCCGAGGGTGTCAATTTGTTATCTCCGAATTATTTTTGATTATCAGTTTTACGCCGGTTGAAAGTCTTTCAGTCTAAACTAATATCCGCCAGATATTAGTTATATTTTATAAAAACGTTTTTACATCGCTATTCTGCAGGTTTTTATAATTTAAGTCAAGAAAAAAGATGTTTCAAATATATCAAAATTTCGTTTTTATACGCTAATTATCAAAAGATATGCGTTTTTTGCCACAAATATCAGGTTTTTTGTGAAGAGTATTAACAATAATGATACAAAAAACATTTTAATTATGCGTTTTTTACAAATATGATTTTGGTTTTAATAAAAAATATCTTGACATCGAAGTATAAAAGTTGTAAAAAGGTTTTCATAAGGATTAAAGTTGTTTTCAGGGTTAGCAATGATGAACAAAGAAGCAACAACCACAACAATTCACAACGTCGCCGAGGTTGCAGGTGTTTCTATTTCAACAGTTTCCCGTGTTGTTAATGACTTGGGGCGTGTCGCACCGGAAACCCGGCGAAAGGTCGAATCTGTAATCCGCCGATTGAATTTCCAGCCAAACAGCAGGGCGCAGGCTCTAAGCAGAAAACGAACAGACACCATAGGCCTGATTGTGCCGGATTTTGAAGGTCATTATTTTGCGATGCTGATGGAAGGAGCACACCAAGAAGCCCAGGCCAACGGCGTTCATATTATGGTTATCAAGGCAAATGGACCGGAGGAAAAAATCGAGGCTGTTACCCGTTTGTGTTCGCAGGGACGAACCGATGGTGTGATTTTAATGCTTTCTGAATTATACAGCGATGTTCTCGAAGGCATCGGCCCTATTAACAGTCCTTTGGTAGTCCTCGACCAGGATGTTCACTCCTGGCGGCTTGATAATATACTTTTGGATAACAGGCTTGGAGCTTTTGAAGCAACAAGGCATTTCATAGATACCCATAACGTTGATGATGTATTTTTCCTCGGCGGTTCTGAAAACAATGTTGATACTACTGCCAGAGCGTTAGGTTTTTCCGATGCTCTCAAAGGAACAGGCCTCGAAGCCGAGCAAAGACAGTTCTTCTGCAGAAGTTACAGTTATGATGAGGGCTATCGTCTGGCGGAAAAAAATATTCTTCCACTGATTGAGCCGCAAAAGAGATATGGCGTTGTGGCCGCCAATGACGATATTGCCGGCGGCGTAATGGATTTTCTGATGGATAGTGGCATCGAAGTGCCCAGACAGGCCGGTGTTATAGGTTTTGACGATTCTCCGATAGCAAGCCAGCGAAGACTGAAAATCACCACAATGAGAATACCTACCAAAGAGATTGGCAGAATGGCAGTACGAACAATTCTCAATCGTCTCACCGGCAAAGTAAACGAACCGGCCAAAATTGTATTAAA
>CAINDG010000046.1 GCA_903847315.1 uncultured Planctomycetota bacterium
GATGCCAATGCGGTTGTGTTTCATTTTATGGGCAAGCCGGAGCAGACGCGGCATATCGTTGTCAGGAATGAGCAGGTTGTGCTTTCGCCGAGCTGGTCGATTCACAGCGGAGCGGGGCTGAAAAATTATAGTTTTATTTGGGCGATGGGCGGCGAAAATCAGGATTTTTCGGATATGCAGGGATTTTCATTGGAGCAGATAAAATGATTTTAGATAAATTCAAACTTAACGGCAAAGTTGCGATAGTAACCGGTGCGGCAAAAGGGCTTGGCAGGGCGATTGCGGAAGGATTGGCCGAGGCGGGAGCGGATATTTGCGCGGTTGATATTCTCGATATGAAAGAGACAACGCAAAGCATTGAAAAGCTCGGGCGGAAATGCGTAACGGTAAAGGCGGATTTGAGCACGAAAGACTGCGTTGCGAAGATTGTCGATACTGCCGTCGAAAAATTGGGCGGAATTGATATTCTTGTGAATAACGCGGGGATAATACGCAGGGCGCCGTTCGTTGAGTTTAGCGAAAAAGACTGGGACGATGTGATGAATATCAATATCAGGACGCTTTTCTTTTTGAGCCAGGCGGTTACGAAAATATTTATCAAACAGAACAGGGGCGGGAAAATTATCAATACCGCATCTATGCTGAGCTTTCAGGGCGGTATTCTTGTGCCGTCATACACAGCGTCCAAAAGCGCGGTAGCGGGATTGACACGCCTGATGGCTAATGAACTTGCAAAACACAATATAAATGTCAACGCGATAGCGCCGGGATATATGGCGACGGATAATACCGCACCTATCAGGCAGGATGCTGCCAGGAGCAAAACGATTCTGGACAGGATTCCTGCAGGCAGATGGGGCGAGCCGGCAGACCTTAAAGGGGCGGTTGTATTTTTGGCTTCCCAGGCGTCATCATATTTATACGGCTCGATAATACCGGTCGACGGCGGGTGGCTGACGAGATAACAGTTATGTTTGCTTCTTTTGACGCAATACCCTGACGAGCGAAAAGATAAAAATGCCTAAAATCGCCATCCAGCTTAAAATCATAAATAACCAGCCGTCAAAACGCATCGGGACTAACTCCTTCCTTTTGTTTCCGTTCTCTTCGCTGCCAGGCTCTTTGAACCAGCAGAGCCAATATTCCGACAAATATCACCAGACCTATACGCGTAGCCAATACATACGGCCTGTTTTCCGCAGGTACATTTCGCATCAAAATTACTTTTGCCCAGTCCTGCCAGAACCACATACCCAAAACAAAAAGTAAAAACGCGGGCGTGATATATTTGATGATAAAGCGATAAACGCGCGGGATTGTAATATCGGAGCCGACGTGAAGTTCCGTCCAGGCTTTTTCCATACCGAAGACCCAGGCAAAGAGAATCGACTCGACGGTGGCAAACAAAACCAGGCAAACCGTTCCGCCCCAGAAATCCAGTTCATCGACAACGCCTTTGCTGAGCAGGAAAATAGCAGGCTGGCATAATATGAATACGACAACGCCAAAGACCCAGCTTGCCTTTTTCTTTGAGAAGTTAAATTCGTCCTCCAGAAAGGCGATGGCAGGCTGGGCAAGCGAAATAGATGACGTTATGCCCGCAAGGAAGAGCAGCATAAACCATAAAAAGGCGAAGATATTTCCGAAGGCGATTTTCTGGCAGACCAGCGGCATAGTAACAAAGCCGAGATTAAAAGCGCCGCCGGAGGCGATTTTCGCGGCGCCTGCAGGACCGAAAAAGGCGTAAGCGGCCGGTATCACAATACTGCCGCCGAGGATTACCTCGGCAAATTCATTGGCGGACGCTGCGCTGAGACCCGACAGAGCGACATCGTCCTGTTTGGTTAAGTAACTGGCATAAGTAAGGATAACGCCGATGCCGCAACTGAGCGTGAAAAATATCTGTCCTGTCGCGGCGAGCCAGACTTTGGCGCTTTTAAGGACAGACCAGTCAGGGTTCCAGAGAAATCCCAAACCGTTGATAGTATTAAAATCAGGTTTCGCGGCATCTGGAGCACCGAGAGTTAAAACTCTGACAACGAGTATCGCTCCAAACAAAAAAAGGATGCCAAGAGCCCATTTGCATACTTTTTCTATGCCTCTGTTTATGCCCATATAAATTATCCAGACGTTCAGGATAAAAGTTATGACGAAGAAAAAATAAGCCGGGGTGATACTGGAGAAAAATTCATTTTTTATCAGTCCCTGATAGGCCTGCAGAAAGGCGGACATACTTTGCTCGGTCGTGCAGGAGTTGTATTTGCCCAGTATAGCGAAAACGCTGTATCCGAGCAGCCAGGATTCGATATAAACATAATAGATAAAAATGACGATGGGGCCGAAGATGCCGATGACGCCGAAGTATTTAATGAATTTGTTTTTTTGCCAGAGTGTATGAAACATTCCCGGCGCGGTGCTGTGGCCAAAGCCCCCGCCGAACCTGCCGATAGTCCATTCAATCCACATCAGCGGCAGTCCGACGACAAAGAGCGCGACAAAATAAGGAATCATAAAAGCGCCGCCGCCGTTACTTGCCGCCTGAACCGGAAACCGCAGGAAATTGCCGAGGCCTATCGCGCTGCCGGCCACGGCGAGGATTACGCCTATTTTGCTTCCCCATCTCTCTTTTGCCATCCAACCATCCTTTTTTAGTACAGCAAATTTGTTAACGCTGCGTTAATGCGGAAAGTTTATATTAATTTGGAATTTCCCCTGCGTCAAGAGTTTATCTAATCGGCAGCAGAGCAACTAAAGAATCTGCCACAGGCGGACAAGTGTCAAGGAAGCGGCAATAGAGAAATCAAATATCAAAAATAAAAAATAAAAATGACATATTAAAATTAAAAAATCGGTAAACGTCCCCTATTTATACTATTTATATTTCATAGGAGAGAATCGTTAAATCGCGATGGTGTCTAACGCTGAATGCGGCAATTCTGTCGGCGCTCGAACACCGCCATGATTACCGCTGCGCGCCACTGATGCTTTCGCCAACTACGATGAAGGTGAAAAGCAGAGCCATCAGGATCACCAGTACCGGCGCCACGATATTCAGCACAGACTGTTCTCTCCGGCGCCATATTACGAGCACATTCAAGATGGCCGCCGCATCGAGGAGAGCCGTTCCAATTGCAGGCATCACCCAAGTGTTCGTGATCGGGTAGACATCACGGAAGACCGCGTGGATCGCTGGCAACACGACCCACGATGCTATGCCGACGACCGAGGCCCCCAGTGCCCACCAGCCGAGTGCCGTCTTTGGCAAGACAGATCGTTTGGGCGGACTTGCCGGATTCGTCGTGTTTTCAGGCCTGTCGTTGGAAGCCAGCTTGTTCTTGTTATTTTTTTCGTTCATAAGCACATCTCCTTTCAAGGGTAGTGTTTAGTGACAATCAGGCCGAGCGGTCAGATACCTCCACAACCGGTCAACCTTGTGTGTTCCTTCGCAGTTCTGGTGCGGCCTAACTACTGTTTATATGGTTCCCAGATAACACTCCAACCGCAATACTTCTTAAGTTCGCCTTATTTGATTATTATAGATCTTCCTGCCTGTTTGCCAAATCTTTTATTGACCGTTCCGACAACGGTTGATGTTGAAGGAACGGTTGATAGCGAACCGGCATCCCGATACATTCTATTTTTACACTATTTTACCACACAAACCCGTATATTAAAAAACTGTTTTTTTCTTGATTTTCAGCAGGAAATACCTATAATGTTATGTTACTTTTGGAGAAGGAAGAAAATGAGATTATTTTTGAGGATTTCCCATTCGTTTACAATTCAGCGGTATTTCTGCGCAAATTAAAATTATTTGAGAATAAAAAACAATAACAATTTTTGGAAGGAGAAGAAAATGAAGAAGTTATTAAGTTTAGTTTTAGTCCTGGCATTTGCCTCGTTAGCAAGCGCTTTGACAATGGACCTGGTTGGCAATGCAGACAATACAAGTTTCAGTATTGCTCTGCTGACACCAGGTCTTTTTGAACCGCCCGGAGTTGGTATGTCGGGTGCAGTTGATGGTTCAGGTGTTTACTTTGCAATAACCGGCGTAAACACAGACAGTGGTTCTTTAGCGGCTACTCTGCCGGCAGTTCTTATTCTGTCAAGTGCCAATGAAGGCGATGCCGGCGATACAGGTTTGTTTGATTACGGTCTGGGCACTTATGGTGAGTTCAGAGCGGGACCACCGCGCCTCTACGTTGCAGCAGCCGGCATTTACTCAGAAGGTTATACACCTGCTGCAGGTGCAAAAGCGGTGTCGCTGTATAGGCTGAACGATTTTTTGACAGCGGCTACTTTGATTGAAACTATCACCATTCCAGAGCCGGCGACAATCGTCCTGCTTTGCCTTGGCGGATTGGTTTTGAGAAAAAGACGCAGTTAGACCAGCTTATAAAATCTTGCAGAGTGTTCGCTACAGCGTCCTGTGCGACATAGAATCAAAATAACTTCTATGAGGTTTAGTTACCCATTTTTTATATTGCTCAAACCGCTTGGCAGGTGTACGACCTGCCGTCCCGACTTGTCCGCCGTAGCTTCAGCGAAGGCGGATAAATCTTAGCTTTTACGCTATTTTACCATACAAACCCTTCTATAAGTGGGTTATTTTTTCTCGTAGAAATCGGCAGGGTGGTCGGAAAGTTTTTTTTCTTCAATCAGGAAGCTCTCGTCTCTGCTATTGAGTAGAGCTTACAGCCTCAAGTTCCAATTCAAACAAAAGGTCATTTCTGCAAACATCGGCCTGAACCTTAATATGAGGCAGTTTAATGTTTTGCCCCCGGCAATAGTCATCAAACAATCCAAAATCCTGACTATGCTTAAAATACGCAGTCGAGCTTACAGTGTTGAGCCAATCCATTCCAGTTTCATTTAAAATTGCCCTTACCACCCGCATAGTAAATTCAATCTGCGAGGGACAGTCTCCAATGAAAACGCTTCTGCCGGTTTTGTCGATACTTGCGGTTCCGGAGATATAAAGCCTGCTGTGGTCCGGCACATCCAGTTTTACAGCCCGGCTGAAAGAACTATTATAATCAAGGGCTGAATACTGAAGCGGTGAATTTACGCGGCTTGCCGCGACATTTTTGTTTTTGGGTTTTACCGCTAAAAGCTGAGCCGCCAGAGCCTTATTGTATGGATTGGCAACGCCGACTCCGGTGCTGGCCGGTATAAGTTTATTATAGATATTTTGAAATTCAAAGAATTGATTTCTTGCCTCGTTGAGCTGACTGTACCAGAAAAGAATATCCTTGGCAAAGAGCCATGTTCTGACGGTATCAGAAAATCCGGAACCGAGGCTTTCAAGTATATTATGCGCTTTTTCAAAGATATTTTGTGATTGACTGGATTGGCTTACCAGTTGATTGTCCGGCAAAATTCTGAGCATATAATATTTCGCATAGTCATCTTCAAACCGGCTGCCGATAAGCCTGCCCTCATAATATAAAGCCTTTGAATTCGCACCGGATACCGCATAAACCTGACAGGACATTTCCGCAGAATCATTCTGTAAGATTAACAGGGGCGGGCAGGGGATATCTGCCATCTTTGTTTTTAGAAATGATGATGCCCCGGCAATAACATCCGGGTTTCCGAATAATCGTATCGAGACAGCCTGGAGGCCGTGAGTTTTCAAAAAATCAAGAACGCTTTGAATGTTTTCAATTCCCTGTGAGTTGATATCCGCAGAATTAATCCAGCATTCTTTAAGGTTTTTTCTCTCAAGAAAACGAACATCAATGGTTTCAAGTGCTTCTTTCATATTTTCATTTTTCATCAAGCCCAAAATCCCTTGCGTTGTCGCTGGTTTTTGATAATGTATCTGAATGGAAGATGTTTGTAAAATGAAATTCAAAATCAAAGTGCACTGCTGCCCAATCCAGGATAATTCTTACGCTTCATCATTTGCCAATCCGGTGGTACTATACATTGCTCACAAAAAAGATAAATGCCGCGCGTTTCCTGCTTTTGCAGTAGTTGATTTTCGCCGGGGCCAAATATTATTTATTACATCATACTCAGCGGAAAATGAATCTTTGTTATTAAAAAATTCCAGTTTTTGCGATGACAATTCAATATCTGTTGTACCGGACGATGGTTTTCTTCAGCCGCATTCCGCAATCAGCTATGTCCCGGGCGAAAGCTTTTATGCGTTTATGTATGGTTCTTCCGAGTGTAAATATTTCTATCTTGTAAACTGCAAAAAACAATATATGCAGATAGTATCAGCCGACGAATTCGCAAAACATTGCCAGGCAGACGAAATACTGTCTTTAGGCAATACCTTCGCAAAAGACCCGATTGAGCCTGATGCTTTCTATGTCACCGCTAAAATCTTAAAGCAGAACGATGGTATTGACAAATATTCGATTAAGTATTTCAAGGCCTCGCTGGACCTCGATAGAATTACCGAGATATTCAGCAGGGATTGCAGCGTAGACGATTTTTGCCCGCACGCTACGAAAAGATATGAAGATTGGCTGTTGAGTTCAGAATTCGAAAAGAATGAATTTCAGCTTTTGAAAACAGGCCGACGATTTGACACGATACAGGCTCTCTTCGATTATGTCAGTCAGGACGCCGGAAAAAAAACAAAAGTATTGCCCGGGGATGACTTTGTGCGGTTTTGCCAAGACTCGGACGACTATCGATTTAAACTCGCACCGGGAAACATCCGCATTCTTTCTTTAGAAAAATCTCAGGAGCACTCCCGGCAGATTGAGGACAGCAAGCCCGGCCACTTCGAGATTGGCAAAAATGGATATATATATCTATCGAGCCATAATATGTTTTTCATGGACGGCAGAAATTACTTTATGGGGCCTGCCGCGATAATAAAATTGAAAATAGAAAAGGATGTTGTAGACGTAATCGGCAAATTCGAGCATCCAAAAGGATTCCGATTTACATCGCATGCCGTGTTTGACAGAAATGGCAAAGAATGCCTGTGCACATTCGGCTACCCGAACAGGCTGTTGGTGATTGATGGCGAATCGATGAACTTAATAAGTGCCAGAGATATGGGACAAAGCGGCATACTCACCGCCGACAAAATTGACTGGTTGAGCGGCGACCCTGCTTTCGAGCACAATGCTGTAAAAGCACTGTTCGTCAGCGAGGATGGACAATTCGTATTATTTATAAACGAAGGAAATGTCTGCATCGCATCTTTAACCTCTCTGGATATTATAGATACCATTTCGATTGTGCCGATGCTGAGCAAATGTACCGGCTGGCCCGAGTCGGATATCGTAAACAATCCAACGCATTGTTCTATCCTTGCGTAGCGGAGCAGGGAAATTATTAGAAAATAATGAAACTATGAAAGTCTGAGAAAAATTTGAAAAAGTTCTTTAGAGATATAATAAATAAGCTCTGCATCCTGTATTTGTGCGCAAAGAGCACATCCTTTTTTTCAAGGGGCGGCTGGCGTACAGTTCCTTTTGCTATGAAGCTCTATAACGAAAGACGCTTTATGCCGAAGGAGATGTTTGCCAAGGGTTTGCTGAATCCGGACAGCAGAGATAAGGCCCTGCGGATATTTCTCAGCAGAAGAGAAGGCGTCAAACTTCAGGAAGCCATTAACCCTGAAATTTTCGCCCCGACGCTGAAGAATAAAGCCCTTTTTTACAAAATGCTTAAATCGGCCGATTTGCCGCATCCGGAGGTTTTTGCGATTTTTAACAAAAAGACCGCCGGCTGCGATAGCTCCGGCAACATCATCGAATCAAAGCAGCAGTGGGAAAAATTTCTTGAAAATTACATTCCGAATGAGTTTGTAATGAAGCCTGCCTGTGGCGCTGAAGGCAGGGGGTTTAAGTGTATTGCCAGACGCGAAGATGGGTTTTACTCTGTCAACAAACGATATTCTGCTGAACAACTCTATCTTGAGATGATGAGAAATCCTTTTTGTGATTGCTATATAATTCAGCAAAAGCTTGCCAATCACCGGGCATTTGAGAGCGTCACAGGCCCGAAAGCTCTGCAAACTGTCCGAATAGTAACCTTTATCAGAAAAGACTCCATTCCAATTTTAATCTGGTCACTTCCAAAGTTCATTGTCGGCGACAATGTCGCGGACAATACCTGTCACGGCAGGACAAACAACTTCTATGCCTTTGCGGATAGCCAAACAGGAAGGGTCGATAAGGGATTTGTTTTTCGTTCGGAAAAGGGGATCATTGAAGACATATCTCTGCATCCGGATACCGGCAAAAGTATCGAAGGCTTTATGCTGCCATGCTGGGATGAAGTTGTTGAACTTGTAAAAAAAGCCAGTAAGGTTTTTCTCCCAATTAGAAGTGTTGGATGGGATATTGCAATTACAGATGATGGGCCATCTATAGTAGAAGGCAATATTTGGTGGGAGGTTGGCGGCGGGGTAAATGCCGTCAAACCTATTATTGATGACATAGGCTATTATCCAAAGGGTTTCAACCTGAGGTTCTGATTATTTTTTCTCGTAGAAATCGGCGGGGTGGTCGGAAAGTTTTTTCTCTTCAATCATTGTGCGAATCTTGGGCAAATCGACATCTCTCGGCCAGCCTGCCGATGAAGGAGTAGTAAAAACGGCCGGGGCCGGCGACTGCGGCGAGGAAGGAAGCGTATCGAGAAATTTATCTATATAAAGGATGGATATAAAGACCGCCAGTATTAGTACGAAAACCAAAAGAAGCCGTCCGGATTTCGCCTTGACCGCGGGCAGAGAAGATTTGAGCTGATATCGGCATCTGTCGCAGTAAATGCAATCCATATTATCGCCGGCGGTCAGGCCGAACTCGCATCTGCCAAAAAATTTTGCGGGGACGAGCCGTTTAAATATAATCAGATTATTAAACAGGGACAAAAACGCGCCGACAGGACAAAGATACCTGCACCAGAAGCGCCTGTAAAGAATAGAACTTGCCAGGGCAAGTATTATTATCGCGGAAACTATTGTAATATGCTGATTTTTGAAATTGAAGGCCGCAATCAGCGGGTCGGGGATAAGGGTCTGCTTGCTGCGGGAAAGGAAAAATACAATAACCATAATGAAAAGCAGCACATACTTTATGAATCTTGCCTTTCGCATTATTTCATAGCCGGCAGGGCGTTTAAATTTGTCGGGAATAATATAACTGAGCAACTCCTGCAAGGCGCCGAACGGGCAGAGATAGCCGCAATAGATATTGCCGAAAAACAGAGCCAAAAGCGGCGCTGTAATTATCAACAGAGACGCAGATGAAAGCTGACCTGAGAGCAGGGCGGTAACCTGCTCACTGGAATATTGAGTATTAAGGATAAAGCCGCCAACGACGACGTTAAACACCAGAACAACTAATCTACTGGCGAAGTTGCCTTTGTATATAACCAGAAGAGAAAGGATAACGGCAGTCAAAAGATAAATGTCTCTGCGGTCGGGCGAAAGAGAGAATTTTCCCGATGAGGAAGCGGAGGTGATTTGACTAAGAACATCATCATTAAATTTTTTACTCGCCGTTTCAATCGCAGAAACAATAGCGGTAGCGCTCATTGTCGCGCCTGTAGCAGTATCGATATCGCCAAGCGGATGCGGCCGGAAAAGCAGATGTCCTTTAAGACCTGCAAACCAGTCAGTCAGTAGCGACAGATAATCAGGCGTCTCATTGGAATGGATTATCTGGAAATCAATCAGTTTGCCGGCGGTATCAATATAAACCGCGATGTTGATTTTGCCGCCGAAGCCGCGAACGTCGGGAGCCAAATCTAAAGTGCTGAAGATATAGCCGGAAAGTTTCCCTTTTGTTTCGTAAACCTTGAAATAACGGATTTTTTCCGAATCGGCAGGTTTGATTTGCAACTGCCCTGCAAGCATCTGCGCAGCAGAACGCGGCAGAGCGGTATTTCTGCGGGAGGCGGAAAATACAAATAAATTCGACCAGATAATTACGCAGGCGGCGACGCCGAACAGGGCAAAACCAACTTTGCGAAAATACGATGCCTCGGCGGCGAATGAAGAGACTTTTTTGAATGACCGCAATAAAACCGCTGGGATATTGGCCAAAATAATCGCAAGGAATACGAATATTGTTTCTTTTGTTCCGAGCAGCGGCACCAGGGCAAGGCCGGTTATAAGGCTTCCCGCCGATGCGCCTATATGGTCGGCCAATTCGAGTTTTGCGCCGACAAGACCTGTCTCGAAACCGCTGTTTGTGAGAATCCCTGCGGCAATTGGGAAATATGCGCCGCTGCACAGGCCGCAGAGGAAAAACGCGAGCGCGAAATTCTGATGCGTCCAGAGGCCGGCAGGCAAATAAGCGACGGCTACAAGCAATATCGCGTGGGCGAAAATCGCGATAAGCATTTTTTGGTTTGAACGTCCCGGCAAATATCGCAGCAGTGCGGCGCCGGCGGCAATGCCAATCATAAACAAAGAAGAGATTACGCCGATGTGCAGATACAAAGAGCCGAAACGAGTCTGATACAGGTACATCAGCACGATTGTCATACCGATTCCGAGCCAGCCGGCTGAAAAAACCAGGAAGCCGCTGTCGAAACTCGAAACGGGATTTGGGTTTTTCGTGCGGACGATATAAAGGATTCGCACAGCGACAAAAACAAGAATCGGAATCAGAAATACACCGAGACCAGCCGACGCGAAGAGTTTTACAATTTTTGTAACAGGCGTCCCCGACAGTTTTGATGCGAGCAGCAGGCTATATAGACTGGCCAGCGGTTTTGAATCTGTATTTATAAGCAATTCCTGCGGCAAATCGGAGCTGTTGTAATTTTCCATCGCGGCCTCGGCACGGTCGGGCAGATAAATCGACAGCAGCGCAGACGGCGCGAGTATGGACTGGGAATTTTTTATTTTCGCAAAACGGTTTTGTAAAATGTCCGGCTCGCCTGTAAGGTTATCGGAATCGGAGGCCAAAAAGAAAATATTGTCGCCGGGGGTTAAGACCAGATGCGAGAAAACTTTTTCGAGAGAGCGTTTCGTCGAGGCGCCCATGTCGATAAGCTCGGTGCCCATAATATTTTCGCCGCCGGTGATTCGCACGGCCAAAACACCGGCTGGCGGCATAGATTTTTTAAGCTGCTGATAAAATTCTACGGTAAAGTAACGGTTCAAAACCGAACTGGCTGCGTCAGGCAGATTGATTATCACAATATCGAAAGAGTTTTGTTTGGATAATTGACTGCGGATATCGCCGGCAAGGTACAGCAGACGGGAATCGTTAATTTTAAACTGCGCCGGCAGAAATTTATCGACCTGCCGCACATACTGACTGTCGCAATGCGTCCAGGTTACCTGTTCAATCTGAGGCAGAGCGAGAAATTCCCTGCAAAGAGCCAGACCGGAGCCGATAACCAATATTTTTTTCGCATCCGGCTTTTGGGATAGAACCGTCGCAGCGATTCGGCTGGTAGTTTCCTTATCCGGCAGGGCCTCGCAGGTACTGCCCTGACTGATGACGACCCATTGGCTGCGATATGTTCCGTAAAGATATTCAGCCTGAGCGGTTTGAAACGAGCCGCTGAACGCCTCGGCAGGCAATAGTTTAGCCCATTTTACAGTCTGGATGTAACGGTTGAGAGATTTGTCAATGCCGATAACCAGACAAAGCAGAATGCAGGCAGGAATTAAAGAAGACAGGAACTTTTTTTGGGTAAGCTGGACAATGAATACAGCAAAAGAAATGACAAATGCGAGCAGAAAGAAAATGGTTGTGGAATTTATACCAATGCCCAGCAGAATAGTTGCGCCGATGCCGCCGAGAAATGCGCCAGCGGCTTCGATAATGTAAACGCTCGAAACGGGAAACCGGCTGGACTGCTGAATCCATCGGCAGGCAAGTGGAAAGAACAGGCCGGTGATAACGCTGACCGGGATATTGACGAGCAGCGACAAAAGCACCATTTGACGGATTGATAATAATGTATATGAGCTGACGGATGCGAAATGCCGAGCGTTGATAATTAAAAATATCTCAAGCACAAAAGCGGGGATGTAAGCGAGAAGTAAAATGTCAATGTGTTCGACTAACCAGCCGATGATTTTGGAAGAGCGATATGCGAGAATCGCGCCTATGCCAATCCAGAAGAGCCAGGACGCGAAAAACAGGCCGACGCTTATATCGTTGCCCTGGAAGGTCGTGATAAATTCACGGAAAAGCAGGGTCTGCGCCGCAATGGTAAAAAGGCCATAACAAAATATTAGAAAACCGCGGGCGAATTTCATCCCGCACCTTCTTTTGATTCATTTGTCTTGAAATTCTTCTTAATCATAATCATATAATCACATTCTTGAAAAAATCTAAATAATCCGAATATTTAGAAGGTGCGGGATTCATTTTTCAGCTTCACCAAAAACTTCAGCCTGGAACGTTAAGAAACTAGCGCCTTCTTTCCAGCCGTCAGCGGGCAGACCGGCTTTTAGAGACAGGTTTTCGAGCATTTCCTCCCTGCTCCAATTCTGCTCCGGCGCCACCTGCGGCAGGAAGACAGCACGGAAATTACCCTTTTCCAAAACAACTCCGTCAATGCCGATTCTGATATCCTTAAATGAATTGACGGACTTCGGAGGCGTTAAAGCGGATATTTCAATCGTAATATCCTTTAATTCGCCTTTGCTAACCGGAATGAATCGCGGGTCGTTGACGGCAGCATTAATAGCGTTGGATATTACGGATTTATACAGCGGTTGCCGCGGAAAGATGTCGCCGATGCAGCCTCTGAGCTGAGTATTTTTGCGCGGGCCGGTAAGGGCGGATTTTATATTTATGTTTAATGTAACAAAGGCAGCTCGCGGAATTTTTAATTGCTCGCTGATGTTTGCATCGGGAACTTCCAGAATTTGCTGCTTGTCCAGATAATATACGATTGATTTTCTTGCAAGAGTCAAAAGCAGTTGTTTTTCTTCTTTGGTCAGCCCGGAAGCATTGGTTTCCTGTTTGACAGGTGCGGATTTGTGCCATTGGCCGGAGAAAGAAACTGAAAAATAACTGACAGAATTGGTGAAGTCGCCTGTCAATTGGCCTGATGTAGCGTAGTTTATTAGTTGCGCCTGCGATGATTTGTCGAGCATCGAAAGCAATATCGCAATCGGGATGTAGCCGCAGATTGTTGTGCCGGTTTTGTTTCGGTATTCCAAAAAGCCGGCGCTGTCCAATTTTTCAATATATTTATATGAGTCCATATCGAGGTCTTTTAGCTGCTGCTGTACGTTATCCTTAAATGGCACATAGTCGTAGTTCGGGCCGTAATGGGTAAAATCGGAACTGGCGATTACCAACGTATCGGCGTCAATCAGGCTGTTAAGAATCGAGGCGACTTTGGATATTGTCTGCGGCGAGCACTGGCCGGCGACAATCAGCACAAGTTTAAAATTCTTCTGCGAAAATTGCAGCAGCGGAACTTGTATCTGGGTGCTGTGCTCGGGCAGGTTTGCCTGCTGGACGACCTGAAACTGCGGATACTTCAAAAGCTTGCCGATAAATTCGGTATCAATCGCAACCTGGCCCAGCGGCGTCTGATAAACTGTTTCCTGCGGAACGCTCAGCGTGTCTTCCATCGGCACATGATGCGAAGGGCCTATGACTATGATTCGTTTGTACTGTTTGCCGAGACTTGCCAATCCCATCGCAGCAGTTCTGCCGGAATACTGATAGCCGGCGTGAGGTAAAATCAATGCGATGATATTATCGGCTGGTTTAACCTCTGTTTTCTGGAAAAGCTGGTCAATATCCTTTTTAAGGGTACTCGAATCCGCCGGATACCATTGGCCCCCCAAAGTAGAATTGAACACAGCCTGTTTTTCGGAAGCTGATAACCCTTGAATTGCGGTCAGGAGTAAACTCGCCGCGATAAAGACTATGAATTGTTTTTTTATTTTAACCATTCCATTTTCCTTCCGTGTTAATGTCAGATAACGGTTTTATGCTGCCCGGATACTTTTTTTGCCGGACGGCACGGATAAACTTTCGTGGCGAAACCTTCTCGCCGATAAAATAAACGCCAATGGCTATTGCCGAAGCCGTTTTTAGAATAGACTGAAAAAATTCCCGCCTTGTCATTTCCATACTCCGTAAATTTTTTTGCCGCAGGATGGGCAGGTTCCATTATTTAACTGATTTTTCGTAACTGTAAAGCCGCTTCGCTCGATTAGCAGCGTTTTGCAGCCGGGGCAATAAGTATTTTGCCCTTCTTTGCTGGTGATATTGCCAATGTAAACATATTGCATTCCTTCGCTCATCGCTATCTGGCGGGCCGTATCGAGAGTTTCCGCTGAGGTCGAAGGCAGATATTGCATTTTATACTGGGGATAGAACTGCGAAAAATGCAAAGGCGTCTCGCCGCCGAGATTTGACTTTACCCATTGAACGAGTTTGCGAATCTGCTCGGGCTTATCGTTGAGGGTAGGGATAACAAGGTTTATGACTTCAAGATGAACGCCGCTTGCCTTTGTCAAAACCAGGGTGTCGAGAACGGGTTTTAAGGTTGCAGAGCAGATGTCTCTATAAAAATCGTCGGAAATGGATTTCAGGTCTATCCTGGCCGCATCTACATATTGAAGGAGTTTCTTCCAGGGGTCTTTATTTATATAGCCGGCGGTGACGAGCGTGTTACGGATGCCGGCAGCATGTGCCAACATTGAAGTATCGTAAGTGTATTCGTAATAAACGACCGGGTCGGTATATGTATATGACAGCGATGGGCAATTATATTTCTGGGATAACTCCACAAGCTGCTGGGGCGGGCAGGGATAAGCGGCGTAGTCTTCCGGATTTATTTGTGAGATTTCCCAGTTCTGGCAGTTTTTGCAATGAAGATTGCAGCCGACAGTTGCCAGCGACAGGGTTTGAGAGCTGGGGAGAAAATGGAAAAATGGTTTTTTCTCGATAGGGTCAACGTGGATTGCGCAGGGAAATCCATAAACAACGGTTTGCAATTGGCCGTCGATATTGACTCTTACCCTGCATTCGCCGCTTTGACCCGGCCTAATGAGGCACTCTTTCGGACATAACTGGCATTGAACGTTCAATTCGGTTTCAACTCCAATTGATTTGAACCTGCTTAATCATACAGAAAAATTCAATATTTGATAAAGCAAATTTTGTGCATATGGAGACGTCTGTTGTCTGGTTTATTGGTTTTTTATCATATTATTATGGGACTCCTAAGCATTATAGGACTTGCAAGGCTGGTATCGTGACTCTGATTTTTCTGATATGCCCGGCCAAACTATGTCGATTGATTGTCAGCAGAATTTTTATTTATCTGAAAGCAAATCATATTGTTCTTTGAAGTTAGCAGTTACAGTTTTCAAGTTCCAGCATAAGAAAGTTTTGCAAAAGTAATATATCAACGAAAGCCATTTGCATTTTATTATGTAAACATATTTGCGAATATAATCTCCGTATTTCTGTTTTTTGTAAAATCGCAACCCTGTGCTTTATCATAAGCGTTAAGAGTTTTATGAAATTGTTTTTTCAATATCTTTACCGCTTCATATTAGAGCGTGAACAGCGAATCGAAAAAAGAACGTCAAAGAGGTTGTCTGGATTTCCACTGATAATATTGTTCATAAACGTCTCTATTCTTGTTCCTGGTAATCTTATTGACCGCGGCTGAAAAGACACATTGAAGCAGTCGCAAAATAATTACTGCAATCGCAGGCGTAATTTGCTCTTTTATTTCATTTTTTCTCTCCTGAAAAATTGATTATTTTTCTCGCATTCGCGGATGTCTTGTCGACACCCAAGCCGGTAAGTTATTAGTTTCTATTTGTTGTTTTTTTTGAAAAAATCAGAACTATTTTCTCCTGCAATATCAATGTCCCTGCATCCGACCTGAGAAGAAAATGTTATTAAGATTGCATAACTGCCGAAAGAATCATTCTGAATTTAACTCCGTAAAATGCTATTGTTTTTCTTTGAGTATGTTAATAAAAATTGCTCCGAACATAATATTTTTTGTTTTTTTTTAGGTGCTTGATTTAATCGAAATATTCTTCTGTCGTAGTAATTTTTTGCAGGTTTTTTTGCCTGTATTGACGCTATAAAATGGCACATAAATTTGGAGTAATAATTGTTCAAAAAATAAATTTTTGACCTGAAAAATTTGCATTTTTTCATACACATTTTAATTTGCTGATAAAAATTGGCGGGAATAAGAGCGTTCAATTATCAGTATTGATATCCAGTTTTTAATATTCATAGCAGGTAATTTTGGCGAAAAATGTCAAAATAGGTAATTTAAATTAAAGATATGAAAGAAATATTGGAGAATAAAAAAAAATTTTAAAAAAAACATTTTTTTGGCTTTACATGACCTGTGGACTCGTTTAGAAAATAATTAGAAAATAACGGTAAGTAAGCGGCATATTCAAGGATTCGAATTGAAGAAGGACCCATTGTGAAAAAGGATTTGCCCTATTCGTGTGTTACATTCCAATTCAGTATTAGGTTAGCTCTCGTCTCTAGTTTTACAAAGGAGATATAAGCATGTACGTGCTACAAAAAACAAAGTTCTCAGTATTAATAATAATTTCCCTTTCGCTTTTTGTTCTGGCGAGTATCGCGTGGGCTGACAATGCTGCTAGCGCTCCGGCAGACGCAGCCAAAACAAAATCAGCAGATCCGAATACTGCTATGCAGAAAGAAGTGGACGCCAGAGTGCAGGCTTCCATTGCTGAGCTCAAGAAGCAAATGAGAGAGGAACTGAGAGCGGAGCTGAAAGAGGAATTGAAAAAAGAACTGGGGGACCAATTAAGAAATGAAATGAGAATTCAATTGAGCACAGAACTCAGGTCTCAGTTGAAGCGGGAAATAAAAGAAGAATTGAAAGAAGAAATAAGAGGAGAAATAATAGCACAGCTTACCAGCGCGGGAATCGAAACAGCATACATAGAACCGAACTACAGTTCAGCGGATCAGCAAAGACTGTCGATACAAAAACTTCCTCAGACCGAAGCCGAGTATGAAACAGCGCTGGCCAACGTGAAAGAAAAATTTGAGCGAGCGAAAAAAGCAGGTATGCAGCCGATTGCTGACCAAAAATTTTCTGTCAGCAAAATAGAAATAAATGGCAACACCCTGATACCAACTTCTGAATTACTTGCGAACGTACCTGCTTCTTACAAGGTGTCCGACCAGAAAGATGGGACAACTGTTGAAGAGGAATATAATCTTGCGGTAGTGCAAGGCATAATATCAGGTCCGGGCGGAGCGCGTACTATTTCCCAGAAAGACATTCAGGGTTTCACCCGGTATCTGTTATCGATTTATCAGCAGAAAGGATATGCCGGCATCTATGTATATGTTCCAGTTAAGACGGTCGATGGGAAAGGACAACTGGAAAACAATGTTTTGAATATCCAGATTCTTGAGGCCAAGGTTGGAAAGACAACAGCAAGTCATTACGACTTCAACCACAAGAAGAGAAAGAAAGCCGTGCTAAAAGATTCTGCACTGATGTCCTGGTCGCCGGTAAAGAAGGGCGAAGTCATCAGGAAGAAGAAACTGGATGATTTCGTCAGGCTGCTGAATCTCAATCCGGACAGGTATATTTCTCCGGTTCTCTCGAAAGGCGACGATCCAAATACGATTAATTTAGGTTACGATGTTTATGAGGGCAAGCCCTGGCATTTCTATGTCCAGGTAGATAACTCCGGAACGGACAAGCGTCAATGGGCCCCGCGAGTCGGTTATGTTAATACCAATCTGCTGGGTTACGATGACAAGCTTAACTTAATGTATCAGGCAAGGCCCGATTCAATGGAGGAAATGAAGGACAACTACTGGGTTTATGGAAGTTATGATTTTCCATTTATGACTCCTCGTTTAAGACTTGGAGTATATGCAGGTTATACCAATTATTACATAAACCCGAATAGCGGCGCGGGAATAAACTTCAATGGCAACGGTTCATTTATTGGCGTTACCGCACGGTATAATATGTTCCAGAAGAACGACTGGTTCTTTGATTTTCTGGGTTCTTTAAGCACTCTAACCAGTACAACTAAACCATCGTTAGGAATAGGGTCCAAGGTAGATATAGACATGCTGAGTCTTGGTATTGAGGCTCATCGCACCCGCGAGATGTCCAGTACAACCGTGGGATTTAACGCTGAAAGAGGGTTGGGTGGTTCAAGCAAAGAAGATTTCCAAAAGGCCAGATGGCAAAGTGAACCTGGTTTTTCCATTTATTCGGCGTATGGCTCACATAAATGGTTCCTTGATAAAGCCAAAGTACATGAGATAAGCATTTCGGGCAAAGGCATTTACCCGACCGACCGGCTTGTCCCGGCTAAAATGACTACTTTTGGAGGTATGTACTCGGTCAGGGGCTATAAAGAAGATGGCATTGTTGCTGACGGCGGTTTACTGGCATCCGCTCAGTATCGGTTCGACTGGACAAGACACAACGAACCGCCTGATAGCAAAAACGCGGAAAATAATACTAAGATGTGGCCTCCTCGCATATCACTTATAGCCTTTACCGATTATGGCCATGCAATGATTAAAGACAGAGTGCCAGGCGAACAACGCGGACAGGACCTGTGGAGCATTGGCGGCGGCACTACTCTTGGTATAGGGAAAGATTTGGATATGGGAGTTTATTTTGGTTGGCCTATAATTAGTACGACATCAACTCAAAGGGGTGCCGGCAAATGGTACTTTAACCTTATTCAGCGGTGGTAGGATAAATAATTATGCAGTATGCGGAAGCATTTATTGGAGATATAAAGATGTGTCTTAAAAGCAAAATAAGAACGTTAAGTACACAAATCAGTATGCATGCGGTAGTATTTGGTCTGCTGCTCGTCTTGCCGGTTTCTATGATTGGGGCTGATACAAGTCCCAACATAAACCTGGTGAGTGTTCCAAGCGGTCAGGTTACGTCTATCTATAACCCCGCCGCGAACACTACTAACATGACGGCCACCAATAATACCATTGCTGATTTTACCCGATTCAACATTGCCTCTAACGAGTCTGTTGTATTGGACCAATTTGCTTCTACCAATAGAGCTTTGTTCAGGGTAACTGGCGGACAACAATCGGTATGGGAAGGCGCGTTTACATCTAACGGCGTTCTATACTTCCAGAATAATGCCGGCATTATTTTTGGCAATGGTGCCAATATTAATGTTAACCAGTTAATTGCTTCCTCTCTGAATATGTCTAACGCTGATTTTCTCGCCGGAAAAAATAACTTTGCCGGCGGATTAGGTTCAGTAATAAATCGAGGCAATATTTCCGCGGAAAAACTTGCCCTTATCGGCAAACAGGTAGCCAACTATGGCAACATATCCTGTCCTGCCGGTTATGTGGTTATGGCAGTAGGCGACAATGTTTACCTCGGTGAGGCTGGCAGTGAAGTATTGGTAAAGATAGATACGCCTAAGGCTCCGGATGCTGCTCCCGCCGAAGGTTCTGCCGTTCTCAATGAAGGCACAGTTAATGTCGGCAGCGGTCAATTAATTATTGCTGCCGCCGGCGATGTTTACTCGCAGGCCGTTTCGAATGTCGGCACATTGTCGGCTTCGGTTAATAGCGGAAATGCCGGTCAGATAAAAATAAAAGCTGAAGATGGAACGGTTATCAATAGTGGTACTATCGAGGCAAAAAGTGCTTCCGGCCAGGGTGGATCGGTACAGGTGCTTGGCGACAAGGTCGGTCTGGTCGGTTCATCTAATATAGATGTATCCGGCTCCGCAGGCGGCGGAACAGTTCTTGTTGGCGGCGATTATCAGGGCAAGGGAGATGTCCCAACGGCCTCGCAAACTTATGTTGGCCCTGATGCCACTATTAAAGCTGATGCTACGGATAACGGCGATGGCGGAAAAGTCATCGTCTGGTCCGATGACGCCACCCGCTTCTACGGCAATATCTCCGCGAAGGGCGGCGACCTCTCCGGTGACGGCGGGTTTGTGGAGGTGTCGGGGCACAGCCTCGGGTTCAGCGGCAGGGTGGACACGCGCGCACCCAAAGGAGAGACGGGCACGCTGTTACTCGATCCGACTGATATCATAATTAGTACTGGTACTGCGTTTACGCCGGGGCCGGCAAGTGCAAGTATCAATATAACGACATCAAACCCCGCGGGTACAGGCGATACCACTTGGGCATCTGCAGAAGACTCGGTGGGAACACAAACCATCGGGCAGACGGATGTGATGGAATTGCTCGCGCTCAACGACACGGTTCTGCAGGCGTCGGCCACTATTACCGCGAACACCGGCGTCGCCATTTCTTGGGCCAATGCGAACTCGCTGACTCTCGACGCAGGCACCAACATCACGCTCAACGACGCGACGTTTACAGCAGCTACGGGTACCTTGAATCTTAAGTTTGGTCAGGGAGATGCTTCGGGCGTACTCGCCTTGGGAACGTCCACCTTGACCGGCATGGGGGCGGTTAGCGTGATCGCCGGGGCCACCGCGATTAACCCGGCTAATTACACGATTTCCAGGGCGGGCGGGAATACTTGGAATCTCACAGGCGCAGACCAAGGAAACATCGCCGCAGTGGGAGCGAGCAGCGGCCCGCTCAATTTTACAAATGTTGGCAATCTGGTTGGCGGCGCGGGTACAGATATTTTCACGCTGGCAACAAACGTTTTGACTTTCAACGGTGTGATAGCTGGCGGTGGCGGCACTGACACCTTGGCGGCAACTGACAGCCTGGCTGGCACAAACGCATGGGTTGTGACTGCTGCGAACACCGGCACTTTGAACACGACCACTTCCTTCTCGGCGATCACGAATCTGACGGGCGGCAGCGGCGATGACACTTTCACGGTGAACTCGGGCGTTGTCTTCAACGGCACTATTGATGGTGGGGCCGGCAGCGACACTTACAGCATAGCGACAAATGGGGCAAGTGTGACTTTGACCAGTTCCGGTATTACTGGATTTGGTTCGACGACGGTAACCGGAGCGACGAGCATAGCGGGGATAGATGTATTGCGTGCGACCGGGGACGGCACAGGGACTTTAACCGGTCAGGATTCGATAAGCACGTGGGCGCTTGCCGGCAATGCATCTGGAGACAGGACGGTCACGGTAGGCAGCAACGCTTTGGATTTCCTTGGTTTTGCGACATTGCAGGGCGGCACGTTAGCTGATACGTTTAATGTAACGGTGGCGACGACGGCGGACCTGAAGGGTGGATTGGGCAATGATATATTCAATATAAGTGCGGCGCTGACCGGCTCGGTAAACGGCACCTCGGGCAGCGACACGCTGGCGGGCACACTGATCGTCAACCCGACGCTGGGCGCTTCGACGGCGAACGGTGCCTCGGGCACCTTGGCGGTCGCTGCGAATCTGTCGGGCGGGTTCTCGAACATCGACACGTTGAACGGCACGGGCACGCTGACGGGCAATAGCACGGCCTCGACCTGGACGCTGAACGGGGCGACGGGAACGCATAACGACACCACGGCGACGCTGACCTATAACCTTGGCGGGACGTTCACGGCGCTGCAAGCGGGCAGCGGCGGTGACACCTTCACGGTGGCCACGGCAAGCACGGCCAACCTGATCGGTGGCATAGGTAACGACATCTTCAACATCAACACAGCCTTGACCGGCTCGGTAAACGGCACCTCGGGCAGCGACACGCTGGCGGGCACACTGATCGTCAACCCGACGCTGGTCAGTTCGACGGTGAACGGCTATACTGGCACCTTGGCTACCGTAGCGAGTCTGTCGGGCGGGTTCAGCAACATCGATACGTTGACGGGCACCGGTATATTAACAGGTGAGGATGTGGCGAGCACCTGGATATTGGGTGTGGCCAAGACATACGATGATCTCGGTGGCAACCCCGTGTTGACCTTCAGCGGCTTTGGCACGTTGCAGGGCGGCACGGATGTTGACACGTTTAACATAACGGCGGTGACGACGGCGGACCTGAAGGGAGGATCGGGCAATGATATATTCAATATAGGTGCGGCGCTGACCGGTTCGGTTGACGGCGAGGCGGGGGCGGACACTTTCAACGGCACGGGTGGCTCCATCAGTGGTGCACTCACAGACGCGACGGGAACGAGCACATTGAATGGCACCATCACGGCGGGATCAGTTAATCTAACTGGAGATGTGGTGCTGGGTAGCATTACGGCGTTGGACACATCCGCCGGCAGCGGGGCTATTACTATCGGAGGTAAGACGAACGGTACAGCGGGTGGTGCTGCTGAGACGTTTACCTTGAACGCGGGCAGCGGCACGATTAACGTCGGTGCAATCTATGGCGCAGTCGATTTTGCTGATACAACAGGCCTGACGACGGTGACCGTGACCAACGCAGGTATCACGAACTTTAACGGGTCAATTGCCATCACCGGCGCTTTAACCCAGACCAATGCTGCAACGGGTGCAACTACCTTTGCTGGCAGCACCGTGTCTGTGGGTTCAGCTGATTTAAAAGCTACAGCCGTTACTGTAAACCATGACTTTGCTTCTACTGGAGCCATTGTCATAACTGCGGATGAAATTGATTTTATCGGCGTTGCAGGCAGCATATCTGGTTCAAGTACAATATTATTACAGCCTTCGGCTGATAGTGTGTCCATAGACGTAGGTTCTCCGGCTCTAGGGATTGGTACTTTAGATATCAGCGATACAGATATAGCAGCGTTGGCTGACGGTTTCACAGGAATCACCATCGGTCGCGCAACCGGCACACATACAATTGTTATCGGGTCGTCCACTTTTGTTGACCCAGTAACCATTCGCACGCCTTTGGGCGGATCTATAAATGTAACTGGACAAATCACCGGTAATGATAATGCTTCTGTTACATTGAGTGGCCTTGGCTCTACTACTACGTTGGACGCAGGTATCGTAACACAAGGCAATCCGATTATAATTAATGACGCCGTACTGCTCAATGCCGCAACCATTACGTTGGACTCGACAGACAGTGGTAATCCTTTGTTTTTGGCGGGTGCCAGCATATCAATTAATAAAGTAGCCGGTATTGGCGGAACAATAAATAGTACCGGTGGAGCAAGGAATCTTATATTTAACGCAGGTACCGGCGGCGATATTACCGTTCAAGGTGCGGTTGGAAATTCGGCTGTATTGAATGGCTTAACGATTACTCAGGCAGATGACGTTACCTTTAGTGATGTTGTTAAGGCAGGCTGGATTGACCAGACTGACAGCCAGGGTACGACTTGGTTCGATGGTGATATAACTACTACTAGCTCGTCTGGTGTGCTTGGCGATGACTATGGCATTGACTTAATGTCTCATGACGAGATTCAATTGGGTGACGGCGGGGATATAGCAGTAAATGCCGGCGGTAATGCTATACGGTTGCGTTCAAATTCTTTTGATTTCCATGTTTCCAGCGTTATCGCATCTTCGGTAATCCTTGGCCCCTACGACACGGGAACGGCTATAGGCGTTGAAGATAATACTAAAACTTTAAACATTACAGATGCATTTTTGGATATAATCCATGCTCCGGTTACTATAGGCGATACGACAGCCGGTGCGATTACGATAGCAAACGGCGGTGCAGTCGGGAACGTTAATCTAACACAGGATAAGGACCTGACATTTATTTCCAGTTCAACTGTTCAAGTTATAGGCGTAGTAGGTCTCGGCCCTGCTATTACTACCACAGGCGACATAATAGTTAATGCGGTGGATATAGATATAGATGGCAAGGTAAGCGGAGATTCAGTTACTTTGAACACGACGACCGGCAATGCGATTACGCTTGCCGCCGATGTCAGTGCGAACACTGGGGATGTTGTTGTAACGAATGATCCGGTGACGATA
>CAINDG010000047.1 GCA_903847315.1 uncultured Planctomycetota bacterium
TGATTTTCGTAGACATAGTCCTTATCATCGTAATCGACAAAACCGAAATTCCTGACCTGCCAGTAAACCAGCAGGGTGCTTACTGCTAAGATGAAATAAATCGACAGGACAAGAGTTTTTTTTACCTGTTGGGGCATAGACAGCAATATATTTACACAAACATTTATTGTCAAGGAGCAAAAGAGCTTTTGGTTTAAATATAACGGTCAGGAATTAAATAATTCTGAACGTAGTCCTTAACGGCATCTTCGAGAGGAGTGATATCTTTTTTGCAGCCTGTGGCGCGAATTTTGCTGATATCAGCCTGTGTGAAATACTGATACTTGCCGCGAAGTATTTCGGGCATATCTATAAATTCAATGTTTGGCTGCAAGTTCATCGCGGCAAATAAGGCATTGGCCAAATCGAGCCAGGTTCGCGGCCGGCCGGTGCCGATATTGAAAATGCCGTTGGCTTTTTTGTTATCGAGGAAAAACAGCGTCATATCAACGGCATCCTTTACGTAAAGAAAATCCCTCATCTGGCCGCCGTCGGGATACTGAGGATTATAAGATTTGAAGAGCCGAACCTTGCCGGTTTGCTTTATCTGCTGGAAACCTTTTAAGACGAAGCTTCGCATATCGGCCTTGTGGTATTCGTTGGGGCCGAAGACGTTAAAATATTTGAGGCCTGCGATTTTGCTTAACATACCGTTACTTTGAGCCCAGAGGTCAAACATCTGCTTCGATTGGCCGTACATATTGAGCGGGACAAGGGATGTCAATTTTAAATGGTCGTCGCTAAAGCCTTTTGAGCCGTCGCCGTAGGTCGCTGCGCTTGAGGCGTAAATGAAACGGATTTTCTTATCGAGCGCAAAGGCGGCAAGTGTCTTTGTATATTCAAAATTGTTTTTGATAAGATACGAGGCGTTTGTCTCGGTAGTCGATGAGCAGGCGCCCAGATGAAATAAAGCACTGACAGGCAGATTGAATTTGCCGGCGGAGATTAGACTGAGAAAATCATCGGCTTCGATATAGTCGGCAAAGGCCAAGTTGCGCAGGTTCTTCCATTTTTCATCGCCGTCGAGGATATCGACAATTAGAATGTCCGCTATACCCTTGGCATTAAGAGCAGCGACAAGAGCCGAACCTATAAAACCAGAACCGCCAGTAACAATAATCATATTAAAAATCAAAAATAAAAAATCAAAATTGTGGAATGCGTCGCCGACACGGCGACGGCTAAACTCTTAAAAAGGGTATAAAAATAAGGGAATATTGTCAAATCAAATCCCCTGCGCAAAAAAGAGGCCGGTCATAAAGGCCGGCCATTTGGAGGAACTCAATTATTTTATTTTAAATATCACCGAGCGCAACTACTCGCAAAAATCAGCATAAAGCGATATAAGTAGCTATAGCAAGAACCAGAATCCGCTTCTTAGTGGAAGTAAACGGAAGCCAAATCGTGTAATAAAAACTTTTAATTTTCGCCACTTAACTGTTCCTTAATTATGAGTGCATTATAACAAATAAAAGGGGAAAAAGCAAAAAATGGCCAGCATATTTTTTATAACTGCTTTATTTTAAAGAGGTTAGGAAAAAAATATCTGGCGGGACCCTGCACTCAAATCAATTAAATAGAGCTTCGACCCCTAAGGGGTCTACGCTCAAATATAAATCAATTAAATAGAGCTTCGACAAAAGTGGCTGGGTCGAATTCAGCGATATCTTCCGGCTGTTCGCCAAGGCCTATGAATTTTACGGGAATGTTGAGCTGGTCTTTAATGGCGATTACGATTCCGCCGCGAGCTGTGCCGTCGAGTTTGGCGAGGAATATGCCGCTGACATTTATCGCAGCGGTGAACATTTTTGCCTGTGCGATGGCGTTCTGGCCAGTGGTGGCGTCGAGCACAAGCAAAACTTCGTGAGGCGATGTCGGAATCTGCTTTGCGACGACATCGCGGATTTTTGTAAGCTCTTTCATAAGATTTTTCTGCGTGTGAAGTCTGCCTGCGGTGTCGAGAATAAGATACTTTGCGTTTCTTGCAATCGCCGCTGAGCAGGCGTCATAGGCAACGGCGGCGGGGTCTGAACCTGAAGGCTGTTTGATAATATCGACGCCGATTCGCTGAGCCCAGATTGTCAACTGCTCAACAGCAGCGGCGCGGAATGTATCGCAGGCGGCGACGATAACTTTTTCTTTATCGCGGCTTAACATATAGGCGAGCTTGGCGATGCTGGTTGTTTTGCCTGAGCCGTTGACGCCGGCAATGAGAATGACAGTCGGGCCGGACGGTGCGATTTTTAACTGGCGGTCCTGATTAGGCCAGTAACCTTTCATATGCTCCTTTAAGAAAGGAATGATGTCTTCGGTCTTGGCTATTTTTTTGCTTTTGTAAGCCGTCCGCAAGTCAGAGATAAGCTTTTCGGTCGTCTCAACGCCGATGTCGTCGCTTATCAGGGTTTCCTCAAGCTTATCGAGAAGCTCATCGTCAATGTCCCTGCCGAGCATTAAAACCGCCTGGAGCGAAGACTTAATCTTATCACGGGTTCTGCCGAGATGACCTCTAATGTAATCAAGGGTTTTAGTAAAAATTCCCATAAAAGCCTTCCAAAAATATCATTATATCCGGCAAGGTAGTTAAAATAAAGAGTTTAAAAAGTTTAACAAACAAGCCGGGCAATCAAAACAGATTTTTTCTTTGACAAAACGGTTTTAGCGCTGTAGATTCTTTTTGTCAAGGACGGTTCTTTAGATTCAACTCAAGGATGTGAGTAAACCTTTTATAGCGGATTACAGGGATGTATCTTCTTTTGACAATACTTTGTATTAACTAACCTGGAGGAAGAATTGGCGCAGGACGCAAAGGAAATATTTGAGGCAATAATCGAGCGGGTTAAGGTTCTCGACCCGGTGAACAGCAGAAGCTGGTTCGACAGTCTGAGTCTTAGGACTTTCAACGGCGGTTTGCTTGAGATAAATTGCCCAGACAGCCAAAGCGCACATTTTCTGCAGAGCGACTGCATTAACGGTTTCACACTCGCAGCCCAGCAAATCACGGGACATCTTGTAACGGTAAAATTCAACAGCGAAAACACAGACCAGAAAAGCAAGACGGCAAAATCTACCGGCACAGATTTCAGACTTCATCCGGACTATACATTCGACAATTTTGTTGTCGGCCCCTGCAACCGTCTGGCGCACGCAAGCTGCGTAGCGGTAAGCAAGGCGCTTGGCACAACCTATAATCCATTATTCATCTACGGAACGGTAGGACTGGGCAAAACCCATCTGCTGCACGCGGTTTGCAGGGAAGCACTGAACAGTCTGCCAAACGCCAAGATTCAGTTTTTAAGCTGCGAGGAATTTGTCAATCGCTTCATCAGCGCCATCGGACAAGGCTCGCTGCCGGAATTCAAGAGCCAATACAGGACAGTTGACCTGCTGGTAATCGACGATGTGCAGTTTTTGCAGGAGCGCGACCAGAGCCAGGAAGAATTTTTCCATACATTCAACGCACTTTATAACAATCGAAGCCAGATTGTTCTCAGCGCAGATGCGGCGCCGGGCGAAATACCGACTCTGCCGGAAAGACTTACAAGCAGATTCAAATGCGGACTGGTGGCAAGGATTGACGCGCCGAGTTATGAAACGAGAATCGCGATAGTGCAGAACAAGGCCAGACTTCGCGGAATGAAAATCTCCGATGAAGCGTCGGAATATATCGCAGGCCAGGTAAAGGCCAATATACGCGAGATTGAGGGAGCTCTTACAACGCTTTACGCGCTTGTGGGCAACAGCGGACAGGAAATCACAAAAGATTTTGCCAGAGTTGCGCTGGGCGACAGTCAAACAGATAAAAATATTACCATAACCGACATTATAAAAGCTGTAACAACTTATTACGATGTAAGACCTGCCGACCTGCAGAGCAAAAAACGCAGCCAGAGCATTACGATGCCCAGACAAATCTGTATGTACCTGGCGAGAAGCCTGACCAGTCATAGTCTTGAGGAAATCGGCGGACATTTGGGCGGAAGAGACCACACAACAGTTATGCACGCCTGCGGGAAAATCGCGGAACTGGAACAATCAAGTGAAAAAATCCAGGCACAGCTTGTGGAATTGACAAAACGGATAACAAAATAAGCCGGCGGCAACTCTATTGCGTCAGAGCGGCGACCTGCTGTTTTTGCGACAGCGGCCAAGCATTGTGATTTTCAGCATAGGCCTTTTTGAAAGCATCTACAACTTCAGGGTCAAATTGAGCACCGCTCAGACTTACTATTTCGCCGATGGCGTCGTCGGCAGATTTGCTTGTGGGGTCCCACGGTTTGGCGGAAGTCATCGAATCAAAAGTGTTGGCGACGGCGAGAATTCTTGAGCCGACAGGAATATTTTTGCCTACCAGCCCGTTCGGATATCCTGTGCCGTCGAAGTTTTCGTGATGATGTCTTATAATTACGATTTCCTGCCCGAATATGCCGATTGGAGCAAGTATGTCGGCGCTGGCTATTGGATGACGCTGAACAATTCTTCTTTCATCGTCGGTAAGCGCAGTCGTTTTGTGCAGGATATTATTCGGAATAATGATTTTGCCGAGGTCGTGCAGTATCGCCGCCGTGTGAAGCTGTTCTATCAGCAGTTCGGAAACATCCATCTGCTTTGCTATCGACATAGCGTAAACTCTGACATTCTCGACGTGGCTGGCAAGATACGGGTCTTTGACAATAATCGCTTTTGTAAAGGCCGATATTATACCGAGAGTCTGTCCTCTTACCTGCAGGGCGAGAGAAGAGATTTTGCTCTGCAGTTCGCGGAAATCCTCATCCTGATGTGCCTGTACTTTATCTTCCGGATTCAACTGGTCGTACGGAACGACGCAATTTCTGCCGCGATGCTTGGCGGCGTAAAGAGCCTCATCCGCTTTTCTTATCAGCTCATACGGGTCGGTGGCGTCTGCACCGTTAAAGACGGCAACGCCTGCGCTGCAGGTAATCGATATGCGTTTGTTGTCGATTTCCCACTGGTATTTGTCAATCATCATCCGAAGTTTCTGCGCCCGCTGTGTTGCAACCTCGACCGGCATTCCCGGCATAAGGACGACAAATTCCTCGCCGCCATATCTTGCCGCTATATCAAGCGGATAAATGTTTTCATTGAGTATCTTGCCGACCTGCTGAAGCACTTTGTCGCCGTTGAGGTGACCGTAAGTGTCGTTGATGTTCTTGAAATGGTCAACGTCGAACATCATCACGGCAATCGAACCGCCGCGTATCTTGGTCTGAAGAACCTCGCGTTCGAGAACCTCAAAAAATCGGCGTCTGTTCGAAAGACCTGTCAGCTCATCGGTATTGGCAAGCAGAAGCAGCCTTTCCTGCAGTTCTGTCATCTGAAGAACAATTCCTATACGTGCCTGCAGTTCGCCTTTGTTGAACGGCTTGGTTACATAATCTATCGCGCCGAGCTTAAGGCCGCTGATTTTGTCATCGCTCTGGTCTTTTGCTGAAACAAAAATAATTGGTATCGCAGCGGTGCGAATGTCGGCTTTGAGTCTCCTGCACGCTTCAAAGCCGTCAATCTCCGGCATCATTACATCAAGCAGAATAATGTCCGGCTTCTGTTCGATTGCCATAGCGATGCCGTCAGCGGCATTGTCGGCAAGCAGCGGAATTAATCCCATACTGCCGAGATGCGCCTTGAGCAAAATAAGATTCGGCTGACTGTCATCAATAGCAAGAACTTTTCGCACTCTTCTGATTGTCATTTATCACTCTCGCGTTTGAATAGTAAAAACCTTTTGAATTACATCGGCTTATACATCCTGCCTGTTAATGTAAAAACCTGATTTCAACCAGAAAAAGGATGTGTTTTCCCGCAAGGCCCCATAATAAATTATTTTTCAGGAATTCGCCATACCCGCACAAGCGGGTATCCAGTAATGATATCGAAAATATGGATTCCCGTTTTTCGATATTAGCAAATACCATTGGACTTTTATGTTCTTTGGGTGTATGTAAAGGCTAAAGAGATGTGCGCCTATTTCTGTATGCGGGGCGCACATTAAAAACAAAAGGTAATAAGGAGAAAAAACGTGAAATTGTCTGATTTCTTAAAAACCAAAAAAGACCCTAGTGAGCGTGTACAAATCTTTATAGATGGTTCAAATTTTTATCACGGGTTGAAAAGTGATTGTGGAAATGTCAAATTAGATTATTTGAAATTCTCTGAATTGCTTGTTGGTGGTCGTAAGCTTATCAGATTGAATTATTATACATCTACGGTTGATGCCAAACGCGACAGCGCAACCGCAATAAGTCAACAAAGATTCTTAGATGCGATTAGGCATGTCCCCTATATTAATATTAAATATAAACCTCTAAAATACAGAGGAAATATACCTTTTGAAAAAGGCGTAGATATACTAATAGCTACAGATATGCTGACCGCTGCGCTTCGTGATTGTTATGACACTGCAATTCTTGTTAGTGGCGATGGTGATTTTGTTGAAGTATTAGAGGAGATAAAAAGAGCTGGAAAACAAGTAGAAAATGCAACATTTCTTTCAAGCAGATCTGATGCCTTAATAAACGCTGCTGATTTATTTATTGAGTTTAATAAGGTTGACCTTGGGGAATGTTTTAAACCCTAAACAAAAAAAGCCAGCCCTGATTGCTCAAGACTGGCGAGATAATCAACCAGCTATCACTGTTAGGCGATAGTGGCGTGGTAATCCATAAATCATACGTATATATTCGACCAATGTCAAATGATAAATAACTATTTTTTCAGGATATTTTACTATTCAAGACTCCAATCATCTTTTTCCTGCCTCAAGGGAATAATTGCAAATTATTTTTCCAGTCTTCGCTCGGAGCAGTGCGACGAAGAAGACTGCCGCGTCGAAGTCCCGATTAGGGACGAAGACGGGCTTATATTAAAAAGCTCCGAGCTACGACTCGGCAGGCTTATTAGTATTTTCTTTAGTCTTTGCAATCTCGGCCTGAACTTCCTCTTCCGTATAATGCGCAGGCCAAAGAGTTCGCCAGCCCGCGACATAAGAACCGACCGGCAAAAGCGTCAGCAAGCCCGTCAAAAGCCAGCCCGGCTGAGCGAGCGTACCTATCGCCGCCAACCTGTCGGCCTCGGCCTGCTTTATCGACAAATCGAGGATGCCGAGAACCTGCTGATACTTTTCCTTGTTGAGATTTGCCAGATAGTCGAGTCGTAATTGTTCGCCGGTGTAAATGTCAATCACCTCATTTTTCAATTCGCCGGCGGTGTGCAGATTTTTGTCGTACCATTTGACGCTGTTGGGTTCGCGGCCTGCGTATTTGACCGCAAGAGGCGATATGTCCGCAGGCCAGCAATCGTAAAGAAACTGACAGCCGGTCGCGAATACTACCCCAGCGAGAACTAAACAAGCTAAAATTACTTTCCAATTCATAAAATACCTTTCACATTTTTCCATTTTTGCCTATATCGGCGTCAGGCAGTTTTTTCTCAATCGCTCGCAGACGATACTCGTAACAGATACTTGACCTGGTCAATTCCTCTATCCGCTGCTGAAACTGCCGCTGCGTCTCAAGCAGGTTCGTTATGTCGTGCTGCAATACTGAAAGCTGCTTTTGCAGATTGACCCAGGTACCGACAATCAGCACCGCAAGAAAAACAATCTGCACCAGCACAGAAAGGTCAATCTGTTTATTGAAATACCAGTTTTTCTTTTCTGATTCCGCCATATTACACCGGTGCATAAAAACAATAATAATCCCCGATTTTGAACATTATCACATATTTGCCCGCAGGCAGGTTTCCCTGTGATGTAAACGATTCTGCAGCATTTACCGCCCTGACCTCATTGCCCGCAATCATCGGCACCGTTCCGGCGTCGCCGACTTCTACGATTCTGACATTGTAATGGTTGTAATTGTATTTGCTGATTACCTTAGCGACAAAACCTATGACTTTTCCGCCCGCTGAAGTTACAAACGCGCTTTCATTAAGGCTTTCGCTCTGGCGTAAAAGCCGTTCGACAAGCTGCTGCTGATTTTGCGTAAAATCGTCCGTCATTTTATTTCCTCTTTTTGACTGTCGAAAGGATTGTCTGCTGATTTGTAAAATCCATCTGCACTTTTTCAAGTCGGCAGACGCTTCTATTATCATATTTAACGCCGAGAATATCCCTGCTGTCGGCACTTGCGATTATTCTGTCGCCGGGACTGAACAAGAACGATAAAACCGCTGTCTTTATCTGCAATTGTTCCGCTGCGGAGCCGCCTGAATCCAAAAGGCTTTGCGCATATTCGACAAGTGATTGAGTATCGTCTATTTGGTTTGCGGCACCGTTTACAAAAACGCTCCATGGCGATACTTTCTGATATTTGAATCTCCGCGGCAGCGTTATGACTTTATCAATCACCTCGATAGTGGAATTGACTGGCCCATCGGCGACTGCAAAGCTTATCCGTTCATCGGCTGCGACAGAAGCGGTTATCCTGAATTTCAAAAGCCCCTTTAGAATCGCAAACCACATATCCGCATCAAACTGTTCCGCCGACAGCCAGACGCCGCACTGGTCGAGCAGCAGCTTGAACGAACCCATATAAGGCCACCAGTATCCGCCGCCGGTATATGAAACCTCAAGACAATAGCCGATTAATGTGCCGTCCTGCCCGCAGCTCAGCGACGGCAAAAACCGTCTCTTTTTGCAAACATAATTATCTTTCTCGAAAATATTTGAAAAATCAAACGCCTGTCCCTGATTATATGGGCTGCCGCTGTAATCGCCCGCCTCGTTCAGACACCATTTGCGCCAAACATCTCTGACCTGGTTAAAATTTTCATTGGTAGTCGGCGAATACCTGTCGTAATCATTTGCCTCAAGCGACGAATCCCATCCTTTTACCAGCTCAAACGTCGCTTCATAAATTTTATAGTCGCCCTGCACGATATATCTGTGCGTTACAGGTGAATAATTCTTTTTAGCCGCAATTTCAGCAATGGAAGTTTTTGAGATATTAATCCTCTCGCCCGGCCATTGGCAATTTAATTCAATCTCTCTGCAAAGTCCAGGTCTGAAAAAGACAATTGCCTCAGCAGGTGTGTTTTCTTCCAGGCTCGGCACAAATTTAAATTTCAAACCCACTTGTTTGCAGCAGCGGACAAGAGCATCAATCAGATTAAGTCCCGTCACATCGACATCGATGATTTTGCGTCCACACGTCAAAGTCTCAAGCTGTTCCAATGTCGGTATCGCAAGTTCTCCTGCCGGGATATAGCTGCACAGAAGATAATAAATCGCATCGGCACAGCTGAAAGAAGCAGCATCACTTTCATCCGCTGCAAACGCCTTAAAGCTTCTGCCGGATTGACTGATTTGCTGCTTTGACGCGTTTGCCTTGCCTGACGGATTAAAAACAGTATCGGCTCCGCTGATGAAAATTCCCTGACCCTGACTTGCAATTGTCGCGCCGTAAACTGTTTTTCTTTTGAGTCTTGCCGAAAAATCCTTTGCGATAACCGTTATCTTCTGCTGCTTTGAAGATATATCAGTATCAATCTGCTCGACGGTTCCCGCGAATATCGGCACTTCCGCAAGTTGCGTTAGACCGATTCCCGCGTCATATACCGATTTTAGAACAATCCTTTGTCCGCATCTGACAAGAGAATTTATCTCCTCAGGCAGCAAGCTGACGTTTTTGGGATAATAACTTAATACTGCCTGATTGAAATCGGCATCTGCGGCAAGCGTTATCTTTTCTGCGACGAGATAATCTCGCAATTGCCCGTCAAGATAAACTTTTGCTGAAGCTGCGCGGATGGCGAGCGAATTGTTTTGAGGCTGAAATAAATCTATTCTGTTTGAATTGTTCATAATGCCCCGCCAATCAGATTGCCCGAACCGTCAAATGCGACCCTGACCGCTGCTAACAGTGTTTGTTCTTCCATTCCGCAGCAATTGACCCGTCTTGCGACATAGAGCCATCGGCTTAAAGGCTGGCCGGACGCGGCCTCAATATTATTATTTATATTTGAGACGCCGGCAATCCGGCCAAAATCAATATCGATACTGTCCTGTCCTTTATATAGAAGCTGAACGCCCGCCGGCCTTGCCCAGAAATCGCCGTCTGAAAGACCCATACACAGCTTTACGCCGTTTGCGGAATCGCCGCCGTATAAACTGTCAAAAAATTTTGCTTCCATTAGTTTGCCGCCGGCTCTCTGGCGACCTGGCTGTCGCTGTCGGTAATATCGAGTTTCAATATCGTATTGCCGCCTGAGTTTTTGATTTCCATATCGCCTGTGAGTTTGTTCTGCGTCATTTTATAGACGCTTTTGGCCAGGGCATAAAAATCAAGTCTTACCTCAACAGGTATATACCGCTCTGCGCCGGCAAGTTTGTTGTCGCCGTCCTTATCCGCATCGATAACGCCGATGAGGTCTCCTGAATCGAAAGGAGCGGTTCCATAAGCGGCGCTGAATTTATACCAGCCGCCGCCTATCTCTGAAATTGTCGGTGCCGAAGCGCTTTTGTCTGAACCGTCAGTTGTTTTCAAAAATTCAAAATTAATCTTCGCAGCGGTGCCGGTTAAAGGTACGCCGTCTTTTGAAACATAAAAAGGAATATCTATCGCTGTATTTGCCATAAGTTTCTCCTATCGAATTATCGCTAACCTGCCGAAATTAGTACCCTTCGCTTTTGATATGAACTGATATTTACCCTGAACAGCTCCGATTTGACCCGGATTGTCCGCGAAATCGGGCATCCCGCCGCGCAGAACCAGCGGATTTCGCGGCCTGAAATCTCCATTTGCCGCATTAGAAAATTGCGCATCCGCGGCGTTCAAACTATGCGAGCCTGTCAAAACGTGAACTGTCGCGTTTGTGCAGTTGTAATCCTCGTAACTTATTCTGGGTGTCGATACAGGATGGTCGGATGCCGGTTGTGCAAGGTGAATAATATTATTCGCGATAACAGGTCCGACGAGGTTGTTGCCGCCTATTGCCGTTACGCCGCCGGTGCCGGTGCAGTAAAAAGTGCAGCTTGTAATCGCCGCGTCGCCCCTTAAAGTCACATGTCCGTTTATTGCAACGGCCGTTCCGCTGTTCTGACTATATTCAAATATGCAGCCTCGAATTACTGCGCCTGATGTAACATAAATTGCCGGACAAGCCGACTTGAATTTGCTGCCTGTTATGGCAGGCATAATTATTGATGAATAAAAATCGTAAGCTGAATTGCTTAAAAACACACTTTTATAAATATACAAATTGCGATTATTATATACAGGAGCATATAAACCATAACTGCAGAATGAAAATTTGCAGTTTATAAAATTATAACCGTATTTTGTGCTGCCCGCCGTAAGATAACACCCTGCTTTTCCTGACGCTGAAACTCTCGTCAGGTGAATATTTTCTATATGTATCATATGAACATTAGAAATATTCAAAATATGACTGCTTAACAGGTTTTCTCCGTCCAGGATTACATACTGCCCCTGCGGCAAAGGATTACCGGTAATACTGTCGCAGCCGATAATTTTCAGCCAGTTATTGTTTGTATAGTCGCCGCCTGCCGTGTCGATATCTATCGTGCTGCCGTAAGTTCCGACTGAAAAAGTGTTGCGGATATAAATTATCGTATCGCTGCCGCTGACTGCATTATCAAGAGCTGTCTGCAGACCCGCGCAGCTCCGATAAGCGTTTACCCAGCTTGTGCCGTTGTTACTGCCGGTTGTTAAAGTGCCGTCTACATAAACATTCGTAGCCATTTATGCTCCATTGTGTACATAAAAATTACATCTTGCGTCTGTGATTGACGCGATATCGCCGCCGCTTGTTGTTATGATTGCCAATCTTAAATGAGGAGTTGTCCCCATATTTGGAAATCCGCTGTATTCATTCGTGATAAGATTGCCTGACGAATCAAGATAGATGTAGATATTGCTCTTGTCGTCAGCGAGCGCATTGCCGTTTGAGCCGGCGTAATTTACAAGCGTTGTTCCGAGCCAGAATTTGCCGCTCTTAACGCCGATATCCAGTCCGTCCTCATCGAAGACCCGCAAATCATTTGCCCGCCTTGCCGCCAGAAGTAACCTGTAAAGCAGTTTGCGAAACTCAAGATAATAAGGCGCTTTGCCCGTCGTGATATATTCGATGCCTGTTTCACTGTCACTTACAATATTCAAAAGCTCATTATCAGATGGATAAACCTCAGCCATTTTTAAATCTCCTATGCTGTTTGAAAAACTAATTTGCCGTTCTGTTTGTCAAACGATTTGACCTTAATCCCGCCGGCAGGTTCCGCAGGCGGTATAATTATTATCTCTTCTGTTTCAACTGTTTCAGTCATATTGCCCGAACTATCAGTTACCTTAATTCCGAATTTATAATTTCCTGTTTGCATCTGCCCGCTTTGCCAACGGAGCATATCCGCATCAAAACCAAACCCGCCAAAGCCGAAATTTCCTTTGCCGAATCCTATCGCTGCAGAACCGTCATAACCAAAATCGCTTCTACCAAAACAGCTCAGGCCGAATCCGCCTTTGTCCGCAGACTCAGGCTGGATTTTTATCGGCCTGCTGTTTAACTTGTCATCGTCAAGGTAATAATCAACGCTTCCACCGCTCGGCAGATTATCTGTTCTGGGAAATTCAATCTTTGCCCGCCCCGTCTGATTCTGCTCTGAATTAATTTCATCTGAAAAATCAACATCCGCATATTCAGGTTCAACAGCAAAAACCTCTACTCGCACAGCGGTTTTTTGGGAAAGCGGTATCGGCACAATCAATTGTCTCTGCGCAGGTTCAATGGTTACGCCCGCGAATCTACCGTTGATATAAACCTGGTACAGCATATCGCTGTACGCCGAATGCCATTTGACAACCGCCGCGCCCGCAGAAAGCGTAAATGCCCTGACACTGCTTATTTCTTCACTTAAAATCATTATCAGCCCTGCTGTTTATATATTATTTGATATTGGCAGCTTGTTTGCGCCCCGCCGCTTGCCGATGCACCTGTTTGAAACTCTTCAATCAGAAGATTTTCAAAAATCCTGCCATCGGGACATTTCAAAATATGTAAATTGCCGTCAATAAGTTCATTTATCGCGTCAATCCGCTGCCCAAGCTCCTTTTGATTTTTAGCCCGCAATTCCCCCTTTTGTATAAGTTTTCTCGCTCGCAAACCAAGGTCAATATTTATCTGCCCGTCAAGACCTGCCGCGGACCGTTGAATCGCGTCTCTTTGCGGGCTTTTTATCTCCAGCTCGAAAGATTCCTCATTAAAAATCACTTCATCAAGTACAGCTTTCATAGTTTAATCCCTCAACAGTCTGACGCTTGCGCCGCTGCGGACAGAATCGCTTACTCCGTCACCACCGATGTCGATACTAACCCTGCACCGCTGCAAAGCCTTTTCAAAAAGCTGTTTGTAATATTTATTCTTTGCCCAGAAATTCTCTTCGTCATTATCCGCCCTGCCCGCAAGTGTCGCGTAAATTATCGCAATAACACCATAAACTGAAACCTGTCTCAAAACCGAAATGTCCAGAATATCATCGGCGATGTAATCTCCGTCAGCCACGCCAGGCCTTAACTCAAAATGCTGCGTAAGCTGCAAAAAGACTTCACTGCTCTGCGGCTGGTAAGTGCAAATTCTGTAATTTACATCTTGGCCGTCTGTCAGGGCAATCGCCTCAGTCTGCCCGTCAGCTCTCAAAACAGAAATCGTAAGCTGCGCCGTCGAATCCACCGACACTATTTCATACGCACCATCGACAACGCCATCGGCGCTCTGCAAATATACAACCATTCCCGCCATAACTTTAGCGGCATTGAAATCCGCATCCGGAGCGATGAATGTTGTGCCTGAAATTTCTCCGCCGCTGCCGCTCGACAATATCTGGCTGCTAAAATGCAAGTCGCCGAATAAGCTCGGCTCATATCGCAAAATATCAACATCATTTGAAAAACTGTTCATCGTTATGCCCTTCTTTTCTTCAGCCGGGCTGGAATAATCTAACCTTTAAAAATTGCAAGTGTTTTGTAGATATCCTCGCCCGGCCGAAAAAAATCGTAAACTCTTAGCTCGTCGCAAGATCTCTGATAAGACCGTGCGCAGCTTCGTTCTTGAACTCAAGTGTGTATTCGCCGATTAACTGTCCGCATTCATAATCGCCGCTGCTTGCAAGAGGTTTGAAATGGAAACTCCTGCCCGCCAGAGGCAATACGCTTATTCTTGACGAATCAAGAAACAGCACGGCATCCTGGGGAAGCCATCTGCTGGCGATAATTTTGCAAACGCCGAAGTCGCTTTCATAAACGCTGACCATATCGGTGTATGCCTTGTCGGCAGGCCCGAAACTTCTGCTTGCGCTCAAAAATGAGTTAATCTTGCGTTTCTGAAAACCGCCGACAACAATCAGGTCCACATTACCGCTGCTGTTTTCCCAAATCTGGCGCAGAGCATAATTAATCTTGGCCTCGTCAAGACCTGTCCCTGACGGAAATCCCGAATCGCCTGGCCGATAAACATTTGTCGCGATGCTCTGGACAATGCCTTTCATACTCCTGCGAACAGAAGCCGAATCCTGCGGATTTGCCGAAGGCTGACCGCCGTTGACAATCGTATTCTCAAGGTCGCGAACCAGCTCGCGCAGTCTTTCGCCTTTCTGATAATCCATCTCGTCTGAAATACCCAGATGGCTGGCGGCTATATTTGTACCGCTTACTTCAACGCCGGCGGTGAAAATCTGCGTATAGTTTCCGCAGCGAACTCTATTGGTAAATCTTGCCGCAGGTTTATCATCGCCTTCAAGAGCGGCGTTGCCGAGAATGTGAATTACCTGACCGTTGGCGATATTTTCAGGCGTTGTGCCCGCATAGCCGTGAACAACTGTAATTGTGCTGCCGCTGACGCCAGTAACCAGCATCAATTCCTCTGCGTCGGCTCCCTGTATCTGATCGCCCGCCCTGAATCTGTCGCCGTTGGCGACATCAAAGCTGGTCTCGCCGTCAGGGTCGCTTATCGAGCTGTCAGATATTGCGTCTTTGTTCGGCACAAGTGAATCTTCGAGCCATTCGTGATATGTACTTCTTGCCTCGCGCATCGGGTCGCCTATCGCATCAAGCAGTGACGTCTCAACAGGCGAAATAATCCCGACAAGGTCTGATACATCTTCCGCCAGTTCAGGCAAGTTTGTCCCTGCCGAGTATGTTGCTTTTCCTGTAAAAGCCATTGTTATTCTCCTTTAAAATTACAAAATTCGTTATACAAAGTTTCTTCTTACCCGCAGATACTCCTGCAGGTCCGCCCTTGAGCCGCTATTTGCGGCCTTTTTAGCCGCCCGCTCAAGAGTTCCTGTTGCACCCGACAACCTGTCTTTGACTCCGTTTGTCTTTGTACTTACTGCCGCAGCCGCGCCGCCGTCGGAAAACAAATAGCTTTTTTCTTTTCTCAACTGCTCAACAACATCTGCTGCGGTAGCTTTTGTGTCGCCTTCGAGCCTGCTTCTACCGATAATCACCGCAGCTTCCAAATCTCTCACGCCTGCCGAAACAAGTTTTTCTATCAACTGTCGTTCAACCGTCATTTGTGAAAGATTTTTATTCAGTCTTTCAACTTCAGCCTGTCTTTCGGCAAGAGTCTGTTCAAGAACTGTTTTCTTCTGCTCGGCAATCTGTGCCCTTTTGCGGTAGCGAATAGCCTCGCTTACATCCACAAGTTTTCCACTGGGCTGTTCTTGTTCTTCTGAACCGTTAACTTCTGTGTCAATCTGACTCATTAATTTCTCCTATGTATTTATTTCATAACCAAGTTCCCGCAGCACCTGTTCTTTTGGTACTCCGAGTTCCTGCTTCAATTTTGCTTCATTAAGTTTGTTCAGCGTATCTTCCGGCAATGGGCTTGGAAAAATAACATCGAACACTCTTTCCTCTTTTGAATTGGGATAAATATTCGCAGCATCCAGCAGGTGCATCGCCATCGCGGCTATTTCTTTAAGACCCTGACCGTATGCGTAATGTTTCCGCTCGGTTTTTGCCAGCGTACCCATCAGCGTCATCCGCAGCGCGACAGCGCTGGTTAAATTTCCGAGTTTATTTTTCAGCACTCCCGCAACTACAGGTGTAACGCCGCTTGTCTTGTCTAATGCTTCTCTTATCTCCGCAATATGCGAATCTTCGCTCGGCGTTGTCGAATCGCCGCCGAACTGTTCGATACTCGCGTCAGGATTATCCGTGCACCACATCCTGCCCGGCGAAACCGCCCTGTTCTCAACGCCCTCAATGCCCTTGGCAAGATACATCTTAAAAGCCTGGAACGTTATCCTGCTCGCCCTGTCGCTAAGCCGCGTATTCAGCTCATCCTGCAACGGCACCAAAGGCTCAACATCGCTTATCCCCTCGTAATACAACGGCTGCGCGATATTCTGAATATGCACGACAGGCACAATGCCCATAATATTACGTCCTTCCTCGACAAGCCGTTTCTCCTCGTATCTTTGCCAGAAGTCAGGCGATATTATCTCTGTAACCGCACTTGTCTGCCTTGCTCCGCTGCCGCTTTTGCCGCCGAGCAGTCTGCGCAGGAAGTTTCCTTCATTTGCGACATCATTTTTCTGCTCGATGAAATGCTGAATGTAGAAATTGATTTTCCGAAAATCTCTTTCATCGAGGACGGGCAGTGCTCTTGGGGCTTCTATCAGTTCCAGACCGCAGTCCGAAACAAACTCCATCGCTTGCTTAAAGGAGGCATTAGAAGAAGATGACAAATTCTGCGCAAAGTCGGCGATTTTCTGCCCCGGCCGGATAATACAATCCACAAAACCATAGACAGCCCCGAGCACTGCCATATCCTGAAAGAACCTCACCCCGCCGTTGGCATTAAATATCTGTTTTATAATCTTATCTATTTCAGCGCGTCTGCTTTTATCTTCCGCCCTGCTGACGATATCAACGCCTTTGCCGAACAGAAAATCCACCATAGCGTTGACTCGCCAGCCGATATCGTTTTCAACGACAACTTCTTTGCGTTCGATATCAGCGACAGCCTTGCCGCCCAATAGGCCGCTGACCTGACTGCGCTTTATTCCTGTAATTCTTGCCGGCAGTCCCATCTCCTGCGCCTGTATGTAGGTTCGCGCGGATTCATTTAGTTTTGAATCAGCGGCAGATAAGCCTGTCGTTGAATACATCGGATTCTGGTAGTAATCCCAAAGTCTGCCGAAGTGGGTCTGCATATTGACCCATTGCTCATCGACAAGCCAATCGACAAAATCAGGATTAAGACTATCCGTCTCGAAATTTGTAAAATCAAATGGCATTAAATTTCTCCACAATTTTGATTTCTTATTTTTGATTTTATATTGCCCTCTACCCTTACTGAGAACTTGCGCGCTTTTTACGAAAATTTGTCAAAAATTTTTAGCTTTTTTTCATAACCCCTTGTCAAATAAGGATGCAAATTTTTTCATTTCAGCCAAAAGCGCAAGAAAAAAATTGCGCGTTTGGCAAAAAAAAATCAGGAATAACAGATTGATTTACTCTGGAACTATCTTATAATATTTGAAATATTTTTTGAGGTGTTCAGATGGAAAACTTCAGTCTCGTCGATGATATCCTGGATTTTGCGATTGATAATGAAATCAAGGCTTACAAGTTTTATACCGACCTTGCCGCAAAGATGAAAAATCCCGAAATGAAAAAAGTCTTTCTCGATTTTGCCGCTGAGGAGCAGAATCACAAGAAACTGCTGGAAGATACCAAAAAGGAAAAAACAGTTAATCTTAGCGGCGAACAAATCGCTGATTTAAAAATAGCTGAATTCACCGTCGTGGTCGAGCCGACTGTCGATATGGATTACCAGGCCGCTCTTATCCTTGCTATGCAGAAAGAAAAAGAGTCCTTTCAGCTATATAACAGTATCGCCAATCTTGTCACAAACGCGGCGAATAAACAGCTTTTCCAGTTTCTCGCCCAGCAGGAAGCAAAACATAAGCTCCGCTTTGAGCTTGAATATGATGAAGTAATTTTAAAAGAAGATTAATTTTTTTCTCTGTGAACTCTGTGGCTGAACAATCAAAATTAATTCTCTGGCTCGAAGAATTACGCGCTCCTTTCTGCACCGCAAGCGCATTTCCCGTAATTATCGGCACCGCTCTTGCATATTCGCATACAGGGCAATTCAACATAACTCTTTGCCTGCTCGCTATTTGCGCAACAGTGGCGATTCACCTTGGCGCAAATATCGCAAACGATTATTTCGACCACATTTCCGGCAATGACACGCACAACGACAACAAAACGCCTTTCTCAGGCGGAAGCAGAATGATTCAAAACAATCTGCTAAGTCCCAAAGAAATCCTGACAGGCTCGTTAATATTTTTAACAATCGGCGCAGTTTTGGGAATTGCAATACTGATAATGACAAAAAGTCTGCTTGTGCTTGCACTGGGCATCATCGGCATACTTGGCGGTTTTTTTTACACCGCCCCGCCTTTGAAACTTGGCTACCGAACCGCAGGCGAAATTACAATAGGATTTCTGTTCGGCATCCTGCCTGTTTATGGCGCATATTATATACAAACAAGTGTGTTTGATTTTGTTCCTCTTTTGCCGGCCCTTATCGTTTCAATCCTTATATTCCTTGTAATATTCGCAAATGAGTTTCCAGATTTTGCGGCTGATAGTGCTGTCAATAAAAAAACTCTTGTCGTAACGCTCGGCGTGAAAAATGCCGCGATTCTTTACAAATCAATACTCGCAGCGCTCTGTGCGCTATCCATTATTTATGCGATTGCCTACTTGAATATTTTTGCTTCAGTAATTCTGCTGATATTTATTATTTTTATCAGTGTATTAAGTTTCAAAAACGCTGATGCGGAGAAATTATCTCAGAAAGGCTATACGGCGTTGAGCAAATCAACGATTTTGCTGCATGCTATCGGCTGTATCGCACTTATCGCGGCAATACTACTTTCCAGGCCTGTTTAGGACATTGACAGTGTATTCCTGCCGGTCTCTCGTCTATTCTTCGCGATAACCCTTAAAAAACAGCCATAAAACTCCCATAATTTTATTCCCTAACTCTATTTACCAAAAACACTTATGCCTTAAACGATTACTTTGGTATAAAGCAGCCCAGTCTGATAAAATGTCAGAGGCGTTTTTGTGTTGAAATATTCCTATCTTATCTTAGTATAATTTCTATTTAATAAAGGCTCAATTCGATGTACAAAAAAACTTTTCTATCGGTAATTAGTGTAGTAAGTCTGTTTTTCATCTGCGGCTGCAATGCTCCCAGAGAGCAACTGCTCGCCTTTAACAAAACTTTCGAGGCGTCAGATTTTAATTCAGCTGCGACGTTCGCGGAAAAAAATATCAAAAGCAGAAAAGACCCTTCAGGTGAAGACCTGCTCTGGACACTTCAGGCCGCCGCCGCGAAAAGAGCATTGCAGGATTATGCCTGCAGTACAAAACATTTTGACAAAGCCGAGGAGTTTCTCAAATTCTACGACCTTCGATGGGCTCCCGCAGATGAATTTGGCGCCATCGCCGTTAACGACAATGTTGTTCCTTATAAAGGTCAGGAATACGACGGCGTAATGACAAACGTGTATAAGGCCTTGAATTTCCTGTCCGAGGGCAAACCTGACCTGGCAAGGGTCGAATTCAACAGGGCTCTCGACAGGCAGAGAAGAACGAAAGAAAAATTTGAAAAGGAAATCAGCCAGGCAAAAGAGCAGATTGGAAAAACACAATACGGCAACCTGATAAATTCAACTCTGTCTGACCCGAAAATGACGCAAACACTGCAAAATAAGTATCCGGAGCTTTACGAATATCAGGCTTACAGGGATTATGCCAATCCTTTTGTGACTTATCTTGCCGCTGTGTATTTTAACGGTATCGGCGAACCTTCAGCCGCCAGAGATTTGCTGAAAGAAACCTGCGGCCTTGTTCCTGAAAATCAATTTCTCGCTAAGGAATTTGAAGAGACGGAAAAAATCATCGCCGCCAATGGAACTTTCAAAAATACCGTATGGGTCGTCTTTGAAAACGGACTTGGGCCGGTCAAGGAGGAGTTCAGAATCGACCTGCCGCTTTTTGTGGCTACCAATCGTGTATTTTACGCCGGGATGGCGCTGCCGAAACTTAAATACAGAGACGATGCGTTTCCTTATCTGCTAATCGAATCCGATGGAAACAAATGCAGCACTTCGGTTGTCGGCGATATGGACAGGGTAATACACAGCGAGTTTAAAAAAGATTTTGATGCTGCCTTAGTAAGAGCGGTAATTTCAACAACCGTAAAAGTCGCTGCACAATATGTTCTTACAAGCCAGGATTCCGCCGCGGCTAATATCGCTTCTATTATGATAGCCGCTTATTCGCTCGCGACCAACGCCGCGGACGTCAGAATCTGGACATCGCTGCCGAAGAACTTCCAATTCGCGAAATTGACCAGACCACAAAGCAAAATGCTGAAAATTACCCCTCCCGATTCCGTGCCATTTGACATTACGCTGCCGGATGGCGATAATGTACTGGTATATATTAAAATTGTACAAAGAAACTCGAAACCAGTTTATAATGTTATTCCTTTGTGAAACATATTTAAGGAGAAACAAATATGAAAAAGTGTTTTCTTTTGTTATTCTTCGCGGCGTCAATCGTAATCCTCAACGGCTGCAAAGAATATGAAGACAAGCGGGTCAGCCTCGACACCGGAGTCAAAAGCGACAATCTCGCAAACAACACCCTGACCCGGCCGGTATATGGCGCGTTCAGTTTATTGGCGGGACATGGAATTGACCTGAAAGATGTAAAAGTCGTTACAAACGACGCCGGCTTTATGGAAATTCAGGTAACAGGTTACAACCGGGCCGTATATACGAAACTATTTGATTACAAAGTAGATTGGTTCGACAAAAACGGCCTTGCGGTCGATGCAAAAGCAAGCGTCTGGACGCATATTTCCGCAAAATCAAGAACCAATTTCAGTTTCAAAGCCGTTGCTCCGACAAAAGATGTTGTTGATTTCAAAATGAATACAAGAAAAACCCCTGAATAAAGAAAGGATAAAAAAATGAAAAAACTGGCAATACTGTTTATATCATTGTTTGTAGTCGGTTGTGAAGAGGTACAAAGAGTCGATACCACCAACGATACCGGCAAACAGGTTATGTCGCTTGACTATAGAGATTTCGATGAAGCGGCAAGTCAGATGATTCAATCGCTTTTAGGCTCCGGCGTACTGGCTAAAAAGGACGGCAGCAGGTATGTCGTCGCTACAAGCAAAGTCACCAATGACACTATGCAGAGAATTGACACCGACCAGCTCACCGCTAAAATTGAGGAAGACCTGATGAATAGCGGACAGATAGTTATGACATCCGCTGTCGGCGGCAAGGAAAGCAACCGTGATGAAACCGTTTATACTGTCAGAGACGTCCGCGATTCCTCAAAGGGCGAGGAATTCAAGCAGGAAACCATGCCGCAAAAAGGCCAAATTGTTTCTCCTGAATTAAGTGTTTCCGGAAAAATCTTCCAGAGAAATCTCCGCTATGATAAGGATAAACAGCAGGTTGAATATTACTTCGAGTTAAAGCTTACAGATATAAAGACAGGTCTTAGATTCTGGCAGAAAGAAGTCCTTATCGGCAAACGCGGCAGTAATAAAACCGTTTCCTGGTAATATTAACAAAACAGTTTAGGGACAAATAAAAATGAAAAAGACAATAATATCATTATTGGTTCTTCTGTTTTCCTCACAGGTTTGGGCTGAGGAAAAAGTGATAATCCAGGAAGGCAAAGGAATCGCCTCGACAAGACAGGAAGCCATAAAAAAAGCTATTTTTGAAGCCGTCGCCAAGGCAAAAGGAATAAGTGTCGGCTCAGGCGAATATGAATACAGTTATGATTCCGCTTCCGCAGATATTGACAGAAAGGGTTCAGGCAAAGAAATAGGCTTTGACGCCGTTTCCATACGAACCAAAGGCTCAACGGCAGAAATGCAAATCGGTGCCTTTGTGAAAACTTATGAGGTTCTTGAAGAGAAAAAAACAGATGCCAACTCTTATGAAGTGAAACTCAAAGTCTGGATATACGACTATCAGCCGCCGGATAAAAACAACAGATTAAAAATAGCCGTAATGACGCCGACAACTTTGAACAGGGAATATACTTTCGGCAATATCAACCTCAGCGACGGCGAGATTCAGCAGAAAATTACACATATATTAAATACCAAACTGACGGCAACTAATAAATTCGCCATTCTCGACAGACACTACATCGATAAGATTATGCAGGAAAAAGGCCTGATTTGGCACGGCGACGCCTCTCTTGAAGAAAAGGCAAAACTTGGAAATCTTTTAGGCGCTGACTATATCCTTGTTTCCACAGTTACCGAGGCGCAGCTTACCGTAAAAGAAAAATATCTCGAAGCGATAGGGCAAAAAACCTATGAGCACGAGGCGAAGTTCAAAATGGATTATTCCCTTATCGGCGCAGCGACAAGCCAAATCAAATTTTCAGACTCCGTAAATTTGTGGCTCGAGTATGATAAAGATGTACGAAAACTTGTTCCACACTGGCAGGATGACAAAATCGATTACCGGGTACTTGCCGATGAATTGATTAAATCGGTGACGAGCCCGATAGTTGACAAAATTACAGGCGGTCTCTACCCAGCCAGAATAGCCAAAATCCTGCCCCAAGGCCAAATTGTTATAAACAAAGGCGGAAAAGATATTGCTGAGTCGGATATTTACGATGTCTTAAAGGAAGGCACGGAGCTTTTCGATTATGACACAAAAGAATCGCTCGGAAAAATAGAGGAACCGATTGCCGTGATAAGAATCGTAAAGGTTATGTCCAATTTTTCCTATGCCGTCATAGTGCAGGGCGACGCTTCCAAGCTGTCTGAAGGATTGATTTGCAGAAAGCAGGGCCAGGAATCTCAAATGCCGATAGAGCAGCAAAGCGATACGAAAGTTACGCCCAGCGGCGGAGTTAAAATGCCGTTTGACAAATGATTTTTGATGCACCGCAAAGTATGCTGATTTTCGCGTCTTTGCGGTGTTTTTTTATCGCCGCTTTCAGCGCAGTATCAGGACTTGCCGCCAGTTGAAAACCCATCGCGGCAATATCTTTTTCTGAAATGCCTTTAGTTACAAAAATAACCTCGCAGTTTTGAAGGATTTCATTGCCCATCCACAGATTTGCCGCTACAACCCTGCTTAATTTGCCATCGGTGACAAGGTTTTTTATCTGTTCATACCCCGTCTTATAACCGATCTGAATTATTTCGGGATGTTGAGAGCTGACTCCTTCCGGACAAGGCGTTATAAATATTAACGTCCCACCTTTTTTCACCGCAAAGTGAGCTGAGTACAGCGCCTTTAGCGACTGCCAGAAATCGATATCCGCCGGATATGAATCGGCGATAACAATATCCGCTTTTTGCACCTTAACAACATACAAACCTGCGGCAAAATCGCACGCCGACCGATGAGCCTTAATCGGGTCGCCCGCAAAGGCGCCTGCGATTTTACTGTCCGCCGCCGGTACTTCATTGAGAATAAATTTCAGCCCGCTCTTTACTGCAACATCGTTTACAAGATGTCTTACCTTATTATCGTAAACGCCGAATCTCTGATTTGAAGGTATTGTATGACTGAGCCAGTGCATTTGGCCGATTGTCTGTTCGTCTGAACAGCCGGGATTAATTATTTTCCCGCCGCCGCCGAAACCGGCGTACATATGCGGTACTGTCTGGCCAAGCCCGATTACAAAATCAGCGTCGAGCACAGTTTTGTGTATTTTGATTTCAAAACCATCCGAACTTTTGCCAACAGAGCGGTAATCACTGCCTATTTTCCAGTCGGGATTTATTATTTGATAATTTTCCACCGCCTCTTTTGTGTATTTGAGCTTTATTTCACGGTCGGTCATCTGCCGGTGAGTACCCATCGCGATAAAAATTGAAATGTCCTTACTGCTTATCTTTGCCAAAGCGAGCTGTTTTAAAACCAGCGGCAGCATAAGCTCCGTTCTCGTCGAACGAGTAATATCGTCAACTGCTATGACTATTTTCATACCGGCTTTTACAATTTTTTCCAGTCGGTCTGTACCTATTGGGTTTGCGATCGCTTTTTCGAGAATTACACTCTCATCCTCCCGCTGCGGACATTCGACAGGCTTGTAGATTGCCGCAAGATTATCCTGGGACACTTCAACCGAAGGAAAATCCTCGTATGGAAATTTGTGCAGCATAAAAATCAGTGCTCTACCGGTTCGCCGAGAATGTTTTCAATTTCTTTAAGCTGCTTGTCCAGCAGTTCCTGTGTCTTTGCCTCGACATTTAATCTTAAAAGCGGTTCGGTGTTGCTCGATCTGCAGTTAAACCACCAGTCCTTGAACTGTACCGTTATTCCGTCAAGGTCGTCCGTATCGCCCTGGCTGAATTTGCGTCTAATCTCCTTGGTCACTTCTTCCTTATCATCGACAACAAAATTTATTTCGCCGCTGGCATAATATCTCCGCAGCGGCCTGATGAGCTCGCTTATCGGCTCTTTGGATGCGCTTAGTATATTTATCATATGCACAAACGTAATAAGACCTGAATCGGCATAGAAATTATCGCGGTAATAAAAATGTCCAGACAGTTCCCCGCCAAAGACCGCTCTTGCTATCCGCAGCGTTTTTTTCATAAACGCATGGCCTACTCTTTCACGTCGCGGCACACCGCCTGCCTTTAAAATCTCCTCGCGAACAACCCAGCTGCTCCGCAGGTCGTAAACTATTGCCGAGCCTGCCGCTTTTTTCAAAAAGTACGGCACCATAAGAGCCGTCAGCAAATCGCAGCCGATGGTTTTCCCTTTTTCATCGACCATTATCAGCCTGTCGGCGTCGCCGTCAAAACATATTCCTGCGTCTGCTTTGTGCTTTTTGACGGAATTTCTCAATTGGGTAAGATTTTTCTCAACTAATGGATTGGGGTCGTGTTTGAACTCCCCTTTATGTTCGAAGTTCAGCTTAATAATCTCAATGCCGATATCTCCGAAAATCAGCGGGACCATTTTGCCCGCCATACCGTTCGACGCATCGACAACGATTTTTAGAGGCTTCACATTTGAATCAAGAAATTTAAGGATATGTTCCTTATATGCCTTTGTCAGGTCGCATTTCTCAATCATCTCGCCCGCTGCGCTGCGAGTATGAAGCAGTGAAGTCGCGATATGTTTTATTTCTTTTAAGCCAGTATCGACCCCGATTGGTTTTGCCTCAAGGCCGGAAATTTTAAAGCCGTTGTACTGCGCCGGATTGTGCGAAGCTGTTACCTGCACCCCGCCGCAGGTGCCGAGATGATTTATCGCAAAATAAATCTGAGGCGTGTCTATCAAACCGACATCGATAACCTTTGCCCCGGCAGCGTTCATCCCGCGGATAAGCGCATCGGTTAGGCTCCTGCTGTGCGTCCGCATATCATGGCCGACACAAAGACTCTGGCGGTTGGCGAGCCCGCGGTCATAGCCTCGCAGCATAGACCTTAAAAACATCGCGGTCGCATTGCCTATCTTCCAGGCAGCGTCTTCATTTAACTGGTCAGGATAAACGCCCCTGATGTCATAAGCCTTGAAAATCGTCGGGTCCATTGAAAATAAACTCCCTAAAAATTGTAATATCGTGTGGAAATTGTACTTACAGCAGTCTTAAAGGTCAAATGCTATTTTGCTCCTCGACAAAAACAAAACTTAAGTTAAACTAAACGCCTATGGATAAAGACCTGAAAAGCAAAACGCTTATAGAGATTCAGTCAATTATCGCAGGCTTCGGCGGTAAAGGCTATCTTGCGAAATATATATACAGTTTTATTCACCAGCACAACACAAACGACATTAACCTGATAACCACCCTGCCCAAAGAGTTCCGCGCGAAACTTTCAAACGACGGTTTTTACATTTCTAATCTTAAAATCGTAGAAAAGCTCAGTGACCCCGACGGCACAGTAAAATATCTCTTTGAAACCGCCGATGGTCAGCAAATTGAATCTGTCCTGCTCGACGAGAATGGCCGAAAGACAATCTGCGTTTCAACTCAGGTCGGCTGCAGGCTGGGATGCAGATTCTGCGCAACGGGTTATCTTAAATTCGCCAGAAACCTTACCGCAGGAGAGATTGCCGACCAGGTCATTACCATTTCCGCTGACAGCGGCTGCAAAATAAACAATATCGTCTATATGGGTATGGGTGAACCGCTGGACAATTATGAAAATACTATAAAAGCCGTGAGAATTCTCGCTGACCCGGCAGGCAAAAATATCGGTATCCGCAGACAGACAATCTCCACCGTCGGCCTGCCCGACGGAATAAAGAAACTTGCCAATGAAAATATTTATCCTCGCCTTGCGGTTTCACTGCACGCCCCTGATGATGAATTGAGAACACAGATTGTGCCGGTGGCAAACAAATATCCTCTGTACGAGCTTCTGGCAGCAATGAAACATTACAATCAAAAAACCGACCGCAGGATAACCATTGAATATTGTATGATGGAAGGCGTTAATGACGATCCCGATTTGGCTCGCAAACTTATTCAGCTTTTGAGAGGTCTGCACGCAAGCGTCAATCTTATTGAATATAATCCTCATCCCGGCGCCAATTTCAAACCTGCCGACCGTGACAGGATAAAAATGTTTAAGGATATTCTGATGCAGGCTGGTATTGAGACAATAATAAGATTCCGCCGCGGCACCAGCATTAAAGCCGCCTGCGGCCAATTAGGCGCCGACAGAATAAAAAAAGCTAAAATATAATGGAAATAATCGCACACAGGGGATTTTGCAAAGACGCCGTCGAGAATACACCGGCTGCGGTTCTGGCCGCCTGGCAGATAGAAGCCGACGCTGTGGAAATAGACGTAAGACTATCCAAAGACAACAGAGTCGTTGTCATTCACGACGCAAATACAAAACGCATATCAGATGTTCAACTCCATGTTTCTGCCGCGGATTTTAAACGGCTTACGGAAATCGGCGTAGTAAGCTTTAAGAAAATACTTTATGCCATCCCGGAAAACAAAAAAGTTTTTACAGAAATAAAATGCAAAAGCGAAATCATCGGCGCCTTGAAAGCTGAAATTGAAAACTCCGCCAAACAGCGGCAAATCGTACTCATCGGTTTTGATTTCCGAACAATGAAACAGGCAAAAATAGCGATGCCCGATATATACGTATGCCTTTCGGCAAAGGCAAAAAGAGGCTTAACAGGCAAATTTGTTCCTTACAGCGGCAATCTCATCGAACGCGCCTGTGAAAATAAATTTTCAGGCCTTGCTCTGGAATATAATTCAATAACAGCCGATTTTGCCGATGCGTGCAGAGGTGCGAACCTGAAGATTTTCGCCTGGACGGTCAACGATGCTGAAACGGCAAAATTCCTTGACGACTGCCGAATCGCGGGCATAATAACCGACCAGCCCTGCCTGATTAGAAAAGCTATTGAAAAGGAATAATATGATAATATCGCCAAAAGGTATAATCTTCGATATGGACGGCGTTCTGGTCGATTCGGAACCTTTCATAATAAAGGCCATAATACAGGCACTTGCCGAGTTCGGCCTGAAAATCACAGCTGAGGATTTCCACCCATTTACAGGAACAGGTGAAATAAACTGTATCCGCGGAATGGCAGAAAACCACAACTTTTCAATCGACCTCAAAGCTGCCACAAAACGCACCTACGATATTTATCTTGAAATAATAAAGGGAAATTTAAAGCCTCTGCCCGGAGCAAAGGAATTTGTCAATACCTGCCGGAAACTCGGCAAAAAAACCGCTATCGCCTCAAGCGCAGACGGGCGAAAGGTCCGGGGCAATCTGGCCCAAATCAATCTGTCCGCAAAACTCTTTGACGCTGTCATCGCCGGCGAAGACGTCAAACACAAAAAGCCGGCGCCTGATATATTCCTGCTTGCCGCTGAAAAGATAGGCCTTGATCCAAAGGATTGCCTGGTAATTGAAGATGCGCTCAGCGGAATAAAGGCCGCAAAGGCCGCAGGCTGCAAATGCCTTGCGATTACTTCAAGTTTCACGCCCGAACAACTTGTCGGCGCTGATTTCTATGCTCCCGATTTAGCACACGTACCATTTGATTTTTAATTTTATTATATAAAAAGCCCCTCCATTTCCCATAGAGGGGCTTCAATCTAAAACCTCCCAAATGCCCATCACCCGCGGGCAACTAATCATCTTCCTCCCGCAAGCCATCATCTTCTTCCCGTAAGCCATCCCGCACCTATTTTCTCCGCCCGCTATTTTCATAAGCTGAGCTGGAATAGGAAATAGGTGCGGGATTCTTTATGTACAACAGGGCTGTGCGTCAAAACCGCAATAGCCCATCTCTTCACTGAGCTGTTTTATGCGCCACCAGATTCTTTCATCTTTAATAACATCCAGCGCGACCGGATATAAAATATTGTCTTCCTGAAAGATATGCTCCCGCATAATAGGAACGATAGCGGAAGAAAGGGCGTTAACCTGAATCTTAAATTGCACCGGCTCAAAATTTCTGAAGTTATTCACAGCCATTGTCAGGTTGCCCACCATATTTTTGATTCGCCAGTGCGCCTTTTGCATAACCGCGCAAATACTCCTGCACGGATAGGCCTCCAGCGCCGGAAATATCAAATCGTCTTCTCTCTGATTGTGAATATCTATCGCCTGCAGATGGCCTGCGATATGGCCGAGTCTGCGGAACTCGCTCGACACTTCCGTCAGGTCCTCTACCTCCTGAAGCATCAGATTGTTCTCTTCAAGGTCAGCCAGAAAACATTCAAACATCTCATGCTCAGCCAGGATTCTGCGAACCGGATGGTCAGGCCCAAGGTTTGCCCGCAAAAGCGCAAACTGGTCGCCCAAGATAGAAGCAAAGGCATAAACAAGAGTACGAAGCTGGTCAAGCGATATGCCTGTACCAACAAGATACTTATGCGCTCTGCTGATATCGGTTAATCTCAGGGTTGAAAGTAATTGGCGGGCTTCCTGTCTTATTTTCCCCGGGTCCTCCCCACTGCGGACGCGTTCAAGTATATCGGCGAGTCTCCGTGCTTTTTCCATAGTCGTGCCTCCTTTAGACAACGCCTTGCACTTAGCGGCAAGCATGCTCTAGTAAACACGCACTTAAACACTTAGCTACTGCCTATACGTATTAGTTCGGCAAACGGGCATAAAAAAATTAATAAAAGCGCATAAAATTTTTGAAATCGTGCTAACATATACACACGCCTGTTAAGACGGGTAAAACAGGCTAAATACACGATTACTAAAACGTTTACTGAAAATCAGATTGTCCCAAAAACCCTTGATATGATGTGCATAATGTTATGATATTTGTTGTTACCGCAGTTACAAAAAAAGGTCCGGCAGGTCTGCGAGCCGACTATCAGGCAGTCGGAGACCGCCAAATTTTTTCTCCTATTCTCCCAATAAGCTCAGCATCTTCCTGCCGGACCAGTATAATAAACTGCCTCAAAGAGACAGTATAAACTGTTATCACAAACAAGACCCCTACCGTCGGGAATAAATGCACATCCGTTCCAATTGAATCCTCTTCAATTTATTACACACCTGCGCATCCGCAGGAATAAAAGCTTTATTACAGAAAAGTCTTCAGCACGCCGGCCACGTGCATCGCCAGAACCATCAGATAATCCAAATCGCTCAGGCTGTAATGCTCATGCACCATCGCATTGTCAACGTATATGACGCCGTAGCTGCCGGTCGTACGTTTGATACTTGCTATCATCGCTGAGCGTATTCTTTCAGATGTTTCAAGTTTTGCGGATACCTGGGGAAGAACCAGCGATTGGCCTCTCTCAAGCGATTCCGTAATCTTGGGACTCAGTCTTATCTGGCTCAGCTCCAAAGGTTTGCCGTCGCGTCTTTTACCCAACTGAAAAGTTGCCGGGCCGGTCTTCTGACTTCTTATGCCGCACCAGACACGAAAAGCGGTGAACTGCTGCAATGTCAGATTCAGCAGGACAGGCATCATCTCATCAAGATTTTTAACCGCACCGATTACTTCAACGGCCTGGGCAAAATCCGTTAATCGCCTTGCCGCCAGTCTCATGGCCGGTGCATGCGCCGCATCAGGCTTTCTCACTATCACTTCATCGCGAGGCGTGGACAGCGATGCCGATTCCAAAGTAACTGTGTCATCGCTCGCAGCGGCTGTCTCTTCTTTATCGGCGAGATCTCCGGAAATGACTTCTATGGTGAACTCCGCTATTTTTACTATGTCGCCGTTTTTGATATCGGCTTTGCGAATCGCTGCTCCGTTTAAAAATGTTTTGTTGGCTGAATCCATATCTTCAAGCGACCATCTGTCGTCGTTAAAAGAAATTATTGCGTGCTGGCGTGATACCCCCGGGTCCGGCAGAGTAATCCTGTTGTCGGGCTTTCGGCCGATAGTGACAGAGCCCTCCTGAACTGCAATTGTATTCATTACCTGGTCGCCCCGCTTTACAATCAGTTGTATCGATTTGCCCATACTCTTCCTTCTAGCCGATTAAAGATTGGCTGCTTTTATTACCCCATAAAAGTACCAAAGTCTTTCACAAAATGCAATCTCTTTATAATTCTACTTTCTAACTCTATCCTTGTTAAGTGTTTAGCAAACATTTGAAAATATTTACAATTTTTTACAATTTTCCCCTTGCTTTTTTACTATAATTTGTTAAAATACCACTATGTTAGATAATAATATAACAAGAATAGGGCTTTTTATGAAGAAAATGGGCATAACCAAAAAAGAGCTTTTGATGCTCTTTGAGAGGCTGACGGCGAGAGTGGATATGCTTCCTCAGCAGCAAAAGGCGTTAGTAAGACTGTTTCTTGCCGGCCAAGGCTATAAAGACATCGCGAAAATCGCATCCGTCAATGAGGCGAACGTCTCAAGAAAACTAAGAAAAATCGCAGACAGGATAAATTGCGACAGTTTTATAGCCGCCCTGTCAGAGAACAACAGTATGCCCGCGGAAAAACTGGAAATAATCAAAGACCACTTTGTAAATGGACTAAGCGCAAGAACAGTTGCAAAAAATACAGGTCTGTCGTGCTATGAAGTAAGCAAAATAATACATCAGATAAAAAATCTGTCCGCGAAGCGGACTCCATAATTTTGATATTTTATTTTTTTATACGAGGAATTTATGATTACCACATTAACCGCAAATAAAAAATTTGACTGGAACCTGCCGCTGACAGAAAAGGCTGCCGACGTTATGCGGGCGTTCGGCATAACAGTACAAAGATTAAAAAACAACGCCATCACACACAGTTGCGAAATTAAACTGTCGCCAGGCGAAATCTGCTATATCACAGGGCCGTCAGGCAGCGGAAAAAGCGTCCTGCTGAGAGAATTTTACAATACACTCAACAGCAGTGATAAAATCAATATCGACGACATCCCCCTGCCTGATAATAAAACTTGTGTTGATTGCATCGAGGGTGGTTTTCTGGACACATTAAGAACATTAAGCAACGCAGGTCTTACCGATGTCTTCTGTGTCCTTAATTCTCCCGCGACACTGAGCGAAGGCCAGAAATACCGCTACCGCATAGCAAAGGCCATTGGCAGCGATAAGCAATTTATCTTTGCCGATGAATTCTGCAGCCAATTAGACAGAGTAACCGCGGCGGTTATCTCTCATAACCTTAGAAAATTCGCGACACAGACCGGCAAAGTGTTCATCCTCGCAAGTTCACACGATGATTTGCTCAGCGATTTGCTGCCTGAAGCGATTGTTATCAAACATTTAGCGGGTGATGCTGAAGTTATTTACAAAAACCAAAGGTGAAATATGCAATGTACTATTAAAAAATATCTGAAGATTGTTGCGGGAACTATCGCCGATTACAAACCATTGTCCCGATTTCATTATCGCGATTGTCAGACTGGGCCTGTATCAGCGGTTTACAAAATCATCGATACTCATCCGATGCGGGAGCAGATAGAACCAATCGTCGGGATAATAATTTATTCAATGCCTGCCTGCTCGGTGCAATTGCGCAATATCGCGACAGAAGGACTGTTTACAAAATTAGGCTCAAGCTCTGTAAATATGCAGCTGATCAATCAAAACATTCGCACAATAGCAAGGGTTGTAATTGAGCCGCGGTACAGAGCTTTGGGCCTTGCGTATGAATTAGTGCAAAAGACAATGCCGCTTTTGAATATGCCTTACATCGAGGCTCTTGCGGTGATGGGCAAGGTCAATCCATTTTTTGAAAAGGCTGGAATGATGAAGTTTCAGGGCACAGAGCCTGCAAGAAGCGTAAGGCTCCGCAATGCTCTAAGTGCCGTCGGCGTTGAACAGGCCGACCTTGTCGATATCGAAAGGACGCACAATAAATTGCAGGGTTTGAATGAAAAGGCAAAGAGTTTTATTGAGAAACAGATAACGGATTTTCTTGCCGCCTATGGCAGAAGGGCGAGAAACCTGCCGGCCTGCTTAAAAAGGACGGAATTACTTATCAGCAGACTTTCAGACAGACCCGTTTATTATCTTTGGCGAAACGCTGACGTGAAATTGAAGATTTAAGATTTGTCATACCCGCCCCCATTTCCATGAGGGTAAACTCCAGCGGGTATCCAGTAGTAAAATTGAAAATATGGATTCCCGTTTTCACAGGAATGACAGTAGGCACGAAGTTATTTTACAAGTTCATATGAGAAAACAAATAAAAAGGCCGGTTCAGGCCGGCCTTTTATACTGTTTACTTTAAAATTTCTTATGCTGTCTTTTTTCTCAGCATCACCATACCAAAGCCGAGCAGTAAAAGCGTGGCGGGTTCGGGGATTTCGGCAATCCGGAACCCGACAAGGGCGCTCTCATCTCTCTGGTCAAAGCTGGTTCGGTAGGACGACGAAACGACGATAGCGCCGGGGCCATGATGGTAAGCCCCGCCGCGAGTGGAACGAAATAAACCGTCAAAAATAGTTTCATTCCATTCCCAGAGATTCCCCATCATATCGAAAGTGCCGTTCTGTTCTTGTGTACCGGTGCCTACATTCCAAGGTAGGCCGCCGAGAGCACCGTTGTAAAGCGAGTCCACACCAGCAATAGGGGCGGTATTTGCTCCGTTGGCATAGAGCGAATAGCCGCTGCCGTTGGGCTTGAAATAAGCAGCCTTGTACCATTCATCTTCAGTCGGTATGACATAAGTTATGCCATAAGAAGAAATAGCTGCGTCACGATTTATTCCCAAAAAATAGCCTGGATTGGTATTATTGCCGCTGAACTGATATGCCCCCTTGCTTTTGTCGCCGCTGGTTAAATAGTTGCAGAACTGGGTTGCCTCATACCAGCTTAAATTATTGGTCGGCTGCTGGGCACCGGTGAAAAGTGAGGTATAGATATAACCACTGTCATTGCCTGTGGGAGCACCGGCAACAGCTGTGAACGCGTCCCATTGAGCATTGGTCACCTCGTACTTGCCGATACGGTATTCATAACCCACAGCACCACAGATGCGGTCCGGGCCTAGGCCGCCAGCACCTTTTCCCGAAAGCTCACCCGCATTACCCGCGTTGCCGATAGTTACAAAATCCATCTCAATTCCTCGTATAGTATCTGCAGAAGCAAAATTAACTGCTGCCATCACACACACGAAAACTATCAAAACTCTTGCTTTTTTCATTTTCTTCTTCCTCTTCAAAAATTGTTATTATTTTTTTCTTCTCGAATAATTTGCGCAGAAATACCGCTGGATTGTAAACGGATGGGAAATCCCCAAAATTTCTCTCATTTTCTTCCTTCTCCAAAAGCAGCTTATTATTATATACATTTCCTGGTGCAAATCAAGAAAAAATACGGTTAAAATCTCTTCGACTCGGCTTAAAATGTGGTAAAATGACTGCCGGCCTTGAAATGAGAAATAAAGGGTTTATGTTATGAAAACACAGTGTCCGAATTGTAAGTCAAAATTCAGCATCAGCGAGACGAACATTGGCAAACAAACCAAATGTCCCAAATGCACAAAGCCCTTTACTGTTGAACCATTTGTCGAAACTTCCGCAAAGAGTCCGGAGCCGCTAACGCCTGCCAAAAGTCCCAAAGCCGCAGTGCCGCCCGCAAAAATTGCCGCTCCAGCAGCAGCGCCAGTAAAAAGCCCGGAGTCAAAGGAGTTATCAAAAACAGCGTTATCAAAAACGGTGTTTGTATATGGATGGGCAATCGTGCGAATTATCGCGGGTGGATTGGGCGCTTTAGGCTTAATGATGGCAATAAACAAAGGCGAATATTCAACTTTGATTGGAACTTTTGCTGCAGCGGATGTTTTTCTCGTGCTCGGCATTGTAATTGAATTGACATTATATTACAGGATGTGGGCCGCTATCCAGGATAACCAGGTATCCATCTCCCCCGGCAAAGCAATTGGGTTTTTGTTCATTCCGGTCTTTAATATTTACTGGATGCTGGATATGCTCATCGGATTTGCGGAAGATTACAACGAATTTATTAGGCAGCACGCAATAACGATTAAGAAACTGCCGGTGATGCTGTTTATACTATATGCGTTTTTGTCCATGCTAACCGCGGTTATCGTGACGGTTCCTATGCTTTGCGTATTTATAATTGTCGGGCGTATAAGCAGCGCTTTTATAAATCATACTCTCATTGCGCAGGCGCTCCTCTTTTCTGCCTCCGCGGCTGGAATCGCACATTTTATCGCGTATATACTGGTTTCGATAAAGACCTGCGACGCGGTAAACGCCTTGACTAACGCATCAGCAAAAAGCAGATAAGTTGTAAGGGTTTCCCAGCCTCTTTTGACTTCTTTTCTAATTCGTTCACTCTATTCCCTCTTCAATCTACAATCTTCAATTTTCAATTTAAAGGAAATATTTATGTCAAACACTAATACAATCATCAGAATACCGCTTGATAAACTGCTGCCGCATCCTGAAAACCCAAACAGGATGAGCAAACAGAACTTTGAAAAACTCAAACGGCATATTAAACAATCGCACAACTACGAACCCTTGATTGTCAGGAAACATCCTAAAATTGAAAATCATTTTCAAATCATCAACGGCCATCATCGCACAGAAGCTCTTAAACAAATCGGCGAAACATTTGCCGACTGCGTCCAGTGGGATATCGACGATGACGCGGCAAGGCTGCTTCTTGCGACGCTCAACAGATTGGGCGGCAAAGATGAACTGGCTTCCAAAGCGTCTCTTTACAAGAGCCTTTCAATAAAATTCAGCGTCAAAGAGCTTACAAAATTACTGCCTGACAGCAGGCAGGCGATAGAAAGACTAAAGGACATCGCAAAGCCGCTGCCGGGGATGATTGATACTTCAAAAGCGTTTTTAAATACTCTGGTTTTCTTCCTCAATGATGAGCAGATAAAAACCGTTGAATCTGCACTTGATAAAGCAACTCAACAGAGCCGCGACAGTAATGGAGCGGTAACCAAATCCGAAAAACTGGCACAAGCGATAACAGAAATATCAAAATCATATATCAAGGGAGTTCACCCTCACACCAATAATGTATCGGTGTAGGGGTTTATCAAAATGAAACTTAATATTGGTGTGAGGGTAAAAAATGAACGCATACAGAATAACTGACTGGGACAGCAAGTATGAAGTAGGCCCTGAGGGCAAGCCGGCAAATGAAAGCACAAAAAGATATCGCAAAAGTTCTCTGCCGTTTGTAAGGCTGAAAACTTTCAGCGAAAGTAACGGAATGGCTTATCGCAAACTGCTGAGGCTGGCAGGCAAAGAAGCCCCTGCGATATTCGGCTTTTTCTGTATGTTTCTGGAAATTGCCGCCAATAGGGACAGGGCTTTCCGCGGCTGGCTGCTCGATGAACAGCAAAAACCTTTGTCCGTTGAAGATTTGGCGTTCGAGTTCGGCTGTGAAAACCAGACTATTGAAAATGCCCTGACAATTCTTACTGATGAAAGATTAAACTGGCTGAAACTGTCTGACTTCCAGACAAACTCTGACAGTACTGTCAAATTGTTATATAACGAAACCGAAGAGAACATAATAGAACAGAACAATAACGAAACGGAACATCAGAGCGTTGAAAAATCACCGGGCGATATTGAGCTTGAGAAAGTCGCAAGAAATCTCCGCAGCAGAGCGATACATCAGGCCGGCAGTATCGGTTCTTCGATGAACGGTATTTTAAAAAATATTTCCTCGGATTCGGCTTCGGCGGATTCGCAAAAACCCGGCCGGCGTCAATTCCTCCGCAGATGGATAACTGAGTTGAGCGATATATTTCCGCAAAGCAAATTCGGCAAAAGCAATCTGACGACTTTTACAAATATGTTCGATTATCTGTATGAAAAGAATCAGCCTTTCGACGATAAGCTGCTCGATAAGGCACTGGCTCTTGCCGGAGAGGTTAAAATTAAGCCTGACATCGATAAGCCGATTGCCTATTTTGTCAGCAGGTTTAAAATAGAATTCGGCGATTTTACTAAGATATAATGCCAAATGTAAGTGTTTTTGCGGCATATTGTTACGATAATCTTGTTGTTCGGCACAGGTTATATTGGTATAATAAGGAAAAGGAGTAATGAGAAGATATGAAGAAGATAGCAGGAGCATTTTTTGCAATTCTGCTGTGCGGGTTTCTGCCGGCAGTTTCCAGCGGCCAGTTAATCACCATCGGCATTACTGGAAATGTCTCATCTGTCTATGATCCGCATAATATTTTTGGCGGACAAATACACTCCAACGATACGATAACTGGAACTTATACTTACGATACTTCAACGCCGGATTCAAATCCATCCAATCCAAGTTTAGGGCGTTATTGGCATTATAGCCAGCCTTGTGGTGTGTCGGTCAATATCAATAGTTTTAATTTCAGGACAGACCCTGATAATGTTAACTTTCTTTTAGGTATAAGTAATGATAATGGAGGAGATATTTATTGGTTTCATAGTTACAGTAACTCTCCTCTTCCAGATGGGACTTTGGTTGACAGTATTGCTTGGCAGATTACAGATTCAACTGGGACCGCTTTGTCAAATGATTCCCTGCCGACAACGGCACCTAATTTGACCAGCTGGGATATGGATTATGGTTTACATATTTCCGGTCCACCCAGAACAGCGTTTGAATTTGAAATAATTACAAATATAACTTCGGTTGTGCTTGTCCCTGAGCCGGCGACGATTTGTCTGTTTGCTTTAGGTGGCCTTATGCTGCGGAAAATAAAATTCGGCGATTTTACTAAGTCATAATCATAGGTTTTCTTCTATTTTACAGTCAATATAAAAGCTTGAATTGTCAAGACAGGTTCGATATCCTATTAGAAATGAGGCAAATTAAAATGGGTAATTCTGATTAGAGGTATTTATGAAAACAATTATTGCAAGTCTGATTCTTTTGTTTTTGTCCGCGGTCTTAACAAATGCTTATGGCGATACACAAAAAACGATTGAGTTAAAACTCTATCCTGCGGTAGCTGCCGACCCTAATAAATATCCGCTTCTTCCAAAATATGAAGAACAAAATGATTTGGATGCTGCGCCATTATATAAAAAAGCCATTCAAGCACTGCCTGTGGACTCCAAGAACAACCAAATCAGTCAATGGCTCAAAAGTCCGTTGAATGAATTACCATTAGAACAAGCCAAATCGTTTGTTGAAGGATTCAAGCCGGCTCTTCAATTGGTTCAGCAGGCGGCAAAATGCAGGAAGTGTATTTGGCCGGCTGAACAAGACGCCAAAGACCTCCAGAACTATCGCAGGATAGCACAAACACTTGCCTTACAGGCCCGTCTTGAGATTGCCCAGGGTCAATACGATAATGCTGTCAGCAAAATTCGAACCGACTTTGCAATGGGAAGACATTTAAGCAAGAGTTCTTCCACGATACAGGGTCTGGTCGGCATTGCTGCCGCGGCACATATGTGCGAGCAGATTGAACAGTTCATTGAGGCGCCTGATGCTCCAAACCTTTACCGGTCATTGCAATCGCTTCCAAGGCCGTTGATTGATTTGACCAAACAGATAGAATCCGAACCGAATGAACTTGCTCGTGAAAAAATTCGCCAGCTAATGAACAGGTTAGACCGACACATAGCAGTTCTTCAATGCGTTGAGGCACTGCGTTATTATGCAGCTGTTAATGACGGCAAACTTCCCGGTTCTTTAGAAGATATCAAGAAAAGTATTAAGCAAGTATCGATACCCAACGACCCTGTTACTCAGAAATCATTTGATTACAGCTGCAGCGGCTCGGAAGCTATTTTGAAAGGGCCTGCACCTGTGGGCGCGGAAAGTGATAAGGCTATATACTACAGATTAGTATTGAGTCAGCGGCCGAGTAAAAATAATCAGCAGGGTCAGACGCGATAAAATACAAATATTCTGCGATTTTACAGTGTAAAAACCGCCGGATTTTGCTTGATTTTGCCAAAAATGATGATACAATGATTTTGTTGACGTAAAGGACGACGGAGAAATAAAAGGCAGGAAGAATAAGCTCATTTTTTTTCAAGTTCAAGAGGATGTTATGAAGAAGATAGTATTATTTTCCACGATTCTTGCGGTTCTTGCAATCGTCAGCTTGTACGTTTTTGCATCGTCAGAGCCGGCAAGACCAAAATTAACGGGCATTGACCTCATCGGCCCCAATGCCGTGCCTGAAAACACACAAAACGTCTATTGTGTCGACGCGGTCTATGACGACGGCTCAAGGGTAGAGGTTACCACAGACGCAAATGTTAAGGTCGTTTCGAATGAATGCAAAGTAACAAACCTCAGCGGAATTGTTGAAACGTTTAAACTGGAGAAGTCGGAGAAACACTTCACTATTTGCGCAAACTATCGCGACTTTAAAGTAAAAAAATTGGTTACTATCTATTCTTGTACGCATAAAAACAGCGGTAAATAAGAAATTAATATTCAGCATTTTAGAAAAACATCGGAGCCCTGAATTTGCAATCGGGGCTCTGCGTTTTTGTTGAGGAAAAACCATAGCTTTTCGCTTGATTATGCGGAAAAAGGTGGTATAATGCCTCCTGAATAAGTATTAATACGGAGAAGTTAGAAGCTTTATTTAAAACGCGGAGAAATATATGAAAACAAATCTGTTATTTTCAATTCTTATAATGTTTGTAGTTGTTTGTCTGTTGCCGATTTGCGCTAATGGGCTTGTTCTCAGCAATTCTCCTGGCGATACTAATGTTCCTGTTTGGGATTCGAATAACCTGCCCCCGCCGGGGCCGATTCCCTACCCATACCAATATTGCATGGTCGCTCACTGGAAACTTGACGAGACCAGCGGCACAATCGCACAAGATAGTTCAGGCGGCGGTAATACAGGCACATTAATAAACGGCCCGGTATGGACTGCCGGCAAAATCGGCGGCGCATTGAGCTTTAACGGAACTCAAGCCGTGTACATCGACGGCAGTGCCGGCTACAGTTCGCCTTTGAATATTTACAACACCAATATGACCATTTCCGCGTGGATAAAACCGGGTCCCAACGCCTGCACCATTGTAGCAAGGGCAAAGCCTAACTATATTACTTACAATCTTTATGTTGACGGCGGAAAGGTTGGAATTAACACTTACAAGTCGCCAGTCCACTGGAATTTATTAACAGGTAAAATATTAGACCCGAACAACTGGTATCATATAATCGCCGTCCTCGACAGGGATAATGACACAGGTATTATTTACGTCAACGGCATAGAGCGGGCAAGAAGCATACAGATGACCGTAGACCCGCCAAGCTGCGATGCGCCAACCAAAATCGGCTGCCGAAATAACACCAGCGATTATACCTTTACCGGCCTGATTGACGATGTCCGCATTTATAATTGTGCCCTTGACGCAAATGACGTCAAAGAACTTTATACCGGCAAAATACATAGCATTGAAATCACAGGGCCGAATTCTGTGCCTGAGGAATCGGATACCCAGTATCAGGCCATCGGCCATTACGAAAACGGCTCAAGCAAAAATATTACCGCTGATGCGAACCTTACGGTTGCTCCTGATAAGTTTGCAGCGATAGATTCCAATGGTATGCTGGCAACTGAAAGACTCTATCGGCTAAAGGAAAATTGTACTATTTATGCCGACTACAAGGGCGTCTCCGGTTCAAAACTTGTCGCTATTTATCCTGTCTGCGGCGGCATTGAATGCACGGTGCCGCAGCTGCTGAAGCGCAATGTCGGCGATATTATCAAAATTAAACAGGACATTCGCAAAGACCTTGCCTATGCTGAGGGAATCGAGTGGGCCTCGCTTACGCTGCAGCTGCAGACAAGCGCTAAGCCGCAGTACAAAGGCTGGAGCAAGGCTCGTCTCCCGATGCTCGCGGCGATATCATACGAATTATGGGCTGACCAGGAAATCGACAAAAGCATTACCAGCCTTAAAAGTGCCGACGATATTATGAAATAAAAGTAATAAGCCAAACGATAGGCTTTAGTATTTAGAAATTTGACCATTACCGGCCCTGAGCAAAATCGGCCCCGGCTGATTTTACTAAGGCATAACTATAGGTTTTTGCCTGACTTATTAACCTATATATCGTGTATTCTATGCCGTTTTTTGCTTTTTTCTTGACATACTGCGGATTAGTGATATCATATGTTTGTAATAGTGTGTTCTTTGGAATGCGGAACGTGGGCAGAGAGTTATAATTTAAGTAATGTTATTATAAATTTTTGGTTTTTTTCATCATATCTTTTTGTGCCCACCTTTATTTGACACCGTTTTGAATTTTAAAAACTTTTTTCGATTGCAGCCCAGTCGGTGATAGTCCGTCTGTATCGATTACGCTTTTAAAATATAAAGACCGTGACAGAAAAGGTAAAAATTTTAAAAGGAGAAGAAAATGAAGACGAGAACAGTTTTTTATGCAATTTTAACAATTCTTTTTATTACCGCTGGTTTTGCATGTGCGCACAACAACGTCATTGATCTCGGAACTCTCGGCGGCACTTACAGTTCCGCCCGTTCCATCAACGACAACGGCCAGATTGTAGGTCAGACTCGGGACAGCTCCGGCTATTGGATTGCCTGTCTTTTTGACAATACAGGCGGCGGGGCAAATAAAAACCTCGGCTCCGGAGGAGATTCCACTATAGCACAATCCATTAACAACAGTGGACAGAGTGTAGGCACCGCTTATAGCGTTTATGGCGCCTGTCTTTTTGACTCCCAAAACAGCGGGAATAATAAGAACCTCGGAACCCTTGGCGGCACTTACAGTTCGGCCTATTCCATCAACAACAATGGCCAGGTTGTAGGCGTGGCTGATAACGTTTTTGGTTATGACCATGCCTGTCTTTTTGACAAGACAGGCGGCAAAGCTAATAAAGACCTCGGTACTCTCGGCGGCAATTACAGCTGGGCTGTGTCTATCAACAACAACGGTCAGATTGCAGGCTTCGCTAGAAACAGCTCCAATAATAATCATGCAACATTGTTTGATCCTACTGGCGGCAAGGCGAACACAGACCTTGGAACTCTTGGCGGCGATCACAGCAGCAGTAGCGCTTCTTGCATCAATGACAGCAGCCAGATTGTAGGAGCCGCAACAGTAGGTACTCGCTATCGAGCGACATTATTTGACTCTACAGGCGGCGGGGCCAATAAAGAACTCGGAACCCTCGGTGGCTATGGTAGTTGGGCATATTCCATCAACAACAACGGTCAGATTGTAGGCTGGGCTGAGAACGGTTCAGGTCAGACCCTCGCTTGTCTTTTTGACGCAACAGGCAACGGAAATAATATTGACCTTAATACTTTGATAGACCCTTCTTCCGGTTGGACTCTGCAGTACGCTTATGACATAAACAATAACGGCTGGATTGTAGGTCAGGGCACTTTCAACGGTCAGGATCGTGCATTTCTGCTTGTCACTCCCGAACCGGCGACGATTTGTCTGTTTGCAATCGCGGGCCTTATGCTGCGGCGCAAAAAATAAGAAATTAATATTTAGTATCTGAAAACATCAGAGCCCTGATTAAAGCAATCGGGGCTTTGTAATTTTACATTTTCAATTCCTCACAATTTAACTCATTATTTTTAAGGGGTATTACTATGTCATTAACAGAGAAACAATTAATTGTATTGGATGAATTATTTGAATCAGGCGGCGATGAGGCAGCCGTGCGCCAAAAGCACAACATCTCTTACGGGCTCTGGCAAAAATGGCTCAGCGATGAGTCTTTCAGCAAAGCGATTTCAGACAGGATTGATTCCGCAAAGAGACAAAGCCGGATTATACTTTCAAAATATGTTCCGCTGGCCGCGGCAAAATTAGTTCAGCTTTGCAATAGTGAGAACAATGAGACCAGCCGCAAGGCCGCTTTGAATATTTTGTCATTACAGACCGGCCAATCTTTAAATGCTGACGATGCCGACCAGCCTGTTGAGCCGGTGCAGACAATCGACCCCGCAACGGCGTCAAAGATACTCGCCGCTTTGGCAGAAAATGAAAATCCTTAAACGGTTTTTTCAATTGCTTATTTCCTGTCGCCATCTTATTTTACTGCTGAATGAACAGGTCTTATTATCATAAATTAGTCAATGTTCTTGCCGTCGCGGCAATAGCGTTTTTGTCTTTGTACCTGCTTGCGGGCAGTTTAACCAAGCCTCTTGCCGGTGATGAGCAGATGGGCTGCACAGCCGGCTATCTGCTCAATAAAGGTTTGCTCATCTATCGTGATTTTTCTTACGCGACACAACTGCCTTATCATCCGCTATTTTGTGCCATTTTATTTAAACTGACCGGCACGACTTATTATCTTCTCGCGGCAAGATTGCTGTCGGTCGCGTTTGATATCCTTATTATTCTTTGTCTGGTCAGCATATTCAGAAAGATTTTCAGGCCTTATATAATTTCAGGAACGCTGCTGGGCTTAATTGGCGCAGCGTTGTTTGTTTTCAATCCTTTTGCCAGTTTCTTATGCGGCTTCGCGTGGAACCACGATTTGGTATTGCTTTGCATCATTCTGAGTTTTCGTCTTTTTCTTGGAATTGATTCAAACGGTAAATTTGTCCTGCTGCGAGTCTTCGCGATAGCGGCAATTATTACCATAGCCGTATGGACAAGGATAACCACTGTATTTGTGATGCCGATTTTCTTTGCGATGCTGACTATAAAATCCGCCGGCCCGGCAAATATAAGATTAAAGTATGCCTTATCATTTCTAATCGGCGTAATTATTTTCAGTCTTTGGCCTGTCTGGGTCATTATTTGCGCACCGTGGGCATTCTTTTTGGATGTCTTTATAATGCCGTTTCTTCACAGCGGCCTGCTGCACCGGCTTGGCATCGCTTACAGCAGATTTTATCTAACCGTTATGGCTGTTAAAACTGCGGAGTTTTCGCTTCTGATTCTGGCGGCTGTTCTGCTGTGGATTTATATTTTTTTCTGCCGGCGAAAAGGATTTTTCACTGACGTCAGAAACGTCATATTCGCCCTGCTGCTTGCCGGCGCCGCTTTCATTATCGCTTATTTTCCGCCAACGATGTGGAAGCAGTATTTCGGCATACCGGTCGCGTTTGTAATAATCGTGATGGCTTTTGGTCTGCGGTATTTACATACAGTTCCGGGCCGGGCGGGAAAAATAAGCATTCATTTTCAAATATGGTTTGTAGTTATTCTGTCGCTAACATTGACGACAGCGGTTTGGCAAAAACCTGCCGCGAAAATTGCACAGCTTTGGGAAATAAACAATTGGACGCCGATTCAGCTTCACAAAACTTCACAAGATATCGTCGCCAAAGCAAAAGGTTCAAAACTGATATTTACATTGTCGCCGCTTTACGCGATAGAAGGCAGCGGCCGATTTTATACAGAATTTTCGACTGGAATGTTTTTTTATAGAATCGCAGGCGAGCTTTCAGATTCTGACAGGGCCGTAACGCACACAGCCGGTTTGCCGCAACTGCCTGCTTTGCTTGCGAAAACTCCTCCCGATGCGATTGTCATAGGGCCGGAGCTGACCAGATTTGATAAGATTGATTTGAAGAACACAGTCAAGCCCGACTGGCAGCTTTACGATTGCGGCCAAAACAGTGTCCGAGCATACTTCCCGCCTTAAAACACACAAATACGCAAAATGGATAATTTGAGCGGTTTTTCAGACAAATATTTAAGAAAATCCCTATTCCGCTGCAATAAGTCACATTCTGAAAACGTCTTTAATGATATAAGGCTGTAAATATAGATAAAAATTTTGAGCGGAATTTATGTTACCTGAGCCAAAAATCGTACACTGAACTAAAGGCAGATACTTTGTAAGCAGGTTGAAAGATATGAGAGACAGAAAAAAAGGGTTTACCTCCACACCAATTTGCGTTGTGGTTGAGCAGGTAAAAGCAAAAGACAAGCAGTTTTGCAGGCAAATTCCAAACTCGTTTGCCAGAGGCAAATTGGTGTGGGGGTTTACGCTTGTTGAGATAATGACGGTTCTTGCGATAATCGCTATGCTGACCGGCATTTTACTGCCGGCTCTTAACGCTGCCCGCAAGGCCGCCCGTAAAACCGCCTGCAAAGAAAATCTTCACGGCTGCGGAATAGCATTTCGTATGTACCTCGATGAAAATCAGAATGTTATGCCTTTTGCTGTATATTTGCCGACTCAGCCATCTGACAGCGAAATAACCAATAAACTCAAACCGATATCCGTTGTGCTTGCCAAATTTCTCAGCGGTCCGGAAGCCCTCAAATGTCCTGCTGACCCGCAGGCACAATACTACAGGGAACAAGGCTCAAGTTATCAATATAATACCGGCCTGGGCGGCATAAGGATTGATGGGAAAGACGTAACTTTTACTCGTCGCGGAGGTACTCGTACTATAACTATTCCACTGGCGGAAATAGATGTAATGAGCGACTATGAAGGCTTTCACGGCAACAAAAACGCCGATGGTTCATATCCCGTAGGCGCATATATGTATCTTTACGCGGATAATCTTATCAGCGACCGCACAAGAGGTTCGGGAGGGAACTAATGGAAACAAATAAAAATAAAATGTCGATGAGCAATCTTCACCGGCCGCCGGTGAATATAAAAAAAATTGTGATTATCGTCTCTGTCATAGCTGCCGTTTGTCTTTCAGCTTCCGGCGGATTGTATTATATGCTCAAGGGCAGCACCGCTCAGGAAAGCGACGATGGGTTTGGTCCGCCAAGAAGAGCATGGCACGACGCCAATATGCCAAATCCAAATAAGCAGACCGGTCAGGAAGTTATGGCTTATATGGACAGCGCAGATTTTAAAAAGCTCAATCCCCGTGAGCAGTTTGATTATATGCGCGAAGGCGGCAGACAGGTGATGGAATATCAGATGGATACATATTTTTCAACGCCCAAAGAACAGAGAACGGCATATCTTGATAGCGTAATTGACAGGATGCAGGCTATGCGGCAGATGCGCCCACCCAGACGTCCGCGAGATGCTAATGAACCCAACGACCCCAATATGCAGCGGCTGCGAAACCGCGCCCGCCAGCAGGCAGGTCCGGGCGGCCCAGGCGGAAGAAGAATTCCTAATCCTTCGCGAATGAGAGCAATGAGAGAACGCGGAACTCCTGTACAAAGGGCCCAACGGACGCAGTTTATGCAGGCTATGCAGACAAGGATGCAGCAAAGAGGAATAACTATGCCCGGTCCCGGCGGCGGTGCTGGTGGTCGCGGCGGTACAGGCGGACGTGGACAATAGTTTAGTTATTATTTCGGCAGTTCGAGACTGATGTAATCATACATAATATGATTGCCCATACTATCGGTTGAAGCCTGTCCAAGCGTAATTGTATTAAGACCTTTCTTTAGTTTCTCCGCGGGAATAGCAACATAATGCAGTGCATACTTTGCGTGAATGCCCTCGCGGATAAGCGCGTTGCCACCGGAGTTGTCGGGATAAAAACTGGTAAGCATTTCCGTTTCGCCATTGACATAAATTTGCAGATTGGCCTTCTGCGAGCCGGCCAAAGCAAGCGTCAATGTCGCATCGCCTGACGGAACCTTGTCGAGAACAAAGTTAATCCTCCATTTCCACATCTGGCCGGTAATGTACGGACTGTGCGCATAATTCAGCGTCTTCTGCCAGTCGTTTTTCCACACATCATATTCCAGCGGATTGGTAAACTCCGTCGCAAATTTCCCAAACAGGTAAGGCTCATAGTAATCTGTATCGCCGTGCTTGAACTCCGCTGCGCTTCTGTCCGGGGTGCCGATTTCCCACGCGATTGTCTTTCCTTTATGCGGCACAAGCCAGGTAAGACCGCCAAGCTTCGTTGTTTTTTTCGCCTGAACGGTAATTTTGTCTTTTGAATATTCTCCGACAGCTCCTTTTGTAAAAGCATACAGCGTATAAGTGCCCGGTCGGACATCTTCGATAATGAAACTGCCGTCAGTATCGGCTTTCGTCCAGTACTGGTAATCCTTGCCCTGAAATTGCCAGTTGCCGTTTGTTTTTTCCGGCAGCGCCAGTCCGACCCACGCCCCGTCGCTGCTTGTCTCGGGTTTCAATTTATCTTTGACAATAAATTTTCCTGTAACCGTCCCCCGCTCCTCGGCTTGATATTCGCCGCAGGCAAGCCATTTATAAGGCCACTGCTTTTTTTCGGTCAGAGCACAAATCTTCGCATCCGCCCAGCATTCATCGGAACCGTTTTTATTATTGAAGTACAAAAGCCACGGCCCGTATATCTTGCTCCAGCTCTGGCCGTTCTTGATTGTAAAGCCCGACCCGCCGTAATGGTTTGCGTTGAGATAGATGTGAATTGTTCCCGCAGCGGCCGTTAGGTCGTTTTTTACAGGCCCATCGTTAAAATATTCATGACTACCGAAGACAACCCATGCCCCAAGATTATTTTTCGAGCCTGTAAAACCATAAGTTCCCAGCTTCCACAGGTCTGCTGAATACATATATTTGCAGTCGTATTTGCCTTTTCTGTCGCCGGTCGTGTATTTTTTTATTTCCTTAATGCCTGTAGCTTCCGCGCTTGTTTCGTCTAAATAGGAAGCCATTTTCCATGTTCTTAAATCATCGACGCAGATTGTATCCAGCAGAAAGTCTGTCTCATCGTGCGGCAGGAACCAAACCATCCGCCATTCGCCCATACTCACATCGGGATAATCGACCGCGTGAGAAACAATCGCATAGACATACAAGCCGGGCATATCTTTTTGCAGAACGTAATGGATATCGACATCCCAGGCGTGCAAATCGCCGCTCTTGTAGATTTTTTTGCAGGATATATCGACAAGTTCGCTCGACTGGTTTGCAATGGAATAAACGCAGTGGTGCGGCTTGTCGTATCCTGCCTCGGTAGTCATACTGAAATAGATGGTTCTCCAGCCGGTCTGACTTACCATTTCAAAATTTTTGTATTTCAGCGATGTAACCTGTGCGATTGCGGTATTAATCGCCGCCCTGACAATTCCATTGTCGAGAACTACACTATTGCCGTCCGCGGTAAGTGTGACGGTATCCGCAAAGACTGAACTTTCCAAAAGTCCGATGCACAAAAAAAACAGAATCAGAAATTTGCATTTCCCAGATTTCACGTCATTTTTCCTGTAAATTCTTTACCAACTGAATACAAGGTTGTATCTTGCAAAGACCGCGATGTCATTTCTATCTTTATTATAATAATCGCCCGGAACAAATAATTCACCTTCAATTTTATGTTCGATATTCTTGCTTGCCTTGTATGTAATCTGAACTCTCGCTAATTGTCCGCGGAGATGGCCGTTCCTGCTCAGACCGCCTGTCCCGCCTTTATAGGTATTTTCGTCCGCGAACAAAAGTGCATAACCGGTTTTCATCTCTGTCTTCTCGGTCAGTTTGGTTGCCCAGTCGATATAAATCCTGTGCAGGTTGGAGCTCTCGTACGCCCTGCCGTCGATGGTATCTATATTTCCCTGATACAGCACGCTCCATGTATCGATGCGTCCCCATGTCTTGTCGAAATATTTGTCCGGGTCGTCATTGCCGGAAAGATATTCATAGCCGAGATAGATTCTATTGTTCTTTTCATCGTTGAAATTATAAATCAATTGGTTATTTGCCGCAAAGGCGCCCAGGCTTTTCCCGTTTTTGTGGCCGAACTGCGGCGCAAATTCCAAATTGTATTGCCAATGCTCGTTTAATTTTCCGTATTTCCTCAGACCCAGCGTATAAATCTCGCCTTCTGAGCCGCTTTTTATAATCCGATGGGTATCGTGTTTGTAAATTAAGTATAAATCGATGCCGGAATCCTTTGAAGTCTTCTTGGCAAGGTACAGGATAGCACCCTGTTCATCCTGTTCCGCAAGGTCGATATCTCTGTCGTTGAAAGGCTCAAACCATTTTGCGCTGTCGCCGTGATTTGCAATCAATATAAAATCCGCAGTGGTATCTTTATCTTTCAAATCGTATGTGAACCGCATCGCGTCAAAGAAATTTGTGCGTCCGCCATCCAGCGGAGTGCCGTCTGTTATAAGCCAGTTGCTTCCGAGTTTTATCTCCTGCCGCCCGATTACCGCGGTCATCGGCAAATCAAATGCGTTTCTCCAGGTCAAATTGAACTTATCAAATAAGGCTTCATTATACGCCCAGTGATGACGCTCTGAATGAGCCTCGATATAATAACGCGGCTCTGTTACAAGACGGATATTAAAATCGAGGTCGTCGGTAAGTTTGAATTTTGCTTGTTCCCTGATGCGAAAGCGTGTCTGAATTCTCTCGTGCCCAACGGCTTGTTTATCGAGTTTCTTGGCATTATTATCATACACAAACCGGAACCTGAAATCTCCGCTCAGCTCCATCCAGTCGGCAGATTTCTCCTGCCCCTGCGCAGCCTGACAGAGACAAAACATAACAGACATCACAAATATAAGTTTTCTATTCATTCAGCCTGGTGATTTTTTACACCAAAACAGGAGACTAAACAATCTATTTATAGATAGATTTTTATTTTTGGATTTGCCATTTCTGCGGCAAGCCTAACCCATTTTATAACAACAGGTTAGGTAGTGTTGACTATGATTTTCCTTTACATATACCCTGAAAGTTTATATAAAATGTTCGCATCGAAAGGCTTGGTTGCGTAGCCGAGCGTTTAATATGGGAAATATAAGTTTAAAAAAGGAAAATGAACCTGATACAGGCAATTAAATGCTGGGCAAAGAACCAATGGGATGCGAAAATTTATACATTGCCCCTCGTGGTAACAACAGCAGTGTGGATTTTTGTAGTCTGGAGCGTATTGGGAATGTGGCCGCGGACTATCTTATCAATCATAATTTTGGGATTATGGCTATGGACCTCAAAAAAAGCTGCAAATATATGGACAGAACATGAGCTTGTCAGAAAATATCCCGAAGAATACGCCTGTCCTGATTGCGGGTCATATCTGCGGGTAGAAATAAGACCGGATTCGGCAGAAGAAACCGGCATTGGAGAAGACAGAACCATTCGGCAGTTTGGTTCCGCATGGTATGTGGCGTGTCGAAAGTGCGGATATAAAAGAATAATGAAATCCTGAGATACGGTTTATTTCACACACTTGTGGTTTTTAAGGCTTGGAAACAAGAGGAGCAAAACAATTCGCCGGAATCAATTCTGTGCAGTTCAGTTTCTTTAACATTGTTTTTGCCGCAGCATTCACAAGTTCCCGTCCTTGTCTGAACCTTTGCCGGTTCAGCTGACTGCGGCTTGACTTGTGCTGCTGCAGTTGTTACCGCCTTGGTCTTCTGTGCAGCTTCGGCTGCTGCTTTTTCTTTTGCCTTATCAAATTGTATTTTTTGTTCAAGTCCAGCCGCTTTCTCGCTTACCGCTTTTAGTTTTTGTTCAACTTCCAATTTTGCTCTTGCTTCAAATTCGGTCTGCACCTTTGCCTGTTTAAGACTATCTTTATATTCACTGATTTCAGTTTGGTACTCTTTAATTTTCTCATTGAACTCTATGCGCTGAGCTAAAATTTTCTTTTCGGCCTCCGCCTTCAGCTTTTCGGCTAACTCCGAGATTTCAGCTTCTGACTTTTGTTTTTCCGCAGATAGTACCTGGGCAGCTTCACTCTTAACTTTTAAAATAGAATCAGCGTAGTTCCTCGCCTTTTCCTCCAGCTCAGATTTGATTTGCGCTTTAACTTCAGCGATTTGAATCTTTAAGTCCGTTGCCTTCCGGTCTGCTTCCAAGGCTATCTGTTTTTGTTCCTCCGCTTGCGACTGAGCTTTCTGGCTGCTGTCTATTTGATTACTTAATTGCTCCTGGAGCCGGGCTATCTTCTCGCCCAGATTTTTTAACTGCCGCTCAGATTCCAGCCTTGAATTCCGCTCAGATTGCAGTTCTGAATCGGCTTTTTCAAGCAGGGCTTCATATTGCTGCCTCTTCTCTTCAAATTGCGACCTGACCTTCAAAAGCTCCTTTGCTGCATTGTCTTTAACATCCTCAATTGTCCTGACAGTCTGAGCTTCTAATTTTTGTCTTTCTGCATCTAAAGTTTCAGCAGCCTGCGATTGACTCTTTAAGATGGATTCGGCATATATCCTGGCTTTGTCCTCGAGTTCTGATTTTACTTTTGCTGTCGTTTCCGCGGCATCGGATTTAATAGATGCTATCTTCTCGGCAGTTACAACTTTGATTTGACTTAATTGTTCCGTCAAAGATTCAACCTGCTGCTGTGCCCGCAGCATTGCCTGCTTGAACTCTTCAGCCTGTGACTCGACGATGCTTCTGGCTTCAGTCTGAACAAGGAGCTGCTCCTGGAGTTTGGACAATTGAACGCTAATCAGTTTTAGTTTCTTTTCCGTCTCAGCCCTTTGTCTTAATTCGGCCTCAGCCATGGCTTGAGCTGCCTCCCTTGCTGTCGTTTCACCCTTTACCCAGGATTTAGCTATAGTCTTGGCCCTTTTCTCGGCACAAGCGAGAGCTTTTTTCTCGGCATTAGCTTCTGTTTCTCTGAGGAGCGCATCAAAGTTTCTGACTTTCTCTTCTATCCTGATTCGCCGCTGAGTTTCCGTCTGCAGCATTGTTTCAGCCTCTTTAATCAGGCGATTATGCTCCATAGAATTATTTTCTAACTGCGATTTAAATTTTTGAATTTCAGCCGCGGTTTCTGATTTTATTTTGGAGACTAAATCATTAGTTTCGGTTTTCTGTCTTTCTCTTTCAGCCAGAATTGCTTTTTGCGATTCATCCTTTGCTTTTATTATTGAATCGGCATAATCCCTCGCTCTTTCTTCGAGCTGTGACCTGATATTTGCCGCTGCTTGAGCCGCGTCAGATTTAACAGATGCAATCTGTTCGACAGTATCAATTCTAACCTGGCTTAATTGCTGCGTTAAAGACTCGAGCTGTTCCTGTGCCTTTGCCCGGGCTTTAGACTCATCATGAGCAAGCTGTTGAGCTTTGATAAGTTCTTCCCCGATTAAATTTGCCTTTTCATCGGCACGAGAGAATGCCTTTATGTAATCTTGCAGCTCCTGCTCCGCCTGCAATCTTGTGTTGTGATCGATTTGAAGCTGGGCCTGAATCACTTCTTTGACTTTTAATTCAGACTCAAGAGATTTTTCCGTTTTAATCAGCGACAATTTCAACGCTTCGATATTTTGTTCTGCTTGTGTCTTAAATGTTTTTAATTCCTCTTCCAGACTTGCGAGTTTTTGTTGGGCGTCAAGTTTCGCCTGCGATTCAGATGCCGCTCTTGACCTTTCTTCCTGAATCGCCTCACGATATTGTAATATTTTTTGTTCCAAGTCAGTCCTTGCCTGTTGTTCTGCCTTGAACGCATCTTCTATTTTCTGCAAGTCTTGTGTTTCGACACGCAACTGGTCCTGAAGCCGGATAATTTTTTCATTGGCAGCCTGAAGCTTATACTCAATTTCAACTTTTTCCTGCCGCTCAAGCCGATTCTTCTCCTTGGCCTCTTCCATCTGAGCCTGGTATTCTTTGTTTTTCTCTTCGATTACCGACCGCAGCTGGGCAATCTCGTCTGCAGCATGAGATTTGATATTGGCAATGGTGTCACTCGCTTCGGCTTTTGCCTTGATTATGGAGTCAGCATAGTTCATGGCTTTTGACTCCATTTCAGATTTTACCTGGACAACTTTTTCAGCGGCTTCAATCTGAATATGAGCGGCATACTGGGTTAAAGATGAAACCTGGTCTTGAGCCCCGGTTAAAACCTGCTTTTGCTCTTTTAATTGCGACTCCGTATTATGCCTTATCTCGATTTCAAGTTTTAACTGCTCCTCAAGTCGCGCAATCTGTTTCGCAGTATCTTGTAAATCCTGTTCTGCCTTATGTAATGATTGTTTTGTCGATTTTGCTTCAACTTCAGATTGCCCCTGATACGCCCGATATTCTTCCGTCTTCTCTCTCAACAGTGCCTTTAACCGTTCAATTTCATTTGAAGCATCAGTTTTGTTCTTAGCGGTTTCTGCTTCGTATTTCTCTTTTTGTGCAGCTATAGCTTTAACAGAATCGGCTTGAGTTTTGGCTATCGACTCGGCATAGTCTCTGGCTTTTGATTCCAGCTCAGATTTGACTTGTGAAATCGATTCGGCACTTTCTATTTTTATGCCGGCAAGCTGTTCAGCGTAAGTTTCAATCTGCTTTTGTGCCTGCGCATCAGCTTCTGCTTTCTCCTGACTGAGCTGAACCAATTCCTCTTTGTGACTTTGTGTCATCTCTGCAGTTTGGGTTCGGAGCCTGATTATTTCCCCAGTTTGTTCTTCAATTCTTTTTTCGGCTTCAAGCCTTGCCTGTGTTTCGACCTCGAGTTTTTCCTGTGCTCCTGTCAGGGTCTCATTGAATACCTTTGCGCTTTCTGAAATCTCAGCTTTTCTTTCAGCAAGCTGTTTCGCTGTAACTTCCAATTGTTTTTGGGCTTCCGACTTTTGCTCGGATTCGAACTTGAGTTTTAGCTGAAGCTCTGCAATGGCATTATGAGAATCTTTTAAGGCCTGTTGTGCTTGTATTCCGGCCTTACGTTCAGCCTCGCTCTCAGACGTGAGTCTCCGTTTCGCCTCAATCGCAAATAGAAGCTGTTTCTCAATCTGTGCGATATGTTTGTCGGCAGATTCTAACTGTCTTTCAGCGTTGGCCCTTAATTGTGCCTCATATTTTGCTTTTTCTTGAGCTTCCAGGATGGCATTTTTTTCGGCACGGGCATTGGCTTTAGCTTCAGCCTCGGCTTGTTTCCGGGCTTCCGCAATAGCTCTTTTCTCCTCTTTAGCTCGGGCCCTGGCTTTATTTAAGTTCAGGCAAGGTGCTAAAGGATGAGAAGGCCAATGTTTTTCTCCGCATATATTGCAGGTTGGCACAAATTTCTTATCCGGTGAAGAACCTGCGCCAGAAGATTGATTCTGTAAAGGCTCTTGTCGCTTTATATCCATAATTTCCCTGTCTATAATGCCGAATAATAAACAAAACTCGTTTACTAATAACGGATTTTCTCATTTTTATAGACCACAACACTTAATTTCATCCTGAAATTGATATTGACAACACAATCCTTCTTGTCAAAAGTTCCAGACTTGGGCTTATAAGCAGTAAAGATACTTACCTTGCTCCTTTGGCATACTATAGTAATATTGGGCCATTTTCAAGCAATTAATTCTAACCAAATCAGACTTTAACGTCCTTGCTGAAAACTGGATGAAATAGTGGTGTGACTTAGACGATTTACAAAGGGTTATGAAGTAAGCTTGAATCTTGTCTGCGCTCTGGCGGCGAAGACACACCTGAATCCTGTCGTGCCCGATGGCCTGATTGTCAAGCTTCCTCGCCTCATCATAAAAAAATTGGAATCTTAAATCTCCTTTTCTACTCATTCGGCCTTGTGGTTTTTTACGCTAAAAAAGGACTTTTCACGACTTATTTATAAACAGTCTTTGAATTTTAGATTTACTGCCCCAATGATACCCTTAACTTCTTTTAAAACAATAGCTTACAGATAAATAGGGTTAGATTAAATTTGTTTTCTCTTTACATTCACCTCTGTCGAGGGGTATAATTGTGATGGATGTGTTAAAATAGGATAGGAGGCTGGAATAAATGAAGATTTGTTCAAGAGGAACATCGTCAAGGCAAGGACCGCTTTTTTCTAATTTATCCATATTATCTCCGCGATTCCGCTAAATCATTTTCGCCTTTAAAATTTTATCCTGGAAAGAAGAGAATATGAAAAAGTTAATTACAATTTGTGCAGTAATTGCAGTCATTTTAACAGTAAATGGGGTTTCCTTTGCTGCAAACAAAATTTCATACGGTACCGTAGGTACCGGAGCAACGGCGACTGTTACCCCTGTCGGCGTTGAACTGTCCACTGCAATAGGCACCGGCACTGCTGGAAGTGCTTACGTCCGGCTGAATATCGACGGAGGTATAGCACTCAATGCCATCACGTCGCTTTCGTACACTTCGAAGATTACAACCGCTGGCGCTGGCGGCTTTGCTTTGGAAGTCGTGTTAAATACCGATGCGGACGGCGATGCAACCCTCGAAGGGACGGGAATCGACTGGATGACGCAGAACCACAACCCGGCAACCCTCGGCTATGTCGATGGTTCAAACCGCGGAGATAATTTCTTATCTGGCGACAACAACCCACCCGGTGCGGGGACTCCGGATTTGACGTTCGTCACCAGAGATGCCTTGGGAAACTATTACTATTGGAACGCCAACGACGCTCGCAATAGTTTCGGCAGTTTTTGGAGCCCCTTCTCAACGATCGTTCCCGGTATGTTGCCGGTCAATGACATCGACGGGACAGATTTAGTCTATTCAATCGACTTTGTCGTAGGTACCAGCGGCAATTTTGATGGCATGAAAGCTATTGTTTCAAGTGTGGAACTCAACGGCACGAGCTATGCTGCTACGTGTCTGTTTGTTATAGCAGGCGATCTGAACAATGACTGCAAGATCAATTTTCAAGATTTTGCAATTATGGCCGCCAACTGGCTGATAGATTGTGACACGAATCCGTCCGACCCTGCTTGTGTGCCTAAATAACTATCAGGAAAAAATTGGAGGAAAGAGAATGAAAAAGTTAGTAACAATTTGTGCGGTAGTGGTGATGCTTTGCACATCTGCTTTAACACAAGCTGCCACCTTGTATGTTCAAGACATCATACTGTCAATACCCCCGCCTACAACTTTTTATACTTATTCTTCGGGCAGCGGCAGTTTGAGTCTTTCAAACATTAGTGTCGGCCCACCAGTATTGATACTTGAAGGATTGACAGGAAACGGCGGTTACACGATATCGAGTCCTACGGTAACTATAAGCTCTTCTCTCGTTCAGGACACAAGTTCAGGTGGTCTGGCAAGCGGTAATTTCCAAGGCGGCGGGACACTAACGATTGCAGGGACTCTAAAATACAACAATGTAGCAATTACCCCTGCTGGAACAAATCTTATCGTTGCCACTATGGCAAGCCAGCCATGGTCTTTAGGAGAACTTACCGGTACCCCAATCATTCTTGACAGCAGTATTTACTTTGTCCCTACAGCACAAGGTCTTGGCCTTGGCATTGCCAATGGCAGCGGCGACACTCTGAAAATAAACAATTTCAGGGCTGATTTTACATTTATGTTCGTTACCCCCAATCCCAGTGTACTTAACACCGACCAATCGCTTGCGGGCATGGCAAACTCGATTCAGATAGTAGCAGCGGCGTCTGAACCTTCGCCTTGTATGTTTGTTCTGGCCGGCGATCTGAACGATGATTGCACGGTCGATTTTTACGATTTTGCAATTATGGCCGCCAACTGGTTGATAGATTGTGACACGAATCCTTCCGACCCTGCTTGTGCGCCTAAATAACTATCAGGAAAAAATTGGAGAAGACTAAAATGAAAAAGTTTATTATAATTTGTGTTGTACTTGCCTTGGCGACTATTGCCTCGGCTGCAATTCAAACTTACTACATAGTCGACTACCCGGTTTGCCAGATTGATACGGCAACGAGAAGTACGATCCATGTGTCGGGCACGATCATGGCCGATCCGACGACGGGTGTCATCGATTCCGCCTCATTCACTATCTCGTCGGGAACGCAGTCCTACACCGCCTCAGATGTCGAGGTCAACCCTTACATCAACTCAAATTCCATCTATGCGTTTTCCGTCACCCCAACACAAATCGTACTGAATGAGACGTATGGATGCATCTACTTAAAAGGTGTGAACGGCGGCTACACAGAGTCTTTGCAATGGTACATACCCCCCGATCCATGGACTCCGGGCTTTTATCCCTATCGAGGCTATATGGGGTTTGAAGGAGCCGGCCACGGTTCTGGCCTTGGTTTCGGGGGCGACATAGGAACTGTTTATCCTTGGGTCGTGGCAACAGTCGTTCCCCCGACCACCACAACTGTTACCGCATTATCCGTCACGAATACTTTAGGCTCTGCCGATTATGCCGCAGAGTTTGCTCCGGGAAGCTGGCAGGCTAACGCCATGGTCGCAGGACAAAAATCCGAATATTACGTCAGCCCGCAGGCGTTGTTCGGACGCGACGTGACTATTGGAGAAATTTCAAGCATCAGTTATTTTACTAAAAAAAATACAACTCATACCGTCAACGCGGCGGATTGGTACATTAATATTTACACCCTGCCCGATACTAACCTGCCCGTCCACGGCTCATGGTACGGCAATCGTATCGGCAGCGAACCTTATTTCTCACAAAACCTTCTCGACCCCTGCAACACATGGAACCGATGGGTTACCCCAGAGGGCCAAAACAACAGACTGCGATTCTTTGATTCAACCAATAATCAGTATTTCGGCAGCTACACAGACGGCTTCTTATCAGATTTAATCGCCAACGCAGCCTATAAGAATCAGAAGATTCTTGCGTTTTCCGTTCAAACAGGCTCCGCCTGGGCCAACGGGTTCACAGGCCTGGTGGATGGATTAAGCATCCAACTGACCGGCGGAGACATCGGCCGAGTTAACTTTGTCGCGACAAGCTATTGCCCTGATTCATTAGTCGGCGACCTGAACGGCGATTGCAGGGTCGATATGAATGATTTGGCTGTGATGGTTAGTCACTGGCTCGAATCCTGCACAACTCCGAATTGGTGCGGGGGCAGCGATATAAACGAAAGCAACTCAGTCAATTTTGCCGACTTTGCCGCGTTAGCCGAAAACTGGCTCAAATGCAATCTTCAGCCGCAAAGCAGTTGCCCATAAAATTATAAAAAGTAAATTAAAACCCCGGTAAAATCAGGCCGGGGTTTTTTATGTAATTAGCATTTTCTGTTATAATTTTATTTTTGTTTTCCATTGAATTTGACGAAAATATATTTATCCTTATTACTTTGAAACAACAGTAGTAATTTTGCATATTAGGATAGGAGAGATAGTCAGTATGGGTAAAAATTCTTCGGCCGGCAAAGCAAGCCCTTCCTCTGATAAATCAAGTGATTACTATTTGCATCTCCTTCAAAATTCCAAAGACATCCTTTTCCTAATCAATGCAAAAACAGGCAAATTTGAATATATAAGTCTTGCTGCAGCTGCAATTAGCGGTTTCACGTCGGAAGAACTAACAGAAATGGGCCTCGAAGGAATAAATAAAAGAGTATATCCCGGCGATTCTCGGGTTGAGGTTAAAAAAAATAAAGACGTATCAGAGAAACCCTCTCCGAGTAATTTTTATAGTTACATAGAACAGAGATTCAAACACAAAAAAGGTCATTGGGTCTGGTTGGGCATTAACAGAACTTTTATAACCGGCTCCAACGGCCAGGTCGAGGCAATTGTCGGCAACGTGCGGGATATCACGGAAACAAAACTGCTGCAGCAGAAATTGGAATCGTCATTGGATGATTACAGGTCTCTGTATAATAACGCACGGGTGGCGTTATACAGAACAAGAATCAGCGATGGTAAATTGCTCGAATGCAATGAAGCCCTGGTCAAGTTCTTAGGTTATAAAAGCCGGGAAAAATGCCTTGCTGAATACTGCTCCGTGAAATATTACACAGACCTTAAACGCCGTGATGAGTTGCTGGCGATATTGAAAGAGAAAGGACAGGTTGATAACTTCGAAATAAAAGTCAGGCGGATAAGCGGGGAGGAGTTTTGGATGAAAATTTCATCGAGGATATGTCCGGAAGAAGGCTATATAGAAGGTGCCGCATGGGACATTACAGCGTCTAAAATATTAACGCGGGTAGAAAATGAAATACTCGAATTGGTAATGCAGGGCAAATGCAACAAGGAAATAGCCTTTCAATTAAAGCGTTCCATCAGAACTATCGAAGACCACAGGGCGAATATTATGCAAAAACTCGGCGCTCATAATCTCGTTGAACTGACAAGAAAAGCAATAGACTCCGGAATCGCGCCGGAGAAAAAGTAGAAAAAAACTGATTTTTCGCAAAAAATATTTTCATAAAACATCGCTTTTAGACACGAAAACAGGCTTTATATTCAGTCCCCGTATTTACCACAATTGTAAGATTTTCCATCTCTTCCTATAATTAGTTCTGGTCGGTAGAAGAATTTTGAGAGAAAGTTTGCCGGTGCCGTTTCAGCGAGAAGGAAGGGTACGAATTAAAGAAAGGAATCTGCCACTCTCCATACATCATAATAGATTACATCAGGTACATTGGCTGATGTAATCCAAAATTTTTAAATTATGCCTTTCAGGATGAAGGAGTGTAATTTAAAATAAAAAGGTTGTTCCAATAAGCCGGTATTTCCTCCTCAACTGGCAAGTCAGGACAACCTTTTTTGTTTGTCAGTATTTTCTGCTTTTGGCCGCACCTGAACTATTGTAATTCACAAAGAAATACCGCAGAGCGTCAATCGGATGGTCATAAACGCCGTCTTTTAAAGGCAATTCTATCGAACCTGTCGGCGGATAGTGATAACACTGCATCGCCTCAATCAATCTGCCGCATCGCGGACTGATAATTAAATTACTTTTCCCATCGCCGCTGCGCAAAGCCCTTCTGATAAGCTCGACGCCTTCGAGTATCGAGCTTCTTTTGTATCGCAGTTTTACTCCCGCCTGTTTCAACTGCCAGACAGGACTTGTACCCGTCACATCGTTTACACCCGCCCCCGCAGGGTCGCAAAAAGTGGCAACCACTCTTTCTTCGCCGCCCGGCATCCTGTTTTTTATCTCATCTGCGTGCGTATCAATCGTCATTCTGCTTTTTATATACTCGTCAATAACTTTTACGGTACTATTGCCGTCAATTTGAATCCACAGGCACACAAACGGATTAACAAATCCGAAATCAATCGCACGATACAGCGGCAAATCGGGATTATATTCAATCGGCGCGATATGAATATCGGGATTGAACTCGGCAAAGACGACATTTTCAAGCGAAGGCCGAGCGCAGAGCATTTCAGATTCAAACGCCGCCCTGCTGCTTCGCCGCATTTGCGATATGCAATCGTCAATCTTCAAATATCCGTCTGCTTTTCTTGCCCTGCCCTGACAATCGCCATTCAGCGGACATCTTGAACAGCTTCTTTCAGGTTGGCATTTTTCAATAACTTCCCATACGCACCATTTGAATATCGGTATTCCGCCCGCCTGCGCCTTGTCCACAAGTTCGTGCATAATCCCGAAAGGCTGATGCATCGTACTCAGGCTTTCCATTGCCCCGATTATTTTATCGGTGCTTTTGGTAACAAATTTCGCCGCCTCTAAAATTTGCCTGTCGAACAGTTCGATTTCATCGCATCGCAGTTTCTGGATATGACTGCCGCGAACGGACGCCGCCGATTGGGTCAGAACCTCTACATCGGAGCCGTTCAAAAAACTGCATCTGTCTTTGCGAACAGACCCTGAAAGAAAATCTTCAAATCCGTCTCGCAGAAATCCGAGCAGGTAATCATACATCCTTTGCGCCTGCGATTCGCTGCCCGCAAGAATTCTCACTTTGCAGTTCGGCTTGAAGATACAGTCCAGAAGTGTCGCGGCAGCGGCGATAAGAGTTTTCCCGCCTCCTCTGCCCGCCCAGACGATACAATCGCCATTTGTACTGCCGTCAAAGTCGCTGTTATAGCAGTGCCACAGATAATCCATCGGCGTATTATGCCCATCGCATATTCTCGTATCGCCGATATTGAGATTGAGAAAAACTTTAAGGTAATTTTTCAAATCTGTTTTTGTCCTCGGCATTGTTCTTTTGAGTTTTTCATAAAAACTGTTTGCTTCTGTAATCCGGTCTGGGGATAGAATAATAGAGTTGTTCATAGGGAATCCTTAAAGAAATTGTAGAATTGAAAATTGGAAAGTTAAAAACCAAAGCCGTTCGCCAAAACGCCAAAACGGCGATATAAATGCATTTCAACCGGGTATTATACCATAAAACAGCCCAAAAATCAAGTTTAAATCAGCCAAAAACGAGGTTAGGCTGGTGATTGAAAATGATTTGAAATTTTAAATTTCAAATTTGAGCTTTTTTTACTGCCAGCAGTTACCAGGGTCTGACAGACCGCAAGCTATCCAGTTATCGGCTAACAACACATAGTCGAGAAAATTTACTTTATAGTCGCCGTTTAAGTCGCCTGTCGGATGAAATCGCATCGCAAGATTGAAATTTTCGCCGACCGAGATGGCCGTAAAACTAATATTGGGTGACGGCAAAGTACATTCACCGTTCGCGTTGTTTCCCCATGCCACGATTGAGCCGTCGGATTTCAGGCCGAGCGAGTGATACTCACCGGCCGCGATGGCTACAAAACCCGTATTGGGCGATGGCACATCGCATTGACCATGATTATTCCATCCCCAGGCCACAATCGAGCCGTCGGATTTTAGGCCAAGTGAGTGATACCAGCCTGCCGCGACGGCCGTAAAACCCGTATTGGGTGATGGTACATCGCATTCACCGTTATCATTCTGCCCCCATGCCGCAATCGAACCATCGGATTTCAGGCCAAGTGAAAAAAGCACACCGGCCGAAATGGCCACAAAATTCGCATTAGGTGGTGGCACATCACATTCATTGTCATAGTTGTATCCCCATGCCGCAATCGAGCCATTGGTTTTCAAGCCAAGCGAAAAAACCCCGCCGGCCGAAATGGCCATAAAATCCGCATTGGGCGATGGCACAGTACATTGACCAAAATTATTCTGCCCCCAGGCCGTAATCGAGCCGTTAGCTTTCAAGCCAAGCGAAAAATTAAAGCCGGCCGAAATGGCCGTAAAATCCGCATTAGGCGATGGCACAGTGCATTGACCAAAATGATTCCGACCCCATGCTGCAATCGAACCATCGGTTTTCAGGCCAAGCGAGTGATTCCCACCGGCCGCGATGGCTGCAAAGTCATTACCTTCCGGCGGTGTTGCCTGGCCATAGTTGTTCAATCCCCAGCTGACAATATTATTGGGACTGATGTCTCTGCTTAGCCAGTTTTCGGATAAAATCGCAAGGTCGAGCAAGCCAACCTGGCAGTCACCGTCCAAATCGCCTGCCAGCGGATTAGGGCACAGATTGGGTAAAGTAAATGTATATTTAATAGTTGCGTAATCACAATTATTTGCCGATGTTTCACTGCTGCCGGTAACATATATATCATCCTTATATACAACGATTGCACTGCCGATATCCGTTAGACCGGCCGGCCCGTCATAATTCTTCTTCCACAGTTCGGTACCGCTGGCGTTATAACAAATGGTTAGATAATCTGTCGAATTTGCATCCTCGCTTCTGCCGTGAACATAAATTCTGCCGGTTCCGTCCGTCGCTATTGATTCAGTAAAATCGGTTGAATTACCCGGCCCGTTATATCTTTTTAACCAAACCTGCTCGCCGGTCGCCGGATCGTATTTTACTGTGACCGCATCTCCGCCGCTGGTCGTTCCTTCACTGTATCCTGTCACAATAACGCCGCCGTCCGAATTTATCGCTATCGCATAGGACTCGTCCCAGCCGGAAGTTGTGCCGCTATAAAATGATGTCCAGCTTCTGATGCCGTCCGGTGAGTATTTCATCGTTACATAATTTGAATCGGTCGCAGTCTCGGCAGAGCCCGTCACATAAATATCTCCTGCCGAATCAATCGCAATTCCCTTCAGCATATCCCAGTTATCGGCTGCGCTGTTATATGTTTGCGCCCACAGCAGAATACCGTCCGGAGAATATTTTACAACCAGGCAGTCCTGACCTGTACCTGTTTGTGCTGTTTCGCCGCAGGCATAAACATTGCCGCTGCCGTCAATCGCAAGTTTGTATAAAACATTATAGCCTTCCCCTGTACCTTTATATGTCTTTGCCCAGGCAATATCGCCGCTGGGCGTGTATTTTACTATCAGACAATTCCAATCCGTCCTGCCGACCGCATAGATATAGCCGCCTGCATCCGCCGCGACGTCATAAAATCTGTCGTCGCTTGTGCCTGAATAATTATATGGCGTTGCCCACAGTTGCGTACCGGCGGAATTGTACTTGACTACAGCTCCGTCAAATCCTGATGCCACGGTATTACTGTAACCGGCCGCAATAATATTATTTGCATCGACAGCAATCGCCATTGCATAATCGCAGCTTGCATCGCCGCTGTTATATATTTTTGTCCAGGCATTAGTGCCGTCTGGCGTGTATTTTATCGTTACGAAGTCATAATCTGTACCGCTGTTTTTGACATAACCGGTTACATAAGCATTACCGGCTGAATCGACAGCGATGTCTGTCGCATTATCTGAACCGTCGGCAGTACCGGAATACCCTCGCAGTCTGTGAACATAAGGAGAAGCAGTGTTTGCAAGACTATCGAGATAAACTTCCAGATTTGTATAGTCGGCGCTGAGATTATAACCATTGCGGTCGTCGGCATTGTTCGGATTCAGCCCGTGTGAGATTTCCCACGCATCCGGCATTCCATCATGGTCGCTGTCAGGCGGAGCCGTTGCAGAATTGAGAATTGGCCAGCCGCCTTCAGGCTGATGGTCGGTATCAAAGATTGAGTGGCCGGTCTTATTAATCACGTCATTGACGATGCGGGTATCGATTATGTCGCGTTTGGGAAAACTTGCGCCGGCACCTGCAAGCACATCTATCTTGGCTTGGGCCGGCGAAGTTGTAGTCACCGGCTCCATCGGTATCAGGTAGGAACGAGACTTGTAAGGATCCAAGCCGGTGGTCAGCGGGTAATTGACTATGCTCCACGGATCGCTTGGTACGATACCGTCATAAGAATTGTCGACAAAGTAGCCGTAGCAGTCTTTGCTCCGCTCGCGGAATCCTTTACCGTTGTATGTGGACTCTGGGCCGGGAATATAGGCATTACCTATGAAATTATAACGGCTGATATACCCTGGGCCGTCATCATTATACCCCGCAGTGGTTCCCTGCCAGTTGTACATCACGTTATTGCGGAAATCGAAATGCAGTCCATCGGTATCGTAGTAAGGGTCCTGATTGGAGGCTTCATTGCCCGGTCTTGGATTTCGGCCGCTGTTATGTGCGTACAGATTGTGATGATAGGTTACCGGATATCCGAAACAGCCGCGAACAAGCGAACCATAACTGTGGGCCTGAAAGGTGAGGCTCTCGCTTATAATGCACCATTGAACAGTAACGCCATAAGAATATGGCGAGGAAATCCCTTCGTCTCTCGCATACGACTCACTACAGTGGTCAACGATAACTTGGTAGTCCCCGCCTATATCGATACCATCGCCGTCAGCATTGGCGGCGCCTTTATCCACGCGAACGCGAAGATAACGAATGATAACGTCTTGGACATTGTAGATTTGTATTCGTCCTTTAATGCAGATGCCGTCGCCCGGTGCGGTCTGACCGGCGATAGTCGTAAAGGATTTAGGCCGCAGGATGACATCGCCCAGCTCAATTGTGCCGGACACCCTGAAGACAATCGTCCTGTTTTCCTGGCTCACCGCATCGACGATTGAGCCGAGGCCGCTATTATTGAGGTTGGTCACTTCGTAGACATCACCGCCGCGCCCGCCCATTGCAAAACGGCCTGAGCCCTCGGCGCCGGGAAAAGCGGGGACATCCGCAAAAACAGAACTGTAAACCGCAAACAGAAAAATAAATGCTGTTAAAAATTTTTGAAAATTCATGTTCCTGCTCTCCTGAAAAACTGAAAATATTTGATATAAATGCATTTTAGTTCGGTATTATACCATAAAATATCCCAAAAATCAAGCTTAAACTGGTTAAAAAACGGTTTTTAACCGCTCCAGAGGACATAAATCGGTTATTTTTAAGGAATATTTCATCGGATGGACTTGTTCAAAAGGCTGTTTTGCGGTATTATATCTATTGATAGTAGTGAAAATCTTCAATGATTGCTCCTGATGTGGTGGATTTAAAATTTTTTTGTCCGGCGGGTTGGGCAGAGCCGATGCCAAAATCATCCGCCACCGGCAACTTTGATTCCCCCCTATGAAATATGCAAGTTAAGCAGAATTGACTGATTCGACTAAAACCTGATTTTCTGACGGCAGGTATTTGCTTAGTGTTTCTATCAGTTTTGAAATTACAACTGGTTTGGATAAGTAAACATCACAACCGGCTTCGATACACTTTTCTTCATCGCCTTCCATAGTTCCTGCCGTTAAGGCCACTATTGGTATTTTAATCCCTTTGTCTCGAAGCGTCCTTGTGGCTTCATACCCATTTAGTTCCGGCATTTGTATGTCCATGAAAATAAGGTCAAATTTCTGACCAAGAGCTTTATCAACCGCTTCGGCCCCGTTCTCTGCGATTGTTACTTTCAAACCCATCTTTTCCAGCAAAAATTTCATAAGCATTTGATTTGTCTTGACGTCCTCAGCTACCAGAATACATCCGGAAAACCTGTCTTGTTTAACTTTACTTGCATCATCGATTATTTTGTGCCGGTTCAGGAGGGGTTGTGCTGCTAGGTCAACGCCAGCTGGTATTATAAACGAAAATACCGAACCCTTCCCTTTTTCACTGGTTAAGGTAAGTTCTCCGCCAAGAAGCCCTGCAAACTTCCTGGCAATAGCCAGCCCCAGTCCTGTTCCGCCATATTTGCGTGAAGTACCCTCATCTTCCTGAACAAAGGGTTCGAATATCTTTTGCTGAGACTCAGTCGCAATTCCAATTCCTGTGTCTTCAACTTCAAAACGAATACATGGCTTGCTGTCTTTATCTTCCAAAGAAATATTCACATAAATATGCCCTTGCTCAGTAAATTTTATAGCGTTATTCACAAGGTTGATTAAACACTGCTGCAAACGAACGGTATCGGTAACAATATTAGCTGGCAGGTCGCCTTTTTCGCGAATCTCGAACGTCAGCCCTTTTCCCGCTGCAAACGGCTGCGTCATAGATTCTATATTAGCTATAAGCTGCCCAAGCGAGCATTGCTTCATCTCAATATTCATTTTGCCGGCTTCAATACTGGAGATGTTCAGAATATCATTAACCAAACCCAAAAGATGCCCGCCGCTGTTGTAAATCATCCTGAGGTGTTCTTTATGTTCTTCGGCAAGTTCTTCCTCCATCAAAATTTTGCTGAATCCAATAATCGCATTCAAAGGTGTGCGCATTTCGTGGCTCATATTGGCAAGAAAGTGGCTCTTGGCCTCATTCGCGGCTTCGGCCTGCATTTTGGCCTGTTTTAGCGCCTCATCAGACTTCTTGCGGTCGGTGATATCGCGGAATATCCCCATCAGATATTCGGTCTGATCGATCATTACCGTACCTGCGTTTATGCTCACGGATATTATCTGGCCGTCCTTCCTTACGCACGGCAGGTCTGCGGTTATCTTGGCCCCGGAGATCTGGGCCTCGAACTCGGTGGACACCTGCTCAAGCGACTCTTTCGGGTGGATGTCAGCCACGCCCATCCGCATAAGTTCCTCCTCGCTGTAGCCCAGCATCCTGCAAATAGCCGGGTTGGCGTACCTGAACTTCTTTGTCGTGACATCGACTATGAGTATCCCGTCAATGTTCGCCTTAAACAGATTCTTGTATCGCTCCTCGCTTTCCCGCAGCGACTTATCCATCTGCTTGCGCTCGGAGGCAATCCTCGCCTCTTCTAGCGCACGTCGGATGGCCGGGACCAATCTGACAAGCCGGTCCTTCATGATATAGTCGACCGCGCCTAACTTCATTGTATCGACGGCTATGTCCTCACCGATTGTGCCAGAGACGACGATAAGAGGTGTTTCAGGATAGCTTTTCTTTAAGATCTCCAGTGCCTCCGGAGCGCTGAACCTCGGCAACTTGTAGTCGCAGAGCACGATGTCAGGGACGAACTCCTGAAGAGCTTTGAGAAACTCATCCTTAGACTGCACCAACTTTAATATATGGGCGAGGTCTCTTTTGACGAGATCTCTCGCAACAAGCTCCGCGTCGGCGGCGGAGTCTTCAACGAGCAGTACGCGTATCTCTTTATCCATAAAATACCTCTCTTTAAACTACAGGCGACTTATTGATCAAAAGCCAGTACAAGCCAACATCTGCCACGACCTTTGTAAACTTGTCAAATTCTACAGGCTTTACTATATAGCTGTTCACCCCGAGCGCATAACTTTCCGTCACATCCTTCTCTTCTTCCGATGAGGTCAATACGACTATGGGGATGGACTTGGTATTCTTGTCGGATTTTAGCTTCCGGATCACTTCAATTCCGTTCACCTTCGGCATTTTCAGGTCGAGCAATATAATCTTCGGTTGATTGTTCGAATTCCTTCCCGCATAAGCACCGGTATGAAATATAAAATCGAGCGCCCCAGCGCCGTCAGTGACTACAAGTATCTTACTGGCGATATTATTCTTCTTAAGAGCCCTTAGCGTAAGTTCGGCGTCACTCGGATTATCCTCGACTAAAAGTATATCTACTTGATCATTTTGATCATTGTTATTCATCTTGCCCGCCTTTTGGCAGCGTAAAATAGAACGTTGCCCCTTTATCAACCTCTCCCTCTGCCCACACCGTGCCTCCGTGGCGCCGAACAGCGTTACTGACTATCGCAAGACCTATCCCGGTGCCGCTAAACTCGTCTTGCGCGTGAAGCCGCTGGAATACCCCGAAGAGCTTATCCACGTATTTCATGTCGAATCCCGCACCGTTATCTTTGATGTAATAGATGCGATCCTGGCCCTTGTCATATCCCCCAATCTCTATAAGAGCTTTGTCTTTGCGGGAGGTAAATTTCATGGCATTTGAAATAAGATTTGTAAATATCTGCTTGGCAAGCGTAAGGTCGGCCCGTGCGGGTGGCAGTGGTTTTACGGACACTTCTATAGCCCTGTCACGAAAGAGCTCTTCTTTTAACTCATGACATACGGACTGCACGAGCGCCGTCATGTCTATATCGACGACGTCCATCGCCTGTCTTCCCAGGTGAGATAACTCGAGAAGATCGTCAATGAGTTGTCCCATAGTTCTCGCGTTGTCGTTTATAACGCCGATCAGCCTTCTGCCATTATCGTCGAGTTTGGGAGCATAGTCTTCGGAGAGAATATTCGAGAACCCCGCCATCGCCCTGAGAGGGGCCTTCAAATCGTGCGAGACTGAGTAGCTAAAGGCCCCCAGTTCCTTGACAGCTGTCGAGAGCTCCGCATTCAGTTTTTCTATCTTCTCCTCCGCTCGTTTGCGCTCGGTGATATCTTCAATAGCCAGAAGGATAATCCGTTCCTTGCCCCATACTCTTTGAATCTGCCGGGCATTCAGGAGCATTATTTTTTTGCCGATAGTAGGAAAATTATGTTCAACCTCATAGTTATCAAAAGTTGTTTTTTGGGGAAGGATGGTTTCCAGCAGTTCACGCAGCTTGGGGATATCCCACTGTTTATTGCCCAGGTCATAAATAAGCTGTCCCACGGTCTCTTCAGGTTTTACCTTGAAGAATTCATAGAAGGAACGGCTGACCGTGACCACTCTGAGATCTTGATCCAAAGAAATTAAGGGTTCACGTACGGTGTTGATGACGCTCTCAGCGAATTCACGGGCTTCATCTGCGGATTGTTTAATAACCACCAGTTCTTTTCGGGTCTTTTCCAGGCCGGCTTCTATCTCCTTGCGCTCGGTAATATCTTCAATAGCAAGAAGGATCATCTGCGTCTTATTAGTCTCTCTATAAATGCGTCGGGCATTTAAAAGCATTGTTTTCTGTCCAATGGTCTCAAAGTTATGCTCAATCTCGTAGTTCTCAAAGACACTGCTCTTGGGAAGGATCTCATCCAGGAGTTTTCGCAGTTTGGGAATATCCCATTGTCGGTTGCCCAAATCATAAATGAACTGGCCTTTGGTTTCCTTAGGGTTAACTTTAAAGGTCTGATAGAAAGATTTGTTGGCTGAGACTACCTTTAGGTCATCACCCAGCACTATCAAAGGCTCCCGCACTGTCTCTATGATGCTTTCAGCGTATGCACGAGCTTCCCCCTCCCCCCAGACAATTTGTTCAACACTCTTGCTCTCAGTATCCACTATCTCAAGTTCCGCTATACGCTTTTGCAGGAGTCTTACCTCTTCAATAAATTCTTCTTTAGTTTTGTCTTTCTGTGTCATGGTTTTCATCCACAATGCTTTGGCAATGCTGCTCGACTTGACGTCGTAATATTCTCGTGTCTTTTTCCTCTTAAAGACAAAGAAGCTGAAATCTTACTAATGGATTTATCGACTTTAATAAATTACGAAAGAAATCAAATAAATCTAAAGCCTGCGGATATTCCCTATAACGCTCTTGGAATACTATAAGCGCTTATTTGGGCGTGACTTACCCCTGCCAAATTTTTAAATAATTACCTGTCCTCAGGTATGCAATCGCTTATCGGACGAAATAACAGTTTATCAGGAATAAATTTTAAACCGCTAATAACATCTCTTTGGTGCCGAACTTGCATAAAATATTGTTTTTATGGTATAATAACTGCCCTAAAACAGCTGATTTAAAAGTTAAAATTTTTTTGTCCGGCGGGTTGGGCGACCGCCCTCACACCTATTGTACTGTGCCAAAGTCAGGAAACAACTGGCTCAATAGATGTTTCACAAAAGATTTTGGTTTGTGATAACACAGAACAATAGGTGTGGGGGAGGAAAGTCCGGGCAGGACAGGGCGCGGTGATGGCTAACGGCCATCCGAGGAAACTCGCGGGAAAGTGCCACAGAAAATATACCGCCTTTCTGAAATTCGAGATTGGTAAGGGTGAAATGGTGCGGTAAGAGCGCACCGCGGTTCTGGTGACAGAACCGGCACGGCAAACCCCACCGCCTGCAAGACCAAGTATGCCGGTATACCTGGACCCGGGTAGTACACCGGCGGGTAGGTTGCTTGAGTCTGTCGGCAACGGCAGACCTTAGAGAAATGGTCGCACAAAAACAGAACCCGGCTTATAGACCCACCGGACAAAAAAATTTTAAGTCGATTCAGTTTCGACCGTCGGCACAGAAAGCATCGTACCCGGCATAACCGGCGATGTTTCTATCACACGCATAGATTTCCATTTGCCCGTAAGAAATCGCAGCAGAAATAGTATCGCCAAGGCGCAAACATAACCTGTTAGCGCAACCCACGCCGCGTACAAAGCCGCTCTGCCCCGCAGAAAAGTTATCGCAGCCCAGCTTGGAACAACCATAATCACCCAATTAAGAATAATTGAAATCCACATCACAAATCTCGTATCGCCTGCGCCTTTCAGCGCCGCCGAAAAAATTATATTGCCCGTATCGAACAGGCAGTAAAAAGCAACAAAGTAAAGTAGTATTTTCGCTATCGGCCGCATCGCTTCCATTTGCTCTGCGGAAGCTTTCAGTTCAAACGGCAGCATAAACACATTTGGGAAAAGCCAATACCCGAAAGCGATAGCGATCATATAACCGAAAGTAAGTTTGGCCGCTGAAATAGTGGTTTTCTGCGCAAGTTGCGGTTTATCGGCGCCCAACGCCCTGCCGACAAGTATAGTCGTCGCCATACCGAAACCTATCATCGGCATAAACGAAAGAGTATTAATCTGAAGAACCATCGACGAAGCGGCGAAAGACACCGCGTCAATCCTGCCGATAAAAACCACAAAAAGCGTAAAGCCCAGTATGTCGAGCATAAACTGCACACCGCTCGGAATGCCGAATTTCATCAGTCTTCCGAACAATTCCTTATCGAAAATATAATTTGTAGTGCAGAAACTTTTGCGATAAGCAGGCCGCAGGAAAATTGCAAAATAAATCGCACACGTTACGACACTGGCGATAACCGTCGCTATCGCGGCGCCGCCGATACCCCATTTCGGAAAACCGAATTTTCCGAAAATCATCGCGTAATCCAGCACAGCATTTATGACTGTTTTGACAACATTGACCCATAAAACGGTCCAGGTTTTTCCCCTGCCTGTCAAAAAACAGGAAAGCGAAGAGTCAACCAGCATAGGCAGCGACCCAATGGTCAGAATTTTGAAATATATCAATTCGTAATTTGCTATTGCCGGCTCGTGTCCGACAAGAACGATAAGGGGCTTGGCAAGCAAGGCAATTGCTGCCATTATCAGACCGGCAGTCAGGGAAAAATAAATGCTCTGCCAGACGGCAGGCCCTATCCTTTCTTTTCTGTTTGCTCCGTCATATTGCGAGACAAAGGTATTGGCATAAGTGGCTGTGCCAAGAAAAAAACTGAAGAATACAAAGCTGAGTATCCCGCCCAGCATCGCGCCGCTCATTGCGTCGCGGTCGTACCACATCAGGAAAACCCTGTCCACAAACATCTGCAGTGTCATCGCGGACGTGCTCAAAATCAGCGGAAACGCTATTTTGAGAACTTCCTTGCACCCGCCGGCATTTATATTGTTTTCTTTTATCATAACTTTATAATTTCAGGGTTGGTTATGTTAATCTGAATTTTATTACTTTTCAAAACAATAATATGATTGAAACTGATATATGTATAATTGGTGCAGGTCCTGCCGGTATGATGGCCGCCTGTGCCGCGGCACAAGGGGCGACAAAGGCAATTATTATCGAGTCGAACACCACCGCAGGCAGAAAACTCCTGCTTACAGGCGGCGGCAGATGCAACCTGACGCACACAGGCTCAACCGATGAGATTATAAAGGCGTACAAACCTTTCGACAGGTTCGTCCGTCATTGTATTTATGAATTCGGCCCGCAAAAGCTGCTGGACTTTTTCGCGTCGCAGGACCTCGATACTGTTGTGGAAAATTCCGGCTGCGTATTCCCAAAAACCCAGCGGGCGGACGACGTCAAACAAATCCTGCTCGATGAACTGGAGAAACGAAACGTCAAAATATTTTATGACAAAAAAGTTAAATCAATAGAAAAATACAAGGATGGTTTTGTTATTCTTTCAGAGAAATTCAGCGTATCGGCTCAATCAGTAATAATCGCGACAGGCGGATTGAGCTGGCCGCAGACAGGCTCGACGGGTGACGGTTTCAAATTTGCCGAAATCCTCGGCCACAAAATCATAAAACCCTCTGCCGTACTGGTGCCGCTGATTTCGGCGGAAAAATTTTGCTCTTCGCTGGCGGGCGTAGGCGTACAAAATGTTTTAATAACCTGTAAAATCTCCGGCAAAAAAATCTCCTCGTCCGGGGCGATGATTTTTACTCAAAACGGCATCGGCGGCCCCGCCGTTCTGGACTTCAGCAGAAACATCACGGATTTATTAAGCGATAATCTGAAAATATCCATCGACCTGCTGCCGGAAATAAAGCCTGACCGGCTCGATAAAATAATTACCGCTAACAATCCCAAACAAAATATCGTTTCAGTCCTTTCGCAATTTCTGCCGAAGGCTTTAGTCCAGACAATCTGCACGGAAAATAAAGTCCCGCAGATTTCCGCCGGTCAGATAAACAAAAAACTGCGGAAAACTCTCGTTGAAAAGCTCAAAAATCTTCCGCTTACTGTTATTGGTGCCGAGCCGATAGAAAAAGCGACGGCAACCAGAGGCGGCATCGATATTGCCGAACTTGACAATAAAACTATGCAGTCGAAATTGTGTAAGGGATTGTTTTTTGCCGGCGAGACAATTAACGTTGACGGCCCCTGCGGCGGGTTCAACCTCCAGTTCGCTTTTTCAAGCGGTTTTCTCGCCGGAAAATCGGCTGTTGAGTTATTAGGCAAAATCGCCTAATATAGTAATAGTCGTTGGTTTTAGATTGAAAATCGCAACCTATAAGAGATGTTATGGCAAACAATGAAAAACTCAGACAGTTAGGGCTCGACAAGGCCGCGTTTTTAGGCCTCCTTGTGCTCGGTCTTATTTGGGCGGAGTTTATTACTTTTTCCCGGTCTGACTTTAAACTTTCTGAGCCGCTGGCCATTAAAGGCACAGGTATTGAAGTTTCAATTCCGTCAGGCGACGGCTGGAAGCGGCTTTCAAACAATTTTAAATATGAGGACAATGAATTCAACCTTGTCTGCCAGATGCAGATAGGCAACGATTCGCTCATTCTGGCGCAATGGCGGTATTTCACGCTGCCCCTGGAAAAAACTCCTTCGGAAAGATTTAAAATCAAGGCTAATTCGCTATCGGGCAGTGTTAAATCTGAAGGGTCGGGCAAATTTGGCGACTTTACATTCGACTATGCCAAAGTCGTCTCGGAAAAAACTCCTGCCGTGCTTTTCTGCGGCACGACTGTCCTGCCTGACGGTAGAACTATTACGCTCGAAGTGGCGCAGAGGGGACAAGGTGTTGACCTTGCCGAGAAAATATTCAAATCGCTGCTTGCCTCAGTAAAATATCATCCCGATAATCCTGTCGTAAACGGCGCCGAGCTCCTGAAAAAACTCAAGGCCTCTTTGCCGGCGATGTTGTCACGGCAGGGGTATCAGAATTACTACCGCATAAAAGACGCTCACGGCACTATCGTTGGTTTTACAACGGATACCATCATTAGTCCGGCGGACTCAAACGCCGACTCGGCCGTTTTCGCGGCGGGACTATTATTTGTAAGTCCCGCGTTCAGCGCTTTCGCGGAACAGTCGCTTTTCTATTCGGATATTTCAATTAGCAGGTTCGACTGGACGATAAAGCACGGCAACCTTTTAACAAACCGTCAGCAGCCTACGCAAATTAGTCTTGACGGCAGCAAAGTACTGACCGTTCAGAAGCAAAATACCGTTGAGAAAGTTCATTCCACCGATACAATGATTCCGGATATCTTCCTGGACCTTACCGTTGCGGAATTTCTCAAAAGCGATTTCGATACGGTTATGCTCGAAGTAATACTTTCCGACGGCAAAATCGCGCCTGTAATCTTTTCCAGAATCAATTCGCCTGAAACTTCCGTTTTGCCGGCGGAATCCGCGGCAGGCGTCGAACTTTTCGGCTCTAATACGGTCTATCAGAAAATGTACTTCGACGGCGAGGGCAAACTGTTATCTGCCGATATACAGGGCAGCCTTTCATACAGGATTGAGAGAACTACAAAAACGGCTATCCTCGCGGATTTCCCGCAGTGGCTCGAAAAAATTCAGCAGATAGAGCAGTATCAGCTTAAAAAGAACTCCAGACCCAAATAACCTGAATAATTATAAGGAATGGGAAATGGCGGAAATTATTTATGACAGTATCATCATAGGAGCAGGCCCTGCAGGCCTCGCGGCGGCGCTTTACAACTCAAGAGACAGGCTGCGAACTCTGGTTCTGGAAAAATTCTACCCCGGCGGCCAGATTATGAATACCGACCGCATCGAAAACTATCCCGGCTTTGAAAGAATCTCCGGCACAGAACTGATTGATAAAATGTACAGCCAGGCGAAAAATTTCGGCGCGGAATTTAAAATGGGCGCTGAAGTTAAAAACCTGACAAAGCTTCCAGACGGCAAAATATCGATAAATTGCGGAAAAGAGTCCTTTACCGCCCGCTCTGTCATTCTCGCCAGCGGAAGCGATTATCGCAAACTCGGCGTACCCGGAGAAGATGAATTTAGGAACTCCGGCGCCGGCGTAAGCTATTGCGGAACCTGCGACGCTCCTTTTTTCAAAGGGAAAAAAGTCGTCGCTGTCGGAGGCGGTAATACCGCTGTCGAAGAAGCGCTGCACGTCGCAAAATTCGCGGGAGAACTGACCCTCGTTCACAGACGGCAGGAATTCAGAGCGACAAAAGTACTCGCCGAGGAACTTATGCAGAAAGTCAATGGCTCCGGCGGCAATATTAAACTCAAACTCGACACCGTTGTTGTCGCGATTGAAGGTGATAAAAAGGTTGAAAAAGTCCGGCTCAAAAACGTAAAAACAAATAAAGAGGAACTCCTGCCCTGCGACGGCGTTTTCATCTTCGTGGGAATGGTGCCTAATACATCGTTTCTGAAGGGTTTTGTCGATTTGACCGACGCCGGTTTCGTCAAATGCGATGTCGGCTTTTTGCGGACGAAAGTCCCAGGCGTTTTTGTCGCAGGCGACTGCCGAACAGCCGCTGCGATGCAGCTTGCAACCGCCGTCGGCGACGGCGTAAATGCCGCGATGATGACAAAACAATATTTGAGAGACCACGATTGGTGGAACAAGCCCGTTTCAGATGCCCTTATGCCGGGTAAATGGTGATAATAATTGAAGAATGGAGATTTTATTCTTCATATTCAAAGACATCGTCAACTTTTTTGCCAAATGCCTTTGCGATTTTAATTGCCAGTTCCAGCGATGGCGAATATTGTCCCGCCTCTATCGCTATAATTGTTTGCCGGGTAACTTTCGCCTTATCAGCAAGCTCGGCCTGAGTCATCTGATTATTTTCAAATCGAAACTGGCGAATATTATTTTTAATTTTATTCGCCATTTTTTCCTCCCAAGCTGTATTGAATCAACGCAGCGATGGATGACACCGAAGCAGAAACAAAGTAGGCAAGGTAGATTAAATAGATTATTAGCATCGACTTGATTGTGCCCAGATGATTGGCGATAATTATAAACCATCCGGCACCGACCAAAAAAATAAAAGCTCCCATATATCCCCAAATTACCGTTTTGTGGTCGATTAGTTTATCTCGTTCGTCAAAATCTTTTTGCGGCAAACGCCACGCTGTGACAACTATCAGGATTAAAGGGACCGTCATTACAACGCCTAATATACGTCCTGTTAGTGTTGGTTTAGAAAGACCAATAACATCTATGTGGTTTATGTGAACAAAAATTATTACAGCGGCCGAAGCTAATAGTGTCGCGATGGAAATTGCAAGTATCAACCATGCTCTCTTTTGTGCTTTATTCATGATTTTTCTCCTCCCCTGCCGTATTGAACAAGAATTACCACAGAATGTACAAAAAATAAGGTTAAACCGGCTGCCCCAAAGATATTAGGCAGCCACCAAACAGCTACAGTCGCCTGTGGCCCAAGTATGAAAAACGGAAGCATACACGCCAAACCCGCAACCAGATATGATGCACCAAAACCAGCAATAGCTGCCCGTCGGTTGATGAGAGTGTCTCGTTCGTCACAGGTAATTTTGCCTTTATCTTTGGGAAAAACAATCGGCCCAAATCCTCCAAAACCTGCAATCCCTATAAGAGCAAGGCTGGCAAGGGCTTTTGGCATTCCAACTTTAATATATAAAATCGCAAAAGCCGCAAGACTGCCTACGACTGCTAAAGATATAGTAATTACGAATAACCAGGCTATTTTTTGTGCCCTGTTCATGATTTTTCTCCTCCCCTACCGTATTGAACAAGAATTATAATTGACTGCACTATTACGACTACAAACGCCCCACCCAAAATTATTGCCACCAAGACAAATTTCTGAAGAAATTCAGGCTCAAAAAAGAAAATGAATGCCGAGCCGCTAAGACAGAACCACAGGTATGATGCTGTAAAACCGATTAGTCCTGCTGTGCGAGTAATTAACTTATCTCTTTCGTCGCATGCTACCGCTCCACTGTCTTTTTTAATAAACAGAGGCGACAAACCAGCCAAACCGCCAAGACTCATCAAACCAAAGCATTTTGCGGCTTTTGGCCAACCGTGATAATGGTAAGACAGCCCCGTTGAAATCGCCGTTATTAGTAAGGTGCAACCGAGAACCACAAGACTAAAAACCGCCATTTTTTGTATTCTGTTCATATTATCAACTCCTTAATGTAATCTATACAGGACACAATGTACGCTATACATTACATAATGTCAAGTAAATATTACATTTTTAAGAAGATTTTTCAGAATTTGCTGTAAGTCTTTGCCTTAACTGAGGTTCGCCTTCGGCGGGATTATTTACAAAAAAATATCCCGCACTTAAAGATTTCTAAGTGCGGGATTTCATATCTTTTATTTTTTATCTTTTTGACGTTGGAATATATTCTCTTGTTTCAGCTACGCTTTTGTATGCCGGTCTGATGATTCGTCCGCCGCTGACGTTTTCCTCAATAATATGAGCACACCAGCCGGCAATTCTTGCTATCGCGAAAATCGGGGTATATAATTCGGTGGGAATTCCAAGCATCCTGTAAACAAATCCAGAATAGAAATCCACATTCGGACATATTTTCTTCTCAGACTTTTTGATTTCTCTGAAAATTTCCGGCGCAAGTCTTTCAACCAGAGAATAAAGATTGAATTCCCATTCGATATCTTTTTCCTTGGCAAGTTTGGCTGCCTGTTTTTTCAGCAGTTCCGTTCTTGGGTCGGAAATCGTATAAACCGCGTGTCCCAAACCGTAAATCAGGCCTGAATTATCGAACGCCTCTTTTTTGACAATCTTTGTCAGGTAATCTGCTATCTGATTTTCGCTTTCATAATTTTTGACGTTCTGCTTGATATTGTCCATCATCGCGATGACCTGAATATTCGCCCCGCCGTGCTTGGAGCCCTTCAATGAGCCGATAGCCGCGGCAACTGCCGAATAAACATCGGTATCCGAAGAAGTAACCACGTGCGCGACAAAGGTCGAGTTGTTTCCGCCGCCGTGTTCTGCGTGCAGCACAAGGCAAAGGTCGAGCAAATCCGCTTCCGTCTTGGTATATCGCTTGTCCGGCCTTGTGAGCATCAGGAAGTTTTCCGCAGTCGAGAGTTTTTCGTCAGGCGTATGTATATAAAGGCTCTCGCCGTCATAGTAATGCGCCTTGGCCTGATACCCGTAAGCGGCAAAGGTCGGAAATCTGGCAATCAGCCCGATGCACTGGCGAAGAATATTTTTCAGCGACCGGTCTTCGGGCGTCTTGTCATAAGAATAAGCGGCCAGAACGCTCCTCGCCAGCTTGTTCATTACATTGCTGCTGGGCGCCTTGAGTATCATATTTTCGGTAAAGCCTTCCGGCAGCGACCTGCTCTTGCCGAGTAGATGGGTGAATTTCGTCAAATCCTTTTTCTTCGGCAACTCGCCGAACAGCAGCAGGTATGCGGTCTCTTCGAAGCCGTGTCTTTTTTCTTTCTGGAACCCCGCCACAACATCTTCTATTTCCATACCGCGATATCTGAGCCTGCCCGGAACAGCTACTTTCTCTTTTTCGCTGACGATATAGCCGTGCACATCGCCGATTTCGGTAAGGCCGACAAGAACTCCCGTGCCGTCTGAATTTCTCAGGCCGCGCTTGACGCTGAACTTCTCGTAAAGCTCGGGGTCTATCTTATTGTTCTGCTTGGCGAGCCTTGCCAGCTCCGTCAGAAACGGGTCTTTGGTCGTTTTTTCAGGTACTATTCCTTCGATATCCGGCACTACTGCATCTGCCATTTTTCACCTGTCAACTTTAGGATTATCTGTTAACCGCCCCGCCGCACGGCGAGACAACATAATATAATAGATAACAACGGTTTATGCAAGAGGCTTTGTCAGCTTTCCGCCTCATTTGGGTAATACCTACATTTTTGTAGTGTTTTTTACTTGATTGTCGGCGAAAAATATCATATAATTAAGCGGTTATCTATGGAGAAGGAAGAAAATGAGAAGTTATTTGAGGATTTCCAATTCGTTTACAATCCAGCGGTATCGTTGCGCAAATTTTTAGTGAGGAAGAAGAAAATGAAAAAGCAATTTATTATTATGATGGCCGGTATTTTAATGTTAGTCGGCTCCGTGCAGGTAACGGCAGTAACACAATATACAATTACCAACCTTGGGACTTTAGGAGGCGGTTCTTGGGCTTGCGCCATCAATAACAACGGCCAGGTTGTAGGAACAAGTCATCTTACTGTAAATTATTACCCGCTGCACGCCTTTTTGTATAATGGCACTACAATGAAAGACCTTGGGACTTTAGGGGGAAGCAACTCTTATGGCGGCGGCATCAATGACAGCGGACAGGTTATAGGGGACAGTGAGACTGCAAATATTGACGAGCACGCCTTTTTGTATAATGGCACTACAATGACCGACCTTGGAACTTTAGTGGGATATCAATCTACTACTAACGGCATCAATAACAACGGTCAGATTGCAGGACAAAATAATGGTCGTCACGCTTTTTTATATAATGGCACTGTAATGAAAGACCTTGGGACTTTAGGGGGATATCAATCTTCTGCTTCCAGCATCAATAATAGCGGTCAGGTTGCAGGGACAAGTTATATTACTGGAAATTCTATCCAGCACGCTTTTTTGTATGATGGTACTGCAATGAAAGACCTTGGGACTTTAGGGGGAAGTACTTCTGTTGCTTTAGCCATCAATGACAACGGTCAGGTTGTAGGGACAAGTAGTATTACTGGAAATTCTATCCACCACGCCTTTTTGTATGATGGCACTGCAATGAATGACCTTGGGACTTTAGGAAGTACCTCTGATGCTTACGGCATCAATAACAACGGTCAGGTTGTAGGAACAAGTGGTATTACTACAGGAGGTGGTCCAGCCCACGCCTTTTTGTACGATGACGGCAATATGATTGACTTAAATACCTTACTGCCAACAGGCAGCGGCTGGGTGTTAACAAATGCCGAAGGCATTAATGATTCAGGCCAAATTGTGGGATATGGTACTATTAATGGTCAGAGTCGTGCTTTCCTGATGACCCCGGTCCCAGAGCCCGCCACGCTTTTACTGCTCGGTCTGGGCGGATTGGTTTTTAGAAGAAAAGTTTAAAGTTTAAAACTTAAAGCTAAAAACTGAAAATTAAAAACTACACGGCCGAAGGCCGTTCCATTGTTTTGACTTTTAATTTTTAAGTTTTAAGTTGCCTTTTTTCAGCCGAACCCGCTATAAGAACCTTTCTTGACCCCGCACCTACTTCATATTCTCGTCATAAACAAACATCTATTCGGTTCTGACCGCAAAACATATATATAAACGCTCTATTAAACGGAAATACAAAGTAGATGCGGGGTTGACTTTCCTGTCTTTTCTGCGATACTATCGCTTTAAATTTGGTTTTTGGAGATAATCAGTATATGAAGGCAGCGGAAATGAAAAAGGGCATGACCGTCATTATCGACGGCAAGCTCTGTATAATTATAGACTTTGAGCACGTCAAAATCGGCAAAGGCGGCGCGATTTACCAGACAAAGCTCAAGTGCATCGCCGACGGCCTGATACAAAACGCCAGAATCAGGTCTGAGGAAAACATCGAAGAGGTTACGCTGGACAAACGCAAATACGAATATCTTTATTCTCAGCCCAACGGGCATATCCTTATGGACATCGAGACTTACGACCAGATAACGCTCGACGATGCCGCCTTTGGCGACGGCAAAAAATATCTAAAGCCCAATACCGAACTTTTGGTAAGTACCTGTCAGGGCAAACTGGTTTCCGTAGTCCTGCCGAACACCGTTGACCTCGCCGTAAAAGATACTCCGCCTGAGATAAAAGGCGCAACCGCCGCAGGCCAGAAAAAATCGGCGACGCTCGAAACCGGCCTTGTCGTCAACGTGCCGGCCTTTATAAAGGTTGGCGATGTCGTCCGTATCGATACCCGCACCGGCGAATACGTTACAAGGGCATAAAAAGTTTTTAGTTTTAAGTTTTGAGTTTTAAGTTCTTTATTATGGCTCAAGGAAGAATTAGTCGGTTGCTTGTCGGCCTTTTCGGCTCACGAAACGAAAGGCTTGTTAAAGGCTATATGCGCGTCGCTCTGGAAGCCGCCGATTTTGAGGAAGATATAAAAGCCCTCGACGATAACGCTTTAAAAGCTAAAACTCAGGAATTCAAAGACCGTCTCGCCAAGGGCACAAATCCCGAAGAAATCCTTTCTGAAGCCTTTGCGGTTGTCCGCGAGGCGGCCAGAAGAACCGTTAATATGCGGCATTTCGACGTTCAGCTCGTCGGCGGCCACGTCCTTTACGACGGCAGGATTGCCGAAATGATGACAGGTGAAGGAAAAACTCTCGTCGCTACCCTGGCGGCATATCTTGTCCATCTGACTGGAAGAAAAGTGCATATCGTTACCGTCAACGATTATCTGGCAAAACGCGACTCCGAGTGGATGGGTCCGATTTACAAAGCCCTCGGCCTTGCTGTCGGCGCGATTCAGGCAGATATGGACACTATCCCCGATGAATCGGGAACATCCGCACGCAAGACACAATATACCTGCGATATAACTTACGGCACAAACAGCGAATTCGGCTTCGATTATCTGCGCGACAATATGAAAGTTTCCGCTGAGCAACTCGCGCAGGGTCCGCTCGAATACGCGATTGTCGATGAGGTTGACTCGATTCTTATCGACGAGGCCAGAACGCCGCTGATTATTTCCGGTCCCGCTTTCGACGATACGACCAAATACAAAAAGGCCGATACCGTCGCCCTGCAGATAATAAAAATGCAAAGCGAATACAACCGCATAAATCATCAGCTCGACACAGCGAATAAAACCCTCGCAAATGCCGAAGGCGAACTGTCGGAATCGAAAAAAACAAAAGACAATATCCGAATCCAAACGGCTCAGTCCGCTATTGAAAAAACCAGAGTGGAAGTTGAAAATCTTCAAAACCGCCTTGTTTCCGCAAAGCAATATTATGAAGTGGAATACGATCGCAAAGCGGTTCATCTCAATCATGACGGCCTCGGCGCCGCACAGGACCTCGCGGGCGTCGGCTCGTTCTTTACAGGCTCCAATATGGATTGGCCGCACCTTCTCGAACAGAGTCTGCGGGCTCATATAGTCTATGAAAAGGAAAAAGATTACGTCGTAATGGACGGCAAAATCATAATTGTCGATGAATTCACCGGCAGACTTATGCACGGCAGGCAATGGTCCGACGGTCTGCACCAGGCGATTGAGGCAAAGGAAAATGTCACGGTAAAAGAGGAAACCCAGACTCTCGCGACGATAACGCTGCAAAACTTTTTCCGCCTTTACGAAAAAATAGCCGGTATGACAGGCACAGCCGCCACCGAAGCGGAAGAGTTTGTGAAAATATATAAACTTGAGGTGGTCACCATTCCAACCAACCAGCCCTGTATCCGCAAGGATATAGAGGATATGATTTACAAGTCTCTCAAGGAAAAATTCAACGCCATTGTCGATGAAATTCACGAGGCAAGCGCCGCGGGCAGGCCTGTTCTTGTCGGCACTATCAGCGTCGAAAAGAGCGAGGCGATTTCAAACGCCCTGACCAAAAAATTCGGCGTAGAGCACGAGGTCTTAAACGCCAAGCAGCACGCAAGAGAGGCTCTCATAGTTGAAAAAGCAGGTCAGCAGCACACCGACCGCAGCGGCAGTACTTGCGGCAACGTCACAATCGCCACGAATATGGCAGGTCGCGGAACGGATATAAAACTCGGCCCCGGCGTCGCGGACATCGGCGGTCTGCACATTGTCGGAACTGAACGCCACGAGGCAAGAAGAATCGACAACCAGCTTCGCGGACGCGCCGGCAGGCAGGGAGACGCGGGCTCAAGCCAGTTCTTTTTGAGTTTCGATGATGACTTACTCAAAATATTTTCTCCCGAATGGACTGTCAAAGCGCTTTCATGGGTCGGCTGGGAAGAAGGTATGCCCATCCAGCACCGCCAGATAAGCAAAGGCGTTGAAAAGGCCCAGAAAAAAGTCGAACAGCGGAACTTCGAGGCCCGCAAACATCTGCTCGAATACGACGAGGTGATGGACTTCCAGAGGAAAACTTTCTATTCCCGCAGAAGACAGGTAATCGAGGGCGTAGGCCTTAAGGATATGATAACCGCGATGATTGAATCGGCAATTGACAGCACCTGCAGCAATATGCTCGACGAAAAATACCGCTTAAAATGTATCGCTGAATGGGCACGGACAACTTTCGGAGTCGATATAAATCCCAGCCGCGTCTCAGGTCTCGATGCTGAGCAGATAGAACATCTGGTAAAGAAAAACGCGAAAGCCGAGGCTGCGAACAATATCTCCGTCACACTGGGCGAATACCTTGAGGATTTCGAGGATAAAAGCACCTGGAATATCGAATCGATGTGCAAATGGGCGATGAGCGCGTTCAGCATAAGTCTTTCCGGCAGCAAAGCCCGGCAAATGACCGCCGAGGAAATCGAACAAAACCTTATCGAGGCTTCAGCGGAACAGATAGAGAAAAAAGACTGTTCCATCCTGCCCACATTTCTTGACGTCAATTTCGGATACAAGAAATTCGCCGAATGGGCGTTCGGCAAATTCGGCATCAAACTCGACGCAGACCAATTGACGAATTTAAAGCATCAGCAGATTTACGAAAAGCTGCTCGAGCAGGTGCAGGCCTGTTATGCCAGGCGGGAAATAGAATACCCGGTTGAATTCGCGATGAGTATGACTTACCGCGCCGACAGTATAAACGTCTATGCGTTTGAAAATCTCTCCGGCTGGCTGAAAGAAAGATTCGGCGCAGAAGTTCCCGTCTCCTATCTGCAGAATACCTCTCCCGCCGCCGTTCACAAAGAGCTGCTGAAAATCAGCGAAGACTACCACACTAGCGGTCTCGAAAAGGAAATTGAGCATCAGATTGCCCGTATGGCTACCGCAGAACTTGTCGAATGGGTAAATAAACGATTCAGGGCCGCTCTTATCTGTGCCGACCTCCAGGACAAGGAAACCGCTAAGGAAAAACTGCTCGATGCCGGCAGGGAATTTTTAAGAACAGAGCTTAGCGAACTGGAAAAATATGTCCTTCTGCAATTTTACGATTCAGCATGGAAGGACCATTTGTATGCGATGGACCATATGAAGGAAAGTATCTTTATGCGGGCGTACGCTGAAAAGGACCCGAAGATAGAATATAAGCAAGAGGGTTTCCGGATGTTCAGCGAGATGCTCGATTTGATTGAAGATAAGGTTACCGATACCATCTTCAAGGTTCGTCTCGAAGCCGGCACAAGGACAAGAAGTATCTGGCAGGCAGGCCAGACAAGTCACGAGGAAGTCAATCAGTTTGAAATGGCCGAGCGTCAGCGGGCGGCTGCCCAGGCCCCGCAGGGCGAAGCGGCAAAAGTAAAGCAGATAAAACTCGAGCAGCCCAAGACCGGCAGAAACGACCCCTGCCCCTGTGGCTCCGGCAAAAAATATAAGAAATGCTGCGGCAAAAACGCCTGATTAAGATTTTTTAACCCACCGGTGACGAAAAATATCTCTTATTCTATCTGTAAATCTAACCCCTATTTTTTGTGTTGAGCTCGAAAAATCTATTTCTTTTAAATTCTTGGATTTTAGTTTCGTTTTGAATAGGGAAGAAATGAAGATTACAAACGAAATTTTGAAATTTTCAATCTTCAATCTTAAATCTTCAATTCGTTTCATCTGACTAAAGTCTTTTTTGTCGCAGCCAGAAGCTGGGCGCCTGTCAGGCTTTCAATCTGCTGCTGATTAAATAACTGGTGCCTCTCTAAAATTTCAGGCGAGTCGGCATAATATCTTTTTACCGCCTCTGTCCCGCCCTCGGCGGAACCGGCTGTTTTATAATCGATATCCAAAAGCCATCTGCTGATTTGGTCGTTATATTCCGCGGGGAAAATAATTGCGGTAGCAAATTTCTCGTCGCTGTACTTGGCAAGATGAACTTTCGCCTTTGCAGGCGGAGTCGTCTCCACTGCGGAATTTATTAACCTTTTAAAATCACCCCTGGCGGCGATTTCATCAGTCTCATAGAAGAACATTCCCGCTTCAAGCTGGAAAATCTCGTTCGGTACGCCCTTCAGCTCCATTTTGCCGTCCGGATACGCGTTATAAATCCTGTAAACTTTTATATCTTTGAATTTTTCGCTTTCCAGCAGCCCGGCAACCTCGTCAGCGGTAAAACCGACGCCGCTGTGGTCGCCAAAGTCAACAACGTAAAGGTCGATGTACTTATCCGGATTTTTTATTTGAGGCAGTTTCATCCCGCACCTTCTTCCGATTCAGTCTTCTTTAATCCTTTTATGATTCTATTGCGTTTTAGATTCTTTGAAAAGTATAAATAATATATTGAATATTTATAAGGTGCGGGATTCATTTAATTCACCGATAATTTTGCGAACTTAAGTTTTCCCGCACGGACAACCATTCCACTGACCGGCGTTATAGATTTATTCGGGTCGGTCACTTTTTCGCCGTCTATACTCATCCCGCCGCCGGCGATAAGTCTTTTCGCCTCCCCGCCGCTTGCAACAAGATTGCACGCCGCCAGAAGTTTCGCCGCCGCTATGGAGTCGCCTGATATTTTAACTTCAGGCATATCCTGCGGCATTTGTTTTTGAGCGAAGACCTTTTCAAATTCCGCCGCCGCTGTTTCACCCGCGGCCTCATCGTAAAATTGTTTAATAATCGTCTTACCAAGCAAAACCTTCGCTTCTTTCGGATGCGTTTTCTGCGAATTGGTAAGTTCTTTTATTTTATCTGCCGGAATTTCTGTCAGCAGCGTGAAATAATTTTCCATCATCTCGTCGCTTATGCTCATTACCTTGCCGAACATATCTTTGGGCGAATCTGTTACGCCGATGTAATTGCCTTTCGATTTGCTCATCTTTTCCTTGCCGTCAAGTCCGACAAGTATCGGCATTGTAATTACAATCTGCGGCTTTTGGCCGTTAACTCTTTGCAAATCTCTTCCGACAAGATTATTAAATGTCTGGTCTGTTCCGCCAAGCTCGACATCCGCTTTTACCATAACAGAATCATATCCCTGCATCAGCGGATACAAAAATTCGTGCATACTAATCGCGTCTCCCGCCTTATATCGAATCTCAAACGTGTCTCGCTCAAGCATTCTCGCAACAGTAGTAGAACTGGTGAGTTTTATAATATCTGCAAGTCTTAAATCCGCCAGCCATTCGCTGTTGGGTCTTACTTCAAATTTATCCTTCGATGTATCGAGGATTTTGCCTGCCTGGGCGATATAAGTCTTTGCGTTTGTTTCAATCTGCTCCGGCGAGAGCATTGGTCTTGTGGTATTCTGTCCTGTCGGGTCGCCGATGCGGGCTGTATAGTCGCCAATAATCAGAACAGCCTTATGCCCCATATCCTGGAACTGTCTCATCTTCCGCATAACAACGGTGTGTCCCAGATGAATATCCGGCGCAGTCGGGTCCATACCGAGTTTGATACGGAGCTGGCGTTTTTCTTTCGCCGCCTCGGCAAGACGCTCGGCAAGTTCGTTCTCGCTGAAAATCTCAACTGTGCCGCGTTTAAGCTGCTCAACTTGTTGTTTTATATCTGCCATTTACCCTCACACCAAATATGATAGTTTTGAACTTTTCATTTTCGACAAAATAATTCCATTTTTTTATTAAATATTTCTCCCTCACCAACATAATTTGGTGTGAGGGTGAACCTCAAAAGAGGAAGGTATTTTAATCGAAAGCCTGTTTTCAATCAATGGAAATGATTTACTGGTTAAAATAGCTTTTTGCTGTCGATGAGGAAATTAATCGGCCCGTCATTACAAGCCGTTACATCCATATAGGCGGCAAAGATGCCTTTTTGAACGTCGATTCCTTCTGCCCTGATAAGCTCGACAACTTTTTCATAAAGTTTTTCCGCAATCTCCGGTTCAGCGGCCAAATCGAAGCCCGGTCTTCTGCCTTTCCTGCAGTCGCCGAAAAGCGTAAAGTTACTGACTACAAGCGCCTGCCCTGCCGTGTCTTTTACGCTTAAATTCATCTTGCCGTTGCCATCGGCGAAGATCCGCAGGTTGGCGATTTTATCAGCTGTAAATAAAGCATCGGATTCGCCGTCATCTTTGCCAACGCCCAGATACACAAGCAGGCCGGCGTTAATCTGTCCGATTACTTTGCCATCCACAGATACCTGTGCGTTTTTTACTCTTTGAACTATTGCTCTCATTGCCCTGAATGTTAAACGACAATAGCCTTATCGTCAACGGCGCAAAAAAATTCCCGCATGGAAAAAGACATGCGGGAAAAAGCAAAAGGAAACTTAAAAATTAGGGCTTAATCTGTTTTCTTGAGTTTATCTCCTTATCAAGGCTTTATTATATCATAAAAAACACATTTTTTCCAGTCGCTCCTCCGCAAACAACGCCTCATAACAAAGTAAACGAATACTCTATATTTCCAAATAACATTTTATGGGACTGAACGGCAAAAATTTTTGCTCAGCGATACGCATTGTTTGGTGCGATTCCTGTGCTGATTGTGGATTTTAATAATATCCCGGGGTATTTCAGCCGATATAAAAGCGACTTGGAGTAACAAAGAAAATTACTATGCAGAAGTCAATATCCATTTTAATAGTCGACGATGACGCAACAATAAGAATGCTGCTTGAAACCGCTTTCACTAAAAAGGGCTTCAAGGTCCTTTCCGCATCCAATGGCCGTCAGGGTCTGGAGATAGCTAAATCCGAGGAAATTGACGTTATACTGCTGGATTGGATGATGCCGGAAATGGATGGTATAGAAGTGCTGACAGAGCTTAAACACAACAGCAATACTATGTACATACCGGTATTTATGCTCACTTCCAAGGAAAACTCAGGCGATATCGAGTACGCCATCGGCAAAGGCGCCGCCGATTATATCGTAAAGCCCTTTAATGCTTTTATTGTTCCTGAAATGGTGCAGAAGCATCTTGAAAAAGTCCATCACGACACAAAAGCCGGCAAACAAGGCTTCTTCAGCAAAATCTTTTCACGCTGATTTTCCACTTTAAAGCAATCCAATGACTTTTCGACAGGTTTAACTGTTATGTCAGATTATCGGTCGTAGCGGCATTTCCTGATAGGAACTCACTAACAGTCGGCTTAACTGCAAAAAGTACTAATTACAGCAGGGTTATTCTTTGAGTTACAGATTTAAAAACCCAAAAATAATTTTATAAAGGTTCGATAAAAAAACCGACCGCGATTCGCAACCGGCTTTTTCCGTCAAAAACTACCGGCAAATCGCGTTTACCCTTGAATTTTTGCCTAAATTTTGATACAATCCTTTTAATAATTGGGGTAGCGAAAACATATTCAATAGATAAACCGGCTTTGTACTTTCACGGAAGTTTTCTGCTTCAGGGGGTTTCTTATATTTACCCGGGCCCAGTGCTTTAAAACGAGAGAAGAATAAACAGTCAGAGTGTCTATTCGCGTTTTTAAGCGGATTTAGAGTAATAAAAAACCTGTATCTATAAGAAAGGGGTAAGATATGTTGAAAAGATTTTTAACCGTTTGCATTATTGGGGTGTTGTTGACAGCTTTACCGGCTTTTGCCGGACCGACACCGCCGCCGCAGATAATATCAATGAGCGTCACTAACGTAGGTACGGCGTTTGTTGGCGGTATCGGCGGTCCGTTGACTATGAATGGTGTGGGCGGAATTAATGTTGAGTACTCAACGGGAACAGTAACGTATGGAAGCGGTCCGTTTAGCTTGAATACGACCCTGGCAACTAATACTTCAATAGGCGGCATTGCCAGCGGAACTTTTACCGGCGGAGCTTTCTTATATAAAGACAGCGGCGGTACTATTTTACTGTCAGGCTCTATTGCGTTTCTGAATCTGACTGAGACATATAATGGTTCCGGCAGGTTCTTTGGCGATGGCCACCTTACGATTACAGGCGGAACTTTGCAGCCTAATTTTGGTGCCACTGGCGATATGGTTGACATTTCATACTCCGTCAATCCAAAAAGTATTAGCGATTTCGGCTATGGCTTTACTGCCAGTTCAGATATGACAATTTTGCCTTGTATTCCGGAGCCGGCTACAATCGCATTGCTCACTATTGGCGCTCTTATCTCTATGAAGAGAAAGAACATAAAATAGTCTTAAAAATTACAATATATAAGAGAGCTCCGGCGATTCGGGGCTCTTTTTTTGCGCTATTCCTAAAAAAACTTTAATAAATTCAAATTTTTCTCTTGCATTCCTAAATTCGCTGTGATATAATACCTGCAGAATTGGGGAAAGGTGAAAACACACAGGAGAAGAGTTATACTATCAGACTTTTAGTTTCGCACTTTTATATTATTCTGCGTCACTGATTTTTGACAGTCCTTACGCTTTTAATCCCAGGAGAAGAGTTATTCAACAGAGAGTTTGCGCGCTTTTTTAAAGCGAAAGAATAACTTTAAGATCGAAAGTGAGGTAATTAGTATGATAAGGAAATCTTTAATCATTTTTGCCGCAGCACTGTGCATTACAGTCTCACCGGCTTTTGCCGTACTGATGGTACAATCAATGAGCGTTACTAACGTAGGTACTGCGTTTGTTGGCGGTGTTGGCAGTGCGTTGACTATGAATGGTGTAGGCGGAATTAATGTTGAATACTCATCCGGAACAGTAACGTATGGAAGTGGTCAGTTTAGCTTGAATACGACCCTGGCAAGTGATGCCTCAGTAGGCGGCATAGCCAGCGGAACTTTTACCGGCGGGTCTATCTTGTATAAAGACAGCAGCAGTGCTGTTTTGCTGTCAGGCACCATTACGTCTCTAAAACTGACCGAGGCGTATAATGGTTCCGGACTGTTCTTTGGCGATGGTTCCTTTACGGTTACAGGCGGATCTCTGCAGCCTAATTTTGGTTCGGCCGGCGTTATAGTTGACATTTCATATTCCATCAAGCCGATAACTATTAGCACTTTCGCCTCTAGCTTTAATGGCAGCTCGGATATGACAATTTTGCCGGTCCCGGAGCCAATGACAATTGGACTTCTGGGCCTGGGCGGACTGTCGCTTCTTAGAAGAAAACGCTAAAGAAGTCTTTTGGATAAAATAAGGGTCGGCAAAGTGATCCCGACCCTTATTTTACATCGTTGATTTTAAACGCACCTTATGCTTTCAAATTGGGGAAGAGTTATACAGCTGAGTGTTCGCACGTGTTTTTTAAAAGCGAACTTAAAAGCAATTTAAAAAACCTCTTATTAGAAGGCAAGATACGAAATGTCTACAAAAGGGTTTTTACTCTTTCCTGCTGCTATGGTTTTCGTGACTGGCGGATCGGTCAGTGCTGTCGCAACATCTGTACAAACAAAATACTTTAGCGGCATACCCAGCTTGAGCGGCTCATTGACATTTAATCAGTTCAACAACTCCGGCGGTACCTTGCAATCTATCCAGGTTTTGTTTTATCTGCAATCTACCGGCGGTGAATTGATAATTGACAACGATGGCGACTCTCTCGTTTCCGGCAGTTTTCAGTTTGGCGCTATCGGTAATATAGGCTCCAGCGATGTCGACCTGCTTAGTTCTTCTTCTCTGCCTATTCCGGGTCAGGTTAACGCATATCACAGTCAGGCATTTAGTCTTGACGCTGATAATGGTGATGGGCCGGATAATTACGACCCAACCAGTCCTGACGGTATGTTATACAGCGGCGGTATTGAATCAGACTCAAAATCAGGATTTGTAGGAAGCACTTTTTGGTCTATGGGAACCAGGGGTTTTCTGGGAACAGGCTCATTCAATATCAATTATTCCGTGCCGCAGTTTGTTTCCTGCGGAAATGTCGAAGGCGTAGAATATAGCGATACCCGTGTTAATGCGACAGGCTATGTAACCGTGACTTACACTTATATTCCTGAACCTGCCACAATCACATTGTTTACAATCGCTGCTTTTGCCTCTTTGAAAAGAAAAAGTAAATAATAATCTTTTTCATTTAAGATTATTTTCTCGTTGGTGCACTCGTTTTTGCAGTCTGCACGCCGATGGGAGGTTTTAGTATAAAATCTTCGGCGGTGGACTTGAGGTCTTGGAAACTCACATTGTATCTTCAAATATAGCTCTGGCAGCATCGTTCTGCCTAAAACGTAAAAACAAATGTGTATATTTTCCATCCCACAACCAGGGATAAAGAGACTAAAAAATGAAGTTCTATGAAATATTTATAATATGTCTTTTAGGCCTCTTGAGTACAGCCTTTGCAGCTGATTATGCCGTGCTTGTACAGGAAAGTCCTCCTGGCGCCGGCGTCATTAAACCGGGCCTCGGCATGCAAAACTTCGGAGCTAATGAAACTATTACGCTGACAACCGTTGCAAAAACCGGCTGGAAATTCGTTTACTGGCTCGGCGACGTACAGGACCCAACCGCCAACAGAACAAAGCTGAACGTCGATGGTCCGAAAATTGTCATTGCCGTTTTCGAAAGGGATGAATACGCGTTCTCGGCCGATAATCCGCA
>CAINDG010000048.1 GCA_903847315.1 uncultured Planctomycetota bacterium
GGAAATTGAATTAAGAAAGGACAGAACCAATGAATGAAAATGGACAAAATCACCATCGGCAGGAAAGGGAGGAGCACAACAAGGAACATCAGGACAATAGGCCTTACTGGAAACGGATACATCATACCTGGAGTTTTTGGGTTTTCTTGTTTTTGATGTTAGCTGCCATCATATATTACATGCTGAGCGATAACTTGTCATTGCGGCCTCGCATCCAACCACAGCAACCGCCTTCAGGCGCCGTTGGAAAATAGCAAAATACCCTGGACTTTTACAACCTCAAAGAGACCACGGCGAAAATATGTCCGAAATCAGAAACTGGAACTGGTGCAGCAATAAATAATTAAACTCTGATAATCACCTTGTTAGTCTTCTCTATAACTGCAAAACGTCCTGTCATTTTCCCATACCGTTATGCAATGGAGTTTGAAAGGTTTGAATTTATTTGACAACTTTTTAAACGCGAACTCGGCTATATTTTCCACTGTGGGATTTACTTTTTTGAAATACGAGACATCTGCGTTTAGATTTTTATGGTCAACGGTTCGGATAAACTCTTTTTCGACTATCTTTTCGAACTCGATTGCTTTTAAGGACTTGCCTTTTGTCGGCTTTTTGACTGTTACTTCGACGACATAGTTATGGCCGTGTCCGCAGCGGTTGGCGCATTTGCCGAAGACCTGGCAGTTTTTATCGTCGGAAAATTTTTTGTTCCACAGCATATGACTTGCCGAAAATTCAAATTTTTCAGAGAAATAAAGCATATTACCCTCTCTTTCCTTTATACCCAGTTTTCTTGCCGGCATAAGTTCGACAGCCAGGTAATTAAGTTTGACCGGCAGAAAATCCTTTTCGATTGTTTGCCAGACTTTGCCGAGCAGTTGTCCGATTTGTTCGAAGCTGCTGTTTGGATGACTTTTTACAAATTTATCAAAAATTCCAACGGCCTTGTTTCTGACGATTTTATCGATATCTGAAACATTGACGACAAAGCCGGTATCTTTATTTGCGTTGCTTTTAAGTTCGACCCAAAGCGAGAAAAACAGGGCCAGGCCGGTTGCTGTCGGTTTTGCGCAATATGAATTTGCGCCTAAGTCCGTTGATTTTCCAAATGGATTTATTGCGAATCTGACTTGTCTTACGAGTTTATGCATTAATTTATCCTATACCCTATCCCCTAAACCCTATACCCTAACTGCTATGCATAAGGCTCAGGACTTCTGCTCTGCTGCGGGGGTCTTTTTTGAATGTGCCGCGGAGCGCGCTGGTAACCATAATTGAGCCGGGTTTCTTGATGCCTCGTATCGTCATACAGCTATGCGACGCTTCCAGTACGACGGCAACTCCCTGCGGCCTTAAATGTTCATTAAGAAAATCTGCGATTTGCGCTGTTAGCCGCTCCTGCACTTGCAATCTTTTCGCGAAACAATCCACAATCCGCGCAAGTTTACTGACGCCCAGCACATATTGGTTCGGCAGATAGGCAACGTGAGCCTTTCCTATGAAAGGCATCATATGATGCTCACAAATGCTGTAAAAAGGGATGTCGCGAAGCAGGACTATCTCATCGCATTTTTCCTTAAATAAACTTTTTATGTGGTCGGCGGGGTCCTCGCCGCTGCCGGCGAGAAGCTCGGCATACATATTCGCGACACGTTTGGGAGTCAGCTTCAAACCTTCTCTGCTGATATCCTCCCCGACGGCTTCGAGAATGTCCTTTACGGCTTTTTCAATTTTTCCAAAATCTATCTTCTTTCTTTCAGACATTAAATCACCTCATTTGTCAGGAAACTTGTCAAAAGTCTTACGCCAAAACCTATCGAGCCTGCGGTAGTATATTTCAACATTGATTCGGCGGGGTCGGTCTTTCCGGCGATATCGAGATGAGCCCAGGACACTTCCTTTACAAACTCGCCAAGGAAGGCAGCGCCATTACAGGCGGCGCCCCATCTGGTAGCCTGATTTTTGAGGTCAGCGATTTTGCCTTTAATTTCATCGATATATTCCTGCTCATAAGGAAGCTGCCAAACAGGCTCGGAACTGTCCTTTGCGGCTTTTTCGAGCTTTTCGGCGAGCTTTTCATTGTTGCTGAAAAGACCGGCTTTGTGTTTGCCGAGGGCGACGACACAGGCGCCGGTCAAAGTCGCAACATCAATGACTGTTTTGCAATTGAGGCGTTTTGCCTGTTCGAGACCATCACATAAAACTAATCTGCCTTCGGCATCAGTATTCAAGACCTCGACTGTCTTGCCACTGAAAGTGGTAAGAATATCGCCGGGTAAGTAACTAGCGCCGTCAGGCCTGTTCTCGGCGGCACAAATAATGCCAATTACATTGACCGGCAATTTCAATTTGGCAATCACTTCCATCGTCATCAGGACAGCGGCACCGCCAGTCATATCCATTTTCATTTCGTGCATATCGGTCGCGGGTTTTAAACTTATACCGCCGGAATCGAATGTTATGGCTTTTCCGACGAGCGCAATTGGTTCTTTATTTTTCGCTCTGCCTTTTGGGGTGTATTTCAAGATTATCATTCTGGGTTTATTAGTTGCGCCTCTGCCGACGTTTAAAAGGCCGCCCATTTTTTTCCGGGCTAATTGTTTTTCATCGAAAACGGTGCAGCTGATTTTATTGGCGGCTGCGATTTTTTTTGCCTGATTCGCAAATTCCTGAGGATAGAGAATATTGGCGGGACGATTACAAAGCGTCCTTGCGAAATTCTGGGCTTTGCCGATTATTTGGCCGACTTTTATGCCTTTGGAAAGTTTCGCAACATTTTTCTGATTGTCGTTAACAAGAGTAACGGAAAAAGTATTGCTTCTGCCGTTTTCCTGCTGAGTTACAAATTCGTCATATCTGTACCCGCCGAAATGAACGGCTTCAGCGACGGTTTTTCCTATCCTTTCGAAATCGGCGCCTGGCTCATTATAGTGCAAACAAATCGCAAGTGATTTTGCTTTTAAATTGACGGCTTCAAAGGCGATTTTTGAGTTGGCTTGCCGGAAAATTTCGGAGCAGGCTTTTTTTATTTCGCCAAAGCCGACGAGCAGAACTCTTTCAGCAGCAATTTTGCCGTGAGTGTAAAGAAAGATACTGCTGCCGGCGGCGGCTTTGAAATCGCCGATTTTTTTGAGCCTGCTTATCGCGCCGTCGAGCTTTTTATCAAGCGAATCGAGAATCTCGCTGTTTTTGGCGTCGCTGTAAACACCGAGGGCGAGACAATCAACTTTCAGTTTCATTATGTCGGCTTTCGCGACCTTTACATCTATTTTTATTAGTTGCTTTGGCATTTTAACTCCTAAGTTAGAAACGCAGTTATCGGTTATCAGTTATCGGTTTTAATAGCCATCCATCTTCGCCATCCGCCGTCGCCAAAGGCTATGGCGAGACAAGAAGGCTTCGACGCGACAGGCAGAAAGACATTTTAACCGCAGATTGCGCGGATTTCACGGATATTTTTACCACGAATTAACACCCGCCATTTGGCGGGGTCTCGTTTTCAGCGGACGAATTCTTTCAACAACTCTCCAGTCTCTGGTTTTTTCGGGAACAAGAGCTTGCTAAATTACCGTATTTTTTTGTAAATCACTAACTGAGTCATCTCAGAAGCAGTGAAAGAAACATGAACCTCCGGAGACGGCCGATTGGCGCTCCTAAATGTGTCATGCACATTGAGGGTAATAGGTTCATAGATCTTCAGCAGAGGCGCTGATAGTTGTATGGGAGAGTATGGTATTACTCCGGACGCACTTTCACTGAAAATCCAATCTGGAAGGTCATTGATATTCATAGTTTTAATTAATCGGCCGTTTATTACACGCATATCCGTATAAAAGATAAGCGGGAACTCCGAGTCAGGCACAAACACTGATTCATTCGGATTAGCGTTCTTTCGAAGATAACAGAGCACATCTTTGAATCGGTCTTCATAGTTGGAAGTAATCTCACGAATGAATTGTACAAACGGCATATCGACAGAATGCTGTGTTCGCAGAGGATCCGCTGTGAAGACCGCAATCACATTCGAGCAACACAGTATAAGAATCAGCAGATAACGGAATACAGGAGGCCTGATATAATTAACCAGAATTACCGATGTTAAGATTATAAGCACGGGGATTAATGGCATAAGATATCTGAAGAACAGGGCTGAAGGGATACTCAATACTATCAATTGGGCTGGTACTAATATCCATAGGAGAATTTCGGTATCTTTCATTGCAAGTCCTCCAGCCATGGAAGACTGCTTTCTGCGATTGGAAAAATACCATATTGGTATAATCAATACCAAAACAAGAGGCGTTATGTAAAAGTGCACCTCGGACAAGTAGTAGATAATGTTTTTTCCGAAATCACTAAGGACAATCTTATTCGATTGATGCCAGGGCTTTGCGTAAACAAGCCATGGAATTGTAAGCAGTGCAAAACCCGTCAGACAAATCAAAAGGTCCCGAAGTAAGTTACGATGTTTGCGGCAAATAAGAGCCGCTGCGATGCACAAGCTTAAAATATTTGCAGGAATAACAATATAGTTGCAATAGAACTGCGCGGCCAAAGCTAAAACAATATAGAGACCGCCTTTTTTGGGCTGAGCGGTGATTAGTAATTCATAACCATAGAGCAGCCAGATTTGCGCAAGAGCTAACACCGCATAATAACGGCATTGCCTGGCGTGAAGTAAGAAAGCCACATTAGTAATGTAGAGCAACGCCGCGACAATTGTCAATTCGTGGTTATGATAAAGCCGCTGTGTTACAAACAACAGTGACACAACTGACAGAAGAGCAATCAATGCAAAAGGAAATCTTGCTGCAAAGGTACTCTTGCCGAACAGGCAAAACGATGCTGCCGTTACGTATTTATCAAGCCATGGTGCCCATACCCAAATATCGTTTTTATTAGAATCCTGTCCACGACCTAGAACTGTAATATAGTTCTTGCCGTCCGTGACTTTAGGGATTCCAAATTTGATGATGTTTTGGGCCAAGAGAGCAGTTTCAGCTTCATCGCCCCAGAGCAGCCGATTATCCAATTTGTAGAATAGTAAAAAACCTGCCAACAGGACGAGAGTACTATAAACCAGCAGTAATTTTACATTCATAGCCAAAAACTCCCTGCGCTATCGCTTGGGCTCTGACCCCCCGGTAAAACCGGGGGCTAAACAATTTTTTTATGTTTTTGTTCGGTACGGTACTGGAGATAACTATCGATAAAATCTTCGATGTCGCCATCCATTACAGCGTTGATATTTCCAGTCTGGAAATCGGTGCGATGGTCTTTTACCAACTGATAAGGCTGAAATACATAACTGCGAATCTGATTGCCCCAGGCGATTTCGCCTTTGTTGCCGTAAAGTTTGGCAAGTTCGCTGTCGCGTTTCTGCTGCTCGAGCATATACAGTTTGCCTTTTAACATTTTCATCGCCTCGGCTTTATTGCGATGCTGAGAGCGGTCATTCTGGCACTGGGTTACTATTCCGGTCGGGAAATGCGTAATCCGAACCGCTGAACTTGTTTTATTGACGTGCTGGCCGCCTGCGCCGCCGGCACGATAGAAATCCAGCCGCAAATCTTTCTCGTCGATTTCGATAGCTATATCGTCATCGTATTCCGGCATTACATCGACGGCGGCGAAAGTCGTATGCCTTCTTTTATTGGCGTCAAAGGGACTTATCCTGACCATTCTGTGAACGCCTGCTTCGCAGGAAAGTTTGCCGAAGGCAAATGGGCCGCTGACTTTCAGCGTAACCGAACGCAGACCCGCTTCTTCGCCCGCCAGTAAATCAAGCTCTTCGCAGCTGAATTTGTTCTGCTGGAAAAAACGAGTGTACATCCGCAGGAGCATACTGACCCAGTCGCAGCTTTCCGTACCGCCTGCGCCGGCGTGGATGCTGAAAAAGCAATTCTTCATATCGTCGGGGCCGCTGAGAAGGCCGGTGAGTTCTATCTGGGCGCAGCTTTTCTCGAGAAGCGCAGAGTCTTTTTCTATCTCGGTCAATATCTGCTGGTCGTTTTCACTAACGGCAACATCGAAAAGTTCCGCTACATCTTTGACTTTTTTCTCGGCGCCGAGGAAAGGGTCAATAACGACTTTTAAGGCGCTGAGCTTCGAGACAATTTTTTTAGCCGAGTCCTGATTGTCCCAAAAGCCTGGCTGAGACATTTGTTCTTCAAGCTTTTGCCTTTCGGCCTGTTTGGCTGCTATGTCAAAGCCAGTCCCGGATTTTTGCGACCCGGGCCTTCAAATTTTCAACTGATGCTCTTACTTCGGCTATTTCCATTTATATATCCTTTTGTCAAAAATGACTTTATAACAGAATAATCGGGATTATGCAATTTAATTAATTCTACTACGAGATTCTTCACTGCGCTGCGCTTCGTTCAGAATGACAGAGCTAACCGGTTGTTTCAAGTTTGCCGGTTACGGCGTTAAAAACCAGACTCGAACCCGGCTGGACAACCAGAATTTCTTCATCGCTTTTTTGCGCGACGAGCAGTTTCTCAAGCAGCCTTGTGCTGCCGAGGAGTTCCTCGTACTTCCAGCCGTATTTTTCAGCGATGCCTTTGGTGATTTGCCTGTACCTGGCATCGTCTTTATTTTCGGCGCTTGTGACGAAGACGGCCCTGCTGTAATTTTTCTGCCAGCCGGCCAGGAACTGCTCAATAATTTTTAAATCCTCGGCTTTGTATGTTTTGCCGAATTTTTCCACATTCAGTCCGATTCGAAGGCTTTGCTCGTAATTGGGATTTTCATCGAACCAGCCTGCGGTAAAATAATATGTGCCGGGACATTTGTTAAATTGCTCTTTATAAGCGGTATCGGAGCCGAGGAATAAAGTGATACAATCGTGGGCCTGCGGAATAACCAGCGGAATTTTTCGAGCCTTTAGCCCCTCGGTTCCTTTGCCGCAGATTCCATAGCCAAGTATTATCCGGCTATAATCGCCGCTGTCCGACGCCTTGTCTATGGTCTTCTGAACTTCGCGGGTAAGCTCAACAGGAGTTTCGTGCAGGCCAAACGGCATAAATTCGAAATCCGCCTTTATATTCGCTTTTTCAGCGGCATTGCGGATATCAATACTCAAGACCTTACAGGCTATAACGTAGACTTTGTTATTATTTTTTGTCAAACTGCGTCCTTAAAAAATACTTTCCTGCTCTGCGGCTATATGATAAACTAATCAGTGCAATTTAGGGTATAAAAAAATGAAAAAAGCAAGACTTGGCAACTCGGGGCTTGAAATAACGAAGGTGGGCCTTGGTACGTGGGCAATCGGCGGGCCGTGGCTGTACGGCTGGGGGCCGCAGGATGATAACGATTCTATAAAGGCGATTCTCGAATCGCTCGAAGCGGGCGTTAACTGGCTGGATACGGCGCCGATTTACGGATTCGGACACAGCGAGGAAATTGTCGCAAAGGCATTGTCGCAAACAAGCGTCAAACCAATTATCGCGACGAAGTGCGGGATTGTCTGGAGCAAGACGGTACAAAGAGAGACCCGCCTGAAAACCGAAAGCATTATCGCTGAATGCGACGCGTCGCTGAAACGGCTGAAAGTCGATGTAATCGACCTTTACCAGATGCACTGGCCGGACCCGGATGAGGATTTGGAAGAAGGCTACGAGGCAATGGCGAAATGCGTCAAGGCGGGTAAGGTTCGGTATCTTGGCGTTTCCAATTTTAACGTCGAGCAGATGAAACGAGCGATGAAAATCCATCCTTTGACGTCGCTTCAGCCGCCATACAGTATGTTCAGACGCGATATTGAAGATGATATTCTGCCTTTCTGCAAAAAAAATAATATCGGGGTGATAGTTTACAGTCCGCTGCAGAAAGGACTGCTGAGCGGGAAATTTACGCCTGAAAAAATTGCGGCGCTGCCGAAGGACGATGTAAGGCATATGGATTCGAATTTTAAACCGCCATTGCTCGATGTAAATCTGAAAATTATCGAACAATTAAGACAAATCGCAAAGCAAAACGGAATAACACCGGCACAGTTAGCGATTGCCTGGACGATGCGAAATCCCGAAGTAACGGCAGCGATAGCCGGAGCACGTCGAGAAGGACAGATTAAGGAAACCGCACCGGCGGCGGATATAACACTGTCCAAAGATGATATAGAGAAAATAGAAGAAATTTTAAAAGCAAGAAATGGGATATCTAAAAAATGAAAAATCATAACATTTACAGTTCACCACTTGTCGAACGAAATGCTTCGAAGGAGATGTCAGAGCTTTTCGGGCAACAGAAGAAATTTTCAACGTGGCGGAAACTCTGGCTGGAACTTGCAAAGGCTGAAAAGAAGCTCGGCCTGAAAATCTCGCAGGGGCAAATCAGCCAAATGACAAAACGTCTTGACGATATTAATTTTGATAAAGCCGCTGAGTACGAGAAAAAATTTCGTCACGATGTAATGGCTCATATTCATACGTTCGCTGATGCCGCGCCGAAAGCTGCGCCGATAATTCATCTTGGCGCGACAAGCTGTTATGTCGGCGATAACGCGGATTTGATAATTATGCGAAACGCGATGCAGATTATCGCGGGCAAACTCGCAAGTCTTATCAATTCTCTTTCGGGTTTTGCGAAAAAATACCGCTCGCTGGCGACGCTGGGCTTTACGCATTTCCAGCCGGCCCAATTGACAACCGTCGGCAAACGCGCGACGCTGTGGTGCAATGATTTCGTCAGCGACCTTGTTGAAATTGAATACCGCATTGAAAATCTGCCGCTACGAGGCGTAAAGGGCACTACCGGCACTCAGGCGTCGTTCCTTGAACTGTTCGGCGGAAACCACAATAAGGTCAAACAGCTTGATAAAATGGTCGCAAAGGCATTCGGCTTCGATAAAGTCTGTGCAGTTACCGGCCAGACGTATTCGCGAAAAATAGATTCGCTTGTAATAAACACGCTTGTGCAAATAGCTTTATCAGCACATAAGTTTTGCAACGATGTCCGGCTGCTTGCGAACCTGAAAGAAATCGAAGAGCCGTTTGAAAAATCACAGGTAGGCTCAAGCGCGATGGCCTACAAGAGAAATCCGATGCGATGCGAACGCGTTACCGCTCTTTCGAGATTTTTAATCAGCCTTTCGAGCAGCCCTCAAATGACGGCAGCCGAGCAGTGGCTCGAAAGAACGCTCGACGATTCTGCCAACCGGCGAATAGTGATACCGGAAGCGTTTCTTGCCGCTGACGGAATTCTCGAAATACTAATAAATGTAACGAGCGGCCTTGTGGTTTATCCGAAAGTGATAGCTGCGAGAATCGACTCAGAGCTGCCGTTTATGGCAACTGAAAATATTCTAATGGCTGCTGTTAAGGCAGGCGGCAACAGACAAAAACTTCACGAAAGAATAAGAGTTCATTCACATGCCGCGGCTGAGCAGGTCAAGAAATTCGGCAAACAAAATGATTTGATTGAAAGATTGAAAAACGACGCGGCGTTTTCAAAAGTGGATTTCAAAAAAGTCCTGAACGCCGGCGATTACGTCGGCAGAGCGCCTCAACAGGTAGACGAATTTATAAAAGAAACTGCCGGGCCGACAGTAAAGAAATATCGCGGAAAACTCAATAAAAAGACGGAACTTAAAGTTTAAAAAGGCAGACGTAACCTATGACCAAACAAGAACTTGTGAAACGAATCAAAGAAACATCTTATCTCGAAGGAGACTTTACTCTTCGAAGCGGGAAAAAGAGCAAATACTACCTGGATAAATATTTGTTTGAGACTCAGCCGGACATTTTGAAAGCTCTCGGAACAGAATTTGCAAAATATGTAACGAGCGATGTTACGCTGATTGCGGGCGCCGAACTTGGCGGCGTCGCGCTGGCGGCGGCAACCGCGATGCAAACGGGAAAAAGATGGATAATCGTCCGCAACAGCAAAAAAGATTACGGCACAAGCAAGATGATTGAGGGGGTATTAAAAAAAGATGATGTTGTTCTGCTGGTAGAGGATATCGCGACAACCGGCGGTCAGGTTCTTGAGGCTGCGAAAATTATTACCGAAGCGGGCGCAAAGGTAAAAAAGATTGTCGCTGTGATAGACCGCAAGCAAGGTGCAGGCGAAAATATTACTTCCGCCGGCTACAAATTCGAAAGCCTCCTTACAAAAGATGACCTCGGAATAAAGGATTAGGGCCAGCTAAAAAAGCGGCTATTTATTTAGCCGTTTGGCCGGACTGTTGCTGAGTTTGAATCTTTTTCAAGCCTTGTTGTGCCCGAGGATGATTCGGGTCTATTTTAATCGATTCGTTATATTCTGTGGCAGCATGGTCAAAATTGCCCTGTGCAGCTAAAACGTCACCGAGAATACAATGCGCATCAGCATTTTGAGGCTGCAATCTTAAAACCTGATGAAGTACCTCCGCAGCTTCATCAAGCCTGCCTCGCTGCCCCAGTAACAGAGCGGTATCATAGAGTACAGAAGCGTTATTCGGCTCAATTTTCACTACCTCAATCAAATGTTCAATTGCTTCGTCAAGCCTGCCTTGCTGCCTGAGCACCATAGCCAGATTGTAGTGCACATCAGCATTGCCGGGTTCCATTTTTGAGGCTTCCTCCAAACGACTAATTGCTTCATCAGTGCGACCTGCCTGTGTTAGCACCACAGCCAGATTGATATACGCTTTTATGTATCTCGGATTTATGCTCAATGCTTTTTCATATCCTGTGATTGCCTGGTCAGACTTGCCCTGTGAAAGCAGAATATTTGCCATATTATAATATGCCTCGGCATTTCGAGAATCAAACTGGATAGCCTTTTCGTACCATTTAATCGCTTCGTCAACTTGTCCTTTCAAGGTCAATATAACTCCCAGGTTATTATATATTAATGTATCCGGCTTAATTTTCAGTGATTGCGTAAAACACTCAATGGCCCGTTCTGTATCGCCTTTTTCAACATAAGCTATCCCCAGATGATTCAGGGGAAGTGCGGCATTTGGAGTTATCTTTACCATACGCATAGAAAGGCTAACCGTATCCTTCCAGTCAGCAAGGTATCGCCGAGCAGCGAGAGATTCTGCGCTCGCCAGCATCAGGATTATCATCGTTACGATTACGTACTTTACTGTATTCTGATGAATAACCTTAGTGCCGCATATCCAGATTAAAAACGCCGCAAGTATCATCAGTATTCCTATAGAAGGCAGATAGACAAATTTATCTGAAGCGATAGTTTTTCCGAATTGAAATATCTGGATTGTAGGAAAAACAGCAACAAAGAAAATTAACCAGCCCGTTAGCAGCACTGGTGTCCATCGCAATGACAGTATCAGCAGAGGAATCAATATACAGGTGCCTATAACGCCAACCATTACCATCGGACTTGAAAATCCAAATGGGTCAGGAAAAGGATAGAGCGACAGATTTGCCGGCCAAACCATCTTGGAGAGATAGAAAATGATATTGTGACAAACAACCAGCGGAATCCGTATCGGGCCGTATGCCTGGGGCATAATCACCAAAGTAGTGCGGTTCTGTGAAATATATGTTATGACGGCAGATAAGGCTGCGACAGCAAAAAGAGGCAGTTTTTCCAGGACAGCCCGCCATTTCAAACGTTTCAGCGGCCAATAGTCCATCAGCAACATCATAACAGGCAATGGCGTAGCGGTCGGCTTGGACATCAGCGCCAACACATACATCACGACACAGCCAATATAAAATTTCCAACTGCCTTTGCGGGCAAAACGGACATAAAAAATCAGACTCCAAAATGCAAAAAACGCTGCAAGCAGTGTCTTACGCTCACTAACCCAGGGAATCGTTTCAACCGTCAACGGATGAACGCCGAAGAGCAATCCTATGGCCGCGGCTATCCATATTTGACCAAATAATTCATACAGCAATACAATTATCAATGCGGTATTTGCCGTATGCAATATCAGGCTGGTTCTATGAAAAGGCCGTAAATTATCGGCTCGTCCTCCCAACGTACAATCTACCATCAATGAAATCATCGTCAACGGCTGATAGTATCCACCTACGGTAGAAGGTTCCAATACTTCTGTTAAGAACGCCCCTGCAGATTTCCAGCCTGGAGTACGTACCAGAGAATTTCTAGTTAAGTATACATCATCATCGACAGACAAGGCCTGAGCCGATAAGGCCGGCCAATGCACAAAAAGGACTGCGGCGCAAACGATAACAATCAGAACTGCCACCAGACCAACCTTTGCGGTCAGCCATTCCATCGATTTATTAATGTTTTGTTGCATTTATGGTATTAATACAAACTCTCCGCCAGACAGATAATCCCGGCGGCAATTGCCTTTTTGCCTGCGGTCGGCATTTTAATCCATTTGCCGGCGGCCGTTTTTATATGCACCGCTGTTTTCTCGGCGCCTATGGAGGCAGGACTGTTGGCAATTATCATATCCAGATTTTTATCTTTTAATTTCTTATCGGCGTTATTACGCAAATTTTTATCTTCCAGTGCAAAACCAACAACGATTTGATTTTTCTTTTTGTTTTTCCCCGCCCATTTCAAAATATCAACCGTTGGTTTTAATTTTATTATATAATTCCTGCCTGATTTCTTGATTTTTATTTTTGATTTTTTAATCGGTGTGTAATCCGCTACCGCGGCAGCCATAATCAGGCAATCACATTTAGAAAAATGTGTTTTTACTGCCTTAAACATTTCCTCGGCACTGACTGTTTCTTTGATTTTTAATTTTGAATTTTTAATTTTGAATTGAGGATTTTTAACGGCTGTTACTAACGTCACTCTATGGCCTGCTTTAATCGCAGCCTGTGCCAGTGAATAACCCATTTTGCCGCTGCTCGCGTTGGAAATAAAACGAACGGGGTCGATGTATTCTCTTGTCCCCCCGGCGGTAATCAGGAAATGCAATCGGTTTGATTTCATTTACTAAGAGAGCGGCTCACTTTTTCGCCATTTTTTCGATTCGCCCGATTATATCGCTGACTTCGGACATTCTGCCGATACCTTCAGTTCCGCAGGCAAGCCTGCCTTTTTCGGGCCCGATTATTTCAAAACCCATTTCAATCAGCGTTTTGACGTTCCACTGGACGGCCGGGTTTTGCCACATTTTTTCATTCATCGCCGGCGCGAAAAGAACTTTTTTCTGCCAGCAGGCGCACAGCGTTGTGCTGAGCAAGTCATCGCAAATGCCATTCGCGGCTTTACCGATGATATTCGCCGTTGCAGGCGCGACAACAACAATATCGGCGCTGTCGGCAAGACAGATATGCTCGATTCTGACACCGGCCGGGTTTTCCCACATACTCGTATAGACCGGCCTGCCCGTTACCGCCTCAAAACTTTTCGGCAGAACGAATTTGCAGGCGTTTTCTGTCATAACAGTATCTACGCAAATACCGGCTGCGGTCAGTTTGCTGGCAAGGTCAACCGCTTTGAATACGGCAACGCCGCCGCTGACGCCGAGCAGAACATGCAAACCGAAATTTTCAGAATCTTTCTTCGCCATTGCTGGGAATCCTACAGTTTTGGTATATCGATTTTTTCCGGTCCGGAATTATATTCGGGAGTAATCTTATTCTGCATAATTTCCTCAACGACTATTTCCATCTGTGTCATACCTTCGGTGTTCTCGATAAGGGGTCTTGACCCTTCAAGAAGCTCAACCATTCTTTTCTGTATAAGGGCCGAGACTTTAAATGCACCGCCGAGTTTTTCAAAAATTTCTCTGTTTTTCAATTCATCTATCATACTTATTCTCCAATTACTTTATTATTTGCGTAATTTCTTCAACCGCCTGTTCCAAATCGTCATTAATAACCATATATTCATAATGCTGCCAGGCTGCGGCTATTTCGGCACCTGCGCCCTGGATTCTTTTTTCAGCATCTTTTCCGTCATCTCTGCCGCGTCCATTTATGCGTTTTTGAAGTTCCGCCTGCTTAGGCGGCAAAATAAAAATCAGTTTCGCTTCAGGATACAGCTTTTTTACGTTCTGTGCGCCCTGAACGTCAATTTCAAGTATCGCCGTTTTGCCCTGCTCAAGAGCCTGCTGAAGTTTATCCTTCGGCGTACCGTACAAATTCCCGAATACTTCGGCATATTCAAAAAAATTGCCGGCTTTTATCTGTCTTTCAAATTCATCCCTGCTGACAAAATGATAATCTTTGCCTTCCCGTTCGCCGGCTTTTTTTTCGCGAGTCGTTGTCGATACACTAAGATAAATATTATCAAGCTGCTTGACAAGTTCCCTGCAGATAGTACTTTTGCCTACTCCGCTGGGGCCGCTTACGACAAATATACGTCCTTTCACAGGTTTTTGTTCCTGACTACTCAATATTCTGCACCTGTTCCTTGATTCGCTCAATGCACGATTTTATTTCTACCACATCGATGCATATTTTCGCATCAGATGCTTTGCTGCCTATTGTATTGGCCTCCCGCAGCATTTCCTGCGATATGAAATCAAGCCTTCTGCCGGAATATTCGCCGCCCTGACAGTTCGCAAGGAACTGCTCAAGATGAGAACTGAGCCTGATAATTTCTTCGCTTATATCGCTTCTGTCGGCAAACAGCGCAACTTCCCTGGCGAGCGTAGCGCTGTCAAGTTCAAGGCGAACATTCGCAAGAAGCTCCTTTACCCGCGACGCAAGCCTGTCCTGATATTCATTGACAACCACTTTTCCCCGCGATTTTATATTTTCAAGCAGTCCGCTTATCCTGCCGCATTGCTGCTTAAGGTCGTCAGCGAGCGATTGGCCTTCCTGTGCCCGCATTTTCTTGAGCTGCTCAACAGCCTGGGCGGTCACCTCAAGGACTGATTTGCGCATCTGGTCTGCCTTTTCATTTTCCGGCTCCTGCGGCCTTACAACGCCCGGCAACAAAAGCAGGTCGGCAAGATTTATCCTGCACGGCACTGTGTTGCTGCATTGAATGCCGTTTAATTTTTCCACATAGCTTTTCAGTGAAGCGGAATCTATTTCATACATCGGCTCGCCGCTGACGTTTTTATACCGCAGAAGATAATTAACCGCACCGCGATAAATATTGACCCGCAGGAATTTTTCAATGTCCTGCTCAAGAAACGCCGCGGTATCCGGCAGCCTGATGCTCGGCTTGAAATACCGGTTATTTACCGTTTTTATCTCGACCGCATAGCTTACACCGTTTACATCACGGCAAACGCGGGCAAAACCTGTCATACTATTCAACATATATCACAACCTTTATTTAGCCGGTATATTGGTTTCGGGAACACTGACTGGCACTTGACTGCTTGCTGGCTGTCGGGTTGCCGGCGCGGTAACAGGCGCCGAAGGCGATTGGCTGCTCTGGAGATATCCGCTTTCCGGCTTGAACCATTTGGCTGAAACAATACTCAATAACAGCCATACCGCTACGAGACTGATTGTGACCCAAGTGAGAAAATCTCCGGTTTTTGTCCCGAGCAGCGAACTACCCAGTCCGCCGAACGCGCTGCTGAGCCCGCCGCCGCGGCCTTTCTGTATCAAAACAATAAGTACCAGTGCCACCGCTGTGAAAACCCAGATGCCGACTACCACTTTCATCACTAACGATACTTCCGCCAAACTAAAATACATCATATCATTTACCTCTGTAAAAATAGAAATTGGTTATTTCGCATTTTGTTTTCTCTTATTTTTTCGCTTCCGCTGCCGCTTTTATCATCGCGGCAAATTCATCGGCTTTGAGACTTGCTCCGCCGACTAAAAGCCCGTCGACATCCGCCTGCGCCATTAATTCCGCTGCGTTGTCTGCCTTTGCCGAACCGCCATATTGAATTCTAAGTTGCTCAGCGAAGCTTTTATTATACATAGCGGCGAATAACTGACGAATCATTAAATGAACTTCCTGCGCCTGCCCCGGTGTGGCGTTAACGCCTGTGCCGATGGCCCAAACAGGTTCATAAGCGATTGTTACGACTTTTGCTTTTTCGACAGTTATGCCGGCCATACCTTTTTGTATCTGCTCTTTTACTACCTGCTCGGTTTTGCCGGCCTTTCGCTGCTCCAGAAGTTCGCCAACGCAGAATATCGGCAAGAGTCCCGCTTCTATTGCCGCGATAAGTTTCTTATTGATAAGCTCATCAGTCTCTTTGATAACGTGCCGTCTTTCGGAATGGCCAATCAGCACATTTTTGCAGCCGACGTCCTTAAGCATCTGGCAGCTTATCTCGCCTGTAAAAGCGCCTTTCGATTCAAAATATACATCCTGCGCACCAAGGCCGACGTTCGATGAGCCAAGGGCATTTTTCACCGCCGATAAATAAACAAAAGGCGGACAAACAGAAACGTCAACCTTTGAAAGAAACTGCTGGCATTTCTGCGCAACGCCCCTTGCGAGCTCGACAGCGATTTTGCTGTCTGTGTTCATCTTCCAGTTGCCGCCAATAAACGGTTTTCTCATTATTTGCTCCTGAAAATTATTCTAACAATGTGTCGTTTCTCGGATAACTGCCCAGCACCGAAAGCTGAAGACAGTGTTGTTTTATCTCGCTGAGACATTCTATCAGTTTTTCGTCCTTGCGATGTCCCTGACAATCGACAAAGAAATAATATTCCCGCTGCCTTTTTTTGCTCGGCCGGGATTCTATATTGGTAAGGTTGACCTGTCTTTTCTTGAATACGTCCAGCACATCGGCAAGAGCACCTGCTTTATGAGCGGTACTGAACAGTATCGAGGTTTTGTCGTCTCCGCAAGGTCTTGCGTCTTCTTTACTTATGACCAAAAATCGCGTCACATTATTCGCGATATCTTCGATATTTTCGCAGATAATCTTCAGTCCGTAAAGTTCGGCGGCGATATCGGAGCCGATTGCGGCAGCGAATTTTTCTTCCGCCGCCATTTGCGCCGCTTTTGCGGTCGAGGCAACCGCTATTGTATTAGCTTCCTTAAAGGTCGCACTGAGCCATTGGCGGCATTGGGCGAAAACTTCAGGCTTGGAATAAATCTTCTGAACCTCCTTAAGCGCACAGTTGGCAAGAAGGTTGTGATGTATCGGCATAAAAACTTCTGCGCAGATAAGAGTATTCGTATCGACGAAGGCATCGAGCGTTTCAACTACTTCGCCGCCGGCAGAATTTTCCACCGGCACAACGCCGAGGTCGCAATGTCCCCTGCTGACTTCGTCAAATATTCCGCGAATATCAAGTACCGCTTCGTATTCGACGCTTTGGCCGAACTTTCTGATAGCGGCAGTGTGCGTAAAACTTCCTTCAGGACCCAAAAATCCAATTCTCAACGGCCGTTCAAGAAAGAATGAGCCGCTCATCAGTTCCCGCCAGATTGCCTGAAGGGTTTTGTCCGGCAAAGGACCTTTATTCAACTCGGAAACACGCTGGAGAACTTTTTTTTCGCGGTCGGGAGCGTAAATCGGGCCGTTGGCCTTGAGTTTGCCGATTTGTATAACTATCTGCGCACGCTCATTTAACAGCTCTACGAGCTTTGCGTCAATCTGGTCAATCTTTTTACGTAAGTCCTCAAGATTCATACAAATACAGCTAAATTCCCTAAAACCAGTAATACTTACCACAATCAGTAGTTATAGTCAAATAAGAAAAACGTTAGAGGGTAACGGTGAGGCTATATTTGTATCTCGTATTTCGTGAAGCGTATCTCGCCATAACTCGTTTGTTTACGTTGTCTGATTTGTCATCCCCGCAGTTTTTTCAAAACTAAGCGCGGGGATACGCATAAGTTATTTATTTACGTTGTTGGAAATGCTATAACTCCTTATTTTATTTTGCAAAATAAGGAGTTATGGCGATTTTCTTCAGCCAAAAGCGCAGTTTTTTCAGCCAAACGCGCAAGTTGGGTTAAAAAGAGGGTATTTTTTGCCACAGAATTGGAATATTTTCGCTTAAAATTGGAAAAAATCGGATTTTTTTCCGTGTTTTTTAGGGTTTTTGTCAAATTTCGCGCACTCGTGGTTGCGCGTTATTTGCTATTCAGATGTTCGGTGTCTGAATAGCAAAGTCGTTGGTATTTGGTATATGGTATATGGAGAAGTCGGCGCGACAAACGGAAATTGCTTTTGGTCTTTTAATAGATTAAAATATCCACAATATTTCTAAGATTTACTCATTGAAGAAGTATAGGAGAACCAAGGATTGGCAAAGACGCCAGAGATAATACTGCAACTGGTTGAAAATTTTGGGCAGAACTTTGACTCTTTCAAAAGCCAGGGATACAACGAAACACAACTTAGACAACAATTCATCAATCCATTCTTTGAAGCTCTCGGCTGGGATATCGCAAATAAGGCGGGAACATCTCCGGCGTACAGAGATGTAATTCACGAAGACTCTATCAAAATCGGCGGAACAACAAAAGCGCCCGATTACTGCTTCAGGATCGGCCCAGCAAGAAAATTTTTCCTCGAAGCGAAAAAGCCGGCAGTCGATATAAAATCCGAAATCAGTCCGGCATACCAACTTCGCAGATACGCATGGTCGGCGAAACTGCCTTTATCAATTCTGACGGACTTTGAAGAATTCGCGGTTTATGACTGCCAGATTCGGCCGAACGTAAACGACAAACCATCGACCGCGAGGATTTTTTACTGCACATATAAAGATTACGCTGATAAATGGGAACAAATCGCAAGTATATTCAGCAAAGAGGCGGTACTTAAAGGGCTATTCGATAAATACGCATCAGAAAAGACAACGAAAAAAGGTACAACCACCGTCGATAAGGAATTTCTTGCTGAAATAGAGGGCTGGCGAAATGAATTAGCAAAAAATATTGCGATTCGCAACAGTAAACTATCCGTCTATGACCTTAATTTTGCCGTTCAGAAGACAATCGACCGGATTTTATTTTTGAGGATATGCGAAGACAGAGAAATTGAACGAAGCGAGCAGATTCTTGGACTTATTAACGGGTCAAGAATATATCCACGGCTTTTTGAACTTTTTGAAAAGGCCGATGAAAAATATAATTCCGGCATTTTTCATTTTCGCAGGGAAAAAGACCGGCCTGAAGGGCCGGATGAACTTTCGGCAAATCTGAAAATCGATGACGATGTCCTAAAGAAAATCATCAGGGATTTATACTATCCGTGCCCTTATGAATTTTCCATTATGCCTGCGGAAATTCTGGGCAATGTTTATGAACAGTTTTTAGGCAAGGTAATTCGGCTTACTGCATCACATCAGGCAAAGGTTGAGGAAAAGCCGGAGGTTAAAAAGGCTGGCGGAGTTTATTATACACCTTCGTATATTGTCGATTACATTGTAAAAAATACGGTTGGAAAACTTTGCGAAGGCAAAACGCCGAAGCAGATAGAAAAAATAAAAATTCTCGACCCTGCATGCGGTTCTGGTTCGTTTTTAATCGGGGCATATAAGTATTTATTGGATTATCATCGGGATTATTACGAAAAAGAGAGTTCGAAATATAAAAAAGTGATTTATCGGGGTAGGGGCGGGCAGTGGTTTTTGACGATTGATGAGAAAAAAAGAATTCTTTTAAATAATATTTATGGCGTTGATATAGATTCGCAGGCGGCAGAGGTAACGAAACTTTCGCTTTTGTTAAAGGTTCTTGAAAATGAGACGCAGGAGAGTTTAAAGTTGTTTCATGAGCGGGCATTGCCGGACTTGGGCAATAATATCAAGTGCGGCAATTCATTGATTGGGCCGGATTTTTATAAAAATCAGCAGTCAAGTCTTTTTGATGACGACCAGCAGATAAAGATAAATGCTTTTGACTGGCAAAAGGAATTTGCACCGATTTTCAAGCAAGGCGGTTTTGATGCAGTTATTGGGAATCCGCCGTATGTAATAATATCGAATGAATTTTATTCTCAAGAAGTTTTGAAATACCTTAATTTTTATAAAGTCGCCCAATATAAAACAGATTTATTCCATTTATTTATTGAAAAGGGAATTAACCTTTTAGGCAAAAATGGCAATTTGGGTTTTATTGTTCCAAATCCTTGGTTAACTTTAAAATTTACCGATAAACTTAGAAAATATATCCTTGAAAATACTTGCATAAATGAATTAGTTTTACTAAATGATTTAGTTTTCCAAGATGCAAATGTATTTACGGCATTATTGTTTCTTGATAAGCACTCCCCTAAAAAGCACATTGCAATTGTAAAGAGAATACGCGATGCCAAAGACGCTACGGAGATTTTGAATAGCACGGGCATTGAGTTTCCTCAAGACTTATGGCTACATATGGAAGGAAATGCAATTGAAGTACGGCGTGTAGGAAAAGTTGGCGAAGTAGTCAATAAAATAATAAAAAGATATCCAAAGTTAGAAGAAATCGCGCGTGCTTCACTGGGTTGTCAGGCATATAATAGTTCTAAGCACACTTCTGAACAAATAAAAAATCGCGTTTTTCATGCAACTATAAAAAAAAGTAAAGATTATTTGCCCGAACTAGCAGGAAATGATGTAGGAAGATATTTTATTGATCGTCAAAAAGGGCAATGGATAAAATATGGACCTTGGTTGCATGATTATCGTACTATGGATTGGCTTGAGGGACCTAGGATTTTGATTAGAGAAATAGCTGGCTCTGATAATCATAAAATCCAAGCCTGCTATGTTGAAGAAACTTATTGTAATTATAAAACAATATTAAATGTTAATCCAGAAAGCTTTACGAAAATCTCGATGAAATATCTTACCGGAATAATAAACTCAAGTCTTATATCTTTTGTATATCCTTTTATGTCAAATAAAATGATAGCACAAAGTTTTCCACGTATAACAGTAGGCGATTTAAGAAAACTGCCAATTCGCCCGATTGATTTTAAGAAAGCCAATGAAGTAAAGAATCACGACAAAATGGTATCGTTAGTAGATGAGATATTGGAGCTGAATAAGAAGATTTCGAAGATAAAAAATCCTGAAGAAAAGACGCGAATTCAGCGGCAGATAGATTCGACGGATGAAGAAATAGATAAATTGGTATATGAGTTGTATGGCCTGACGGGTGAGGAAATAAAGATAGTTGAAGGGGAAAAGTGAAATGGCTTCGTTCAAAACTTTAATCGAGTGGTTAAATCAGAACAGTGGTGCTGCTATGGCACTTTTGACGTTTTTTTATGTAATCGCTACTATCGCATTGTGTATTGCTTCATATAAGTCTATTAGCATAGCTGTGCAATTACACAGAGATACACACCGACCAGTTATTGTTTGCGACTTTGTTGTAATTCATTACATGATATTTTTTAGAATAAGAAACATCGGAATAGTTTCTGCGCATAATTTATTAATAAACCACGAGAAAGTAAACATACACAAGGGAAGTACCCCTTTGGCTGACATAAAGCAGAAAACAGAAACTGATTTAGCAAAACTCTACGAACTTCCTGATTTTGAAAACGGAATTCCCTTCTTTTCGCCGGGGCAGGAATTTCATTATTTATATCATATTTTCAGCAGCGGCTCCAATGATGTTGAATTCCCAACGCTCAGATTTAATATGAAGTATTCAGATCCATCTGGAAATAATTATGATGACCAATCTCAAATAGATCTTTCTATTTACAAAAAAGAAGCACTTTGTCGAGAATCTTCCGATCTAATAGTAAGAAAACTTGATAATATTTGTTCAGCTATAAAAGATTCGGGCAGATTCGCATAGTATAGATTAACCTACCCCCTGATGAATCAAGGGGCTAAATGAATAAAATATTACGCCGCGATTTAACTACCCATCGCTTACGCTCAGGGCTCTGTGGCGGGGTTTCGAATTAACTCATCAGATTTTTTACGCTGTATTGAGTGAGGGATTGGCGATAATTATCAGTAATCTGCTGCATAACGGCAGACTGGTCGCCGGGGGCGACAAACGCGGCGCTTTTGACCGCATCGTAAATTTCAGCAAGGTTTACATTCTCAGCAATCGTAGCAGGAGCGAAACCCGCGACTGGTTCGGTTGTCTTAAGCAAAAGATTAGCTTTTACGAGATGATTCAAAACTTTTTCGGTAAAATCGGCGGGGATATTTAACTGGCTGCAAATAAGTTCCGACGGTACCGGAACATTTTTCTTTTCAAAGGCGGTACAAATAAATTTCATAATGTCCATCACCTGCAAATCGGTAGCAAGGAAATAATCCTGTCGGCGTTTAGAGGCGGCCTTTTCGGCTTCTTCAATGGTCTTTAAATTCTGGGTCGTGAAAGTAAGCTGCAGGCCGAACAGGACGATGAGCCAGGTAATATAAATCCATAAAACGCCGAGGGGAACAAGGCCGAGCATGCCGTAGACCGCGCTTGATGGAATAAATTTGACAATGTAAAGGCCGAAGCCCCATTTTGCAACTGTCCATGCAATAGCGGCGATGAGCGCGCCCCACATCGCAGCTTTAGAGTTTACCTTGGCGTTAGGCATAAGCATATAGAGGGCATACAAGCCGATAAATGCAATGACGAACGGCACGACAGGACCGATGTAAGTAAAGATACTGTGGGCCAGATGGCCTGCGATGCTGTATTGGGCGTTGACATAAACGGCAATGCCGAGCAGGAGCGGGCCGAGAGTCAGAAATGCCCAGTAATTTGTTATCCTTTGAATCATATTTCTGCGGCTGACGTTCCATATAATATTGAATGAATTTTCAATGTTCATCAACAGTGCGATAGCGGCCCATATAATGAGCGCACTGCTGATGATGGTAATTGAGCCTTTGTTGAGATTGGTGTAAAAGTTGTTAGTAAACTCATCGACTTTCTGGGCGAGAGTAATTTTCTGGTCCGGATTGTTGGGGTCAACGGAATATTCGACGTTTTTTATGAAAGCCAAATCATAAAAATAAGTTCTTACCTGCGAGCCGAGGTTTTCAAATGCGCCGAGAGAATGAAAAATCAGAAGCGTAACAATCACAAGCGGGACGATGCCGAAGATAGTATTATACGAAAGGATGGAGGCCTGCTGGTCTGCCCTGTTTTTGTAGAGCAGTTTGATGCATTGCGGCCAGAGTCTCAATTGAAAGAATATGAAATGCATAATTTTCCCGAAGCCGCCCTCTGGAACGGAAGTATTCAGTTCTAACATAGACTGTTTCCTTATTTAAACATTTTTTCCAGGCTTTTTTTAATTTGGTTTTCGAGTTCCTGTTTCGCCTGGTCTTCGACGAGTTTGCCGACATCAATTTTTGGTCTGTCAACGGAACCTTTTAACGGCAGCACAATTCTCTGGCCGTTGCGTGACCAGGGGAGAGTAATGTTCATCTTCATCGATTTATCGAGGCCGATTTTGCCGCTGAAGTTAATGGATTTGTCGTCGATATTCATCTGCATATTGTCGTATTTGATAATTCCGTTCTCAAGCACAAATTTAGTCGGCAGAACAGTAATAACGGGGTCTTGTGAAGAGCCAATAAGCTGAATAATCTGCGGCAGCAGAGATGAGCCGCCAAGGTGCATATTGTCGATGGAAATAATACCTGTGGTTTTGATGGAGTTTTTGTAGCCTGACTGAAGCGGAATCGCCATCTCGTTACTATCAAAGTTCATAACGCCTGTAACCTGAACCGCATCGGCAAAAAGCGGATTCATATAACGCAGGAGCGAATCGGAAGTCTGGCGTGTAATCTGAATTTTGTCGAGTATTTTAATCTGGCCGGGCGTTTTCAGCATCGCAGGTGTGTCTTTCAAATTCGCGGAGGCGGCGAAACTGAGTTTGCCGGTGTTGACGGTTGAAGTGAACGGAGCGATTGTCATAAGGCCGTTATCAACCTTTACGTCAAATTCGCTTTTGCCGATGCTAAGCCCCATATATTCTGCGCTGTCGAAACCGAAAGATGATTTCGCGTTGAGATTGGAAGTAAACAGCGCCGGAGTTTGTTTGGGATAATAAGTTGAAAAAGTTATCGAATCGCTTCTTTTTCCTGTCGCGGCTAATCCGCTGGGCAGAAACGGGGAGATAAGCGAGCTTGCGGCCGCGAGGTCGTAATCGGCTTTGAGCGAACCTTCGGTTTTTACATTTTGGCCGGTCTGGGTATTTGTGAGTTTGCCGGACAGTTTTATCTGCGGGCTTGTCAGCTGGAGGTTTTCAATTGTATAAATTTTTTGTGCGGTGTCGAACCTGCCGGCGAAAGCGATATTCATATATTCCTGAGTAAAAGTCTGCCTGCCGGGATAAGCAATGCTTAAATTCTTTACTGTTATCTGTTTTGCGGCCGCATCGACAATATTATCCTTTGCGCTCAGGGTGATATCTCCCTGGGCAAGGCCGCTAAGCTGCGTTTGAGAGTCGAATTTGGCGAAGGTTTGAAGATACGGTTTAGCTTTGTCAAGCTCCAGAGCTATATCCGCTTTTATCTGAGTCTGGCCGGTCGTCTGGCCGCCGAAAGGAATCGTCGAATCCTCTAAATTTATTTTTCCAGCCGAGGCGGTGATGTCCGCGGTCTTGATAGTAAGCTGTTTGCTTTCGGTATCACAGGTAAAATCATATTTAATATTTGCCGTCGGCTCTGAAATTTCGTTGTAGTCCGGCATTTTTACTGAAATATTTCTGAACGTTCCGGAGCCTATGCTGCCTAGGATTCCTTTGACAAAAGTTCCACTGCCAACGAGATTAACATCGCCGGCAAGAGCGGGTTTTATATCGATAAACTGGCCGACATCGCTTTGCATTTTGGCAAGGTCGAGCCGGGCAGTGTAATTCATATTGTCCGTTGGGCCGCTGAGGTTCGCTGTCAGAAAAGACGAATCGACGGTAAGTTTTTCAACCATTATCTTGTCCGCCTGCGAGACAATTCTCGCATCGACCTCTACCGGCTTTGAAAGCACAATTCGTTTTACAGGAAATTTCCCTTCAAGAGCCCAGAGTTTGACTTTCCCGGCCAGAGTTCTTTTCCCGTTTTGAGCCTGGGTATTTATATCGCCGCTGAGTCTGCCGTATTCTATGTCGAAATTCTGTTTGAATTTCGCAATTGTTTTTATCTGCTTAAATGTTTTCGCGACATCGCAGTCAAACTGAGCCTGGAGTGTATCGGGCGAATCGGCCTTGAGAAAATCCTCAAGACTGCGGACGGTTTTCGGCACCGTTCCTTTTATATCGGCGGTCAGACCATCGGCTTCGATTTTCAGCTTTTCAATGTCTATTGTTTTGTCGGTCGTGCTGAGTTTTACATCAGTCTGAAATTTGGAAGTCTGGATTCGGTCGCCTTTGAGCAGTGTGCCTGATATATCGAGATTGCTTGCGTTAATTGTTCCCTGAAGGTTCTCAAACTGTCCTTTCTGTAGTTTGGCGTCAACCACAGCTTTCACCCTGCCGCTGGTCGTCATATTTACATCAAACACCTTAAACAAAGGTGAAAGCGTGGAAAGGTCGAGGTTGTTTACTTCGAGCGAGACTTCGCCGGTCGCGTTCGCAAGCGACCATTCCTTTTCGCCGGTTTTTATATTTCCCGAAGCTCTAATTTTGGAAACTTCGTTTGCTGACGCGACAGCCATCGAGATATCGAAGCTGCTTTTGCTGCCCAGGGGCCTTATCGCAAGTTTGGTATTTATATCCTTTAACTCCAAAGTACGTATGACGTCGTTTATATCCGGAGCGGTGATTTTGAAATTGCCGCCATTTACGGTCAGGTCGATATGCGCAATGGCAAACAAAGCGGCGGAAGGGTCTGCCTTTGCTTTTTGCGGGGCAGGCGAAATAGTTACGGCTTTTTTCCGCGCACAGTCGCCGCTAATATCTATCAGGACCTGCGGCTGGTCTATAACAGCCTCATCAATCGCGAGTCTGCCGCCCAGCAGGGCCAGATATTGGGGGCGAGCGGCAATCTGTTTTGCCGTTATCTTCGTGCAGCCGGTACTATCGGTAAAATCGAACTGCTGCGCTTTTACCCCTTCAAACCAGCCCATCGAAAGCGAGCTGATTTTGATTTTACCGTCAATAAGGCCGCTTATTTTGCCAAGGATTAAATTCTTTCCGCTGTCACTGGACAGATAGGCCGGCACAGCGAAGAACAGTACCAAAAAGAACGCGGCCAAAAAAAAGATCGCCCATAGAAAGATTTTCATTGCTGAAATTTTTGAACGTTTTTTTTCCTTATTATTTTCGGTTTGCATATTGGTCCCCGTACAAAAAACTGAAAACTGAAAACTTAAAACTTAAAACTGATGAATTAGCCTTCCATAACTTCATCTGTTTTTGATTTTATGGCATTGTCAATCCCGTCTGTGTATTGCTTCGTAAGGTCGTCCATTTCTTTTTTGCCGTGGTTGCGGTCGTCTTCCGTAATGGTTTTGGCCTTTTCCTCATCTTCGAGTTTTTTGTTCGCATCCCTTCTGATGTTTCTAATGCTGACCTTGGCCGCTTCGCCGAGCTGTTTGACCTGGCCGGCAAGCTGTTTTCTTCTTTCCTGCGACAGCGGCGGGACATTAAGCCTGATTACTTTGCCGTCCGACATCGGAGCGATGGAAAGGTCGCTGTTTTTAATCGCCTTTTCAATCTCCTTTATTGATGACGGGTCAAAAGGTTTTATGACAATCATATTGGCATCGGGCGTCGAGAGAGTCGCAAGCTGTTTTAACGGCGTGGGCGCGCCGTAATACTCGACCCTGAGATTCTCGACAAGTCCTGTTGACGCCCTGCCTGTTCTGACAGTTTTGTACTCGCTGTAGAGGAATTCATACGCTTTTTGCATAAGCTGCTTGTGTTCACCTACAATTTTTTGTGTTGGCATAAACCGCTCCTGTTGATTAAGAAATAATCGTACCGATTTTTTCGCCTAAAAGCGATTTTGTGATATTGCCCTTCTGAAAGATGTTAAGAACAATAATCGGAATTTTATTTTCATTGCATAGACTTATGGCCGGATGGTCCATAACCCGCAGATTTTTATTCAATACGTCCTGATAAGCAAGTTTATCAAAAAGTTTTGCTTTTGGATTTTTAACCGGGTCGTCGTCATATACGCCGTCAACTTTTGTCGCCTTGATAAGAACATCTACATCAAGCTCGGCGGCTCTAAGAGCGGCGCAGGTATCTGTGGAAAAGAACGGATTGCCGGTACCGCCTGCAAGAATTGTAACCCTGCCCTGCTCGAGATGTCTAATCGCCCTTCTTCGGATGAAAGGCTCGCAGATAGCTGAAACATCTATGGCACTTAAGACCCGCGTTGGCTGACCCATTTTTTCGAGAGTCTCCTGCAAAGCGCAGGCATTGATGACGGTGGCAAGCATTCCCATATAATCAGCGGTATGACGGGGAATATGGCTTGACTTGCTGAATGTTTCGCCGCGGAGAAAATTTCCGCCTCCGACAACAATGGCGATTTGCGTGCCGAGTTTCTGGATTTGTATTATCCGTTCGGCAATCGATGAAAGCTGTTTGCCGTCGATGCCGAACCCGCCTGATTCGCAGAAGCTTTCGCCGCTGAGCTTAAGCAGGATACGTTTGTATTTTAATTCGCCCATCCTTGTTTCCGTCTTTTAAAATAACCCTATAAAAAAAGCACCGGCTTTTCCGGTGCTTTATTATATTACCCGATAGCGAATCGGACAAATGTTTTTATTTTCGCAGTTCCGCCCGCCGCTGTTGCGGCATCGGCAAGCACCTTTTCAACGGGGATTTTCTCATCTTTCACAAACCCCTGCGCCAACAGGCAGTTATCAGCGAAAAATTTCCTTATCTTGCCCTCGACAATCTTATCGATGATGTTAGCAGGCTTGTTCTTTACCTGGTCTGCAGCAATAGCTTTTTCGCGTTCGACTACATCTGCCGGGATACCCGACGAATCAAGTGAAAGCGGATTTATCGCAGCGATGTGCATCGCAATATCTTTGGCGATAAGTTTAAACTGCTCATTGTCCGCAACGGCCTGTGAGCTTGTCTCAATTTCTACCATAACGCCGATTTTGCCGTTGAAGTGGACATAAGTAGCTATGCTTCCTGTGTCTTTGAGCGTTAACCTGGCGTAATTTCCGACTTCGGTTTTCTCGCCTGTTTTGCTTACGCTTTCGGTAACGACCTCAGAAAACTTTTTGCCGTTTTTTGCGGTATTGAGGAAATTCTCAACGCCATCGGCGGCCTTGCAGGCAGGCAGATAATCCTTCATCGCATCGGCAACGACGAGGAACGCATCGCTCTTTGCGACAAAATCTGTTTCGCAGCAGAGGGTCGCCATCGCAGCTTCTTTTCCATCGGGACTGGCAACACATATTACTTTGCCTTCTGTTGTTTCCCTGTCGGCTCTTTTTGCAAGCGTCGCCAGACCTTTTTTCCTGAGTATGGTCATCGCCTCTTCGAGGTTTCCATTACTTTCCTCGAGGGCTTTTTTGCAATCCATCATTCCCTGCCCGCTCATTTTGCGTAATTTTACAACTACTGCCGCTGATATTTCCGCCATTTGAAAAAATCTCCTGAATCTAAAAATAGTATTTGTATGAAGGCCGTACCGGAATAAACGGTACGGCCTGTTTTGCCGTGTTTAAGCCTGTGGTGCGGACTGGCTGGCAGCCGGAGCTGTCTTGGCCGGCCCTGGAGCGACTTCCGTTTCCGATTCGCCTGCCCTGGCAAGCGACCGTCTGCGGATTCGCGGCTTGTGACCATCTTCGTCCCTTGGCGCTACTCTGTGCATAGTTTTGCCCTCGGCAACAGCCGAAGCAAGCTCATTGATGATAATATCTATCGCCTTGACCGAATCGTCATTTCCCGGTATTGCTATGTCAACTGTATCGGGGTTTGAATCGGTATCAATAATACCTATCGTGGGAACTTCCATTTTTTTGGCTTCACGAAGGGCAAGATGCTCCCTTCTTGCGTCAACAACTACGATAATACCCGGTATCTGGTTCATCTTGCGAATTCCTTCAAGGTTCGATTTGACCTTGCGAAGCTCGCGTTTGAGTGTTGAAGCGCGTTTCTTGCTTTCAGATTCAATAGAGCCGTCGGCTGCCATAGCCTCAAGCTCGTCAAGTCTTTGAATTCTCGAATGTATGGTTCTGAAATTCGTAAGCGTGCCGCCCAGCCATCTGCTGGTTACATAATGCATACCTGTAGTTTCGGCAGCGGTTTTTACCGCCTTTTGCGCCTGCCTTTTTGTGCCGACAAAGACAACATCCTTGCCACTTGATACAATATCCTTCAAAAGCTTTTTGGCCAGGATAATGCCCTTAAGTGTCTCACGGACATTGATGATATGAACCATCCCTCTGCGGGCATAGACATACGGTTTCATTTTGGGATTCCATCGGCTGACGGTATGACCAAAATGCACACCGGCAGTTATCAAATTACGAGCCAAATCGTTCGCCACTAAATATGACCTCCAAAAACGGTAACTTTATTTATATTGTCTCCACAAAATTAGAGAACAAAGCAGTTTACTTTACTTGGTTATCACTGTCAAGTTTTTTTGTCTGGTTTAATAATACACAAAAAGCCTCTTGTTTCTTTGTTTTTTGCTCGATTTTTGCTGATTTTGTGGTATAATACGTCCTATAAATAGCAGATAGCTGTCTATAAGTCAGCAAATAATCTAAATTGAAGCAAGAAGAAGGTGTTTTTTACAGGCAGGAGAAGAAAGTATTTCCGCGTTTTTGCAGGGGATGTTGATTGCAGTTTTTTTGGCAAATCCATTTTTAGCCATTTCTGCCGGCCAATCTGAAGATGTCGTTACGCCCTACAGTTTAACTAATCCAATGCTTGGTTCTTATTCTGATGTTGATAAATTACATAACGGTACCGGTTTGTGGTCTTCAAATTACTATAACGACCTGAATTCAAATAATAAACATGACACGGGTGGGCCCTTCTCTGACACTGCTCAGACCGGATGAAAACAAGCGGCCGACAACTCCTGCCGGCTTGCCTCGGCCTGCAATATGCTCAATACGAGCAAAACATAAAGCGTAGAGCAAGATACGTACGATTTTTCTGTTGAATAGAAATCAAATCTGAAATAAAATGCAATCGCTGTCTGTATAATAAGTTACCATAATTTCATACGGATTGAAATATGGCCAAAGCCAATTCAGAACCCCAGCGAGACCCGCTGGTAACTCTTGCCGCTGCCGATAGTTCGGCTTTTATTCTGCTTTACGACATATATTACGAAAAAGTATTTCGGTACTGCGCCAATCGTCTGCGTTCAAAACAGATTTCTGAAGATATAACCAGTATGGTTTTTATATCCGCCGCCCGGAATATCCGCAGGTTTGGAGGCAAAACAAGAACGGAATTTATCGACTGGCTTTATACTATCGCAGCGGCGGAGATAGAGAGATGCTTAAAAGAAAAACAATTCGCGGAACTCGTAAAAAAATCCGAATCGGAATCAGTCGAGGCTCCGGACGTCGGCCAGAAAGAAAAACTTCGCGCGAAAATTCTTTCTGTATTCGATTCGGCAGACAAAAATATCGGCAGAATATTTTTTTATATTACGGCAGTTGTAATTATTTTGATAGCAGCAGGCATATCGCTTCGGCCCGGCAAAATTTCTAAAAAAACCGCAGTTTCCACAATACCAAAATCCCGTTCCGAAACGCCAAAACCGCCTAATGCTGCTCCTGCAAAGATTATTAACCTAAATGCAGGAAAGCCGGCTGCTGCTGCCGAACAGTCAAAAACTATTCCCGCCGCCGCGGCTGAAAAAAAAATAAAACAGATGCCGCCGAAAATCGAATTTGGCGGAATCGTCAAAAATCAGCAGCTTAAACCGATAGAAGACGCAACGGTAAGGGTACTTGCCAGGTTTGTCGACGATGCGAACAAACCTAATATTAGTCTGGTCGGCACATTTACAACGGACGCCAACGGTATCTGGCGGTGCGAGTCGCTTCCCGAAGGAACATATCAAGCCTCAATAATGGTAACGCATCCCGATTATATCCAGCCGGAAAATCCTCCGCCGGCAACTATCGAACAGTTAAAAAACTTTTCTTTTATTACAATCCTTGAAAAAGGCATTACGGTTATCGGAAGAGCAGTCGATTCAGGACAGAAACCGCTGCCGGCAACTATAATCAGAGGTCCTTTCAACAGCGAAAACAAAAAGAACCAAATCTGTGATGCAAACGGCTGGTTCCGCTTCGCTAATGTTACGCCGGGCATTGAAGTATTTACCGCTCAGTGCGCCGGAGCCACGCCGCAGATAAAGCCAGTTGACGTCAAGACTGGTATGCCGCCGATTATTTTTACTCTCGAACCTGCAAATATTATCCGCGGAAAAGTTGTTGACGTTAATAATGTACCAATAAAAGATGTTTTGGTCGCGGTCTCGTCATGGCAAGGGATTGAGGCATTGAACTTTAAAACAAAAACCGATGCCAATGGCTTTTTCGAATGGGCGGACGCACCGGCCGATGAAGTTTCCTTCGATATACACAAAAGCGGCTATATGAGCATTCGCAATTTCGCGATGAAAAGCGAAAGCGATTATACAATAACACTTCTGCCGCCGTTTAGAATCAGCGGCAGCGTAACATGCAGTGAACCCAATCGGCCGATAGAAACGTTTATAATAACGCTCGGCTACTACTTCGATAAAGACAAAATCGACTGGCAGGACGCAAATTCGATTATATTCTCCGGCAAGAAATACGAACTGGCAGTAACCGAACCTCTCGACTTCCAGTTAAAAATACAGACCACCGGTTTCCAGCCCGCTCAATCGCCTGTTTTGAATTCCGAACAGAACCTCACCAAATATGATTTTATTCTCAAACCGATAAAGGCCGCCCAAAATTAAGCTTTTCGGCCTTTTTTTGTCATTCCTTCGCTCCGGCTTTTTCAAGCAGTTGCACAATATCTGTGTGTTTTTTATATTTTGCATAAGACAAAGCGGTTATACCATTAGTCTCTTTTTTGGTATTGATCTCAGCATCATTCTCTATGAGGAGTTTAACAATTTCTGTATGGCCGTTCACCACCGCCGTGATCAGGATTGTTCCGCCATCTCTATCTCTTGCATTGATCTCAGCACCATTTTCTATGAGGAGCTTAGCAATTACCGTATACCCCATCTTTGCAGCTATCATCAGAGGAGTCCGCTGGCTGCCGCCACCGAGCATAACACCTTCGTCCTCGTACGTTAATTCCCCGGGCAGATGGCAGTACCCTCTTATGTTTGGATCAGAACCCTTTTGTAAGAGGATTTCCACGACCTCCGTATGGCCTTCCTGTGCTGCCTTTATCAGTGCAGTTGCGCCGGCGCTTTCCTTCACATTTACATCCGCGCCCTTTTCCAGCAAAGACTCGACGATTCCCATATGGTCGTTTCGTGCTGCCGCCATCAGGGCCGTTACGCCGTGGTTGGTTTTCGCATTGACGTCAGCACCCTTTTCCAAAAGGAGCTTGACGACCTCCGTATGGCCTTCCTCCGATGCATTCCACAGGGCAGTTATGCCGGTATCAGCTTTCTTCACATTTACATCAGCGCCCTTTTCCAAAAGCAGCTTGACGACCTCCGTATGGCCTTGCTGCGACGCTATCCACAGGGCAGTTATGCCATCTGTGGTTCTTTTCACATTTACATCAGCACCCTTTTCCAAAAGAAGCTTTACGACATCCGTATGACCTTCTTGCGCCGCCATCCACAGGGCAGTTACGCCTATATCGGTTACCTTCGCATTTACATCGGCACCCTTTTCCAAAAGGAGTTTGACGACCTCCGTATGGCCGTTATGCGCCGCTGGAATCAGGGCGGTTGTGCCGTACTTGTCTTTTGCGTTAACATCAGCGCCCTTTTCCAGAAGGAACTGAACAATTTCGGCGTGACCATTTTTCGCCGCTGTCATCAGGGCAGTTGTGGCGCACTTACCTTTACCATTAACTTTAACACCCTTTTTCACCAAAGACTTTACGATTTCCATACGCCCGTTTTGTGCTGCCGCCATCAGGGTTGTTATTCCATCTTTGCCATTAACTCCGGCGCCCTTTTCCAGCAAAGACTCGACGATTCCCATATGGTCGTTTCGTGCTGCCGCCATCAGGGCCGTTGTGCCGTCGTTAGCCCTCGCGCTGACATCAGCGTCTCTTCCCAGAAGGAGTATGACGACTTCCGTATAACCTTTCCCCGCTGCCTCATACAGAGCCGTAGCACCCTTGTTTGTCTTGGCGCTGACATCGGCACCCTTTTCCAGCAGGAGCTTTACGATTTTCGTATGGCCGTTCTGCACCGCCCACAACAGGGCGGTTGCACCATTAGCGGTGTCTTTGGTGTTGATGTCAGCACCGGCAACCAGAAGGGTTTTCACGGCCGGGAGATTGTCATCTTTTGCGGCTCGGAGCAATCGAGCATTCTTATCTGGCACATCCTTATTGGCAAAGGTCGCACGTATCAGAGACAACAGGCTCCACTTCATAAGATTCTCCTTTTCATTTTACAAAACAGCCATCACCGTATTGCTCGGCAAACCTTCGCCGGATTAATTTTTGATATTTTCTTCTGTTGTTGCCGTTCCTCGCTGCATACAAAATTATATTCTTTTTCTTTTCAAACTCAACGACAAAATTCTCTGCTTAAATAAATCATCGTAATCCGCGTAATCAGTGATTAAAAATTTTGTATCTGGCTATCGACTATTGCTTTGCATAACAAGTCTATTTGTTCTTTTGTATGGTCGGATTGAACGGAAATTCTCAGTCTTGCCGTGCCGGGCGCTACCGTCGGCGGGCGAATCGCTACGACAAAAAATCCTTTCTCGAAAAGCTGTTTTGAGATTTCCAAAGTCTTTTTGTTGTCGCCGATAATGACAGGAATTATATGACTTGTGCTTGCGCCTGTATCAAGACCGAGATTTTTTAATTTTTCTCTTAAATAATCGGCGTTTTCTTTTAATCTTTTCCTTTTATCTTTTGCATTTTTGATAATTTCGATTGCACAAAGAGCGGCGGCGGAATTTGCAGGCGACGGCGCGGTTGTATAAATAAACGGTCTTGCCTTGTTAATCAGATAATCGATTACGCATCTATCGGCTGCGACAAACCCGCCGCTGCAGCCGGCGGATTTGCTCAACGTCGCAATGACAATGTCAATTTCATTCAGCAATCCGAGTTCTTCGGCAAGTCCCGCCCCGCTATCGCCCATACAGCCAAAGGCGTGAGCCTCATCGATAATTAAATACGCGTTATATTTTTTCTTCAATTCGACAAGTTTTTTCAGATGGGCAAAATCGCCATCCATTGAAAAAACAGTTTCAGTAACAATAAATTTGCGGTTGTATTCGCTGGAAGCAAGAAATTTTTCAATTTTGTCGAATTGTGTCCTGTGATAGGTTCTAAATTCCGCTTGTGAACCTTGAGCGGCATCGACAATCGAGGCGTGGTCGATTTTGTCGAGCAATATCAAATCTCCCTTTTGCGGAATAGTCTGCAAAACGGCAAGATTTGTCATATAACCAGAAGGAAAAACGAGGGCGGCCTGCTTGCCGAACATTTGCGCCAATTTTTCTTCCAGTTCGATATGAGGCCTGATTGTGCCGCTGATGAGCCTTGAGGCGGCGGAGCCGCAGCCGAATTTGTCCATCGCGTTTTTGGCGGCGGCGATAATTTGCGGGTTATTTGCCAGATTAAGGTAGTTATTGCTGCAAAACAGCACTTTCTCGGCATTTCCGATACGTATTACTGTGCCGCAGACAGAATCGATACAGACCGGAACTCTGAGCAAATCCTTTTTCTTAAGCTCGTTAAGCTCGTTTCTGATAAAATCAAAATCTGTCATTTTTTGTTTTCTAATTGAAAATGCCGGACATATTACGATATTATATGATAAGAGATATTAAGACAATAATTTTTGGATAATATATGGGCGTTTACGACAGGGATTATTACCGGCCGGACTACGAAGAATCGCGCGGCAGCAGTCCGCAAATGCAGTTCAGACTGCCGCAATTAACGCCTGTGGTTAAATGGCTTTTGATATTGAATATCGGCATATACCTGCTGGGCATTATCATAAAACCATTGGGTTTGCTTATTTATGAATGGTTAAGCGTCGATTCCACAAGTCTTCCCCGTTCGCTGCAGTTGTGGCGGCTGATAGGTTATCAGTTTTTGCACGACCCGACAAATCCCTGGCATCTGATTTTGAATATGGTCGGCCTGTATTTTCTGGGTCCGACCCTTGAGCATTTCTGGCACAGCAAGAAGTTTCTCTATTTCTATCTTATCTGCGGCGCGGCAGGCGGTATGTTTTACCTGCTGCTTGCAAATCTCGGCGTTGTTCATTCAGGACTTCTGGTCGGCGCATCAGGGGCGATACTCGGAATGCTCGCCGCCTGCGCAATTCTCTTTCCGCAATTTGTGGTGTTTTTCCTTTTCTTTCCTGTGCCGATACGCGTGGCGGCAATAATACTGACGCTTCTTTATATTTTGAATATATTTTCCGGCACAGCAAACGCCGGCGGAGACGTTTCCCATCTTGCCGGTATGGCGGTCGGAGCAGGATATGCATATCTTTGGCCGAAATTCAGCAATAGACGCAAACAGACTCAGTATGGAAGCGAGTGGGAAAAAAAATTCAGGGCTTACAGCGAATTGCAAAAAGAAGTGGACAGAATTCTGGCCAAGGTCAACGAACAGGGCATTTCAAGCTTGACGAGAAAAGAAAAAAAGACGCTCGAAGAAGCAACGAAACTGGAACAGATGAAAAGCAAACTATAAATACTTTGCCCGAATTACAAAGGCGGCGAGTTAGGCTTTTTTCTTGTTTTCCTGCCATACCCATATTGCCAGTGCGGCACAGGCCAGACCCGCAAAAACGCTGGCTGATATCGGTACATCAATAGTATTTACCGTTACTTTCCATTGGAATATTATTCTCAAGAAATGCACAATTGCAACAATTGCCAGAAATATCGCTGTAATGGTTGTAGCCAATTTCATAATTTTTCCTTTTAATAATACTTTATTCTATGAAACTATTATCGGCTAAAAAGCGGTAATTTGACGACTTTTTTTAGCCGCATACATAAAAAAAGCCCCTTCAAATGAAGAGGCTTTTTGAATAACCGCTTTTAAAGCGTTTTTTCAGTCCCAATTGAGCTTTTCCGACTGGCTCAGCAGTTCCTGCAGACGCTTATCGATGTGTTCGGCTTTTTTGCTCTTGATGTTTTCAAGCTCAGATTGGCTCTTATTTACACTCTGCTGAAGCTCCTGGAGCTGCTTTTTGAGCTCCTCATACTTGAGCTGTTTTTCCTGAACAATCAGGTCGAATCTTTGGCCGATGATTTCTTTCAACTGCTTTGTCGGCTCTTCTTTCTGTTTTTCATCGGTTATACCCTTGAGCTTTTCAAGCAGTTCGTTTTGTTTCTGCTTTAGCGCAAGGTCTTTCTTGAGCACCTCGGCAAGGGCTGGATTTGTCTGCTCAGTATCGATAATTTCACGATATTTTTTCATTTCGAACGCCATTCTTCTCATATAGGCCTGCGGGTCTTTTTCCTTTAAAGCGGCAAGCTCTTTCGCCTTTGCAGGTTCATTTTTCTCCAGCCAGGCCGTCAGCAAATTTTCTCTGGCCTGAATGTGTTCACGAACCTTTTCCCTGCCCATCATACCCATCGGCGGTCTACCGTCGCCTTCCATTCCCGCTTCGCCGCGGGGTTGGCCGGCTTCAAAACCTGCCGGTGCAATTCCATGCTCCTGTGCAACTTTTCTGATTTCCTTGCGGAAAAGTTGAGGGTCTTCGCCGCGAAGCTTTTCAAGTCTTGCACCCTCGTTCGGGTCGGCTTTTTTAATTTTCTCGAGAAGGCCTGTTAAATATTCCTCGCCGTGTATAAATCTTTCTTTTTCTGCCGGCGGTGCAACTGCTGCCTCATCCGGCGGCGAAACCTGAGGTATGGGCGGAGCCGCAGTTTCAGATTCCTTAGCCTGTAATGAACAGACGGCCAGGAGAAAAACAGATAAAGACAATAAAATTATTTTTGCCGCCATTCTCATTTGTGCTATCCTTTCCAAAAAGAGTTTTCAGTTTCTATTATTTCAGTTTCAACATTCCCGATTTGCTCGGCAAGTTTCCCGTTTGAGCCGTCATCTTCACCGAGACGGACGGCGCAAAGTTCGCCTCTAAGCAGCTCAATTTCTTTTTCCAGAGATGTTATACTGCTATCCGTCTGCGACATAGCCGCCTGATAGCTGTTCTGGACAGAAGAAGTATTGGCTGATTTTTGAGGGCTTGTGTTCTGAATCATAAGCACGGCACCGACAATAACAATCGCGGCCATCGCTGCCGTCCTGACAAGAATGCCGGAAAAAGCAACACGATTTTGTCTGCGGCTGATTTTCAGTTTAATCTTGTCGATAGCCTGCTGTGAAAACTGCGGCGAGAGGAATTTTTCAAACAACTTGTCTGCCTGTGCAATATCTTTTCCCATCTGTTCGGCCTGGTCGGGCGGATAGAATTTCAAAAGCAATTCATTAATATTTTCTTTATTTTCAGTCATCGGATTCTTCCATTAATTGCCGCAGCTTTTTAAGTCCGCGATGCACTTTCGAAAGTACAGTGCCAATCGGCTCGTTCCGCAGCCGGGCCAATTCCTCGAAACTCAACTGCGAATAATAACGCATAACAATAATTTCGGCTATTTGCGGCTCAAGTCTTTGCAATTGTTGAGCCAATTTATCGGTCATAAAATCGTCATTTTGCATAACTTGCGTTTCGGACTGAACCTCGTTTTCCATACTGGAAATCATCTTTTGGTGGCGTTTTTTAGCCCGTAAATAATCGGTAAACAAGTTCGAGGCCATCCTGAAAAGCCAAGGCTCAAAGGTTTGGGGCCGACAAGAGCCGATTTTCTCAACCATTTTTAAAAAGAGCTCGCTAACCAGCTCGCCGGCATCGTCCCTGTTGTATGTTAATCTGTAAAAGTAGCCGTGCAAACGACTTGCATAAATGTCAACCAACTGCGAAAAGGCTTCTTTGTCGCCATTACGAGCCAGAGAAACGATGTTTTTAACTTTTTCCGGGTCAGCCATTTATGGTTTTTCAAAAATATAGACGCTCAATCGTTTCTATATATTGCATAATATTTGCAAATCTGCCAAAAAACTAAAGATACATTATAGAGTTTATGGCACAGAGAATAGTCACTTAGGACTCAAAAGAAAATTTGCTGATTGCATACAACAGAAGACCGCCTATCAGACAGCCTAATACATAGTGGGGGAAATCCCACCAGACAAATGTTGTGCCTATGAGGGCGGCGCCTAAAAACGTACCGCGTATCTGCTGCAAAAAATATGGATGCCATAGTTGAAGCGTTTCCAGTATGCAAGTAATGATAAAAACCCATAAAACAATCGGTCTTATATATTTCCGATGCGGCAGAAAGAAAAACGCGACCAGACACCAGAAAATCTCATAGAGCAAACCTGCACCGTAGTCGTTAAACCATTTATGGGCGGGGCCGGAGTAAAACTTAAATAAAAATCCGGCGGGAGTAACAAGGCATAATAAAATAAGAATCCATTTGCGTTTTTGAAAGAACGTTACAACATTGCTTTCTTTCAGCCTTACCACATAATTCCCTATCTAATTTCTTTTACTTTCATTGATGATAAATTGGTCTGGTTTCATTTTGGCAAAAAGCCAGATAAGCAAAAAGCCCGCGACAACCATTGCGATACACAGGTTCTGCGAAACAGTAAGCTCGTTAACCTGTAACGGATTGTCGTCCCGCAAAAATTCGATAAAGAAACGAATAATTCCGTAAAGAATGAACATCAGAGCGAATGTAACGCCAGGCCTGAAAAAAAGCGGAAGTGTTCCGCTATTTTTCTGCAGGCGGATTCCCTTTCCGCGATGAAGATAAAGCAGGATGCAGCCGATGAGAGCTGAAATTGATTCGAAAATCTGAGTTGGCCAAACCGCAAGGCAGCGATATGGGCCACCAGTTACTTCAAGTTTCTGCTGAGCGGTTAATCTGTCAAACGGTTTTAAATAATAATCGTATTTTCCCGCCCGAGGAGCAGCGGTCCATTCGTCGGCTTTATTAATATAACCGAAATATTCCGAGGGCAAATCGAAGTAGGGCTTCATTCTGTCTCTGGCAAAGTCCGGCCGAACCTGGCTCTGATAAGACAGCGAACCGTAAGGAAAACGAATCGCAATCGGACAAGCCGTTGGCTTGCCGAAACAGCAGCCGTTGAAAAGACAACCGATTCTGCCGAAGGCAAGAGCCATCATTAAACCTACCGCGAGGATATCGAGATATCGTCTAACGGGCAGTTTTTGTACCCACAGATAAATAACAATAATGAAAATCGAAAGAAACACACCGCCGAGCAGTTCCAGGCCGCCTTTCCAGACTGCAAAAATTTCAACTATCCCCCTGCCCTGAAACTGATCCCAGTAATGAATGACATAAAACAATCTCGCGCCTGCAACACCGGCGATGAGCGAATATAATGCCGCAGCCGTTATCTGCTCGGTATTTTCCTGACCCATACTGCGAGAAAGTCGGCGGATAATAAATATGGCTGCGATAAAACCGCAGACCATCATCATGCCATAACTTTTTACCGTAAGGTCGGTAAAAGGAATCCTGAAAAGTTCCGGATGCATTTAAAGTATCTCTTTAATGCTGTTCTTTTCGCCGATAACGACAACCTTCGGCTTAAAGCCCTTTGCCTCGGCAGGTGAAAGATACGCAAAATTCATTATGATAATTATGTCTCCCTTTTTCATAAGCTGCGCAGCGGCGCCGAGTATCACTATTCTTCCGGAGCCGGCTTTTTCCGGCACAACATACGTCTCAAGCCGGGCACCATTGGTAATATCGGCCACAAGAACCGATTCATAGGGCACAATGCCGCAGGCGTCCATCAGCGAAGAATCTATTCCTATGCTGCCGGGATAATCAATGAGCGAATCCGTCACCTTCGCCCGATGAATTTTGCTCTTTAATATCTTTATCAGCATTTCATACCACCAGAAAATAAGAATTGTCTAAAACGTAATATTTTAATCAAGAATTACTCAACATCAAGCACAATATTATCAATCAATCTTGCGGCGCCGAGTTTTACGGCAAGAGCAATCAGAACTTTACCTTTTATTTCGTCAATCGCTTCAAGCGTTCGTGCATCGACAATACTGATATATTCAATTTTTATCTGCTTACTGATTTTCAGAATTTTCTCCATCTGGCTTTTTAACAGGCTGCTTTTATGCTCGCCTGCTGCGATAAATAACTCGGCCTCCTGCAGGGCAGCATACAGCAAGACCGCGTCTTTTCTCTGTGCGGTGTTGAGATATTTATTTCTGCTGCTCATCGCAAGGCCGTCTTTTTCACGAATCGTCGGGCAGACAACAATTTCCAGCGGCATATTCAAATCGGCAACCATTCGCTGAATGACAATTACCTGCTGGGCGTCCTTTTGGCCGAAAAACGCAAAGTCCGGCCGGACAATATTAAAAAGTTTCGCGCAAACCGTAGCGACGCCCCTGAAATGGCCGGGTCGGCTTTTGCCGCACAAAGGTTCGCTGAGCTTTTCGACATTTACCCAGGTAATATTTTTTCCCGGATACATCTGCTCAACTGTTGGAGCAAAAACAACATCAACACCTGAATTTTTACAGGCTTCTGTATCCGCATCGAAAGGACGAGGATATTTAGCTATGTCTTCGCCGGGGCCGAATTGCGTGGGATTTACAAAAATACTCACAACCACAAAATCGGACTGCTTCTTTGCCGCTTCTATAAGCGAAAGATGGCCCTGGTGCAGAGCACCCATTGTCGGCACAAATCCGATTTTTTTGCCGGCCGATTTGGCTTTAGAAATAATCTTTCTTATTTGTTCTATTGTTTCAACAACTTCCATCTGCTTAATCCCTGCCGAGATAATAATTAATCTTTTCGGCGATTGCTTTAATTTCCTGTTTGTGCCGAAAATCGACCGCATCGGCATCTATCGTTATAACAGGGCAACGATTAAATGTCTCAAAAAGCTTTTCATAGCCTGCAAAAAGAATTTCGAGGAATTTCAAATCGATTCCCAGCTCGTAAGGTCTGCTTCGTTTTTTTATCCGCTCAAGAGCCTTTTGCGGCGAAAGTTTAAGATATACCGCAATCGCCGGGTCGGCAACCGTTTTGCTCATCACGGCGTTGATTTTCCTGTATATCTCAAACTGCATCGAATCGAGCCAGATGCGGGCGTAAATCATTTCCTTATCCATTATATAATCGCTCACCGCGATACCGTCGGGCGAAAAATTTTCAGGTCTTAATTGTTCGCACTGGCTTAGCAGAAAAAACAACTGGCTGTCGAGGGCAAGAGATTTTTGGCCGGCGTAAACTTTCGGCAAAAACGGATTAGTATCATAAGATTCTTTTATCAGTCTAAAGCCGAATGTATCTCTTAATCCTTCGGCGAGCGTGGTCTTGCCTGCTCCGATTACGCCTGCAATAGAAACAAGCTGCGGACGGTTTTCGTCAAAATAAAAATCTTTTCCGCTGAGCCTGCTGTAAAGAACAGAGACATTTTCGTTAAGCACCGGATGAATGAGTTGGCCGTCGAGTTCGCAAAGGCCTTTGAGCACAAATGACCTCAAATGCATCTGTCTGTGCGGTAAACATAAGTCTTTCTTGCGAACGATTTTATTGCCGAACAGCAGTATATCAAGGTCGATTGTTCTGCTCGACCATTTCTCCTTAGATATTTTTCTGCCCAGCGAGGCTTCAATTTTTTTTAGAACCTTCAGAAGTTTGACGGCTTTTAAAGTTGTCTTAATCTGGGCAACGCTGTTGAGATAATTTGGCTGCTTCTTGTCAGCAAGCGGTTTTGTTTCTATTACACTGCTTGTGCGGAAAAGTTTTATACCTTTGACGGAGGCAATAGCATCGATGGCTTTGGTTATATTTTTTTGTTTATTGCCGAGATTGCTGCCAAGGCCGATATAAGCTGTTATCTCACCGGACATTATTCTTCCTTAAAGTTTTTTGAAGCGTTCCATCGCTTCTGCCACGTTTGCAGGATTGCCGAACGCGCTTAGTCTTACAAACCCCTCGCCCGCCACACCGAAGCCGCTGCCCGGCGTGCAGACGACATTTACTTTTTCGAGTAATAAATCGAAAAATTCCCACGAAGTCATTTTGTTTTTCGTTTTGAGCCAGACATACGGAGCGTTTACGCCGCCGTAAACTTCGAAGCCGAGTTTTTTAAGTGTACTGACAATAAGTGCAGCGTTTGACATATAAAGTTCGATAATTTTACGAACTTGTTTTTTGCCCTGCTCAGTATAAACCGCCGCCGCCGCTGCCTGCGAAATGTAACTTGCGCCGTTAAATTTTGTGCAGTGCCTCCTGTGCCAAATCGGATTGACATCGACAGCTTGCCCGTCTTTTGTCCATGCTTTCAATTCTTTGGGCACAACAGTAAAAGCGCATCTTAATCCTGTAAAACCTGCGGTTTTGCTGAAACTGCGAAATTCAACCGCTACTTCTTTGGCACCGGCAATCTCGTAAATTGAGTGAGGAATAATATTATCGGATATAAACGCCTCATAAGCGGCATCAAATAAAATTATCGCTTTATTGTCTTTTGCGTAATCGACCCATTTTTTCAGCTGCTCTTTTTTAGCGACAGCACCCGTAGGAGTGTTGGGAAAACAGAGATAAATTAAATCAACTTTTTCTTTGGGAAGTTCCGGGACAAAATTATTATCGGGCGTGCAGGGCATATAAATAATCCCAGTAAATCGCCCTGCTTTATCGGCTTTTCTGGTTCTGCCGGCCATTACGTTGGTATCGACATAAACAGGATAAACGGGGTCTGTTACGGCAATTACATTATCAATTCCGAAAACTTCCTGAAAATTTCCGGTATCGCATTTTGCGCCATCGCTTACAAAAACCTCGCTGTTTTCGAGACTTACACCACGGGATTTATAGTCATTGGCTATTATCGCCTCAATCAGAAAATCATAGCCTTGGTCGGGACCGTAACCTTTAAATCCGTCCCTGCTGCCCATCTGCGATACCGCATTGTGCATCGCTTCGACAATTGCGGGCGGTAGTGGCTCTGTTACATCTCCAATTCCAAGTCTGATAATCCTCGCATCAGATTTTTTTTCTGAAAATTTTTTGACTCTGCGCGAGATTTCCGGAAAAAGATAACCCGACTGCAATTTAAGATAATTTTCGTTAATTTTAATCATACCAAATTCCATTAAAGTCAATAAAACGAACAAGTTATATCACAGAAAAATTAAGCCGATATAACATACCGATATCGCAGAAAGTGTAAGCTAAATTACAGACAGTTTCGGCAACTGTCAATAAATAACGGAAGTTCTTTTACCAGAAAGGCTTGCTGAAAGAGTTATAATGATGTTTTTGTCTTGCAAAAGGACGAAAAGTTTGATAGAATTCTTTGACTGTTTGGGGCTCATGGAAGAGGTACACTCTGCTGCTTTTTCCGGCAAAAAGGATAGCCGGTTTGTGGCTGCCGCGGAGTTTTCGAACCAGACTATTTTAAAGCGACTCAGCCTGATACTGATAGGGAAAGATATTGCGCTTAAAGTGTAAACTTTTTTGGGAAACTAACATGACCAGAATAAAAAAATACGAAACCTGCGTAAGTTTGTCAGGATGGAGCAAATTTATCATGAATAAGAAAATTATTTTCAGTCTCGTCTTAACATTTCTTTTAACCAATATCGCAACAGCAGCTTTCCGGTACGTTCCTTCCGGCGGCACCCCGAACGACCCGAACATTCAGGCTGCAATCAACAATGCCAGTTCGGGCGATACAATCATTGTTGTTGACAACAACAACTACACCGCAGCAGGATTCTATAACATAGACTTCAAAGGGAAAAATGTTACCGTAAGAAGCGCCAGCGGCAATCCGCAACTTTGTATTCTTAACTGTTCGGGCGCAAACAGAAGGGCTTTCTATTTTCATAATGGCGAAACGGTCGCTTCTACTGTTTATGGCTTTACAATCATAAATGGTAATGCAGGCAATCTATACTACGGCGGCGCTATCGAATGCGATGGGGCTTCGCCGACAATCGACAACTGCGTTATAAAAAACAACACTGCGGCATATGGCGGTGCAATAGACTGCTTTAACGCCTCGCCTGTTATTATAAACTGTACTATAACCGGCAATACTTCTATCTATGACGGCGGCGCTATCGAGTGCGGCGGCGAATCGACCCCTCCAATAATAATAAAAAACTGCCTTATAACTAATAATAAATCAACCAGCGGTTATGGCGGTGCTATAGACTGCTATGATTCGACTACGCCTGAAATCATAAACTGCACAATCGCCAACAACACAGGCAGCAAAACTTATGGCGGCGTTTACAACGATGGTGCATATCCTGTAATAACAAACTCGATTTTGTGGAACAACGGCGATGATATCTACGGTTTAGGCGTAACGGTAACGTATTCCTGCATTCAGACCGGCCACAGCGGAACAGGAAACATAAGTACCGACCCATTATTCAGAACAGGTCCTTTAGGCAATTATTATTTAAGTCAGATTTTAGCCGGCCAGCTCAATAACAGCGCCTGCGTCGATGGAGGTATAGGGGATGTTAGTAGTGTTTTCTCAGGCACTATACCTACCACCAAAACCAATAATTACTCGGATGCTGGCACAGTGGATATGGGTTTTCATTATCCCAGCGGCGCTTCAGTTGTGAACTGCAAATTAATTACCGGAGTTACTCCCGGCGGAACCGGCACAATAGACCCGAATATTCCTGCTCCCGGCAACGATTGCAATCAATTCTCCGAAAGGCTTATCCATGCAACGCCCAATAGCGGCTACAGGATACTTCAGTGGATTGACGCAAATACCGCCACATCCGACCCCTGCACTGTTACTGCGGGGCCGAACGATGTGCATGTTGTTACAATGAACGTCAATAAAACGGTAATTGTAAAATTCTGTTCAATAGACACGTATAAAGTCATCAGTTATGTCGTCGGCGGCAACGGTTCACTCAACTTTCTTTCCGGCTTGTATTCTGACCCGAACGACTCGCGAGCCCATTTTGTTCCCAAAGATGTCAATGTTACTTTAACGGCCGTTCCGAATTCAGGCTATGTGGTAAAACAGTGGATTAAGGGCAATACGGCAATTTTTGACATCAACAATTCTAATACTTATACCGTTATTCCCGGGCCAAACACCACGTACACAACTCTCATCGACGCCAACACTACTATAGTCGTTGAGTTCAAGTATCAGGAATATTTGCTCATTGCCAAGGCTGACCCAAATTCTCCTGAACGCGGTACGGTTAGTCCCAAACACGGCGACTATTATCCCAAAAATACAACCGCTCAGCTTACAGCAACACCCCGCGACGGCTACAGAGTCAACTCGTGGTGGGTAAATGGCGTTAGTATAGGCGGATGGAATACCCCTACAAACAGCATTGTAATGAATGCCAACAAAACTGTTATTGTGCAATTTGAAACCAGCACCAATAGACTGTTCCACGTCTTCGGAGATGTAAACGGCATTCAGAATACAATAAATCTGCCTTCAGTTCATAACGGCGATACGATACAAATTCATCCCGGTACTTATACCGCATCAGGAATTACGGTTAATAAAGTCCTCACTATTGTCGGCGACCCTGAACATCCCGAAAATGTAGTAATAGATGGCTCCGGCGAAGTATTCGGTGGCATTAATATCTCAACAACTTCAGGCGTCTGCGTGCTAAACGGGTTGACTATAGCTAATACGCGGTACAGCGTCGTAAGCGGTTTGAATAGCAAAAGGGCCGGCGTTCGAGGAGGGAACGGCGGTTTCGGCAGGGGTAACGCACTAATAATTAGCGGCGGCAACCACAAGATTTTGAATTGTATTATACGCAATGCGTACGCCAGAGGCGGCAATGGCGGAAATGGCTTTGATGGAGACCCGTGCTCGCCTCTCGGTAGTTACGGCGGCAGTGCCGGAGACGCTTACGGCACAGGCATATTAATTAGCAGCGGCAGTCCTGTTATCGAAAACTGTATTATCGAAGACTGCTGCACTGTCGGTGGAAACGGCGGCAATGCCGGAAATGGCTATAATTACACTTCTGACGACCCCGGCGGAGCAGGCGGACAAGGCGGCACCGGCGGTAAAGCATACGGTGCAGGAATAGCCTGTTGGGACGGTTCAAATCCAACCTTTGAAAACTGCACTATTAGAAACTGCCATGCAAAAGGCGGACACGGCGGAAACGGCGGCAATTCTGCAACAGGTTTAGCTGGCGGATACGGCGGCCTTACTACAGAAACGGCTTCACATCAGGGCGATGTAATAGATAATAACAGTGCTGAAGGCGGCGGCGTCTATGTCGGCAGAAACTGCAACGCTAAATTTATCAACTGCACAGTTATCGACAGTACAACAGAAGGCAGCATCAGCGGATTGGGCGGTTTAAGCAAAACCGGCGTTATGCAGCATCCGAGGAAGAATTTCCATCTTCCAAGTTTCGGCGCCGGTGTATTTTGCGATAACTTTTCCAGTACTAACTTTTCAAATTGTCTTATACAGGGTAACGAAACAAGAGCTACAAACTATGGTGAAACAACAACTTCAGACGACAATGATTTCAGCGGCGGCGGCGGATTAAGTCTGTGGTATACCTCTTTTTCCGAAGTCAACGACTGCAACGTCACCCAGAATTCAGCCCCAATCGGCGCCGGTATCTACAGTCTTAGCTCCACTCTTTATGTAAAAGACAGCAATATAATAAATAACAACTCATATTCCGGCGGCGGCATCCTGACACTGGACAGTATCGCTGATATAGAAAAAACACGCATAAAAGGCAATACTGCCGGTACTATGTCAGGTGTGGATCAGAATTCGATTTACCCGTTGTACGGTTCGGGCGGCGGCATATATGCACTTTCGTCGCTGATTCACCTCGACGATACTATGATACTTGAAAACTCCGCGAAACTAACAGGAGGCGGCATCTGCATAGACGGCGATACGATGCTCACTACAAAACCAATGTTAAAGAACTGCCTGATTGCCCGCAACAGAGCGACTGACTCCGGCGGAGGTATCGCTTCAACATATTTCGCAGAGCCAAATATTCAGAACTGTACTATCGCAGAAAATATTGTAACCGGCCCCGACAGCGCCGGCGGCGGTCTGTTCGGCTCTTATGAAAGCCATACGACTGTAAAAGACACCATATTCTGGGACAACAGCAGTGTTAACGGTTCGCAAATCGCTTTAAGCAGCGGCGGACCGTTTACCGATATGCCTGCGAGCATTAATATCTCATACAGCGATATTGACCTGAGGTGTGGAGTAGACTTTAATTCGCTTAAACTTGAATCAGGCAGCGGCTCTGGTTCGGGTTCCGGCACCACTCTCGTCGATGGACAAACAATCTATAACACAATTAACTCTTCAGGGTCGGCCAAAGTTATCGTAAGCCTTGCCGAACCTTCAGAAATGAGACAGATGACCAACTGGTCTTCGTCCGCTTCGGTAAACGCACTGCGAAGCGAAATATCAATACGTCAGGCCCAGGTGCTTTCAACGCTTAATGCAAACGAATTTACATTGAGACATCAGCTTGTAAACACAGCGGCTTTCAGCGGAACCGTAACAACCGCCGGCCTGAACAAACTTCTGGCTAATTCACTGGTAGCCCATATCGAGCCGGTAAGAACCGTTTATCCAATGCTGGCTCAGGGTATTCCGTTGATGAACGCCCTGAATACCAGGGGAATTTTTAACGGTCAGGGAGTTTCTGTCGCCATAGTTGATACAGGCGTTGACTATACCCATCCAAAACTTGGCGGAGGAGGATTCCCGAATAGTAAGGTCATCGGCGGCTACGATACCGGCAACAACGATGCCGATCCGATGCCGGTTGGCGTAGCTCATGGTACCTGCTGTGCAGGTATTGTTGCCGGCTCGCTCGGTACGGTCGGAGATTATATCGGCGGCGTCGCATATAATGCAAAAATCTACGCCCTCAAAGCAAGTCCGGATAATGCAAGTTACTTTACCAATGACGCTACTCTGGCCGCATGGGACTGGTGCATAACACATCGAAATGATAATCCTGCCAATCCTATAATGGTAATAAGCAACAGTTGGGCAATATATGGTTATCCGATAAACGACAGAGCAGTAGCGGATGCATACTCGCCGGCTCACACCCTAACGGCACAGACCGCTGTTAATGCAGGAATAACAATTCTTGCTGCTGCCGGCAATGACGGTTTTGCGGGTCAGGGCGTTTCGTGGCCTGCAGCAATGTCAAACGTTATCAGCGTAGGCGCCGTGTATGACGCTGTTTTCACTTCTCAAGCCTGTGGTGTTTTAACACAGCCCGACCAGGTCACCTGTTATTCAAATACCGCAAGTATATTAGACATATTAGCTCCTTCAGAGAACGCCTATACAACCGATATTGTCGGGACCAGCGGTTACAGCACCGGCGATTATTATCCGTACTTTAACGGCACCTCGGCAGCTTGTCCTTACGCAGCAGGCGTTGTAGCAGCCCTGCAAAGTGCAGCAAAACAAACACAAGGAGGCTATCTGACGCCCTCTCAGGTCAGAACGCTTCTGAAAATAACCGGCGATTCTATAACAGATACAAAGGTTACGATTACAAAACCGAGAGTAAACCTCGGCGCTGCAATCGCTCTGCTTACTTCGTCTGTGCCGATTTACGTTGATGACCCAATATGCACAATAACCGGCCTTGAGCAGGACATAAACGATGTATGGACTGTCGCAGGCAGCACTAATATTTCCGAGGACCCGAATTTTGTGCTCGGCTACTACTTAAGCCACATCGCAACAGACCAAGCAAAGGACAGCAAGTGCATTGATGCAGGAAGTACTACCGCTGCGGCACTTATGCTCGATACTTACACAACTCGAATAGACGGCGTATATGATGCCGGTATAGTCGATATGGGATTCCATTACTCTTATGCTGTGTCGAAGTATGACATAACCGTAAAAATTATCTCGGACGCCAACGATCCGGGTATTCATGGCAAAATCACTGTCGACCCAAATAACCTTATTTCTTATGACCCGACTACTGCAACTTATATTTACAGATTTTATGCGGGTATGATACCGGCCTTCACAGCTGTACCAAATACAGATTACTTTATAAAAGGCTGGTACGATGAAACAGATACAAAACTCTCCAGTAACAGTTTGTTTACGTTCACCGTCAATTCAAACGTTACGTATTTTGTCCGCTTCAAGTCGAAACGTACAATTTCCATTTCGGGCGGCGGCGCTGCCCTGAGAAATGCCGTTGAAGCGGCAGAAAACGGCGACATACTCGTAGTGGCAGCCGGAACATACGATGGCGATATCAGTGTCCGCGGCAAACAGATTAAAATATACGGCGTCAATCCGGACGACTCGAACATCGTCCAAAAAGTTGTTGTTGACTGCGGCGGCATTACCGGCGGATTTATCTTTTCCGGCAGTGAAGACCGAAATACTGTACTAAACGGCTTTAGAATTATTAATGGCGGCGGCAATAATGTCCAGGGAGGCGCTATATTCATTGATTCAAACAGTTCGCCTCTTATCGTTAATATCGATATTAACGATTGCACTGTTTTGAATGCTGACGGCGGCGCTATCTATATAAGCGGCACAAGCAATCCTGAATTTGTAAATGTTGACATTAAAAACTGCTCCGCAGCAAACGGCGGCGGTATCTATGTCGACAGCGAAAGCAGTCCTGCATTCGAAGACTGCAATATCGCCAATTGCAAAGCAAATATAAGCGGCGGCGGCGCTTATTGCGGCAGTGAAAGTTCGCCGACATTTACAGGCTGCAGTTTTAACAAAAATACTGCGGCGGATTCTGCGGGCGCAATCTTCTACGGCAACCTCTGCAGGGCAACTCTTAACGGCTGCGATTTCTCGAACAACTTCGCACAGAAATTTGCAGGCGCTATTATATGCAATACGGCCTGTGAACTTGAAGTCGATAACTGCAACTTCGGCGGCAATGACTCGAACGGCATCGCAGGAGTATTCTATATAGCAAAAAGCTGCAACGGCAAAATACGCAATACGAATATGACCGGCAACACCGCAATTAAAGACGGCGGCGCTATCTATATAACCGACTCCAATACCATTGAAATCGCAGACTGCAACATCTCCGGAAATACAGCTCTTCGCGGCGGAGGTATATTCGCGATTTCTTCGCCGAAAGCTGTAATTTCAGACTGCCAAATTAACAATAATCAAACTTCCGTCCCGAGCGACCCCAATGTAGGCGAAGGCGGCGGTATCTATTCCTTCGACGGACCGGCACTGATTAAAGACTGCCAGCTTATGCGTAATACGGCTAATACGTCCGGCGGCGGTATTTATCTTGGCGGAGTGTCTGAACCAAATATGCACAATTGCCTGGTTATATATAACTCTGCCAAGCGCGACGGCGGCGGTATATCGGCCAACTGGGACGTACAGCTTACGCTTGCAAACTGCACCGTTGTGAGCAACACTGTTGCAGATGGTAATTCTATTTTAGGCTACGGCGGCGGTTTGAGCTGTGCCTATGAAGCTTATACAAAAATCATCAACAGCATACTCTGGAACAACAATGCCAAACATGGTCAGGAAATATCTGTCGGCAGCAATTTTGATGCTGCCAAGAAACTCAAGGCCGAGGTAGCGGTATCCTACAGCGACGTACAGGATGGCTCTGCAGATGTATTTGTTGACGCCAATAACGGCTGTATACTCGACTGGGGCTCTAATAATTTCGACACAAACCCAATTTTTGCAGCAGGTTATTTTGGCGATTACTATCTCAGTCAAACTATTACCGGCGACCCATGCCAGACTACCGACAGCCAATGTGTCGATGCAGGTTTAGGTTCGGCTATCAGCAATGGTATGTATAAACACACCACCAGAACCGACCATGTTATTGACATTCCTGCCTCCAATGTCGATGTGGGCTATCATTACACGCTGGCCACTGATTTGCTCGGCGATCTCAACTCTGATGGCGGTGTAGACATCAGTGACCTTGCCCTGTTTATGCTCTACTGGCTGGATGACAACTGTACATTCCCCTACTGGTGTGATGGCACAGACCTTAATGAAGACGGCAAAGTAGACTTCGAGGATTTTGCCATCTTTGCAGCAAATTACGGACATACTGAAAAAACCCCGCCAAAACCCGACCCGATGACATGGGCCAAAAAACCACATTCGTCAGGAACGACTCAAATTACAATGACGGCATCCAAAGCAATGGACAAGTCGTCTGGTTCAAAAGTCGAATATTACTTCAAGTGCGTATCCGGCCCAGGCGGTCATGACAGCGGCTGGACTTCGAATTTGTTATATACCGACACCGGTCTTTCCGCCGTACAATACGGCTATCAAGTTAAGGCCAGAGACCTTCACGACAACGAAACCGGCTGGAGTGATATTGGCTATGCAACTCCCGGCACGTTAGAAGATATAACTGCGCCGACACCAAATCCGATGACATGGGCAACAGAGCCTTATCCGGCATCAGCGCATTCTATCCATATGATTGCGACAACTGCAAGCGATTCCGGTGTTGTTGAATACTATTTTGAGAAAGTTAGCGATCATAATGGTGCACCCAACAGCGGCTGGCAGAGCGAGCCGAATTATTTAGCCACCGGCCTCGATGCAAATACTTTGTACACCTATAGAGTAAAGGCTCGAGATAACGCGTCCCCTCCCAATCAAACCGATTTTTCGATACCAGCTTCAGCTACCACGTCGGGATCGATAATAGTGCCGCCGCCTACTGATACTACTCCGCCGTCGCCAGACCCAGTTCTATGGTCCGTCGTGCCTTCCTGCTACAAAAGCGGAACCTTTTACCATCACACTATGACGGCTTCTGCAGTTACAGATACAAGTCTGCCGGTTTATTATTACTTTGAGTGTGTTACTGACTCCGGCTTAAGCAGCGATTGGCAAGAGGGAACCACTTACACCACACAATCACTTGGCGCCTGCGGCTACGCTGCTTACAGAATCTGGGCTATGGATCACCTGGGCAACATAAGCACAACACCCTCGGTTATATATGACACAAGTGGACATTTGGTTCACTAATATCAATAAAAGAAAATGTAAAAAGCCTCCGTCATAAACGGGGGCTTTTTTTATACGCTATATTTTTCGACCGATACTCATAAACTCTGATTAAAAAAAATTCCGTTTGCTTGTTGACAGCAAGAAAGATAAAAAGTATTTTGTTTGGTACGTAGGTTAAACGGCAAAAAGCTTTCTTTGAACAGATTGGCACTCCCTGAAAAAGACTCGACAACCCTAGATAAAATAGGTAAACCAATAAGGTATTATTGGGGCTATTTGCCTCGACTATTTAAAAATAAATCGGATATCGAGAGATTTCAAAAGGCATGGAAGCGAAAAAAACCAAACGCCTGTTACTGAAAAGCAAAGCCACGATAGAATTTATAGTTTTAATTTTTGTCACGATGGTTTTATTTGCAACCATAAATCTTTTGGGGCTATTTGACAGATTTTATCAGTCTTTATCCGGAAAACACCGAACTTTTGATGAATTTCTGCTTGCCACAGCATTTCTCGCAGCGGCGTTAGCTGTTTATTCGCTCAGAAGGTGGCTTGAGGTACGAAAATCACACAAGGAATTGCAAAAACACAAACGTTACCTTGAAGCTCTTGATAAGGCTGCCGGCATACTTTTGCATTCAATGTCAGAAATAAAATATGATGAATTTCTTGCCGCCTTAGGTCCTGCATCCGATGCTGACAGAGTACATATATTCTTAAAAGTCCCTGATAAAAATCTCGGTATACCCTTAAGACGAAAAACGCAATGGTGCCGCAATGAAAAAATCCAGCCTGTGCCGAGCGAGTTGACAGAAAAACGCTTTTTCGGAAAAATTTTCCCAGAGTGGCAAAAGATTCTGTCAACCGGTGGACACATATGTCTCAGTACGAAAAACTTTCCGTCAGAACAGCTTGACTTCTGGGAATCAATACAGGTAAAAGCATTGCTCATTGTTCCTGTACTAATAGATAACCAGTTAGGCGGTTTTATGAGTTTTGATAACTGCACGGAAATCCGCCAATGGACAGAATCTGAAATCGAATTTCTCCACACAGCCGCAAATGACATGGCAAGTGCGATAAAACGGCTGGAAATCAAAAAAGAATTAAGGGACCAAAGAGATTTTGCGGAAAAACTAATCGAGACCGCTCAAACCGTTGTTCTGGTACTGGACACAGATGCGAATATTGTAATGTTTAATCCGTATTTCGAAAAATTATCAGGCTACCAGCTCGATGAGGTAAAGGGGAAAAACTGGTTTGATACTTTTCTGCCGGAACAAGATAGGGGAAAAATTAAAAAACTCTTTGCGACAGCTATAACCAATTCCTCTATAAAAGGCAATGTTAATCCCATTGTAACCAAAAACGGCCAGCTTCGATATATCGAATGGTTTGATAAAACACTAAAAGATTCAAATGGCAAGACAACAGCGATTCTTTCTACCGGTCAGGATATCACCGACAGGCTCAAGGCCGAAGAAGAACTGAAAAACAGTGAAAACACATTCAAGAGTGTTGCTACCGCAGTGCCTGTCGGGTTAGGCTTTGCCTCTGACAGAAAAATACAATGGGTAAATGATTATCTCTTGCAGCTTCTCGGACGCCAAAAAGAAGAAGTTGTTGGAAGTGACAGTCGCATATTTTATGAGAACGATGAGGGATATAACCTCGTCGGCAATCAATATTACAGAGAATTAAAAGAAACTGGCAGGTCTGAATTAGAGGTTAACTGGCAACGCAAAGACGGCAAAGTCCTGAATATACTCCTCACGGGAGCGGCATTAGACAGGCAGGACGTGTCACGTGGAATTATTTTTGCCGCATTGGATATCACAGAGCGCAAGCAGGCTGAAGAAGAACTGAAAAAAGCCCATCTTGAACTTGAACAAAGAGTCGTTCAGCGTACCGCAGCCCTGCAGCAGGCAAACACTCAGCTTTTAAGGACAATTGAAGAAAGAGACCGTATCCAGAAAATCCTGCAGGAGACTGAAAAGCTGGCCACGGCAGGTAAACTGGCGGCACAAATCGCCCATGAAATCAACAACCCGATGGCGGGAATTAAAAATTCGTTTCTGCTTATAAAAGATGCCGTCCCATCAAATCATAAATACTTCGAATACGTCGGCAGAATCGAAAAGGAAATCGACCGGGTCTCGCAAATCGTAAAACAGATGTTCGACCTTTACAGGCCGGGTATGCGTGCGGCAGATAAATTTAGGGTTTGTGAGGTATTGAGAGATATCAGCGAGCTTTTAAAAATCGCCGGTCAGGAAAAACAGGTGCATATCGAAATCGATTGTCCGGATAACGTAACTGTAGTATTATCAGAAGCGCTTTTTAGACAGGTGATTTATAATATCCTTTTAAACGCCATACAGGCCTCTCCGCCTCAGGGCAAAGTTAAAATAATCGTCTTTATAGAAAATTCAAAACTTAACATACAAGTAAGTGATGAAGGAACCGGCATAGATGAAACAATCCGGGACAAAATCTTCGAGCCTTTCTTTACGACCGGCTCCGGCGGCCCAAAAAGCGGACTGGGACTGGGATTGGCTATAACAAAAGACATTGTTAATGCGATGGAAGGGAAAATATACTTTGAGAACCGTCAGCCTAAAGGAACTACATTTAATATTTCAATACCTCTAACCAATGAACCAAAAACTTGATAATATATCCGGAAGTATTCTGCTCGCGGACGATGAACAAACTTTTCTTGCCGCAACATCAGAACTGCTGCGGAATGAAGGCTTCCTCTGCGACTGCGCTGAAAATTCGCAGCAGGCACTCGAAAAACTTTCAAAGACATCTTACGATTTGCTAATCGCTGATATAAAAATGCCCGGCAACTCAAACCTTGAGCTTATTCAAAAGGTCGCATCTGAAAATCCAGCTATAAGCGTTATCCTCATAACAGGCTACCCTTCTCAGCAGACTGCCATAGCGGCTGTTCGGCTGCCTGTTGTCGCTTATATACTCAAGCCTCTCGATTTTTCAGAACTGCTGCAAAAAACCAAATCGGCCGTGAAACTCAGTATGCTTTATAAAACCGTATCCAGAACTAAAAATAATCTTCTAAACTGGATTGGCGAACTGGAAAACATCGAGCTTTCTCTCCAACAGGGTAAACATAATGCATTCGATGCCGCACTAAAAGGCTTTCTTGAAATTACCACCGCAAAAATCGATGAGACTTTCAATAATATCCGATTAGTTGCAAGCCTGATTGACGACCTGAACCCCCAAACACAGGTCTGCCAGATTATGTACTGCCCAAAACTATCCGACCTTACCGACGGCATCCAGCAGGCTGTATCTTCTCTAAAAAAGAGCAGAGAACTGTTTAAATCCAAACAATTGGCCGAAATAAGAGCGAAACTGGAAAAACTACTTGAAAACATTCAAAAATACTAAACCTATTACCCACTCATAACTCCTTCTTAACACTAAACTTAAATAGCCAACCCAAACTTTTACCCTTCGTGGAATCATTGAAACGCAAAGCATTATTTGATATAATATTGTATTGAATTATTAATAATGTTCAAACAGGACAAGTGTCCGGGGACGAAGGAAAAGAACCGATAATGCACTCGTTATATCATATGCTGCAAATAGCGCTGCGTGCGTTGCGTCGTCACATAATGCGCTCAATCCTGACTTGTTTGGGAATCGTCATAGGCGTCGCGGCCGTCATCGCGGTAATTGAGATTGGCCAGGGAACATCCTACGAGATACAGAAAACAATTGCGTCGGTTGGCGCCTCTGTTCTGCAGATTGACCCCAGCGCTACCGTCAAAGCCGGCGTCAGCACCGGCAGAGGCGGCAAGGTTACCCTCACACCTGCCGACTGCGAAGTTATGCTCAGCGAGTGTTCCGCGATTCGCTATGCCGCTCCCAGCGTTGACTGCCACGCACAAATCGCCTATGGCAATCGCAACTGGTCTCCAAGGACCGTACTGGGCACAACACCCGCGTTTCTCGAAATTCGTGACTGGGCAAATTTGACAGAGGGCCAGCCCTTTACAGATAACGATGTAATCAGCGGCGCCCGTGTGTGCCTTATCGGCCAGACAATCGTACGAGAACTTTTCCAGGGCGCCTCGCCTATCGGCAAAGAAATTCGCGTCAAAAATATTCAGATGAAAGTCATCGGCGTTCTCAGCCCAAAGGGTGTTAATATGATGGGCAGAGACCAGGACGATTATGTCATTACGCCGTGGACAACGGCAAAGTTCCGGCTTTCAGGTTTAAGACAGGCCGAGCCCACCAGCACATCTTCGTCGTCTGACTCACAGGTTAACAGTCTCAATCGCCTTTACCCCAACCAGCAGATGCAGTTTTATCCACAGCAGTCCGCTGCGCAAATGGCCGATTATCCCCAGATGGCACGGTTCTGCGACCTCGACGACATCTTTGTATCCGCCAACTCGCCGCAGGAAAAAACGCTGGCCATTCGTGAAATCACCAGTCTTCTTCGCCAGCGGCACCACCTTTTGGACGGCGAACCTGACGATTTCAGAATCCGCGACTTAGGCGAAATCTCCAAGACTCTCGCCTCGACACAAATACTGATGACACATCTGCTGCTTTGCGTGGCGCTCATCTCGCTTCTGGTCGGCGGAGTCGGTATTATGAACATTATGCTGGCTTCGGTAACAGAGCGGACAAGGGAAATCGGCGTAAGAATGGCTGTGGGCGCACGTTCCAAAGACATCCTTCGTCAATTCCTGATTGAAGCGACGATTCTTAGCCTTCTCGGCGGCTGCGCAGGCATCCTGCTGGGCCACGGCGCTTCGCTGGCTGTCACATTTTTTCTGAGATGGAAAACTATGCCGTCTCTGCCTGCTGTAATCGCAGCATTTACTGTCTCGGTAAGCGTAGGGCTCATTTTCGGTTTTTATCCGGCATGGAAAGCTTCACGAATGGACCCGATTGGGGCTTTGCATTACGAGTAGTGCCAGGACCAAACACTGTAAAGTTATCTTGAAATTATCGTAATGCCGGTATAAAATATCATTCCGACAGTTAAACCTCCGAAAGGATGTTGTTTATGACAGAACCCGGAAGAATTTTACTTGCTGATGATGAGCAGACTTTCTGCGACTCCACCGGCGAACTGCTTCGGCGGGAAGGCTACCAGTGCGACTGTGTTCCGGATGCTCACGCCGCCATAGAAAAATTAAAAGAAAACTCCTATGACCTGCTAATCGCTGATATAAAAATGCCCGGCAATCCGGACCTCGAACTGATTAAAGAACTAACAAGATTGGCAAAAGGCGTCCCCGCCATACTCGTAACTGCCTATCCATCACAAAAATCGGCTATCGAAGCCATTCAACTGCCGGTCGCGGCATATATGGTAAAACCAATAGATTTTGAAGAACTGAAGAAAAATGTCGCTGAGGCAATTAAACAAAAAAATCTCTTTCAGGCTGTCTCAGACACAAAACAAAGACTGCGACAGTGGCAGACTCAAATGCAGGATATAGAAGAAATCCTGAAGAAAAGAAATCAAAAAACATTCTCCGCATCCGTCAGGGGCTTTCTCGACCTTACCTTAGGCAATATAAGCGCGGCATTTACGGATGTAAAAAATCTTACCGGGATACTGACAGACGGCCAAAAAGAATCGGCAGTCTGTAACCTTCTGAACTGCCCAAAACTTAGTGAACTTACGGAAGGCCTGGCTGAAACAATCAAAATACTCGAAGTAACAAAAAGCTCCTTCAAGTCAAAAGAACTGGGTGAGTTAAGAATAAGACTGGAACAACTGATGAAAAAGGTAAAAAAAGCTTAAGTCCAGTTTTTATCAGCACTTATAAATACTATTCAGCGGGTTTATCTCCGTAAAATAGTATTGCAGATTTTGCCATAAAAAACAGGTATAATCTTCTTCTGCGTCTTTACGAAAAAGATATAACAGAGAGAAAAATGAATACGGATAATAGATACTCGCGATTCGCTCTTGTCGGAGAAATGATGCAGACGCCAAACATTCTGAGGAATTTTGAACTTAAAAACTGCGAAAAAGCCATTGATGCAATCAAGCAAAAGGGAAAACTATTTTTAACCGGCGAAGGTTCAAGCAGAATTTTCCCGGCCAAAAACGCGATGTACTGCGCAAGAAGAGCCGGTATCAATCTTAATCTCGCGACGGAAGGCGGCATGCAGGCGTGCTGTTATGACCTTTCGGATTTTGTCGTTTTCGGCACATCCAACAGCGGACAAACAAAAGAAGTTATCCGCCTGTTCGAGAGACTTAATAATGTCAATCACAAAAATCTCTTTGCGCTTACCGCAAATAAAAATACCAAACTCGAATCGCTGGCGAAGCAGACCTTTATTTTAAGCTGCGGAAAAGAGCAGGCTGTGGCCGCCACAAAAAGCGTCGCGGAACAAACACTCTTTTATCAGTCGCTGCTGTCGGCAATCGCAGGGAAATCTCTTGCTAAAAAACTACCGCAGCTTGCCGATGCTTTCGGCGCTACTTTGACAATGCCGATAGATGAAAAAATCACAAACGCAATAGCATCCGCTGGAACGATTTATTTTGCCGGCAAAAATGATGGGGTCGCGGAGGAATTAACGTTAAAAGCAAGCGAAATTCTCCGCAATAAAAGCGATTACCTGGAAGGCACGTATGCCGTTCATGGTGTGGAAGAGGCAATGAACAAAGACGATGTTGTCATTCTAATTGATCCGTTCAAAAGCGAACTGGAAAAGATAAAACAGACGCTTGTTGATGGAGTCGGGTTAAAGGTTTTTGCCGTTAGCGACGAACAAACCATTTTTCCCACTATTATAGTGCCGGATATCGGTGAACTCGACAATTATATATATCTTGCCGCGGGTTGGAATATTCTCGTTGAGACAGGCATTAATCTCAGCATTGATATTGACAAGCCCCTGCGGGCAAGAAAAGTCGGCAACGAATATCTCGATGGTTAAACCTTTTTATTTTCGGCTTGTCAGATAAATCGCCTGCTCGGCGAAGAGGTTCGGAGCGAATTTTACCGGACTTCGGCGATTACCGATAAGGGGAATCTTTGCTTCCACTTTTGCGCCAATTTCGTCGCAGAACTTCTCAAAATCCTTGAGCGATATAACATGGATATTCGGCGTGTCGTACCATTCGAAAGGCAGTTGTTTTGTGCGAGGAGCCTGGCCGCCGAAGAACAGACCTGCCCTGCACCGCCAGTACGCAAAATTTGGGAAACTAACGATAACCTTTGACGCAACCCTTAAAAGCTCGGCAAAAACCAGATGCGGATTCTTGAGGGTCTGCAAGGTCTGCGAAAGTACGGCATAATCAAAACTGCCGTCCGGATAATGTTTAAGGCCTCGCTCGATATCCCTGTGAATAATATCAAGGCCGTTGTTTACGCACTTCAAAACCAGCTCCTGGTCAACCTCGATGCCCTCAGCGATAATATTTTTGTCGTACTGGAGATTTAAAAGCAATTGTCCGTCGCCGCATCCGACATCAAGTACCCTGCTGTTTCGCTCGATGAGCGATTCGATAAGTTCATAATCAACACGAAGTCTTATCGCCCTGTCAATACCCTTTATGCTCGAAACCGCAGCGGGCCTGTCAAATTTAGGTTTTTCAATAGTTGTCGAAAGAAATCCGCTAATCAGGCTGCCGAGAGTTTCGGGTTCGAGCAAAAAAGCATCGTGGCCGTAAGGCGAAAAAATATTGCAGTAGCTGACGGGTTTTCTCTGTGCGACAAGGGCGTTTACCATTTCTTCGGACTGAGCGGGCGTAAAGAGCCAGTCGCTTGTGAAGCTGACTATCAGAAATCTTGATTTTGCTTTGGCAAATGCCTCCCGCAGAGAGCCGAAATCCCTTTCCATATCGAAATAATCCATAGCCTTTGTTATATACAGGTAGCAATTGGCGTCGAAACGGTCGACAAAGCTTTGACCCTGATAGTCAAGATATGTCTCAACGGAAAATTCAGAATTAAAATCATAACTGTATTTTTCCGCGCTCCTGAGCTCTCTGCCGAATTTTTCTCTCATACTTTCTTTTGAAAGATATGTTATATGGCCTATCATTCTGGCGGTAGCAAGCCCTTTCTTCGGCACTCTGCCGGCTTCCATATCCGCTAAGATAGCGTTTCTTCCGACCGCGTCAAATGCGATTGCCTGCGGGCCGAGTCTTGAAGTTGCGGCTATTACTGTCGCAGATTTAATAAAATCCGGATATTCAATCGCCCACTGCAAAACCTGCATTCCGCCCATTGAGCCACCGATGACATTTAAAAGCTGTTTTATGCCGAGCTTATCGAGCAGTAATTTCTGAACCTTTACCATATCCGCTATGGTTATCATCGGAAAGTCAAGATTGTAAGGTTTTCCAGTTTGCGGATTGATGCTCGACGGGCCTGTTGTGCCGCTGCAGCTTCCCAGAAAATTGGAGCATATAACAAAATATTTGTTTGTATCAATCGCCTTGCCGGGCCCTATCATTATATTCCACCAGCCGGGCTTTTCATCGTCGCTGTTGTTGAAACCGGCTGCGTGGGCGCTAAGGCTGAGGGCGTGGCAGATAAGCACAACGTTATCGCCTGCCGGATTCAATTTGCCATAAGTTTCATAAGCCACATCTATCGGGCCGAGGGTCTTTCCGCTGACCAATTGCAAAGGCTTGTCGGGGCTGACAACCCTTATGGTCTTAGTCTCTACTACGCCTACCGAATTTGTCTTATCTTCTGCCATATAACCGCATCCGGGTACCTTTTTACCCTGTGTTCACGATAACTCACAAATTATTGCGAAAATTCCTTATTCGCTATCAACGACTAATTATATACCGGCTTTTTTTGGTATGCAATTCTTCTTTTTTGCCTTCTTTCTTCGGCTTTTTTCATAGACACCCGCAAGCGAGAATAATATACTGTCTGTTTTAACTTCAAACGAGAAAACATACAGGGGAATTTTTAAAATAGCTGTGAGGTAAGATATGGACGAAAACCTTCAGGCGGAAGTTAAACAAATTTGCCAGGTTTGCGGCAACGACCGAACCAAAATGATGGATATTGTTCGGGCAGTACAGGAGAAATTCGGCCAAGTCAGCAGCGAAACGATGAACCTTATTGCCAAATTCGTCAACTGTCATCGTGTCGAGGTTGAAAGCGTAGTATCTTTTTACGCATTTCTGTCAAAAAAACCCAAAGGCAAAGTCGTCATCCGCCTGTGCAACGATGTTGTCGATAAAATGGCCGGTGCAGATGTAGTTGCCGATGCATTCAAAAAAGAGCTCGGTATCGATTTCGGCCAGACAACTGCCGACGGCAAAATAACGCTCGAATATACGCCCTGCATCGGGATGTGCGACCAGGCGCCGGCGGCGATTATAAATGATGAAGTCATAACATATCTTTCCACCGACAAGGTTAAAGAAATTGTCGCCGATATTAAAAAACATTACGACCCGTCAAAACTCAAGCATCGCCTGGGCGACGGCAACAACGCCAATGAGATTGTTCATTCCTGCGTACATAACGGCATAAGGAAAAAAGGTACAGTTATTTTCGCCGACTACAAAAGCAAATCGGGACTGAAAAACGCCCTTGCCGTAAGCCCTGTTGAGGTTATCAATATAGTAAAGTCTGCGCGACTTCGCGGCAGAGGCGGCGCCGGATTTCCGACCGGAATGAAATGGCAGTTTACGCGGGCGGCGGCAGGCGAGAAAAAATTTATCCTCTGCAACGGCGATGAAGGCGAGCCGGGAACATTCAAAGACAGAGTCATACTTACAGAACGAGCCGATATGCTATTTGAAGGTATGACAATCGGCGGTTACGCAATCGGGGCCGAGGCCGGAATTCTCTACCTGCGAGCAGAATATGCCTATCTGAGAAAACTGCTCGAAAAGGTCTTGAAGGACAGAAGAGATAAAAATCTCCTCGGAAAAAATATCCTCGGCAAAAAAGACTTTAATTTCGATATCATAATCCAGATGGGCGCCGGCGCGTATATCTGCGGCGAGGAAACCGCTTTGATAAGCTCCTGCGAAGGATTAAGAGGCGACCCGAAAAACAGGCCTCCGTTCCCCGCACAAAAAGGCTATCTTGGTAATCCGACGGCAGTAAACAATGTTGAAACCTTATGCTGTGTAACTCGAATACTCGAAATGGGCGCAGGGTGGTTTGTCGAGAGCGGCTCGAAAGGCAGCCCCGGCACAAAACTTCTAAGCATTTCCGGCGACTGCAAGCTGCCGGGCGTCTATGAATTTCCATTTGGAATAAAAGTACGGGATATGCTGAAAGAAGTTGGCGCCGAAGACACGCAGGCCGTTCTCATCGGCGGCCCAAGCGGCCAGATAATCGGGCAAAATGACTTCAATAGAACCATCTGCTACGACGATTTGGCAACTGGCGGAGCGATTGTCGTCTTCGGGCAGGAAAGAAATGTGATAAAAATTGCCGCCGAGTATATGGAATTCTTTATAGAGGAAAGCTGCGGCTACTGTACGCCCTGCCGGGTCGGAAATGTACTGCTGAAAAAATATCTGGACAAAATCATCGCCGGCAAAGGCGAACCGGAAGACCTCGATATACTCAAGCAGCTCGGCGAAAGTATAAAAACAACCAGTCGATGCGGAATGGGACAGACTTCGCCGAACCCGGTGCTTACTACTCTGAAAAATTTCCGCAAAAATTATGAATCAATAGTTAAGAAAACTACCAATGGTATGCAGCCGACGTTCGATATCAGAAAGGCTCTTGCTGACGCGGAAAGCATTGCGAAACGTCAATCTGTAATTTTCATAAAATAAAGGATAAAAAATGAGCGAACAGATAACCTTTACAATCGACGGCATTGAGATAAAAGGCAAGGCAGGACAGACTATCATTGAGGCTGCCGACGAGGCGGGCATTTACATACCAAGATTGTGCTATCATCCGGAACTTGCTCCGCATGGAAGCTGCCGAGTATGCACCGTCCTTGTTAACGGCAAACCGCAGTCCGCCTGCACTCAGCCGATTGCCGAAGGAATAACTGTCGAGAACAACACCAAAGAACTTGATGAACACAGACGAAATCTTATCGATATGCTCTTTATCGAAGGCAATCACTTCTGTATGTTCTGCGAAAAGAGCGGAAACTGCGAATTGCAGGCGGTAGCTTACAGGCTCGGTATTTTAGCGCCGAAGTATCCTTATTTCTTCCCCAAAAAAGACGTCGATTCCACACATCCCGATATATTTCTTGACCTTAACAGATGTATTCTGTGCGGCAGATGCGTATCGGCCTCAAGAGATATTGACGGCAAAGGTGTTTTTGAATTTGTCGGACGAAGCATTGAAAAGAAAATCGCAGTTAACGCTGAGGCAAGCCTCAAAGATACCAACCTGAAACAAGCCGATAAGGCGGCGGACGTATGCCCGGTCGGCACGATAAATAAAAAACGCACAGCATTTGCAATTCCGATAGGTAAAAGATTGTACGACAGCAAACCAATCGGCTCGGATATCGAAAGCCGCAGAAAATAAAAACTTAAGAAGTTTGTAAGGATATAAAAAATGATGACAAAACCAAAAGTCGCAACAGCATCGCTGGCAGGCTGCTTCGGATGCCATATGTCGTTGCTCGATATTGACGAACGAATCCTCAAACTTATCGAGCTTGTCGATTTCGACAAATCTCCCATCGACGACATAAAAGAATTTACCGGCAGATGCGCTATCGGCCTGATTGAAGGCGGCTGCGCAAACGAAGATAATGTTCACGTGCTGCAGGAATTCCGCAAACACTGCGATATTCTTATTGCCGTCGGCGATTGTGCCATAATGGGCGATATACCCGCTATGAGAAATAATATACCGTTAAAGGAATGTCTCGAAGAAGCGTATCTGAACGGCCCAACTGTTTACAATCCGGAAAAAATTATACCGAATGACAAAGAACTGCCGTTGTGTCTTAACAGGGTTTATCCGTGTCACGAGGTCGTAAAGATTGATTATTCTCTGCCGGGCTGCCCGCCGAACGCTGATATTATCTGGCAGGCGCTCGTAGCACTTTTGACCGGTAAACCCCTTGAACTGCCTTATGAACTGATAAAATACGATTAATCCGTTTTGGAGAATAAAGTGAGCAACAGCAAAAGAATTATAATAGAACCGGTAACAAGAGTCGAAGGCCACGGCAAGGTTTCCATTCTGCTCGATGAAAACAACAAGGTTACTCAGGCAAGATTCCACGTGGTTGAGTTTCGCGGCTTTGAAAGATTTATTCAGGGCAGACCTTACTGGGAAATACCGGTGCTTGTACAGAGGCTCTGTGGCATTTGTCCGGTAAGCCATCATCTCGCCGCGGCAAAGGCAATGGATAAAATCGTCGGTGTTGATAAACTGACGCCTACCGCTGAAAAGCTGCGAAGACTTATGCACTACGGCCAGATGTTTCAGTCGCACGCATTGCACTTTTTCCACCTCTGCTCGCCGGATTTGCTGTTCGGATTTGACGCTGACCCGAAAATCAGAAACGTTATCGGCGTCGCGATAAAATATCCCGAGCTTGCCGTACAGGGCGTTATGATGAGAAAATACGGCCAGGAAATTATCAAGGCGACCGCAGGCAAAAAAATTCACGGCACAGGCGCTATCCCAGGCGGTATAAATAAAAATCTTTCTATCGCAGAAAGAGATGTCTTTTTAAAGGACATCAAACAAATGCTCGATTGGGCAAGGGGCGCTTTGAATATCGCAAAGGATTACACCGTTAAGAATCTCGATATGCTCAAACCTTTCGCTTCTTTCGATTCGAATCATTTAAGTCTCGTCCGCAGCGACGGCGCGATGGATTTATATCATGGCAATTTGCGGGCAATCACTGCCGACGGCAAAAAAATATTCGACCAGGTCGATTATTCAAATTATTCTGACTACATCGCTGAGGAAGTGAAATCGTGGTCTTATATGAAGTTTCCGTTTATTAAATCGCTTGGTCCGCAAAATGGCTGGTACCGCGTAGGGCCGCTGGCAGGAATAAATACCTGCGATTTTATCGATACGCCGGAAGCTGAAAAGGCAAGAAAAGATTTTATGGCTCTTACGAGCAACAAACCCAATAATATTACAATGGCATATCACTGGGCAAGAATGATTGAGCTGCTGCATTCCGCTGAAAAAATAAATGAACTTCTGCACGATAAAGACCTGCAGGGCACAGACCTTGTAGTAAAAGGCAAACGCAGAAACGAAGGCGTCGGCCTTATCGAAGCTCCGCGAGGCACGCTGTTCCATCATTATAAAATCAACGACAACGACCAGATTATTTCGGCGAATCTTATCGTATCGACGACAAACAATAATGAGCCATTTAACAGGGCTGTGCAGAAAGTCGCGGCAGATTATATTGACGGTGTACCAAAAATTACCGAAGGACTTTTAAATCGCATCGAGGTTGCGATAAGGGCTTATGACCCCTGCCTATCCTGCGCGACACACGCATTGGGAAAAATGCCGCTGATTGTTACGCTTTACGATTATCAGGGCAATGAAATAGACAGTAAAACAAAACAATGAGTGAAAAAAGAAAAATTCTGCTGATTGGTTACGGCAATCCGGCAAGGGCTGATGACGGCCTGGGGCCCGCTCTTGCCGAAGAAATAGAATCAAAAAATATTTCGGATGTTACCGTCGAAGCCGATTACCAGTTGACAATTGAGGATTCGGCTCAGGTCGCCGAATATGACGTTGTTGTTTTCGCCGATGCCTCGGTAAACTGCAGCGAACCTTTCAGTTTCGAGCCTTTGACGGCAAGGGAAGGTGAGAGTTTTTCGAGCCATAGCGTTGAACCTGCCGAGGTGATGGCGCTGGCCGAGAATCTTTTTAAGTCAAAGGCAAAAGGTTTTATACTCGCTATTCGCGGTTATGAATTTGACCGGTTCGGCGAAGGACTATCGAAAAAAGCAAAAGTTAATCTTCAAAAGGCTCTTGATTTTATTGAAAGCCTGTTTGTAAAAGGAGACTGTCTATGCAGGACGGCAAATATGTAATAATGGCAATTGACGACGACCCGGATTTTCTGGCGGCAATCCGCCTGCTTCTGGAAGCCAGCGGCTATATTATGGTTGAGGCAAAAAGTGCTGAGGATGGCCTAAAAGCCTACAAAAAGGCAAAACCCGACCTTATTCTTGTTGACCTTATGATGGAAGAGATTGATTCCGGCGCAAATTTCGCCAAAGAACTGAAGCTGCTCGGAAACAAGGTCCCTGTTTATCTTTTAAGCGCGGCAGGCGATGGAATGACGGATAATATTGATTATGCCCAGTTTGGTTTTGCCGGCGTGTTTCAAAAACCGATAAAAAATGAACGCCTTTTGAGCGTGATAAAATCTAAACTTAAATAAGTTTTCTTCTAATCCGCTGCGATTTCCACTCTGCATTTTTCTATCGCCGCTAAAAATTCCCTGCCATAGTTTTTTCGGATAATCCTGCTGTCAAGCACCACTATTATGCCTGTGTCTGTTTTGCTGCGTATCAATCTGCCGAATCCCTGTTTGAATTTTATAATCGCCTGCGGAAGCTGATACTTGAAAAAAGGATTGTGTCCCTGCGACTTTATATACTCAATCCTTCCCTCAATAAGTGGATGGCTTGGCACCGCAAAAGGAAGCCGGACTATTATAACATTGCTTAGCGCCTGGCCCGGAACATCCACCCCCTGCCAAAAACTATCGGCGCCGAACAGTACGCTGCCCCTGTCCATTTTGAATTGTCTCAAAAGCTCAGACCTGTTAATCGAGCCGCCGTGTACAAGAAGCTCGATATTGTTTTCAATAAACCAGTTGGAAAGCACATCGGCAACCGCTTCGAGCATCTGGTAGCTGGTAAAAAGAACGAACGCCCTGCCGTTTGTCTGCTTAACATATTTTTTTATCTTCTCGGCGGCAGCCTGTATGAAGGCAGCATCGTCCGGCTCCGGCATATCAGGCTCAATATACATAGTAACCTGTCTTTGATAATCGAAAGGAGAGCCAAGCTTTAACGGTTTAAACTTTTCCAGTCCGATTCGCTCGGCAAAAAACTCGAATCCGCTCTTGTCCGGCTGATTCTCACAGCATAGCGTAGCGCTTGTGAGTATTACGGATTGAAATTTGTCAAACAGGCATTGCTTTATATGCACAGCGGGATTTATCGGTGCGCTTCGCAGCGAAACCGCCGTTCTTTTCGATTTGTCTGATACCTCAATCCAATACACGCTCGCATTGTCCGAGCATGCAAGAAAATTCTGCAAATCAGCCTGCAAAGCCATAAGCAAATCCGCAAAACGCACAAGCTCAAACTGTTCATCATCATCGCCGCTTTGTTTTGCAAGTTTCGCAAGAGCAAGTCTGAGTTTTTTTAATGGTTCCGTTATAATATCCTCTACAAATTTTCCTCTGACCCTGCCGTTGCCGCCGTTTGTTTTGTACCACCGCTGCACGGAATCGAAAAACCTTTTTGCCGCTTCATCACAGGATTTTACAAGCTCAACCGCCTGAGTATAACCGGTATTGACAAGAAGACCCTTTTTCGTCCTCGGATTAAAAAGGCCGTACAGCAGAGAAAGAACCCGCCATTGGCTTATATCGAGTCCAAAGTGCTCCTGCGCGACATTTTCAATATTGTGCGCTTCATCGATTATTACAAACCCGTAATCAGGCAGAATCGACGCGTTTTCCCGCCGCAATATGAGGTCGCTAAATAAAAGAGCGTGATTTACCACAATAATATCGGCAGTCTGGAGTCTCCTGCGGCTTTTCCAGTAAAAGCACTTGTTGAAATGTTCGCATTTTCTCCCTCTGCAGTTGCCGTGCTCGCTTTTGACAGCATTTAATATCTGCATCGAAGGGGCAAAATCCAGCTCGCTGAACAATCCTTCTTTGCTTTGGGATGCCCATGTGCCTAAATGCAAAAGCTCATCTGTGCCGGCATCGAAAAGTCCCTGCTGTTTTCTTCGGGCAAATTCGAGTCTTCTCAAACATACGAAATTATTACGCCCCCGCGCAAGAGCCGCACTAAAACATCCGCCAAGCGCGTTTGCAAGAAACGGAATATCCTTATTAATCAGCTGTTCCTGAAGGGTAATTGTGTAAGTGCTGATAAGTACTTTGCATTTTTGCTGTCTGGCGGCATGGATTGCGCAAACAAGATACGCAAAACTTTTCCCAATACCTGTGCCGGCTTCAACCGCCAAATGATAATGATCTTTCAGCGCATCTCCAACCGCACGTGCCATTTGCTGCTGCTGAAGTCTGTCTTCATAACCGGCAAAACAATGCGAAATGCTGCCGGCGGCGCCGAAAATTTCTTCTATACTGAAACCTGTATCCAAATTAAGCACACACCATTGCTATTTTTTCTCAATCGCCTGTTTAAGAACCTTAACGGCCTGGCTGTCAGGCATTTTCCCTGCTGAAAAATCTATTGCCTTTGCCGCCAAATCCGGCTTTCCAAGCTGATAATAAATATAGGCAAGTAAAAAATTAAGTTCGGGTGAATTGTTTTTTTCTATCCATTTCGTGATGTCGGTTATCCTGCTTTCGAGCCGGTCTTTATCCGGTATCATGGCATTAAGGTCAATTTTGAATTTTACATATTGCGGAAAAATATTTATCGCCGTCATAAGATAATATGCGCTGCTCATATATTCGCCGCTGGCAAACAATGCGTGCGACCTGCCTGCATACGCCAGCGGGTCGCCGGGGTTATATATACTCGCAAGCGTATAAGCATCGGCGGCGCGATAGTACTGGCCCTGTTTTAAAAATTCTTCCGCCGATTTCATATAAGAATTAAATTTATCATCCGCCATCACGGCAAATGTTTTGTGCACTCCTACAAGCGCTTCAGCGGTTTTCTTGTCTATCTCGGAAAGGTTGCTTCGCATATCCATAGCATTCGATTCTTTAACTGTCGTTGTGTCGGTTTGGGATTGTTTTGTAATTTGCATTTGTTCGTTTGCAGAACTTATTTCCGTTCCGCCCGTACCGATTTCTTCGAGCATCTGCTCATAAACACTTTTCGCCGTCGAAACTTTTGAAGAATCCGGCTGCACTTGGCCGCTCTGCTGCGGTTTGGCAGGCTCGGAACGCTCGTCCGGTTTAAGCGGCTCAAGTTTTGAAGGGATATTCCCGTCTTTCAACTGAACCATCTGATTTGTCTTTAAATTATCTTTATCGTTTTCGTTTGTCTTATGCAAAACGGCGGTTAAGTCCCCTTTTTCCCTGCGGCTTACCAAACCTGTGCCGACAAGCCTTTCAAGATCAGTCTGATTATTGTAAGACATAGGTCTTGCCAGAGTGTACCCGGAAGGCAGTGTAATCATCGGCGTACCGGAAGCGGCTTGTGCGTTTACATACTTTGGAATAATAAAATCACCTGTTCCTCCGGTTTCTCTTATAGACGGATAAGTAGTCAGACCGGACGCTCCATAGCGATTCAGAGAACTTACCGTACTGGAAGGCAGATAATAAGGCTGCGGTGAAGTCTGCCCTGAACTGATGTCTATCGGTGCCGACCGTCTTAAAAATGAGCTTATATCGCTGCTGCCGGCAGAACTGCCGAAATCCGTTGTTGAACGATACGGTACCAGCCCGCGAAACTGCGTCCCGCCGCTAACATTGCCCGTGACTACAAGATTGCCGTTAGTATTAATCGGGTTCGGCGACCTCGTCAGACCGCTTCTGACACTGCTCGGCGGCACTGTCGGGTTGCCTATCGGACTGTATGCCTGATTGTTTACCGCCAGACAAACCGTACAAAAAATCTGAATAATAAAAAATGTTTTTAGTGCATTATTCATTTTTACCTTTTGCCGTTTCAGAAATCATCTTCTCTTGTACTTGGGCTTCTGGGCCCAGCTCAATTTGCCCGCAAGAGTATCCCACTGCGTCCGAAGAGGATTATTTACTACAAGGAAAGACCCCTTATGTCTTTCAACCGTGACAACATCTTCAAGCTTGAGTGGACTTAATATCTGGCCGTCCAGTATTACAGATGTGCCGTCGTTGATTCTCTGCGGATGTATTTCAATCTTATTGTCGGCGTCTATTACAATCGGCCTGAAACTCAAAGTATGCGGACATATCGGAGTAATCACTATCGCTGAAAGATTGGCCGACAATATCGGCCCGCCGGCGGAAAGATTATGAGCCGTGGAACCTGTCGGCGTCGATATGATAAGCCCGTCACCGATACAGTCGGCCAGACTCTGTCCGCGAACTGTTATTTTTAAATCAATCATATTATATATCGGGCCGGCGGCTACGACGACATCGTTTATCGCGGTTGAAACAAGTCTGTCTCTGCCTCCGCTGGCAACGGTACATTTAAGCATCATCCGTTTTTCTATTAGTTTCTTTTCGGCAGTAACTCTGTCGAAAAGCTGTTTGACTTCTTCAAGACTGAATTCCGCCAGGAATCCGAGCCTGCCGACATTGACTCCGATAACCGGTACATTAGTTTCACTCAGGTCTCTTGCCGCTGAAAGAATCGTACCGTCTCCGCCGAAAACAATCGCAAAATCGGCTTCCCTGACAACGCTGCCGGCACAATCTCCCCTGAAACAGTTTGCAAGTATCTGGGCTTTGTCGGCGGCAAAGTTCGTAAAGTCTTCTATCGCCTCGGCAACAAAATCACGCCGGGCGTCGCCAAAAATTATCAGCTTTGGTTTCTGACCCGTTTCAACCATTGTCGTTCCCCGGAATTTAATGTGTCCTTATAAGTTTTTTTACAGTCTCAACAATACCTTCTGCTCCTATGCCCAACAGGGCAATCTGAGCGTTTCTCTTGTCGGCCTGCACGAATTTATCGTTTACGCCAAGCACTCTGATTTTAGCCGTGTCCGCTCCGATGGCCGTTGCCGCCTCAAGAACCGCTGACCCGAAACCGCAGGATACAGAATGGTCTTCGACGGTTATTATACTATTGCCGGCCTTGAGTAATGAAATAATTTTTTCATCCAGCGGCTTGGCGAACCTGGCGTTTATAACGCTTATATCGATATTATCGGTCTTAAGGATTTCCGCCGCCTTTATGGCTTCGAATATCATATTGCCATATGCTATAACAGTTATATCGTCTTTCCCGCATTTTACCGTCACACTTTTGCCCAGCTCAAACGGCTGCGAAAAAACTTCAGGATAGCTTCCGTCATTAACTTCATCTTTGGGATATCTTATCGCCACCGGATGCTCCGATTCAGCGGCGAAACGTATCGCAAGCTCAAGTTCCACGCCATTGGCAGGCGAAATCAGAACCATATTCGGCATCATTCTCAAAAAACCGATATCCATAAGTCCGTGATGAGTTGGACCATCGGCGCCAACCAGTCCTGCCCTGTCTATGCAGAAAACAACGGGCAGATTCTGCAACGCGACTTCCTGAAATATCTGGTCAAAACTTCTCTGGAGAAATGTCGAATAAATACATACGAAAGGCCTGAAGCCCATCTTCGCCTGGCCTGCAGCGATATTGACCGCTACCTCTTCGGCTATCCCGACATCATAATAACGCGATTCAAATTCCTGTTTGAATTTTGCCAGCCCTGTACCATCGGACATCGCGGCTGTAATTGCGATTATCTTCTCGTTCTGTCCGGCAAGCTTTACTATCGCTTCGGAAAAAGCTTTTGTAAAACTTTTACCTGTGGATTTTTCAACTTCGAGCTCGCCGTTGATTTTAAAAGGACCCGTTGAATGAAATTTGGTCGGGTCGTCGTCGGCCGGACTGAATCCCTTGCCCTTCTTTGTATAAACATGCAGAACCGCAGGCCGCGGAAGATGCGACATCGCTTTGAAAAGCTTAATGAGCGAGGTTATATCGTGGCCGTCAACCGGACCGAAATAAGGAATGTTGAGACTTTCAAAAAGTCTGCTCGGCGTTATTGCCATACGAAGAGTCCGTTTAAAGTTTTCCAAAGCATCTTCCATCTTTTTGCCGCCGGGCAGATGCTCAAGAATCCTGTTGGTTGTATTTCGCAAATCCTCATAAGTATGGCTGAGCCGAACTTTCGCCAGAAATCTGGCGATAGCACCCTGCGAAACATCGATTGCCATTGAATTATCATTAAGAACAACCAAAAGCTGTCTTTTGACAAGACCAAGATTGTTCATCGCCTCAAAATTCAAACCGTTGACGATACTCGCATCGCCGACAAAGGCGACTATCTTCTCTGTGGTTTTTAGTTTCTCGGCAGCAAGAGCAAGTCCCAGCGCAGTCGGTATAGACGTACCTGCATGGCCGACAGAAAACTGGTCATATTCACTCTCGGCAGGCGATGGAAAACCGCTTATGCCGTCTTTTTGTCTTAATTTTTTAAAAAGCTCTCTCCTGCCGGTCAGAATTTTATGAGCATAACACTGGTGGCCGACATCCCACAAAAGTTTATCTTTGCTGAAATCAAATACATAATGCATCGCAATCGTAAGTTCGACTACGCCGAGGTTGCTGGCAAGATGTCCACCTGTACAGCTTACAGAATGAGTAATATAATCCCGAATCTCCGCCGCGAGTTTGTTTAACTGCGGCATCGTTAGAGACCTGATATCATTCGGAGAATTTATTTTATCAAGCAGTTCGTATTGCATATTTTTATTTCGTCCTGTCAACAAGCGCTAAAGCAAGTTCTTTTAACATCGCGGCTTTATCGCCAAACGGCTCAAGCATCTCTATTGCCTTATGGGCGATTTTCTGAGCATTTTTCCGCGATTCTTCCAGACCGAAAATCGCAGGGTAAGTCAATTTGCCCTGTTTCGCGTCTTTGCCGGCAGTCTTGCCGAGCTGCTGGCTGGTTGAACTCACATCAATTATGTCATCGGCTACCTGAAAACCAAGTCCCAGCGTAAGACCGAACGCAGCGAGAATTTCTTTTTGTTTTTCGTCGGCGTCAGCGACTATCGCACCCAGCAGCGACGATGCGCGAAACATCTTGGCGGTTTTGTTGATATGAATGTCGTGCAGCTCTTTGGAATTATTGCTGCCGTTCTGCGCGGCAAGGTCGTTGACCTGACCTGCTATCATTCCCGCAGGTCCTGCAGCCTCGGCCAGAACTTTTATCATAGCCACTGCTTTGGGAGCATTACTAATATTTGCCGCGATAACTTCAAAAGCCATCGTCAAAAGCGCATCACCCGTCAAGATAGCCGTCGCCTCGTCAAAGGCCTTATGACAGCTCGGCCTGCCCCTGCGAAAGTCGTCGTCGTCCATCGCCGGCAAATCGTCGTGAACCAGCGAATAAGTATGTACCATTTCTATCGCTGCCGCAGCGTTAAGGGCATCGTTATTTTCCTTGCCCGCCACAAGCCGGCAGCACCATAATACAATCGCCGCCCTTACCCTTTTGCCCGGCGCAGCCAGAACATAGTCTATCGCATCGGCCAGCCTTTTCGGGATGCCAGTCCATTGCTCAAGCACAGCTTTAATCCTGCCGTTTACAACTTCTGCCTGCTCGGCAAGTGCCTTTTTTATGTCGATTTTCTGCATCTTAATTACTATAAAACGTCTCGTTATGGCGTTTTTCCACAAACTTATTATTATACAATCTTTTAAGGTTCGGATACAACCAAATATATGCCCAGCACAAACAGGATATTGATTTTAGGGGTGACCGCCGGCGGCAAAGGAAAATTGGCCTTTGAACTGGCTAAAAAAATCGGTGCGGAAATAATCAGCATCGATTCGATGAAGGTCTATCGCAGGATGGACATCGGCACCGCGAAACCATCGAAAGAAATCCAAAACCAGATAAAACACCATTTAATTGATATCATCGAACCCAGCGAATCCTTCAGCGTTGATTCCTTTTTGTCCCTGACCGAACAAGCCGTAAAAGACATCGAAGAAAAAGGAAAACCTGTTGTCGCGGTCGGCGGCACCGCGATGTATATCAAGGCGCTTCTGCACGGTATTTTCGACGGCCCGAATACAGACGCCGATATTCGCCGGCAATTAAAACAACAAATCACTGAAGTCGGTCTGGCCGAGCTTCACAAAAAACTTTCCGCTGTTGACCCTGCCGCCGCTGAAAGAATCCATCCGAACGATGAAAAAAGAATTATCAGGGCGCTGGAGGTTTACGAGCTTACAGGAAAACCGATTTCCGGATTTCAGCAGCAATTTTCCGTTCAGCCCAAAACCGACTGGACAGTTTTAGGACTGCGAAGAGAAAAAGAAGATGCTTCCGGCCGAATAAACGCGAGAGTTAAAAAAATGATTGAGCTCGGCCTTGTCGATGAAGTAAAGGCATTGCTCGCCGAACCAAAACCTTTAAGTATGCAGGCTCGCTGCGCGATAGGCTACGCTGAAATTATCGATTATCTCGACGGCAAAGAAACGCTCGATAAAACGATAGAGAAGATAAAAATAAATACCCGCCGATTCGCAAAGGCTCAGCGCACATGGTTCAAAACATTCAGATTTGTCAATTGGATTGATGTTGGCCAGAATGATACGGTCGAGCAGGTTCTTGACCGTGCGATGCCGTATCTAAAATAAAACGGAAGGGAGAGGATTCGAACCCCTGGTGCGTTTCCGCACAACGGTTTTCAAGACCGCCACCTTAAGCCGCTCGGTCACCCTTCCAAGATACTATAATCTACCTTTATAATGGTCTTTTTGCAAGGAGATTCAAACTCCTTTTATAGCCCAGCGGAATTTAGCCGACGAGCTGCGCGGATTTGAGGCGATTTCTCTGATTCGCGGCACAATTGCGTTTTGTGATGCCGACTGGTATATACCGCTTTCAACGCCGTCACGAAACGACTGCTTGACAAGGCGGTCTTCGCCGCTGTGAAAACTTATTATGCCGATTCGTCCGCCCGGCCGAAGACAATACGGGGCAATTCTTAAAAGTTCTTTCAGAGAACCTATTTCATCATTAACCAGTATGCGCAAGGCCTGGAATGTGCGGGCGGCAGGATGCAGCGAACCGAATCTTGAATTGCGCTGCTTTTTTTTCCAGCTATTTAACGTCAAACCTTTGACCGCGAAAACCAGCCGAACAAGCTGCAAAACTGTAGTAATCGGCTGCACGGCTCGCTGGCTGATAATCAGGCGGGCGATTTCCCGACAGTCCGGCTCATCGGACAATTCCCAAAAGGCTTTAGCCAGTTCTTCTTCACTAAGATTATTGAGCAAATCCGCGCCGGTTCGTTTTAACCGCTCGTCCATCCGCATATCGAGCGGCCCTTCATTTTTATAGCTTATGCCGCGGTCGGGATTATCTATCTGCATACTTGAAACGCCCAGGTCGGCAAAAATAATATCGTATCCGTCAAGTTTTTCTTTACTCATCGCATTGGCAATACCGGCAAAGTTGCTGTGATAAAAACTCATAGATGCTTTTTCTTTTTCAAGTCGATGGCGGGTACGTTCAAGTTCAGTGCCATCGATATCGAAGGCAATCAATTTTCCAGTGGGTCCTATACGTTTGATAAATTCTAATGCATGGCCGCCGTAACCGACAGTACAGTCGGCAACAATTTGGCCGGGCTTGGGCTTCAGGCAGCCTAAAACTTCCTCTATCAAAACAGGAATATGGGTGCCGGCAGGAGTTTTGCCTTTTGCACGCAAATGAGCCTTTAAATCCGGATGGGCTGCGATATTGTGCTCCTTATATTTTTGCCGGAAGTTCTTCGGATGGGTCCCGCTGTATCTGGGTCGACGACGGTGATTCGGAGATGATTGATTATTATCGGATTGTTCAAATGAATTCATACAAACTCCGGGTAAATTGGGGAATTTTGTACATATTCCCTGATAAAAATCATTACTTGTTTATATTTAATGACTTATATAAAATTTTGACTCAATTGTCAAAAACTAAAATGTATGTCCAAAAATCTATAATTTCAAGAGTATAAATTGACGCAAATAAAGCCCTATAACTACTCTTATCCGGATAACTTTTAGTGAAAATTTGCTTGACTTTTACATCATAACCTTGGTAACATAGGGTATCTACGTAGTATTGTTAAAAAAATAGGCAGGCAGGATGCAAAAGGCTAATCCAGGAGGAGGATAAATGCACAGAGTTTTTGTGTGTAGCGTAGGCTTTCTCGCTTACTGCGGGGGGAAAGTTGTCCAGTCCAACTCCAATTCAATAGTCTGTAAAGTTCATAAGTCCAGTTTCAGCAATTATCTTACAGATAAAGTCAGTCAAAACCAAAGTCGATAAAGACTTTGGTTTTTTATTTTAATCTTCACGGAGGAATTGGTTCCCGGCAAGGATGCAAAAAAAGATAAAAGACCGGTTCGCGCACTGTGTGCGGCCGATAAAAAGCGTATTTTAGACAAAAACTAATTAGGAGAATATCGCAATGAAACGGTTATTAACAACAAAGACAATTATCAGCTCACTGGTTCTGTGCGCTATGGTAATTACCGCCATATCCGCACCTGTAAATGCCTATGACTATCGTGCAAAATTCCTGCAGGAAGTTAAATGGCTCGCCACGCAGCAGCAGTCCAGCGGCGGAGTCCAGGAAGGCGAAGACTATACATCCGTTGTCGAATCCGACAATACTCAGGAAGCAATATGGATATGGTCCCGTTATGCCGAATTAACTGGCGATTATACTACGTATCAATCAAAAATTAATAGTGCTTGGACTTATTGCCTTGCAAACCCGGCATGGCTCGAAGGCGGTTCCCTCACAACACCGTTACCTTATTACAGCACATATAACATTGGTTGGGGCTTGCTGGCAGAGATGAAATACAGGCAGGTCTATACAGGCAAGAGTGGATACGTTGACCATTCATCCTACGCAACATCGTGCGCAAATGCCCTGGTTAACTATACCCCCAGCAACACTGTCCTTCCAGACGTTTTGTGCACTGGCATTGCCTGCGGTGCCCTCTATCAATATGGTGTAAATATCAACAACGCTACATACAAAGCCAGGGCTGTTGTTCTCGGAGGCAACGTTAAAACCTGGCTTGAAACGAGTCCTGCCGCCAATTTTAAGGCGGAAAATTGGGCGGTTTCAGCCGGCATTGCTGTCTGGGGTGTTCTGAACTCATACTATCAAGACCCGGCAAATGCCAGCGGAGCAGCCACTTGGGCAAACACCGCAAACACATATATGCCTCTTAACGCGGGGTTGGACAACTTAACCAACAACTATGAATACGGCATGGATGGATGGTATGCCTGGGGCCATTATGCTATCAGTCAGTATCGAGGCGCTGATTCGTTCGCCAAGTACAATAATGTCGTTGATAAAATCTTGGATTCCGACAACGACCACGATGGCGGCATACGTCAGGGTCTTACTTATGCCGATACTTCGGATTATGCCTGGGCAACGGACATACCGCAGTTTGGCGTAAACTATGGTCTAATCGGAACAACGAATTATACTATTTCCGGTACGATAACATCGGGCGGTTCAGCCCTTGCCGGCGTACAGTTAAGAGGTCTGCCCGGCACCAGCCTTACCGATGCGAACAGTTGGCCTACTACCGATGCCAGCGGCAATTATACCGCTCAGGTCCCTGCCGGTTTCTACGGCACGATAACACCGGCAAAGCCCGGATATACATTCACGCCGGCCAATATAACATACAGCAATTTATCAGCTAATCAAACAGGTCAGAATTATACCGCAGCGGCCAGTACTTATGTTCAATTATTGGATTCATGGGTAACAGGTACGACCCACGCAAAAACAGCAGGCACTAATCGTGCTTTGATTCTTGTCGCACATGCAAAGAGCAGCAGCGCATCAAGTCTGACCGGCGTAACCTATGGCGGGCAGAAAATGACAAAGATTACTGATCAAATCATAGGCTCAAGTTCTACACGGGCATACGTTGCGGCATTTTACATCAAAGATGTAAACATAACCAATGCAACTACCACTACCTTTACTCCAACATGGACCAACGCACCTGCCTCTGTTACATACACCAGTGTAATTCTTCAGAATGTTAACCAAACAACTCCGCTCGGAGTTTACGCCAGCTACGGATTAACAACTGTTAACTCACTGGCAACAGCTCCGCTTGCAACGAGCAACGGAGATATCATAATTGAAAGTGCTGCCAGCAGTGTCGCGGGCACATATTTGGTAACGACTGGCTGGACCAATGCTATTGACCTTTCAGTGTCCGGCTATGATGGTATGAATGGATACAGATACGCAGCGGGTATCAACGAAACACCGACCGTAACACAAGCCGCTGCGAACCAATCGCTTATTGGCTTCGTGATGAAAGTCGCAGCATCAGTTTCACTGCCAGGCGCGGCAACCAGTCCAACTCCGGCTGCAGGAGCAACAAGCGTAGGCGTAAACACCGACCTTAGCTGGACAGCAGGCTCCGGCGCTACATCTCACGATGTATATTTTGGAACTTCAAGTCCGGGAACGCTTAAAGGCACCCAGACCGGCACAACTTATGACACCGGAACAATGACAAATAATACAACTTACTATTGGCGTATAGATGAAAAGAACGCAAACGGCACGACTACAGGTACAGTATGGAGTTTCACTACTGTTCCTGCCGCACCAGGCGCAGCAAGCGCTCCAAGTCCGTCCACCGGAACGACAAGTGTGAGCATTACTCCAACTCTAAGCTGGACTGCAGGTTCTGGCGCTACTTCTCGTGATGTTTATTTCGGAACCGCGGCTACCCCGCCGATAGCAAGCAGCAATCAAACAACTACAACTTATAGTCCGGGCACACTGGCTGTAAGCACTACATATTATTGGCGTATAGACGAGAAGAACACAGGCGGTACTACTACAGGCACAGTATGGAGTTTCACAACTGTTCCTGCGGCACCAGGCGCAGCAAGTACTCCTAATCCTGCTACCGCAGCGACAAATATTAGTCTTACTCCAGCTTTAAGTTGGACGGCAGGTGCTGGTGCTACTTCTCGCGATGTTTATTTCGGAACCGCTTCTACCCCGCCGATAGCAAGCAGCAATCAGACAACTACAACTTATAGTCCGGGCACACTGGCTGTAAGCACTACATATTATTGGCGAGTAAATGAGAAGAACGCAGGCGGCACTACCACAGGTAC
>CAINDG010000049.1 GCA_903847315.1 uncultured Planctomycetota bacterium
AACTTTTTCATAAATCTTCTTTGAACCTATATAATTTATTGCTTCTTCAATGGTTTTACTTTTTGATAAAGCCTCTAATATTTTTTCAAGAATTCTTATGTTTTTACCCCATTTTACGTCAATGCTTTTTGCAAATAATGCTGCGCGTTTTTCACCTTTTTTTTCTGTTTTTATGGCGGTCGCAATAAAATCTTCTATATCGAGATTATCTATTTCATTAAAGATTTCATCTACAGATTCACAAATAAGGTATGTTTTATTTTTATCATCGCCGTAAGTACTTTTATTCCGATAGAACCCAAGTCCTGTACAAAATTTGAATAATCCTTTCCATCCTTGCTTTTCCCATATTGAATTTATAAATTCAAAGTCATAAGAATTTAAATCAGAAATTTTTGCCATTTTCTCACTTGTCTTTCTTTTGGGTCAGCCCGAACCTGCTGCTCAAACCGCTTGCCGGTAAAAAACCGGCGTCCCGATAAACTATAAACTTTTACGCTATTTTACCACAAAAACTCGTATATTAAAAAACTGTTTTTTCTCTTGATTTTCAGCAGAAAAGATATATTAAGTATTGTTTTAATCCATTTTACAGGAAGCTGGCAAGTTGGAGAGCGAAGGCCCGTGGACCGCAGAATAAAGCATGTTATTACGAGATGGAATCCCTTTTGGAATCCTACCGAACGATTCGAACCTAGAACAATCGAGGTTCACTGTGAAATTCTAGAGAAGTTCGCAGGGTTCGAAGAAGAGGAGTATGTATGGTGGGGAAAGATAACGAAAAGTGGAAATCTGGGGTTGACTCCCGCAGAAATCGCCTCAATCAATAAGCAAATTTTTAGAGGCACTGAGATTCATTTTTATATTTACTGTCCAGATAAATTACTTCTTCATGTTGGCAAATTAGAGGAGGTTTCTACCCTTGACTTTAGAAACGACCCTCATGCTCCTGCGTATTATTCCGAGGTGCCATATGATATTGCCTTTTGGTGTAAGCTTTCTGATATTAGGAAGCTAGATTTTCAAAGGTTTCTTAATTCTCACGTCCTCAAGGAAGAGGATGGGAAATCTTTAGACACCGCTTCCGCTGGAGGGTATTACCCTAGAATTATTTATGAGAAACCATCTCAATCTTTCTTTAACTATGGTTTAACTGCTGGAAGAAAGTGGTTTATGAAAGGAGGTTTAGGTGCTATGATGCCGAGATGTTTCAAGACAGGTGGTATGATTTGCACGAATCTAGAAGCTCAGGGACTTGAATCAAGGCACCGAGTTTTTATTGGAATGCCCTTCAGCTCTAAGTTGGAGAATGTGTATAAGGCCGCAATTAAACCAGCTTTAGATAGCTTGGGATTAACGCCTTGGAAAGCAAATGAGGAAATTCAGAATATCGACCTAATGTGTAAAGTATGTGGCGGTATCCAGATTTGTTCCAGCGCCATCGTGGATATTTCAGACTGGAACCCAAATGTGCTATTCGAGCTAGGCCTTGTTTATGGTCTCGGGAAGGAAGCTTTCATCTTAAAGCAAAGGGATGCAAAAGTGCCCATTGATCTCGAGAGTATGATATACATTCCTTATGATGACTATAGTGAGCTACAAGAAGTTCTTAAGGAATATCTCGCAAAACGGTTAAGGAAAGTGTGATTAATGGGTGCCATAGTCGTAGTGGACAGTTTGTGGGGCGATGCAGGCAAAGGGAAGTTCTCGGCTTACTTGTGTCAAAAGCATAACGTTAGCCTTTGTGTTCGCGCAGGAACAAGTACTAACGCCGGGCACAGTATCTACTTACGAGACGGCTCCTCTATCATACTTCGGCAGATACCCATGGGTTTGCTAAGTAAAACGACATTGCTGCGAGTAGGCTCCGGAGTTGCTGTAGATCCCGAGATATTTTTGGCTGAGACGCAGCGGTGGCAAGTTCGAGATAGAATAAAGGTGGATTTTCGTTGTCCTATTATTACAAAAGAAGATAAGGAATTAGAGAAGTTGCATCCAGTCATGATAAAGATTGATTCTACGATGAGCGGCGGTGGCAGTGCAAGGGCAAAGTTTGTTATGAGAGCAGCAAAACAAGCCAAAGACATACCTCAGCTGCATCCCTATCTCGCAGATGTGGCAGAGGAAGTGAATAGCTACGCCGCCAAAGGAACAATAGTAATACAAGGATCCCAAGGTACTTGGATGTCATTGGCTTTGTCTACTGACTATCCTTATGTGACCTCGGATAACTGCACGACGGCTTCGTTTATAGATGATGTTGGGCTTTCCTGGAAGTTGATAGATAAGGTGGTAATGTTAGTCAAATGCCTCCCCACTCGGGTTGGAGAGGGCCCTCTACCCTATGAGATGAGTTGGGAAGAGATCACAAGTAAAGGTTTACAAGAATATGGCGTAAACACGGGGCGTCGACGAAGGAAAGCTTTCAGTATTGATTTTGACAAATTGAAGTATGCAGCGATGCTTAATGGTCCAACTGAAATAGCCCTCACTTTCTGTGACCATTATGATCCTGATATTAAAGATCAAACTCAACCCTCGAAAATTACAGCGCGGCTCCGTTCACTAATTGAAAAAATAGAGGAAACAGTAGGAGCACCTGTGACCCTGCTAGATACAGGAAAGTGGTTCGATTCTATAATAGACCTCTCTCAAAATTAAACAATGGTATTATATTCATACCAGCAGTCATGGCACTAGTATTTAACGTCCTTCGCTGCCAGCCGCCTTAGACGGTCGTCTTTGTTACCCATACAATCAAATTGTTGTCCTTGTAAGCACCTTTTTTGCTTATTAAGTGGCGACGTAAAACCGGATAAAAGGCCGCTATTAACACAAAATTTGTACGCCAAAAACTCACAAAATCATTCACAAAAAAGAGTTTTTGCGTATATAATAGCCTCCGACAGGGTAATTTATGTAAATTTGTGTTAATTCGTGGTTCATTTTAAATGGCAAAATACAAGTTTTCAAAATCTTCAAGGTTGACTTCCAAGACCGATTTCAGGACAATTTTGGCACGCAAGTTCTTTGCAAAAAGCAGCTTAATGACGTTGTATATAGCTCCCAACAGTTTCGCAAAAAGGCGGTTCGCTGTTTCTGTAAGCTCAAAAATCGCCCCTGCCTGTGGCAGGAACAGACTGAAACGTCTTGCCAGAGAGGCATTTCGCCTAAGTCAGAATGAACTTGCCGATGGTTTCGACTATCTTGTAATTTATTCTGCAATGTTGTCGAAAAGAAGCTGTTCTGATATAAAGAAAATCGCATTAAGTGAAGTTAAACAAAGCTTTATCGAACTTGCCAGACAAACGCTCGAACGCTTTGAAAAAAGACAGAACAAATAAAAAGCGGTCTTATGAAAGAATTGATTGTCTTAATAATAAGAATGTACCAGGCAAGCATTGGACGATTTCTGGGCGGCCAATGCCGGTTTGTGCCGAGCTGCAGCCAGTACGCCATCGAGGCGGTACGGCAATTCGGCGCGATAAAAGGTTCTTGTATGGCGGCTAAAAGAATCCTCAAGTGCCATCCTTTCGGCCAGGGAGGTTTCGATCCGCCGAGCAATTATGAAGAGTAAAGAAAAGTTAATGTCTATCGGCAAGGCCGCCAAACTGGCTGGCATCTCGACACAGTCGCTGCAATACTATATAATGGTCGGCCTGGTAAAACCGACATCGACAAGCAAAACCAATAGAAGATTATTCGACGATAAAATTATAGAAAGAATAAAACTTATAAAAAAACTCAATAAGTCCGGCTATCCGCTCCGTGCGATACGCGAGCTTTTTCTCGAAGGCAGGATGAAAATTTAAGGAACAGTTATGAGCGATTATGATTATGTACAGCAAAAACGGAATATGCTTGTCGGAGCGTTCGTAATCGTCGGCGTATGCATCTTCGCGTATATGGTTTTCCTCTTCGGCGAACTGCCCACGGTAACAACCAAATTCACGTCATACACCGTAACGGTAAGATTTCCATTCGCTCCGGGAGTCGCGGAAAATACGTCTGTAAGATACTGCGGCTACGATATAGGCAGAGTAACGCGTGTTTCGCCGCCGATACCGTTCAAGAATGAACAAGGCAGCTTTGTCCATCAGGTGTCGGTGGATATGGCGATATCGAAGGATTACTTAAACATTCCTTCAAATACAACGGTGGCACTTATAAGACGGGGAATGGGCAGCAGCTACATCGAGCTAACCACGCCGGAGATGACCGCAGCGGATTTCAACGCTCTTGAGCCGAGATACCTGAAGGAGGGAATGATTGTGCAGGGCAGAGAAGGTTCTTCGGGCGATATTCTGCCAAAAGCACTGCAGGACAAGGCACAGGAATTTTTCGACAAGGTTACAAAGCTGGTTGATAATGTAAATGCGATTGTAGGCGACGAGCAAAATAAAAATAATCTGAAAAATACGCTTGCAAACCTGTCGAAAGCGACCGAAGAATCAATCGCAACCATGCAGCAGATAAAAGAGTTTTCCCAGGCGGGAAAGGAAAAATTATCCACTGTTTCCGACTCTGTTACGAAAACCAGCGAAGAACTGGGCGAAACACTTATCGAATTGCGAAGGGTGCTCAATAAAATCAACAGCGGCGAAGGCACTGTCGGAAAACTTATCAACGACGATAAACTTTACGAAAACCTGGTTGACAGCAGCGAAGAACTGAAAGTGGCACTTGAGAAAATGAAAAAGCTTCTCGATAAAACCAGCGAGAAAGGCGTACAGGTTAAAATCTTTTAGAGAGATTTTGATTTTGAAATGAGGTATTCATTTGGCACAATTGATGTCAGGCAACGAGGCTATCGCACGCGGGGCGTATGAGGCAGGCGTTACATTCGCATCCGGTTATCCGGGAACGCCTTCAACCGAAATTCTCGAAAACATCGTTCAATATAAAAAACATATTTATTGCGAATGGTCCCCTAACGAAAAAGTGGCGTTCGAAGCCGCGGCCGCTGCCGCCTGGGCAGGCGCAAGGTCGATAGTCACAATGAAACATGTCGGCTTAAACGTCGCCGCGGACCCGCTGATGACGTTAAGCTATATCGGCGTTGAGGGCGGTTTTGTTATTTGCGTTGCAGACGACCCCGGTATGCACTCATCGCAAAACGAGCAGGACAGCCGAAATTACGCAAAATTCGCCAAAGTGCCTATGCTTGAGCCTTCCGACAGCAGCGAAGCGAAAGAATTTCTCATCAGGGCCCTGGAAATTTCTGAAAAATACAAAACACCTGTAATACTCCGCCTGACTACAAGCATAAGTCATTCGTGCAGCATCGTGAATATCGGCGAAAGAAAAGAAAACCCAAAAAAAATCGCTTTTGAAAAAAACCCGCCCAGATTTGTAACCGTTCCGCTTTACGCCCGGCAGATGCGGGTCAATATGGAGCAGCGTTCAAAGAAACTGCTCGATGAAGCAAATAAAAGCGAGCTTAATAAAACCGAATGGCGGGATAGAACGCTGGGTATTATAACAGGTTCAATTTTATACCAGTATGTCCGCGAGGTTTGGCCTGACGCATCAGTTTTAAAACTTGGTTTTTCATATCCGTTCCCGGACAAACTCATAAAGGATTTTGCCGCCGGTGTAAAAAAAGTTCTGGTAGTCGAAGAGCTCGACGACCTTCTCGAAGAGCATACCCGTTCGCTTGGCATAAAATGCTCCGGCAGAGAATTTATTCCGGGTATAGGCGAAGTTTCAATCTCAACACTGCAAAAATCCCGCGCCAAAATGGAAGGTAAAAAACCGCCGGAGGAAAAAATATCCAAATACGTCGACCAACTTCCCGCAAGGCCGCCGGTTTTATGTCCCGGCTGTCCGCACAGGGGAGTCTTTTTCGCTCTTGCAAAACATGACGTGATTGTAACAGGCGATATCGGCTGTTATAGTCTCGGCACGTTTAAGCCTTTGGAAAGACTTGATTCAATCCTGTGTATGGGGGCGGGAATATCAATGGCGCACGGTCTTGACAAGGCCGGCGAAAAGAAAAAAGTCGTCGGCATCGTAGGCGATTCGACGTTTTTCCATTCCGGCATAACAGGACTGCTCGATATTGTTTACAACAAAGGCAAATCGACAATAATCGTTGTCGATAACAGGACAACGGCAATGACAGGTCATCAGGACCATCCCGGCACGGGCAGAACGCTTATGGGCGAAAAAACAAAGGCAATCTCAATAGAAAACATCGGCAGAGCCTGCGGCGTAGAAAGAGTTGTTACAATCGACCCGTATGACATCAAAAAAACGCAGAAGATTGTCGATGAAGAATTAAATGCAGATGAGCCTTCGCTGATTGTCTCTTATGCTCCCTGTCCGCTAAGAGAAAGAAAAAGAGTCGGCACAATTCGCCGGATTGACCAGCAGCTTTGCAAAAACTGCAAGATGTGCTTAAAACTCGGCTGTCCTGCGATTGACGGAACAGGTGAAAAACCGGTTATAGACAAGCTTATATGCAGCGGCTGCGGACTGTGCCAGCAGATTTGTACCTTTGACGCGATAAGTACAACCGAGAAGGAGCAGCTATGAGCCAAGGCCAAATAACAAGCATTGTCCTGGCAGGCGTCGGCGGTCAGGGGATTTTGCTCGCAAGCGAAATAACCGCCCAGGCGGCGATGCTGGCAGGTTTCGATGTAAAGACAAACGAGGTACACGGAATGGCTCAGCGCGGCGGGTCGGTAATCGGCCAGATTCGATACGGCAAAAAAGTTTACAGTCCGCTCGTCGCAAAAGGCACCGCTAAAGTTCTGATAGCACTTGAACAGATTGAAGCATTGAGATTCAGCGATTATCTTTCCGCCGATGGCGTTGCTGTCGTAAGTTCGCAGGCGATTATTCCTGTAACGGTTTCATCAGGGGCAGCGAAGTATCCGCAAAATGTCAAGCAGATGCTTGAGGATGTTTTTAAGAAACTTGTTTTTATAGACGCCGCGAAAATAGCGATAGAAGCAGGAAATATAAGAGCGGCAAATACGGTTCTGCTCGGCGCAATGTCGAATCATCTTGATTTACCGATTGAGTGCTGGCAGACGGCCATCGAATCCGCTGTGGGGGAAAAATATTCAGAGTTGAACAAAAAGGCTTTTTCCGCGGGGAGAAATTCAACTTAGACGACTAGTGCATATCAAATAAAGACTGGGTCTTTATGATTGTTACCTGGTCTGGAAAAGCATGGAACGCGTGAATATGCAGTTCATCTCTTCTTGCCTCAAAATCTATATAGCTGAACGGCTCAAGTCCGCCGATGGCAAGTTTCGGGAATTTCACAAATATGCCGCGATTCCGTGCAAACTTTTCAAGATCGGTATGGCTTTGACGATAGAGATTTGGACTCATCTTTTCGACCTGAAAATCTGTCATATAGCTGAGGCCCTTGGCGAGAGTGCATTTGTGATTTCTCTGGCCGGCGAATCTGAATCTTTCTATCAGGCCTCGGCGAGGCAGAAGTTGAGTCGGCGTGCTGATGAGTTCCGACAGGCAAAGGTCGTTGGCAAAAACGCTTACTACGTGTGAACCGCCAGTCGCCCAAATAAGCGCTTCGTACTTATCCGTCTTGATAGTGCGCTTTTCATATATATTGAAAAGCTCCGGATGAAGCGGCCTTTGGTAAAGAGTGAAGGTCAACTCGCTGACAACAACATTTGTATTTGGTACATCCATCATAACGCCCGATTTAGACTGTAAGTTTCGTCTGTTATTATAGTGGTATTGTACCAAAAACGGTCATCTTTTTCAAGGCTGTTATCAGTATTGATAACGCAGTTTTAATGCCTTATCGGACTATATTGGCGCAAATTCAGCAAACAGAAGCAATAATGATTGCGAAAAAGATTACTATTTTTTAAAAGAAACATACAAATAGCAAAATTTTTCGTTTTTCAAGACGTGTTTTAATTCTGATTGAACAATAAAACATTCAGAATTGTCGCGATGATGTCGTAGAAAATGTGTGAGCCGGCTACGATACCAAAGCCTCGGGTGGCAAAAATCGCGGCGAAATAAACCCCCGCAGCGGTTCGAAAAATAAACGGCGCCATCGTCAGAGTCTCAGCCCTTGCGAACCTGCCGTTCAAAAAGACAAAGTGATGGTGCAGACTAAACAGAACAGCCGAAATCACGATAGCTAAAAAAATCGCCTTGGTTTTATTTATGCCGAGGATGGTTTCAAAAAACAGCATAAGCAGGCCGATGAGAATCAGCCTGAAAACAAGCTCTTCATAAAGGCCGGCTCCGATGCCGGTAATAATATCCATCAAAAAACTGTGGTGGCTGAACTTAGCGGCGGCGAGCAGACAGGCGACCTGATGCGGTTGCTGCTGCGCGGGGCGATTGAGGACCATCGCAAGAACAATAAGAGGTACTGATATCACGATACATTCAATTGCCATTACCGCAAAATCAGACCACATAATTTTCCAATTCTGCCTTGCGGTAACCTGCAAAATCAGCAGTATTCCAATTATGACAAGCGGAGCACACAGCCAGGAATTTTTGGCATCCAGACCGATATATTGCAGAAAATTCTGAATCCAGACAAATGCCACGACGCCGCCGCGAACATTGCTGACAGGTTCGCTGAGAAGTTCCGGATTGACTACCAGGACAAGAATTTCATAAAGGACGATGAAAGGCAGAAGAAACATAAGGGCGTAAATCGGGCGGGAAGTTCTGGCGAAATATCCAACTTTTGCCGCAACGGCGGCATTAGAAGTTTCCTTACCGTTTTTGTTTGATTCCTTTCGAGCCATCGTCGCGAAAGTTTAACCGAAAAAGATAAAAAACGCAAAACATATCATTTGACGTTCGCAAAAAAGTGTTTGATAATGCCGCAGGAATTATGACGGCACAAAAGATACAACAGATTTATGAATTGCTTTTTAAACGGTTCGGGCCGCAGCGCTGGTGGCCGGGCGAAACCAAAGATGAGATTATTGCCGGCGCTATACTGACCCAGAACACAAACTGGCAAAATGTCGAAAAGGCTATCGGCAATCTGAAAAAAGCGTCTGTAATGAGTCTTGAAAAACTTTATTCTATTGAGCAGACGCAACTTGCAGAACTTATCAGGCCCGCCGGCTATTACAACATTAAGGCAAAAAGACTAAAAAATTTCCTGAAATGGCTCTTCGAGCAGCATAATGGTTCGCTGGCAGAGATTGAGGCAATGAATACCGAAAATCTTCGCGAAGAACTGTTACAGATAAACGGTATAGGCAGAGAAACCGCTGATTCGATTTTGCTTTATGCTTTTGACAGGCCAATTTTTGTAGTCGATGCGTATACATACAGAATCGCGACAAGGCATCAGTTAATCGAGCCGGAATGTGATTATGAGCAGCTTCGAAGCTTGTTTGAAGACAGTCTCGAAGACAATGTAAAACTTTTTAACGAGTATCACGCCCTGCTTGTGCGTCTCGGCAAGGAATTCTGCAGGCCGCAGGCAAGATGCGAGGGTTGTCCGCTTGAAAACCTGCCGCATACCCTTGAAACAGATTAAAAATGACTGAAACAAGAAAAAAAATAACGGTACATGGTCAGGTACAAGGCATAGGATTTCGGCCTTTTGTTTACAGGCTCGCGGCGGAATTTAATTTAACGGGTTTTGTCTATAATTACACAGAGGGGGTAATAATAGAAATTCAGGGTAATAAAAAAATGCAGAAAAATTTATCGACAGATTAAAAAACGCACATAAAGAAAACCCACTGATAAAAATTGCTTCCCTTGATTTGGCCGATATTGAGCCGGTTGCCAATGAAAAAACTTTTGAAATAAAACAAAGTCAGACGGATGGAGAAATAATCGCTGAAGTTACCGCTGATATCGCAACCTGCAAAGATTGCCTGAACGAACTGTTCGATAAAAATAATTTTCGATACCGCTACCCGTTCATCAATTGCACAAACTGCGGCCCGCGGTATTCAATCATAAAAACAATACCCTATGACAGGCCGAATACGACTATGTCCGCTTTTGCAATGTGCGATAAATGCAAAGAGCAATACGAAAATGTCGAAGATAGACGTTTTCACGCCCAGCCTGTCGCCTGCCCGGCCTGCGGACCAAAAATAACACTTTGCGATAAGACGGGCAAGAAAATCGAAAACAAATCAGACAAAGTTATTTCGGAAACAATCCGCTTATTGCTTGAAGGAAAGATTGTCGCGATTAAAGGGCTGGGCGGTTTTCATCTCGCCTGTAATGCCGAAAATGACGAAGCGGTAAAAACGCTTAGGCTTCGCAAGATGCGAGATTATAAGCCTTTCGCGATGATGGCGGCGAATATAAAAAAAATCAAACAATTTGCCGTCGTCGATAAAAAGGCGAAGGATGTCTTACAAAGCATTCAAGCCCCCATTGTGCTTTTACCAAAGAAAGAGCCGAACACAATCGCTCCATCCGTCGCGGCAGGAGTTAATACATTCGGCTTTATGCTGCCTTATACGCCGCTGCATCATCTTATATTCGCTGAAAAAAAGTTAAACGCACTGGTAATGACCAGCGGAAATATTTCAGACGAACCCTTGATTTGCAAGGATGATGAAGCAATTGAAAAACTTGGCAATATAGCCGACGCTTTTTTGATGCACGATAGGGAAATTTATCGGCAGGTCGATGATTCTATTGTACATATTATAAAAAACGAGCTTGTTTTACTGCGGCGGGCAAGAGGTTTTGTGCCGCAGACCTTTATTTCAAAAAATTCCGCATCAGCAGACATTTTCGCGGTCGGCGCGGATTTAAAAAATACGTTCTGCTTTGTAAAACAGAACCGATTTATTATCAGCGAGCATATAGGCGATATGGCTGACGCCAGCGTTTACAAACATTGGCTCGGTTCGATTGAACATCTTAAAAAACTCATCGAGGCCAATCCTTCTGTCGTTGTTTGTGATGCACATCCTAATTATTTTTCGAGTCAATACGCAAGAAAGCTCAAAAAAGATAAACTTATCGAGGTCCAGCATCACTGGGCCCATATCGCATCGGTTCTTGCGGAACACAATATTAACGAAAAAGTCATCGGCCTTGTCGCGGATGGAACAGGCTACGGCAATGACGGGGCAATCTGGGGCTGTGAATGTCTAATTGCCTCGCTCAATGATTTTCAACGGTTCGGACATTTGGCATATTATCCGCTTGCCGGCGGCGACTCGGCCGCGAAAGAAGCGATTCGGCCGATAATGGGGCTGATGAAAAAATATAATCTTTCCATTCCCGAAAATATACTTGATGAAATCGAGCCGGACGGAAAGAAAAGACAGACTATCGAGCAGCAGATTGAAAAAAACATCAATACAGTTCAAACATCGAGCCTGGGCAGATTATTCGATGCCGCTGCCGCCCTTTGCGGGCTTGGAAGCTGTAATAATTTCGAGGCGCAGCTCCCGATGGCTCTTGAGGCGATAGCGGACAAACAGGTTAAGGAAAGTTATCTGTTTGCGTTAAAGGAAAATGGAGTTACTACGGCAGAAATCGGGGATATGCTTAAAAATATCATAGAAGACAAGCTAAACGGTACCGACAGGAAAGTTATTGCAGCAAAATTTCACAATACAATAGCCGAATTTTTCTTTATGCTTGCCAAAAAGGCACAGGACAAGACCCGCATTAAGACCGTCGCTATAAGCGGCGGGGTATTCTGCAACAGATTTCTTTCGGAAAGACTGATTGAATTGTTGCAAAAGGTCGGTTTGACTGTATTATTTAACTGGCTTGTTCCCGCTAACGACGGAGGTATCTCGCTGGGGCAGGCCGCGATAGCGGCAAAAAAAATGAACAAAAACAAACAGGACTAAGTATGTGTTTAGCAGTGCCCGCAAGAATAATTGAACTGAACGGCGACGATGCCCTGGCTGACTGTATTGGCAACCGCATACAGGCGAAGACCACGCTTGTGCCGAACGCGAAGCTCGGCGATATCGTTCTTATCCACGCAGGCTTTGCGATAACCGTTCTTGACGAAGACGAAGCGAAAAAAACCTGGCTGCTGCTTGAGGAACTGGATAACTTTTCCAAAACCGACAAAAAAGTGTCGGGTTAAAAAATAAATATATGAAAGGGGTAAGTTATGGCAAAGAAACTTGAAATTTACAAATGTATGCTGTGCGGAAATATTGTCGAGGTTACGCACGGCGGAGACGGCGAGCTTGTCTGCTGCGGCCAGCCTATGAAACTGTTTGTTGAAAATACCACCGAAGGCGCAAAAGAAAAGCACGTACCTGTAATCGAAAAAATCGACGGCGGATACAAAGTAAAAGTCGGCTCGGTCGCTCATCCGATGGAAGAAAAACATTATATCGAATGGATTGAGCTGCAGGCCGATGGAAAAGTCTATAAACAGTATCTTGCGCCGGGCCAAAAACCGGAAGCTGTATTTAAAATCGACGCTGTCAAGGTAACCGCAAGAGAATATTGCAATATACACGGCCTGTGGAAGGCATAAAATAAAAAGGAGTAATATATGATAAGTGAAAAAATGGTTAGGGCGCTGAACGACCAGATAAATGCCGAGTTGTACTCAGCATATCTGTATTACGCAATGGAGGCGTACTTTCAATTTAACAATCTTGAAGGTTTCGCCAACTGGATGAACGTCCAGACAAAAGAAGAAATGACTCACGCGAGCAAGATTTATGATTTTATCAACGACCGCAGCGGCAGAGTCGAGCTTGCGGAGATAGAAAAACCGTCAGTTAATTGGGCAAGTCCGCTCGCCGCGTTTGAAGCCTCTTATAAACACGAACAGTTCGTAACCGACAGGATAAACAAGCTTGTCGAACTGGCCAACGGTGAAAAGGACCACGCAACGGCAAGTTTTCTCAAGTGGTTCGTCGATGAGCAGGTCGAAGAGGAATCAAGCGTAATCAAAATCGTCGAGAAACTAAAACTCGTTAAGGATTCCGCCGGCAGTTTGCTGATGATAGACCACCAGCTTGCCAAACGGGAATTTAAAGCTTAGGCTCGGCCCGCCGTCGAAAATACAGAAATATGAACGCAGGCAAAATAAATTTGAATGCCCTGTTTGAGCTTAACTATGGAATGTACATAGTAAGCTCTATAAAGGCTGATGCCGTCAACGGCTGCATCGCAAATACGGTTTTTCAACTTACGCCTGAACCGCCGGTAATCGCTGTCAGTATCAGCAAGGAAAATCTTACACACGAATATATAACGAGCAGCGGGTCTTTCGCCGTTTCCGTTCTTGCCGAGGATACGCCGATAAAATTTACAGGAATGTTCGGCTTCCGTTCAGGCAGGGATTTGGATAAATTTAAGGATGCGGCTTTCAAAAAAGGCGTTACAGGCTGCCCGATAGTTCTTGAAAATACGACCGGCTATGTCGAAGCGGAAGTAATAAATACTGTCGATGTCGGAACGCATACGCTGTTTATAGGCAAAGTGCTGGCTTGCGAGCAATTCAATAACGGTAAAATCGCGATGACTTATAACTACTATCGTGATGTAAAAGGCGGAAGAACGCCAAGAACGGCAGCAACCTATCAGGAAAAATCTAAGAAATCGGAACAACAAAAAACAACAACCTCAAAAGGAGGCAAAACTATGCAAAAGTACAAATGCCTTATGTGCGGATACATTTACGACCCTGCGAAAGGCGACCCGGATAACGGCGTTGAGCCGGGAACAGCATTCGAGGATATTTCGGACAACTGGGTCTGCCCGGAATGCGGCGCAGCAAAGGACGAATTTGAAGCAGTAGAAGATTAAAAGATTCGCAGATGGAAAAAATCTGTCCATTGGTTGCGAGTGAGCAGGCACTTTGCGTCGAATCGCCGGCGCCGCAGTGCGGCTTTGTCGTCTTCGGCGCTTCAGGCGATTTAACAAAAAGAAAACTCATCCCCGCCCTTGCCAACCTTTTCAAGAGAGGGCTGCTTGATAAGGGATTTTTCTTCCTCGGCTGCGGCAGAAAAAATCTCAGCGACGAGGATTTTAGAAAAATTGCCGCCGAGGCAGTCGGAAATATCCTGCCTGCACCTGAAAAATTCTTAAATAATTTTTACTACACCGCCGGCGATTACGGCGATAAAAATTTTTACGGCAATATCAAAAAAACACTCGCCGAATTTGACAAAAAGACAGATGCAAATTTCGGCAGGGTTTTTTATCTTTCCCTGCCGCCCCTGCTTTATCCACAGGTTATTCAAAATCTGGGCCAATCGGACTTAAACAAACATAATAGCTTCGTCAGGCTGGTTGTCGAAAAACCTTTCGGCAGGGATTTGCAAAGTGCCGCAGAACTTAACGATTATTTAAGCAAGTGGTTTATCGAAGAGCAGGTTTACCGGATAGACCACTATCTCGGCAAGGAAACCGTCCAGAATATAATGATGTTCCGCTTCGCCAATTCGATTTTCGAGCCGATATGGAACAGAGACTACATCGACCACATACAAATAACCATAGCGGAATCCATCGGCATAGAAACAAGAGGCGGCTATTACGATAAAAGCGGCGCGCTTCGGGATATGTTCGTCAATCATATGCTCAGTATGCTTTCTCTTGTCGCGATGGAGCCACCGGCTTCGTTCGCCGCCGAACATATCCGCGATGAAAAGGTAAAATTTTTGCGCAGCATCCGGCCGTTCAGCCTGCCGCCGCAAAACGAAGATATTGTAAGGGGACAGTACGCCGGCGAAAATATCAACGGAAAAAATATACTCGCCTATCGGCAGGAAACTGATGTTGAAAAAAATTCAAAGACTGAAACGTACATCGCCGCAAGACTTTTCGTCGATAACTGGCGATGGCAAGGCGTACCGTTTTATATGCGGACGGGAAAAAGACTGGCAAAACGTGTTACAGAAATCGCGATAATCTTCAAAAAAGTTCCCCACCTGATGTTTGCCTCGGCGGGAATCGACGAATTGCCCGCCAATACGCTCGTGCTGAAAATCCAGCCCAAGGAAGGCATAAGTCTTTTCTTTGAGGCAAAAAGACCGGGGCCGAAACTTTGCATCGGAACTCTCCAGATGGATTTTAATTATGCTGAAATTTTCGGCACAGATACGCCGGACGCTTATGAACGGCTTTTGCTCGATTGCATGCTCGGCGACCAGACTTTATTTACAAGAATTGACGACGTAAAAATCGCCTGGGGGCTGATTGATAATGTCCTTAATACCTGGAAACAACAGGATTTAGAGCCTTTTATTTATCCTGCCGGAAGCGAGAGCTTTCCAGAGGCTGACGCCTTTATCCAAAAAGACGGGCGAAACTGGCGAAAAATTTCTGAAATGTAACTATCAGCCGCAAATGCACAAAGACACAAAAACAATTAAAGGAAAAGCAAATGCTTAACGACGGCGAAAAAGGAGTTATCGTTCAGCGGGACAAAAAAACTTATGCAATTGCACCGCATATTCCCTGCGGAGTTGTCAGTCCGCAAATTTTGAGAAAAATAGCGGATGCTGCTGAAAAATATAATGCCGCTGCGCTTAAACTGACTAGTGCAGAACGAATCGCTATTGTCGGCCTTGACGAAAAAGATATCGACAGCGTCTGGAAGGATTTGCAGATGAGCCCCGGTTTTGCTATCGGGCTTTGCGTAAGAAGTGTCAGGGCATGTCCCGGCACAACGTTTTGCAAACGGGGTATGCAGGATAGTCTCGGTGTCGGTCTTGAACTTGATAAAAAATATCACGGCCTTGAAACGCCTGGGAAACTGAAAATGGGCGTAAGCGGCTGCCCAAATCAGTGCGCAGAAACCTGTATTAAGGACATCGGTCTTGTCGGAGCAAAAAACGGTTGGCGGCTGCTTGTCGGCGGCAACGGCGGCTCAAAAGCAAGACTTGCTCAGGAAATCGCAAAAGATTTAACTAAAGAACAGGCTCTTGAATTGATTGAAAAAATCATAACTTATTATAAGGCAAATGCCAAGCCGCACCAGCGAATCGGGGCTTTAATTGAAAAAATAGGGCTGGAAGAGTTCAAAAAAACAGTAGGAATTACTATATGAAAAAAACTAAAAAAAATACTGTCCTGAAAGCCTGTGTCGCAAAGGCTGTTAATCTGGCAGACCTTGTCGAGTATTCTGCTGATTCGATTGTCAGCAAAACGATAATCGATAAATCTGTCGGCACTGTAACCCTTTTCGCTTTTGACGCAGGACAGGGCTTAAGCGAACATCAGGCTCCTTACGATGCGCTCGTTCAGATTGTTGACGGCTCAGCGATGCTTATCATCGGAGGCAAGAAAATCAAAGCATCAGCGGGCAAAATTGTTATTATGCCTGCAAATATCCCTCACGCTGTGCAGGCTAAAGAAAGATTCAAAATGCTTTTGATTATGATAAGGGCATAAATGTTTGAATTTTTAAAATCTCTTGCTGTTGATTTCTGGGCTACGGTTGGCCAGATGAGTCCCTATCTGCTGTTTGGCTTTGCCGTTGCCGGCGTGTTGAAGGTTTTGATACCGACAAGTTTTGTGCAAAAGCATCTCGCCGGAAGCGGTATTTGGCCGATAATAAAATCTTCGCTTTTTGGCGTACCGCTGCCTTTGTGCAGCTGCGGCGTAATACCCGTAGCAATGTCACTTCGAAAACGAGGCGCAAGTAAAGGTGCGACAATAGCATTTCTTTTAAGCACGCCCCAGACAGGCGTTGACAGTATTTTTGTAACGTGGGCTTTGCTTGGTCCGGTTTTTATGATCGCCCGCCCTGTCATCGCCTTAATTACCGGCATAATTGGCGGCGTCGCTGTCGATTCGTTCGACCGCAAAGAATCTATCGTTCCGGAAATTGAAGAAGACGACCCGGCAGAAAATAAAAATAATCTTATCGTAGGCTTTAAGCACGCCTTTATCGTTCTGCCTCGTGATATCGGCGCTGCGATGCTGATAGGCCTTGTGATAGCAGCGATTATTTCTGTTGCTGTGCCGGACGATTTTTTTGCCGAGAAAATCGGAACAGGAATCGGCGCTATGATTATTATGATGCTGATCGGTATTCCGCTTTACGTCTGCGCAACGGCTTCTGTGCCAATAGCTGCCGCTCTCATAGCAAAAGGCCTTACTCCCGGGGCAGCCCTTGTTTTTCTTATGACCGGCCCCGCCACAAACGCCGCATCTATTGCAATAATCTGGAAAATAATGGGCAGCAGAACAGCGATTATATATTTGCTTACTGTCGTGGTTTGCGCATTAGTGTCAGGATTGCTTCTTGACGCTATGTTCAGCGATTTAGGCAGTCAGATTCACAGCCATTTTCATCAGATGGGGGCAACGCCGCTCGAACATATCAGCGCAGTCGTTCTGCTGGCAGTCCTTTTCTGGGGAATTTATAAAAAATATCGAAAAAGTTAAACGCCTTTCGGTAGTTTTTATATCAGAATTTTGTTCATCATTCTCGGAAACGCGATGCATTGGCGGATGTGTTTTTCGCCGGTCAGCCAGGCAAGCGTTCTTTCAACGCCAAGCCCGAACCCGCCGTGCGGCACCGAGCCGTATCTTCGCAAATCCAGATACCACTGATAATTTTCGAGCTTATAGCCTTCCTCATTTATCCGCTCGAGCAGTTTTTCGTAAATATCTTCTCTGATTGACCCGCCGATGATTTCGCCAAAGCCCGCTGGTGCGAGCATATCGAAATTCTGCACTGTTTTTGGATTTTCCGGGTCCTGCTTCATATAAAACGCCTTCGCATCTCTTGGATAGTGCGTCACAAAGATGGGTTTGTCGTGCATAAGCGATATTATCGTCTCGTCGCTGCCGCCCAAATCCTCGCCCCATTTGAATTCGGAAGCAAGTTTTGCATGTTTGGGATTATTTTCGATTTTTGTCTCGATTTCATCCAAATCGCCGCGAAGGTCGATTAATTCAGCCGCGATTTTGTCCTGCCGCCATTGTTTTATCTGCCCTTTCGCCTCGGTTTCGAGAGCGGCTATTTTATTTTCAATCTCCTGCTTTGCTTTTTTAAATTCATTTAATTGCGCTGCCATAAAATCCTGAGTTTTCTGGCTCGTCAGGATTTCAGAGGCCTGTGTATAAGTTAAACGATAAAAAGGCGGGACAATTTTTTTTAAAGATTCGATATCGGCGCCTAATGTCTTCAGTTCAGCTTCGTTTTTTTCAAGAACTTCTTTTACTATGAAGGACACAAAATTTTCAGCTATTTCCAAAAGGTCGGGCAAATTAACAAATGCCACTTCCGGCTCGACCATCCAGAATTCGGTTAAATGTCTGCGTGTCTTGCTTTTTTCGGCCCTGAATGTCGGGCCGAAGCAATAGACTTTGCCGAAACTCAGCGCCGCGCATTCGAGATGCAATTGTCCGGTCTGCGTCAGGAAAGCCGGCATTGAGAAATAATCGACGTTAAACAGACTTCCTGCCTCTTCGCCGACAATGCCCGTAAGAATCGGCGTATCTATCAGTATAAAACCATTATCGTTGAAAAATTGCCTTATCGCGTTGACTAATGTATGGCGGATTTTGCCGATGCACCACGGCATTTGTGAACGCAAATGTAAATGACGGTTCTTCAGGAGAAAATCTATGCCGTGCGACTTGGGCGTAATCGGATAATCAGTCGATTCGCATATCACTTTGGCGTCGCTGACGACAAGCTCGTATCCGCCGACGCTGCGCTCGTCCTTTCTTACAAGACCTGTTATCGTAAGCGAGGATTCCATACCGAGTCGCTTTAACTGCTCGAAAAGCTCCTCTGAAACCTTGTCCTTTTCAATAACACACTGGCACAAACCCGTGCCGTCACGGACGACGATAAATATCAGTTTCCCGCTCGGCCGCAAATGTCTAACCCACCCGCCGATAGTTACATTTTTGTCGATATTGTCCTTTAGACAGGAAATCTTCGTAAGGTCTTTAAGCATTTTTTATCCTTTTATTGCCCTGCCGGTTTTTCAGGCGTGATTATTCCCGCAACGATATAAGTTGCGACTAAAGGCAATATTCCGGTAACAATGTCCAGGAATACAAGAATCAGTCTAATCAGTGTAGAATCTATTCCCGTCATTTCAGATAATCCTCCGCAAACGCCGAGGATTTTTCTATCGGTTTTTGACAAATAAAGTTTCTTCATTTTTTCAACCTTTAAAATTCGCCACAGAGGACACAGAGGTATTTTTAAAATAACATTTATGTCTACTCATGTTCATTCGTGGTTCTACTGCCTTTGCCAATTTTGTTTTAATTTTTATCTCAATAACCCTTTGTTTTTGAAAAGTTCAGATATGGTACCTGAATTTTCTACCGTGAATCCGATTTCTGTCCATTTATTTTTTAGTTTCATTACAAAAATTGTATCTCTGCCCGGCCTGTTATAATCCGCCGGAAACCATATCCTGAAAAGCAAATCGCCTGTGCCGTGCAGCTGCCATTTGCCGTTCCTCAAAGTAGGTGGCTTTACCTCGACATATTCAACCTGTGAAAAATTCACGCGCTTTGAACCGGCAGGGAAATAATAATCTTTGAAAATTATATTATCTGCAGATATTTCAATCAGGCTGTCTTCATATTTGCCGTCCGAACAACTGCATTGCTTATCGCCGGCAGCGAACATTGTCTTTTTTTGTTTGTTTACGAGGGACACAAATAATATCAATACCGACGTTAATAAAACCCCGACGCTAACACACATAAATATCGGGATACTGAAATCTATTCCATAATTCCATAAGAGAATAGCAATATAAGTTGATGATAAAAATAAAGATAGAATAAATGTAACATAATCCAGAAAAAATAAGGGAATATTTTTAGATGTTTTCGAGGCTCGAGTTGAGGCAATGATATTTATTATCAGAAGAAATGTTGGCGTTATAACGCATATCAGCGCAGGGTAAAATGTTCCATTGAACTTATTCGAATAACAATCAGGCGTTTTGCTGAATTGCCAGTGAGTACCCATTTTTTCCGGCATGTATGGGTAAAGCAAAATCCCGCTAATCGGAATAAGTAAAATAAAAAAGATAATGAACCAATGAATTTTTCTTATTATTTTCATCTTATTATTAAACAGTGTTAATCCGTGTCTAAATATCAAGTTTTTCTCTCAAATACTGCTTCACCTGTGAAATATTTATTCTTTCCTGTTTCATACTGTCGCGCTCGCGCACGGTTACCGTCTGGTCTTCTTTTGTCTGACCGTCAACGGTAATACAGAATGGCGTTCCCGCCTCATCTTGTCTGCGATAACGCCTGCCGACAGCGGATTTTTCGTCATAGAAACAGCTGAAATATTTCTTTAAGTCGTCATAAATATTTCTTGCGATTTCAGGCAGCCCGTCTTTTTTGACAAGCGGAAAGATTGCCGCCTTAACCGGCGCAAGGGCAGGATGAAAACGAAGCAGACTTCTTTTTTCGCCGTTGACCTCGTCTTCATCGTAAGCGTCAACAAGAAACGCAAGGCAGCTTCTGTCAATTCCCGCGCTTGGCTCAATCACATAAGGTATAAACCGCTGCTTGCCTTCTTCATCGAAATAACTGAGCGGTCCTTTCTGGTAATCTTCAGATTCGCTGTTAAGTTCAATTTTCGACAGGTCGCCTTTCTTTTCATACCAGGCATTGAGAGTTCTCATTCCTCTCTGGTGCTGGCGGAGGTCAAAGTCGGTTCTATTTGCGATACCTTCAAGCTCCTGCCAGTCGTCTACGTCGAACGGAAATTTATATTCGACATCGACGCAGGCCTTTGCATAATGGGCAAGTTCGTCTTTCTCGTGCGGCCGAAGCCTCAGGTTTTCTTTCTTTATGCCTAAATTCAGATACCAGTTGAATCGTGTCTCTTTCCAGTGTTCGTACCACTGCTTATCGGTGCCGGGTGCGCAGAAGAATTCAATCTCAGCTTGTTCGAATTCTCTTGTGCGGAAGATAAACCTCTTGGTTGTTACTTCATTTCGAAAACTTTTGCCGATTTGCGCTATTCCGAAAGGTATTTTTATCCTTGTTGTATCGAGTACATTTCTGAAATTTACAAAAATTCCCTGTGCCGTTTCCGGCCGCAGGAATATCGTCATCGAGTCATCGACATTGGCGCCCATTTGCGTCTCGAACATAAGCCTGAATGGCATAGGCTCAGTAAACTGGCCGACCGCGCCGCAGGCAGGGCAAACTTTGTCGGCAAGACCTTCTGCCTTTTTATTTTCCGCATTGGCCAAATGGTCAACACGGCTCCGGACATTGCATTTTTTGCAGACCGTTACGATATCCGCGAATTTATCCGCGTGTCCCGACGCCTTCCAGACCAGGGGGTGCATAAAAATGCTGCAATCGAGCCCGACTACATCGTCCCTCATCTGCACGGTGCTTTTCCACCATGCGTTGCGGACATTGCGTTTGAGTTCCGAGCCCAGTGGGCCGTAATCGTAGCAGCTTGCCAGTCCGCCGTAGATTTCGCTGGATTGGAATATGAAACCTCGCCTTTTGCAAAGCGATACAATATCGTCGAGTTTGGTTAATGTCGCCATAATACCTTTCCTGAATAAAATCGTAGACGCTCCATAGCCTTAGCGGCGGAGTGCGGCATATTATAGTGCCAAACAGCGTCAATTACAAGATTGATAAAGAAAAGGATTTTACTTGTCTTCCGTCTGCCCGTATGTAAAATAATGCAAAAGTAAATATTGATATCCAGTGACAGGGGAGCCCCAAAGAATCGGGGCTGAGAGGCTGCACAAGACAGCGACCCTTTGAACCTGAACAGCGGTAATACCTGCGAAGGGAGGCACAAGAAATAATTGAAACGCGCTTCCTTTCGGCAGTGCGTTTTTTTTTAAAATATGTATAATAAAATGAAAGGAAGCGAAAAATGAAAGAAATTCAAATCAGCAGGGCAATCATCGAACAGTTCACAAGCAAGCTGCTTGACAGGCTTGAAAATGATGTTGTCATCGCAGGCTCGGGACCGGCCGGTCTTGCCGCGGCATATTATCTTGCGAAAAACGGCGTAAAGACAACTGTTATCGAAAGAAAACTTGCCATCGGCGGCGGAATGTGGGGCGGTGCCGCGGGCTTTAATGAAATCGTTCTCGAAGATTCCGAAATCCTCGATGAAATAGGAATACCATCAAAAAAGAAAGACGGTTTGGCTATCGTCGATTCCGTCGAATTCGCCACAACGCTTTGCAACAAAACAATCGCAGCGGGCGCAGTTGTATTTAATCTTATGGATATCGAAGATATCATAGTCAAGAAAAACGCTGTCTGCGGCGTTGTCGTCAACGGCACAGGAATAAGGCTTGCAAAGCTTCACGTTGACCCGTTCTGCATAAGCGCAAAAATCGTTGTCGATTCTACCGGCCATCCCGCCGAGCTTGTCGCTATGTTAAAGAACAGGCAAGAAGACTTTCATATAAAGAAAATCGGCGAAGGTTTTATGGATGTCGAAACTTCCGAGGCTGGTGTCGTTGAAAAAACCGGCGAAATCTTCAAAGGACTCTACGTCGCCGGTATGAGCGTTTGCTCTGCTTATAATCTGCCGAGGATGGGCCCGATTTTCGGCGGAATGTTAAAATCAGGCAAAAAAGTTGCTGAGCTGATAAATGCAAAACTGTAGATTTCCGACTATTGAGCAATGTTATGAACTTTTAAAACAGTGCCATACGCCTAAGCATATCGTAAGGCACTGTGAGGTAGCCGCTGATTTAGCCGTTGAGCTTGCGAAAAAAATTTCCGCAGACGGAACTGAAATTAATATTGATTTTGTTCACAGAGCCTGTCTGCTTCACGATATCATGCGGCTCAACGGACTTCATCACGAAGAGGCCGCTTATGAATTTTTGAAAAATGAATATCCTGAACTTGCCCTTGCGATAAGAAAACACGCTTACAGGTCTCTGCTCGATGAAAAACTTAAACCGCAGACCATCGAGGAAAAGATAGTTTATTACGCCGATAAGCGCGTTATGCACGATAAGGTTGTGCCGCTGATGGAAAGACTTGAAGAAGGCCACAGAAGAAACAACCCTGCCGGATGTAAAAAAACTGCGGAATATATCGATTCGCTCATCGTGGAACTTGAGAAGGAACTCAAAGCCGGAGACTGATTTGCACGAAATTTGGACAATTAAAAAACTGCTCGATTGGATAACAGGCAATTTCACCGAAAAGAAAATCGACTCGCCTCGCCTGACAGCCGAGTTGCTCTTGTCTTTCGTGCTGGGTATGGAACGAATCGAACTCTATATGCACTTCGACAGGGAAATTGAAAAACCGCAGCTCGACAACCTTCACAGCCTCGTCAATCGCTGCATACAGCACGAACCCGTCCAGTATTTGACCGGCAGAACTGAATTTTATTCGCTTTCACTAAAAGTCAGTCCTGCCTGCCTGATACCAAGACCCGAAACGGAACTGCTTGCCGAACGAGCGATAGAATTTCTGCGAGGCCGGACAGGAAAACAGTACGTCTGTGATTTATGCACTGGTTGCGGCTGCATCGCCGTTGCTGTTGCGAAAAATTTTCCCGATGCGAAAGTTATCGCAACCGATATCTGCGACAAAGCCTTGAGTATCGCCGCCGAAAATATCACAAAATACAACCTCAACCAGCGAATCGAACTTTTGCACGGCGACTTATTCGAACCGATAATCAGTCGGCTCGATGTTAAAGAGTTTGATTTGATTGTCTGCAATCCTCCTTATGTCAGCAGGACCGAATACGAAAAACTTGACGCCAAGGTTAAAAATTACGAACCCAAACTTGCGCTTGACGGCGGCCATGACGGCCTTGATATCTATCGAAGATTAACTGCCGGCATCGGCAGCCATTTGAAAAAAGATGGTGCCTTGATGCTTGAAATCGGTTACCTGCAGGGGCAGCAGGTCAAAAAACTGCTTCAGGACACAAACGTCTTTGGCGAGATAAAAATCGAAAAAGATTACAGCGGCAGCGACAGAATCGTATCCGCCTCAAAAAACCTTTAATCATTGACAGTTGCCCCCCTGCTGGTTAAATTAACACTTTTTACAGGTAAAAAATGAAAGTTTCTTTAAACTGGCTCAAAGATTACGTTCAGATAACCGAATCTCCGCAGGAGCTTAGCGCTCTTTTGAGCAATTTAGGCTTCGGCACAGAAAGCATCGAGCAGACTGGCGACGATACCGTCATAGACATTGAAATCACGAGCAATCGTCCCGATTGTCTCTGTCACATCGGCATAGCGCGCGAAATCGCCGCCGCTACAGGCAGAGAGCTTACGATTCCGAAAGTAAAATTTGAGCCTCTCAAAAAAGACATTGCCTTAATGATTAGCGTCGAGATACTTGAACCTCAACTCTGCGGCAGATACACCGCAAGGATAATCGAAGGCGTAAAAATCGGCCCCAGTCCTTCCTGGATGGCTAAAAAACTCGAAGCTATCGGTCTTCGCAGTGTAAACAACGTCGTTGATGCGACAAACTATGCGATGATGGAGACCGGCCAGCCTCCTCACGCGTTCGATTACAATAAAATTCGCAACGCAAAAATTATTGTCCGCCTGGCAAAAAAAGGCGAAAAACTCGTCAGCATCGACGGCACAAATTGCGTTCTTTCGCCAGATATGCTCGTTATCGCAGACCCATCCGGCCCTGTCGCCGTAGCAGGCGTTATGGGCGGCCTCGAAACTGAGGTAAGCAATTCAACCATCAATATTCTTCTCGAGGATGCCTCTTTTAATCCGGTAATCACCCGAAAAACCTCACGAAATCTCAACCTGCCCAGCGAGGCGGCGTACAGATTCGGCCGAACGGTCGATATTGAGCAGATTGACTGGGCATCGCAGAGAACCGCTCAGCTTATCGCTCAGGTCGCGGGTGGAAAAATCGTCGAAGGCGTTGTTGACGCCTATCCCGGCAACACTCCGAACAATCGTAAGGTTGCAATGAGGTTCAGCAGGGTCAAAAAACTGCTCGGCATAGACGTCTCTCAGCCGTCGGTCTTTGAAATTCTTCGCGGCCTGGCTTTCAGTCCGCAGAAAAGCGAAACGGATAAAATTTTATGCACTATTCCCACCTGGCGGCCTGATATTGCAAGAGAAGTCGATTTGATTGAGGAAGTCGCAAGGGTTTTCGGCTACGATAAAGTCGGCATACGCCAGAAAATCAACATCGAAGTCGCTCCCGTTGACCAAAGACAGCAGATAATCGGCAAAGCAAGCGGCTTTCTGAACAGTTGCGGCTTCTATGAAACTATAACGCCGGGCTTCTCTGAAGACAAAACAGCACAACTGATAACCGACAAAACAGCGGATATTCATCTTGTTGTAAAAAATGAAAGCAGCAGAACCGCAAATTTACTCAGAAGCTCTCTGGTCGGCTCATTACTTGAAGTCCTCGCCCGCAATTACAACGCCGCCAATAAAAATATAAAAATTTACGAAATAGCGAACGTGTTCAGGAAACTCGAAAACGGCGCCCATACGGAATATTGCTCTTTGGCTGCTCTTTGCGATGATGATTTTCGAATCCTGCGGGGAGCGATTGAAGGCGCGATAAAGACCGTTGACGGTCAGGCAAAAATCGTATTCAAACCCGCCGATATCTTCTGGGCAAAGACCGGCGCTGAAATAACTGTAAACGGCCAGACAATCGGTTTCGCCGGCGCGGTAAAAGACCAGATTTTATCTTCGCTCGACATCAAGGCTCAATTAGTTTGCGCCGCCGAGATTAATTTTGATATGCTCGCTCAGTTAAATCCCGAACAAATCAAAGCAAAACCGCTGCCGAAATTCCCCGCCATCAGCAGAGACCTTTCGCTGATAGTCGGTGAACCTGTTCAATGGTCGCAAATAGAGACTGTTGTCTTATCGAAAGCTCCGCAGGAGCTTGAGGATTTTAAATTTGTCGGCATTTACAGAGGCAAGCCCATCCCTGCCGGCAAAAAGAGCGTTACCGTTTCGCTCTGTTTCAGAGATGACGACGGCACCTTGCAGCACCAGACCGTTGACTCTTGGCAGAAAGATATTATTTCCACTCTCACTGCCGCTGTCGGCGCAGAACTAAGACAGGCATAACCCCTAAACCGATAATATCACAAACAAAAAAATCCTCGCGCACGGTTCGCATAAAAACAATGGGCAGGCGGATGAGGAGGATATACCGTCTGCCCTGAAGAAAAAATCAAGGAATCAAAAATCCCTTCATTATCTATACGAAAAAATAGCCAAAACTGTTTGCCTAAATAGCTGTTAAATCCTTTGTCGCAAACCAGCGCAAAAAAAATGGCAGGCGGCCGAGGAGAGAAACCGCCATGCCGTGTGCGCCTCCTAAAGAGGAGGAGGTACGTGTGGGTTATCTAAAATACCATTTCCTATTATTATACGTCAAGTAAAATTTCCTGTTCAAATAATTTTTTATCGAAGTTTCTTTAATTTTAAGTAAAATTCGGTATGGATTTTAATACTCTTACCGACTGTAAGGGAATAAAATACCAAATGTCACAATAAAATATTGCTATGATTGAAAAAAAACGAATAAATGCGTTCAATCGCCTAATAAAAGATGGGTAAATGGTTTTTTGCCGAATAACGGCTACGCAACGGGCAAATATCACAAAAATACCGTTATTTGCTTATTTTTGATGTTTTCGGCCTTTCCGAAAATGAAAATAATGTTTAAAATACGTTTTTGTAGCTTCTTATAGAGAAAGCACTTATGGCGAGCCATAACCTGGCAAAAATAAATATAGGCGAACTCGAAATTATCGGTTATTCGGTCGCAGGCGAAGAAACCGTAATCGGTATGCCGCAGTTCGATGTCTGCTTCGATATCGGCAAATCCCCTGATCAGCTTATAAGCATAAATAATGTCCTTCTTACCCACGGCCATATGGACCATTCCGCCGGAATTGCATATTACCTTTCGCACAGAAAATTCTGCGGACAACGGCCGGGCACAGTTCTTCTGCCTGAAAATCTCATACTTTCTTTGCGGGAGATAATAGATGCCTGGGGAAGACTTGACGGAAATAAAATTCCCGCAAGACTAATCGCTATGCAGGCAGGCGATGAGTTCCAGATTAAGCCTAATCTTCTTGTCAGAGCCTTTGCGACAAAACACTGCAAAGGGTCGCTGGGTTTCACCGTTATTGAAAAAAAGAAAAAACTCAAAGAAGAATATCTCGGCCTGTCAGGCGGTGAAATTGTCGCTTTAAAGAAAAAAGATATAGCAATAGATTATCCCGTTGAAATACCGCTCGTAACATATCTCGGCGATACGCGATATTCCAATTTCGCGAAACTGGACTATATCGCCAAAAGCAAAATTCTGATTGCCGAGTGTACCTTTGTTTGCGATGAGCATACCGACAGGGCCCTTGCCGGCGAACATATGCATATCGACGACCTCGCTAAAATGCTCGCCGAGCTTGATAATGAATATGTAATCCTTACACACTTAAGCCAGAGAACACATATTCTGGATGCCAAAAAGATTCTGAAAGAAAGATTAAGCCCCGCCATTTATGAAAAAACGGTTTTACTGATGGACAAAAAAAGCCGCCTGCGGCAACCATAACTGAATAGAAGATTGACAGCCGTCAGGCCTCTTCGACGCCTTGTCTTTAACGGGGTTGACAAAAGATATAAGTTATTTTACCATAAAACATTTGAAATAGGGTGTTAGTGGAGTTATTTTACCTTTTATGACAGAAGCAGTAACAGACAATACCGGCGATTTGAGCAAGGCAGTAGCTTTTTTCAAAAGGGCTGAAGAGGTTGCCTCAACGGACAACTTCGATTATGCAATCGATTTGTATATCGAAGGTTTGCAGCGCGCGCCGGATGCGGTGGAGCAGGGGCACAAACCGCTGCGGTATAACGCTCTTGTCAGGCACGGAAAAGGCGGTAAAAAAGCTTCAATGTTTGAAGAAATGAGGCGCAAATCATCCAAGAAAAAAACACCGCTTAAAAATATGCTCAACACCGAGTTTCTGCTGGCAAAAGACCCTGATAATCTGACATACGCAGAACAAATGCTTAATGCCGCCGTTGAGGGCGGATTTAAAAAGACCGCATTATGGATTGCCGATTTGATATTCGAGGCAAACAGGGGCGCTGAAAAACCCAACCTTGCGACATTTCTGCTCTTGAAGAATTCATACGCAGCCATAGAAGAATACGCTAAGGCTGCCGCATCATGCGGATACGCCTGTAAATTAAAACCCGAAGACGGAGCGCTGGCAGACGAATTCAAAGACCTTTCGGCAAGACTCGCTATGCAGAAGGGAAAATACGACCAGGAGGGCGGAGATTTCAGAGACTCCATCAAAGACAGGGAATCTCAGGAAAAATACCAGTCCCAGCAGGCTACCATAAAGAGCGTCGATGTCAGGCAGCAGGCGGTTAATGATGCCAGGCAGATATATCAGGCGGACAAGTCGTCGCAGAATATATTTAAACTTGCCGGTGCGATGAACGACGTTCAGACCGATAGCGCCGATAATGAAGCGATAAAACTGCTGGAAGACGCCTATGAAGAGTTTAAAGACTTTTCCTTCAAAAAAAGAGCGGGCGAGATAAGGCTTAAAATGCTCCGCCGGCACGTCAGAAAAGCAAGGACAGTCGTTGAGGCGGACTCATTGAATCAGAAATCAAGAGAAGTATTCGACGCGGCGACAAGACAACTTCTTGCCGCTGAGCTTGAGCATTATAAACTGTGTATGGAGAATTATCCGACAGATTTGCGGCTCAAGTACGAATATGGCGTTCGGCTGATAAGAAATCAGCGGTACGACGAGGCAATTCCGTTTTTGCAGGAGGCAAGCAAAGACATCAGGCACAAGATTGCCGCTATGAATAAAATCGGCCTTTGCTTTTTCATCAAGAATTGGTTCAAAGACGCTGCCGATATCTTCAAAGAAGCCGTGGAAGCTTATGAAATAAAAGACGATGACATCGCGAAGGAATTAAGGTATAATCTGGCCAGAGCTTATGAGCAGCTGGGGAATATGGACGAAGCGCTTGAGCTCTATCGCAGGATTGCGCAGATTGATTTTACATACAAGGATGTTAAGATGAAAGTCGATAGATTAAGAAAATCTGAGCAGGAATAAATTGAATTAAGAATATTTTCCGGTGAAACAAATAAACGTAAAAAGATTTTTAGTCAGGAGTTAAAATGGCACATTCATTATCGGCCAAAAAAAGAGTAAGGCAGAACACAAAACACAAAGTTATCAACCGCGCTCGCAAAAGTGCTGTCAAGACGCAGATTAAGGGCCTTGTGACGGCTTTAGACGGCGGAAATAAAAAAGCCGCTGCCGAGCAGTTCAAGCTCATTATTAAACAGCTTGACAAGGTTGCCGCAAAAGGAACCATACATAAGAAAAAAGCTGCAAGGCTCAAATCTCGTATGGCTCGCAAAATCAACAAGCTTAAAGGTTAAAATTTGTCATTAAGAAATTGTTTATAACAGCGCTATGCCGGTGAAAATATGGTATGGCGCTGTTTTTTGTTGTTTAAGAGAAAAGAATTAAATGGTTGAAGTTTTAAAAAAGAAAATAATGACCCATCTGGGTCACAAAGAATACAAGCCGACAAAGCTTTTCGATATCGCAAAGTCTTTGGGGATAGGCAAGGCCGAATTTGAGGATTTTGAAAAAGCGTTCGAGTTACTTCGCGCTGACGGACTTGTTATCATCGGCTCAAAAAATCTCGTTTCACTGCCGCCGGTCTCCGGAAAAATTTGCGGCACGTTCCGCGGGTCAAGAAAAGGCTTTGGATTTGTAACGCCGACCGAGCGAAATTCGCACGGCGATTTGTTTATCCCTGCCGATTATACCGCAGAGGCAATGACCGGCGATACGGTTATCGCCAAAGTCATAAAAGAAGCCCGCCGCGGTGCAGAAGCCCGGTATAGCGGCAAAATCATCGAAATCGTCCAGCGAGCTAATAATCGCTTTGTCGGCACTGTAATAAGAAAGGGCGATTCATATTATCTTGTGCCGGACGGTAAATTTACCGAGGTTATAGAGCTCCAAGATGTTGCCGCGAAAAATGCGCAGCCCAACGACAAGGCCGTTGTCGAAATAATCAGCTTTCCCACACACCAAAATTACGCACGCGGCGTTGTCGTCGAAGTGCTCGGCAAAAGCGGGGCATATAAAACTGAAATTGACGCCGTTATCAGGCGTTTTACTTTGCCTTATGAATTCAGTTCCGATTGCCTTACGGCGGCGGGACAGGCGGCAAGAAATTTCGAATCGGCAGATTTCTCAGACAGGCTCGATTTAACAAAAAAAATCATCGTAACTATCGACCCTGAAGACGCCAAAGATTTCGATGACGCTATAAGCATTGAAAAAAATCCAGACCGGACTTTTACGCTCGGCGTACACATTGCCGATGTCAGCACTTTCGTCAAGCCCGGTTCGGCTCTTGATATCGAAGCAAAGGACAGGGGCAATAGTGTTTATCTGCCGGGCCTTGTGCTTCCAATGCTGCCGGAAACTCTCAGCAACGGCGTTTGCAGTCTCCAGCCCGAACAGAGACGCCTTACAAAATCCGCTTTTATAACTTATGACAATTCAGGGAAAGTTCTCAAAACAGAATTTGCCGAAAGTATCATCCGCTCAACCGCGAGACTGACATATACCGAAGCCGACAGAATTCTGAAAGGGCAAAAGACAGACAGGCCCGCTGAAGTCGTTTCGCTTCTGCGCGATATGAAAACTCTTGCGGAAATAATCGAATCGCGGCGCAATAGCGAAGGTATGCTGCATCTCGATTTGCCGGAGATTGAACTTGTCTTCGACAAGGCCGGCAGAGTTGTTGACGCGCATCCGGCCGATAACAGTTATCCTCACACGATGATAGAAATGTTTATGGTCGAGGCGAACGAAGCGGTCGCCCGGCTCCTCGACAGTCTGGATATTCCTTTTATACGAAGGATACATCCGGACCCGGATTCGCTGAGCTTAAAAGGACTTGCAAAAACTCTCAAGGTTCTCGGCTTTTCAGTGCCGAAAAATCCGGACAGGTACGATTTGCAGAGTATTATTAATTATGTAAAGGACTCCCCTGCCGGTTTCGCGGTAAATACTTATATTCTCCGCTCTCTTGCCCGTGCGGAGTATTCGCCGCTGTCAATCGGCCATTACGCACTTGCGTCCCGGCATTATTCGCATTTTACAAGCCCAATCCGCAGATACGCAGATTTGCTTATTCACAGACTGCTTGAGCTTTACCTTAAAGGAAAGGCGCAAAAAAACAACAGCGGCGTTTTGTCCGCTGAAGAACTCGTGGAAATCGGCAGACATATCAGTTTCACCGACCGCAGAGCTGAAGACGCGGAATCCGACCTGCGGACGGTTTTCGTCCTGCAGCTTATGCAAAATCGACTGGGCCAGACCCTTCAGACCGTCGTATGCGGCCTTGCGAATTTCGGCATCTTCGTTCAGTGCACAAAATTCGGTATTGAAGGGCTTATTCCGATTGATTTGCTCGGAACGGATAAATTTGTTTATGACCACTTCGCTCAGTGCGTTCACGGCGCAAAGAGCGGAAAAATCTTCCATATAGGTATGGCTTTGACAGTTAAGATTGTATCGGTTAATCTGGCCGCAAGACAACTTAATGTTGTACCGGTAGAAAAGTTTAAAGAAAGACCTGACCACCAGAAAAAAATAAAAAATAAAAACCAACAAAAGAAGAAGAAAAGATGAAAATTGTAAAATATCTTATTCTGACTGTTTTTCTCATACAGTCTCTTGTATTTGCATCTCCGGCCGATTGTCCTAAAAATATTATCCTGATAATCGTTGACGGCGGCGGATTTAATCATATCGACGCATTGGACTATTACGCTAACGGCAAAAAAGGTTCGCAGTCTTTTGAAAAATTTCCTGTAAAACTCGCGGTAACCACCTACTCTGCCGGCGGTTCTTACGAACCGAAAAGGGCAGTAAAGGATTTTAATTATGCCAAAAGCGGCGCTACAGACAGCCCGGCAGCGGCAACGGCTTTGGCAACAGGAGTAAAAACATCCAACGGCTCACTCGGCATCGATACTAACGGCAAAAATATCGAAAACATCATAGAAAGATGTGAAAAGCTCGGAATGTCAACAGGCGTCGTAACAACAGTACCGATAAGCGATGCCACGCCTGCAGGATTTGTCGTACATCAAAAATCCCGAAAAGGTTTCGAGGAAATTGCTGATGAAATGATTAATAAAAGTGCGCTTGAAGTTATTTTCGGCTGCGGAAATCCTTTATTCGATGATGACGGCAAAAAACTCGACTTTCCGGGCGAGATTAAATATGTCGGCTCACGCCAAATCTGGAATTTGCTTATCGAAGGTTCAGCCGGCGCCGATGCGGACGGCGATGAAATAACCGATAAATGGACATTGATACAAAGCAAACAGGACTTTATAAATCTTGCCGAAGGCCAAACGCCGAAAAGGGTTTTGGGAATCGCCGAGGTTGCCACCACATTGCAGGAAAATCGAAGCGGAAAATCCATTGTTCCATTCGACGTGCCGTTAAACCAGAATATTCCGACCCTGGCCCAAATGACAAGTGCCGCGATAAATGTTCTCGACGATGACCCGGATGGTTTTTTCGTTATGATTGAAGCAGGAGCCGTTGATTGGACCTCGCACAAAAATAACAGTGCAAGAATGATTGAGGAAATGATGGATTTCGACGGTGCCGTCGATGCCGTTATCAATTGGGTCGAAACTAAAAGTAACTGGCAAGATAGTCTCCTGATAATCACAGCAGACCACGAATGTGGTTACCTGACGGGCCCCAATAAAAACAGGCGAATCGTAAACAACGGCAAAGGAAAGCTGCCCACGATGCAATTCAATAGTACAAATCACACAAACTCACTTGTCTTTCTCTTTGCGAAAGGCCAGGGCTCTAACCTTCTTGCGAAAAAAGCGAAAGGCAAAGACCCTGTTTACGGCCCATATATAGACAATACCGATATAGCGAAAGTTATTTTTGCTCTCCTTGAAAAGAGAGTTGCTGTGAAAAAATGAATCCCGCACCTTCTAAATATTTAATGTTCCTATATTCTATTTTGAAAATTTGAATGGAAAGAAGGTGCGGGATGAAAACCATTTTGATATTCATCGGCAGTTTGCTTTTCGTTATCTCAATTATTGCGCATATCTATGTAAAAATAAAACTTCGTCCAAAACAGGATTCCGACTTTGACGATATCTACTGGGAATTCGAAGAAACACATCCCGATTTTGCAAAATATAATCGCCTGTCGCGGATAACCTTCGCGGGGATGGTTCTCGGCACGCTACTGCTGTTTTTGACCCTGGTCTTTTAAAAACTGCCAAACTGGCATATAAACAAAGATAGCTGCTGCTTATAAGTCCATATTTAATAAGTACTTAAGTTTTCCTTGGTTTGGGCATACCCTTTGCTCTATGTACTTTAAGAGTGGAAAGGAAATACGATGCAGTTTGACAAATTCACATTAAAGGCACAGGAAGCGCTTGCCACAGCTCAGCAGATTGCGATGCAGAAATCCAATATGGTTCTTTCGCCGCTGCATTTGCTGGCAGCGATTTTGCGCGACGATGACGGCATCGCGGTTATGATACTCAAACTAATCGGCGCAAATTTAGCCCGCATAAAGGAAATGACCGACGGCGAAATCAACAGGCTCGCCACCGGAAACACCGGCCCGCAGATTATGCCCGACCCTGTCTTTAACCAGATAGTCCTCGATGCGCAAAATCGCGCGGACAAATCGCACGACGAATATTTAAGCGTCGAACATATTTTCATTTCGCTCGCCTCGGTAAAAAGCGATGCGAAGGAAATTTTAACCGTCAATGCCATCACGCCGGAGCAGATTGAAGCTGCGCTCAAACAAATTCGCGGCTCGGGAAAAGTCACCGATGAAAACCCCGAAGGAAAATACAAAGCGCTCGAAAGATACAGCATAGACCTTATCGAACTTGCACGTGCCGGAAAACTCGACCCTGTTATCGGCAGAGAAGAGGAAATAAGACGCTGTATGCAGGTCTTAAATCGTCGGACAAAAAATAATCCCGTTCTCATCGGCGAACCGGGCGTCGGCAAAACAGCAATCGTCGAAGGCCTTGCCCAGAGAATCGTCGCGGGTGATGTGCCCGCAGGTTTGAAAAATAAAAAAGTCGTCGCCCTCGATATGGGCGCTCTTATCGCGGGCACGAAATACCGCGGCGAATTTGAAGACAGATTCAAGGCCGTTTTAAAAGAAGTCATCGCATCCGATGGCGGAGTTATACTATTCATCGATGAATTACACACAATAGTCGGCGCAGGAAAGGCCGAAGGCGCTGTCGATGCCGGTAATTTGCTCAAGCCGTCGCTTGCCCGCGGTGAACTTCGCTGCATCGGCGCAACGACAATAGACGAATATCGCAAACACATTGAAAAAGATGCGGCACTTGAACGAAGATTTCAGCCGATTATGGTTGACCCCCCTTCCGTTGAGGAAACTATCGCGATATTGCGAGGCCTTAAAGACAGATACGACACGCATCACGGCGTAAGAATTACCGATGCCGCTCTTGTCGCCGCTGCGACACTTTCAAACAGATATATCTCCGACAGATGGCTGCCGGACAAAGCTATCGACTTAATTGACGAGGCTGCTTCGAAATTGCGGATTGAAAACGATTCTCTGCCCGCGGAACTCGACGATATACGCAGAAAGACGATGCAATTGCAGATTGAAAGAGAGGCTCTGAAAAAAGAATCAGACCACGCAAGCAAAAAACGCCTTGAAAATCTTGAAAAGCAGCTCAAAGAGCTCCAGGCAAACGATAAAACGCTCAGCGCAAAATGGGAAAGCGAAAAAGCGGACATCAACGCGATAAAAGAGCTCAAAGGAAAGATTGACCGCACTAATACGGAATTTGACGAGGCGCAGCGCAAAGGCGACCTCGAAGCAGCTGCGCGTTTGAAATACAGCACTATCGCGGAGCTTCAAAAACAGCTCAAACAAAAAGAACAGCAGCTCGCCAAAAGCGATACCGGCAAAATGATTCGCAACGAAGTCACCGAAGAGCACGTCGCCCAAATCGTCTCAAAATGGACGGGTGTGCCCGTTTCAAGACTATTAAGCGGCCAGCGGGAACGCCTGCTCAATATGGAAAAAGAAATTCACAAGCGAGTTGTCGGCCAGAACGAAGCCGTCGGCGCACTTTGCAACGCAGTCCGCAGAAATCGCGCAGGATTAGGCGATTCCGAACGGCCTATAGGCGTGTTTCTGTTCCTTGGCCCGACCGGCGTAGGAAAAACCGAGCTTTCAAAGGCCCTTGCCGAATTTTTATTCAACGACCCCAACGCGATGATTCGCGTCGATATGAGCGAATTTATGGAGCAGCACAGCGTCGCCCGCCTCATCGGCTCCCCGCCCGGCTACATTGGTTACGAAGAAGGCGGAAGATTAACAGAGGCCGTCCGCAGGAAACCATATTCGGTCGTCCTGCTCGACGAAATTGAAAAGGCGCATCCCGATGTGTTCAACGTCCTTTTGCAGGTCTTTGACGAAGGCAGACTGACTGATGGGCACGGCAGAACTGTCGATTTCAAAAACACTGTTATAATAATGACCAGCAATCTCGCAAGCGAACAAATTGTGCAGATTACTGAGGAAAAAGGCGCGGACTGGGAAATCGAAGCGCACGTCAGGGAAGTCCTGAGAAAATATTTCAAGCCGGAATTTCTCAACAGAATTGACGAAAGCATTGTCTTTGATATGTTAAGCAAAGACGACCTTGAAAAAATTGTTGAAATCCAACTGGCACGTCTGGCCAAAAGACTGCACGATAGGCACATAAACGTTTCGTTTACCGATAGTGCCAAGAAGCTTTTGATAGACGAAGGTTATGATATCTCTTTCGGCGCAAGGCCGTTAAAAAGAACGATTCAGCAAAGACTTGAAAATAAACTGGCCGCGGAGCTTCTCGAAGGCAAATTCGCTGAGGGCGACACTGTAAAAATTGACGCCACCGCCCATAACTTCACATTTGAAAAAGTCAATATCGGTTAGCCCCGCCACAGAGCCCCGACAGTAATGGAGGGGTATTTTTTTGCGCGTCGTTTAGCCGTTGTCGACACGGCAACGAAAGGTCATTGCGAAGCCGCAGACCGCCGTGGCAATCTTTTCTGTGTTCTACTATTCCCCACTTGTCGCACTCGGCAAATTTATGCAGGCTATCCAAAAAAAAATTAAAATTTTTCGGAGGAAATAGTTCTGTCTGCATTTTTTGCTCATTTTACCGGACCTTGGGAATTTTCACATGTCTCACATTTGGCATTGTTCGGTTTAATTCTTAGTATTTTATATGAGGGACTTTTCGGCAGAAGAGTCTTTGTAATAATTATTTTTCAGGGACCGAATGGGGAAAACTCAAATGAGAAAGCTAATTACAATTTGTTTAGCAGTAGGAATAATTATAGCCGTTAGCGGAACGGTGCAGGCCACGTTGTACGTGGAGACGTTCAATAGTAATAACGCCAATTGGTTGTCGGTAAGGACGTCAGGCGCAACATCGAATGTCGTCTATCAGAACTCCGGAGGTAATCCCGGAGGGTATATAAGCTGCTCTCTTACTAACGCACCGCTTGTTTTCGGCCTTGAGCCTTCTCCGGTTTGGGGCGGGAGTGGTGGAGATGGGAAAGTGCAAGAGCTTTGGGGAAATATGACCGGTGACACGCTGACCGCGGATTTTAAAATTGACGGCATCCTCACAGCTTATAATGGAGGAACGGAACCGATGGTAAGATTCTACTTGGGCACCCCCGGCGGCACCTACTTTATCACGACGGACGCCTACAGTTGGAATCCAAATAACGATATCGGTTGGACCACACACCAGGTATTGCTGTTGGCGACGAACTTTGTACGTGAGGCAGGAGGCGAATCCTTTGAGGATGTAATCGCCCATTCAAATGATATAGGTCTGCAGTTCGGTCCCAGTAACGGTGAATTCTATACAGGCGTTGGCAACCTCGGCTTTGCCGGCAGTGCGACGCTGATGCTGGATAACTTTGGCACAATTCCAGAGCCGACGACAATCTCTATTCTCGGCTTTGGTGTTTTGAGTCTGATTGGAAGGAAAAAGTAAAAAATAAATTATTATTGGATTAATAATAAATAATAGGGGACGTTGAAATAATAGAGAATGTTTCCATGTTATTTAAATTTTACATTGTCATTTTTAATTTTGCACTTTGATTTTTGATTTTCTGCTGTTGCTTCTTTGTTTATTGATGCCGAGGGTTGTCATTCCCGCGCAAGCGGGAATCCATTGTATTTAGCCGCCGCCCATAACTTCACCTTCGAAAAAGTCGGTGCGTAGAAAAACACTGCGGATTTTATGAAAATATTTATCCCCCCGCTTTACGGCTCTCTTCTCTCCACTGCTATCCTTCAAGCCAGCGGTCAACGAACAACGAAAGGTCGGCAAAATTTACAGCCTTATCATAATTCAAATCGCCAATTAAATATTTTCGCAGAAACGGATATGTCTGACCTTCGCCGATGTCCCATACCTTGACAAAATCCCAGCCGGCA
>CAINDG010000050.1 GCA_903847315.1 uncultured Planctomycetota bacterium
AGCAAATTCTCGCTTCCGATTTTGAATCCGCGTTGCCGATTGCATACAAATATATAATCGCTATGAGCATAATCACATTTGTGATGACTCCAAGCACCGGAATTATTCCGTGTTTGAAGAGACTGTAATCGGCACGTTTCCTGAACGCTACGATGGTCCACACGCAAGTCAGGCCGTAAAGCACAAATGTTCCGAAGTTAGATGCCAGCGTAATGCCGGTAAGACCTACGACTGATTGTACGCCTATAGCGCCGATTATAGAGGTAACAATTACCAGCGTCCATAATGCCGTATGAGGTGTGCTGTGTTTGCTGATAAAGCTGAGATATTTCGGCAGTTCGAGGTCTTCAGCCATACCGCAGGTTACTCGCACAGCGGTGTTCATACAGCTTAATGTTGTACCTATAACGGCGATTGCAACAGTGAGCGCCATAGAAATCATCAGTGCAAAGCCCAGACCCGGCACGAGGCTGTTGCCGATAATTTTTACCAGGTCTCCGATAGGAGCGCCTGATGCGGCAGCGGCAGCAATGCCGGTTACAGTTTGTGTACCGGCTGTACCGGTCAATTTATCGTTAATCATATAGCCTGCGCCGAAGTATTCCAGCAGGTATGCGAACAATCCTTGAATCACCAGCGATAAAATGATGGCTTTTGGAATTGTTGTTTTCGGTTCTTTCGTCTCAGCGGCAAGTGCGGTGCAGCTTTCAAAACCGACCAGTATCAAAATCGCGAGGGTCGATTGAATCAGAACGCCGTTGAGCGAATGCGGCCGAATAACATCCCAACCGTTGCTGAACGCCCAGGTTGTCGCACCTTGAGGGTTATAGATACGGTACCAGATCGCCAGTGCCGTGAAAATAACCAGTGTGACAAGTTGTATGACGTTAATCCAGATCGAAGTTTTTGTTGAGCCGGTTACGCCGCGGTAAGCTATGTATCCAGTGGCGAATGCGAACACAGTGCTGATCATTGCCAATGCCTCGGTCGATAAAATCTGTCCGCCGAATGCCGAGTAAAGATAACCAATAAGGTTTGCCATCATAGCTACCATAACTCCGGGATATACCCAGTAGAAAAGGTGTGCAGCCCATCCTGTAACTATTTTCGCCATACGCGCTAAAGATGTAGGCGTTCCTCTTTTTACGCCGTCGCTGTCGAGAAACGCTTTTTCGGCAAAGTAGGTAACGCTTGCGAATCCGGCTTGCGGATATAATTTCGCAAGTTCTGAGTAGGAAATGGCAGTAAGAAAACATATAGCCAGCGCAACGACGATTCCCGCCCAGATATCGCTCGATACCGAAGCGCCGCTCGGCGATGTGGCCGCGGCTTGCAGCTGATAGGTAATCCACAAAAACGCTCCCGGAGCAATCAGCGCCATAGCGTTTGCAGTTGCGCCGAACAAGCCTAATGTGGCTTTTATTTGCGGTTCCATCATTTTGTTTTCAGTTGACACGGGGTATCTCCTTATTATTAAATTTTTTTGTTTAAAATTGTTTTTACTTGTTACTTTTTAAGAAATCTTAGAATGTTTTCGTTATACTTACACCCGTAAAGAAATAGTCGCTTGACCTGGCATACAGATCTGAACTTCTTATCGCGCCATCAGTCAGCGTTACATAGTTAATGTTTGGTCTTACCGTCCATCCGCCCGGGAAACATATAGGCAGGGCAAGGGTAAATGCCAAATCATTCAGATGGGACCCGTTTACATTCCAATAATCCCTATTATATGTCCCATTGCCCCAGCCGAGGCTTGCACCCCATTGCAGGTTGCAGTAGCATTTATCAGTAAAAGTCATAACTTTTTCATAAGTATGTCCGATGCTGGCATTTACATAAGTTCCATTTTCATTACCGAGGCCGTGATACACTTTAATAGCCGGGCTCAAAGGCACATCGAAGTTGAATCCCCAGTAAATCTCGGTCGTATCAAAATTATTTGCCAAAGAGCCTGGAAAGTGATAATGTATCGTTCCAATAGAATAGCCGACTTTGCTATCTTCGCTGAATTTGTTGCTGTAATCGAGTGTCAAATCATATTCGGTAACTTTGCCGCTTCGGTTACGATAATCTGTCATATCCGCATTCATCCATACATTGGCAGTCCATTTTCCGTATGTTGCGGTAACGCTCGGCTGAAAAGCGGCGCCATTAGTAATCACTTGGCCGCGCCAGACGTACTTGGTGAAAAAATCGCTGCCGATGGAAAATCCAAGCTTGTCTTCACCTTCGGCTAGAACGGTTGAGCAGGTTATAAAAGAACATACAAGCACAATAACGCACCTTCTCATTTTTTTACCTCCATTATTAAATTTTGTGTTAGCGTCAAAATATAAGCAACTAACGGTACAACTAAAGCAATATCCGTGCCAGAAAAAATAATTTTATGATTAAAACTATAACACTTTATCGTTAATAATCTTATGGATTATAATAAAAAGCGTGCGCTTTTTTATATTTTATACAAAAACGTATAAGTGAGATTTTTGTAGTACATTTTCGTATTTATGCCTATGAGAGCATTTTTGGGAAAATGCCGTATTTTTTGATTTTGTACCCAAGGATTCGCTCTGTCAATCCCAGTTCCTTTGCGGCTTTTCTTTGTTGTCCGCCGTATTTTTTAAGCGAGTCGATGATAAGCTCTTTTTCTTTGTTTTCGATAATTTCCGTAAGTGAGCGTCCCTGAGAAGTATCGCCTTTCTTAGTCATTTGCAGCGATGGCGGCAGATGTTCAGAGCGTATGACGTCTTCATTACATAAAAGAACGGCTCTTTCAATGCAGTTTTCCAGTTCCCTCACGTTTCCGGGCCAGTGATAGCTTGTGAGCATTTCGATCGCCGGCGTCGATATCCTGGTAATACGCTTGGTATTTTCCTTGGACAGTTTTTCAAGAAAATAATCGGCCAGGAGCATAATGTCGTCTTTTCGTTCTCTCAGCGGAGGCAGATAAATCGGAAAAACATTTATTCTGTAATATAGGTCTTCCCTGAAAAGTTTTTCCTTAATCTGTTCTTCAAGGTTCTTATTGGTAGCGACTATGATTCTTACATTCGCTTTTATAGTTTCAGTTCCGCCTACCCGTTCGATTTCTCTGAACTGAATAACCCGCAGCAGTTTGACCTGCAGGTTCATTGAGAAATCGCCTATTTCATCGAGGAATATTGTGCCGCCGCTGGCTCTCTCGAATCTTCCGATTTTACGTTCGTTTGCCCCTGTGAAAGAGCCTTTTTCATGGCCGAAAAGCTCGCTTTCCAGCAGTGTTTCCGGCAGGGCGGTGCAGTTTACCTTTACGAAGGGTTTGCTTGCTCTTGTGCTGTTGTAATGTATTGCATGTGCGACAAGGTCTTTGCCGGTTCCGCTTTCGCCGCGAATCAGAACAGTCGCGGTGCTGTCTGCTACTTTTTCGATGAGCCGGTAAATTTCTTTCATCGCATTGCTTGTACCGACCATATTATCGATATTGAAATGTGTTTTTAATTCCTGTCTGAGCCGCAGGTTTTCTTCCGAGAGCTGTCTTCTGTCCGACTCTACCAGTTTATTTAATTTTACAGCCTGCGCGACCATTGTCGCTATGACATTCAGGAAATTCAGGTTTGCTTCCACGTCATCGCCTTTTTGAACCTGCTTGTCAACGCTGAGAGTGCCGATAGTTCTGCTCTCGAGTTTTATGGGTACGCAGTAAAACGCCGTTTGTTTGCCCTGTATTTGTTTACGGGAATGTGTTTTATGAAGAAATCTGCTGTCCTTTGAAATGTCCGGCACAACGATTTCCTTTCCGGTCTGAACAACGGTGCCGGTGATGCCTTCGCCGATTTTATAACTGCCTAATTGCTTGGATTCTTCACTCAAACCGTGAGCCACTTTTATATGTATGGTTTCAGTTTGCGGCTCAAGAAGGGTAATAGTGCCTCGCTGCAGTTTCAGGTGCGTATCGAGCGATTTCAAAATCGCTTTTAACGTAAGTTCAAGGTCCAGCGACTCGGCAAGAGCCCTTGCCATATCGCCCAATAACTGAACTTCTTTGGATAAATTTACAGCCATAATTGTCTATCCCATATAATATACAAAATTGTAGGCAAAAAGTAAATAATTACAATATTGTTATTTAATATTTTTTGGCTTATTAGGCAAGTTTTTTTTTGAAAATTTTGATAGTGAGGGAGCATAAGTTGCCCTGATTGTTTATATTGTGTATTTTGTCAATTGAGTTTATCAAGAAAGCCAGACCCCAAAAAATGAGAGTCTGGCTTCGGAGGAGGGTGATGAAAAGCTTGTGTATGCCGAGCAGCCAGTACTCGGTTTAATATCCAAAAACTCTATAGGAGAGAATTATTACATCCTCAAAAGGCAAATCAAGTAATTTTTGTAATTTTTTAGCAGAATTCACTTTTTTTAATAATTTATAGCCGCCGATAGTATATTTTTTTCTAAGTTCTTCTGCCACAAAGATTAACAGTGAGAAAATAAACAATATTCCCCAGTCTGTTCGACCAATACCTATGGTTTTAATTGTCCCAGTTAATTAGTTTCGGCAGTTCACTAACAAGATTATTTATACGTTCTATTTCGTCGCGCATTTTTTGAATTAAAATGGCGTGCTTTGAGGGGTCATTAATATTTTCAGGCTTTAACAATTCCGAGGCGGTTTGGGAAATAGATTTTAAAGGTTCGGGAAGCTCGTACGAAAAAGTGGTCAAAATCAAATCCCTGATTCGCTCATTTTTAACCTTGGATTCGGCTTCAAGAGCGGCTGCGGCAAGTTGTGCGCCTTCAACGGCCAAGGCAGTCTGGCCGACAAATACCTCAAGCAGATGAAATTGGTCGGGACCTGTAAACTGAGTATCATCGGATGAGAAAACGCCAATAACGCCAACAGTTTTTTCCAAACCAATAAAAGGCAAATAAACGCCGGTCGAGCCGGGCAAGGTGTCGGTATTTTTGCCGGCGATTTTTTTGTGCTCGTACGACCATTGAGCAACGGCAAACTCGGCGAGGTTCAAATCCGATTTTGAGGACAAGTCAAAACGAGTCTCAAGTTTATCACCGATGGGCGTTAAAATAATGGACTGACACTGAAAAAAATCCTGAATGTGTCTGATAGCAATTTTAAAAAGTTCGTCGGGATAAGAACTTTTGGACAAATCACGTGTTAGGGCATACAGGGCCTGGGTGCGATCCTCACGAATACGCATAGCCATAGTCTGGCGACGAAGGCGGCCTGTGAGGTGAGCAATGGAAAATCCAACGGCAAGCATTATCAGGAATGTTATAAAATATTCAGCATCCGAAACGGCGATGGTAAAATATGGCGGGACAAAGAAGAAATCAAAAAACAAGACGCTTAAAAAGGAGGCTATTATCGACATCCGTCGGCCATAGCGATAAGCAATCCATGTTACGCCGAGCAGATAGACCATAACCAAATTTACCGGAGTGATATATCGAAATATAAGCGAATTAACAAAAGTGCAAAGAGCAATTATGCAGATAGTCCAGACTAAACTTGACCAGGGGAAAGCGCGAGCAGCAGGCGGTTCGGATTTTACAATATGCTTTGGGGATTCACCGCTGAGGAAATAAAGGTCGATTTCGCCGCAGTTTCGAGCCAATTTGTCAATGATGGAACCGAAAATAAACTCCTGCCAACGGGGCTTGCCGGGTTTGCCGACAATTATTTTTGTAACGTTTTTGGAGCGGGCATAAGAAATCAAAGTCTCGGCCACTTCCTGGCCGATAAGCGTTGTCGTCTGAGCGCCTAAACTTTCCGCCAGGCGAAGCATTTCAGATATTCTATTTCTATCTTCCACTGACATATGAGAAGGCGTTTCGACATGCGCGACAATCCATTCGACGCCTAAATCGGAGGCGATTCGTTTTCCGGCCCTGACGAGGCGTACGGCGCCGGGATTCGAACTTACGCAAACAAGAAATCTGTCGCGGACGCCCCAGACTTTTGAAATCGAATGTGCCTGTTTGTATAAAAGCAATTTGGAATCGATGCTGCGCTCTGTATAACGCAATGCAAGCTGACGCAACGCAATCAAATTTCCCGGCTGAAAGAAATGATGAGCGGCCCACTGGGCCTGCTCTCCGAGATAAACTTTTCCTTCTTTGAGACGCTTTAAAAGCTCTTCGGTGGGGATATCCACAAGCTCTATTTCTTCCGCTCTTTCAATGAACGTATCAGATACGGTCTCGCGAACGGTTACACCGGTAACCTGAGCGACGATATCATTTGCACTTTCGCAGTGCTGGACGTTTAAAGTTGTGTAAACGTCAATACCAGCGTCGAGAAGCTCGTCAACGTCCTGCAGACGTTTGAGGTGGCGCGAGCCGGGGGCGTTGGAGTGTGCCAATTCGTCAACGAGAATAACGGCGGGTTTTCTTTTTAAAGCGGCGTCGATGTTAAATTCGCGAAGCTTGACATTCTTATAGTCGATGATTTTGGGCGGGAGAATCTCGAGACCTTCGAGAAGTGCCTCTGTCTCGGGGCGTTTGTGGGTTTCGATGTAGCCGACAATAATATCAACGCCTTCTTTTTTCAGGCGTCTGGCGGATTCGAGCATTTTGTAGGTTTTTCCCACGCCGGCGACGGCGCCAAAGAAGATTTTGAGTCTGCCGCGATGAGCATCCTGAGCTTTTACCTTTGCCAAAATTTCGTCGGGATTCGGCCTGTCCATAACTTATTTAATACCTTTAAATCGGTTTTTATGCCATTTATTTTTTATATTCATCCAACGCTAAATTAAGTTCCAGCACGTTTACCACCGGTTCGCCTAAAACTGACAGAAAGCGTTTATTAGTATGCCGAACGATAATTTCCTTGACTGTATTCTGCGATAAATTCCGCAGACGCGCGATGCGAGGAAGCTGATAATAGGCACCGGCCAAACTAATATGCGGGTCCAGGCCGCTTGCCGAAGAAGTAACAAGGTCGATGGGAACAGGGTTTGTATTGTTCGGGTCGGCGGCTTTGTATGCCTTGACGCGATTTTTTATCGTTTCCGCCAGCGTGGGATTCGAGGGGCCGAGATTAGAACCTGACGAAGAGGCGGCGTTAAATGCGACCGGTGACGTTGCTGAAGGGCGAGGCCAGAAATATTTGGAGTCGTCGAAAGACTGGCCGATAAACGATGAGCCTACTGGTTTGCCGTTTCGATAAATCAGGCTGCCATCGGCTTTGCTATGAAAGAATACCTGAGAAACTCCGGTAATAAAAAGCGGATAGAGAATTCCCGTGATGACTGTCAGAATCAGGAAAGTTAAAATCGCAGTTTTAAGTTCTTTAAACATTTTTTCCGCCTGTCAAACCAAATGCAAAACAACCAGAATCATATCAATTAATTTAATTCCTATGAACGGAGCGATAATTCCGCCTACGCCGTAGATCAGCAGATTATCCCGCAAAAGGCGGTTTGCCGGCATCGGCTTGTAAGCGACGCCTCGCAAGGCCAGCGGAATAAGAAATATAATAATAATCGCGTTAAAAATAACCGCTGATAATATAGCGCTATCAGGTGTGGCAAGACGCATAATATTAAGGGCCTTAAGAGCGGGATAAGTACCCACGAACGCGGCGGGAATAATCGCAAAATATTTGGAGATGTCGTTGGCAATGCTGAAGGTTGTGAGCGAACCTCGTGTCATAAGAAGCTGCTTTCCGATTTCAACGATTTCGATGAGCTTAGTCGGATTGGAATCGAGATCAACCATATTTCCGGCCTCTTTCGCGGCCTGAGTTCCGGTATTCATAGCGACCGCGACATCGGCCTGCGCCAGAGCCGGGGCGTCATTGGTTCCATCACCGGTCATAGCGACGAGCCTGCCGCCGGCCTGCATTTCGCGGATAAGTTTAAGTTTTGTTTCCGGGGTGGCCTGTGCGAGAAAATTATCCATACCGGCCTCTGCGGCAATCGCTGCCGCTGTCAGAGGGTTGTCTCCTGTAATCATTACAGTTTTAATTCCCATACTGCGAAGCTGTGCGAAACGCTCTTTTATGCCACCTTTTACAATGTCCTTGAGGTGCACAACGCCAAGGACGTTTTTGTGTTCGGCGACGACCAGAGGAGTGCCGCCACTTCTGGAAATGGAATCGATGGCGGATTTTAAATCATCTGGGAAGGAACCTCCAAGGTTCTTTATATAGTTCTCGATAGCATCAACGGCTCCTTTTCGGATTTGCTTGCCATCGCCCAAATCCACGCCGCTCATCCGAGTTTGAGCCGTGAATGGAATGAATTTTGCCTGCAACTCGTGAATATTGCGCTCTCTTATGCCATATTTTTCTTTTGCCAAGACGACAATACTTCGGCCTTCGGGAGTTTCATCGGATAAAGATGCAATCTGGGCGGCGTCGGCCAATGCTTCGACGGATATCCCGTAAGCAGGTATGAAAGCCGTGGCTTGGCGGTTGCCCAGGGTAATGGTTCCTGTTTTATCCAAAAGCAAAACGTCCACATCGCCGGCGGCTTCGACTGCACGGCCGGAAGTTGCGATGACGTTTGCCTGAATCATCCTGTCCATACCTGCAATACCGATGGCCGGAAGCAGGCCGCCGATAGTGGTCGGGATAAGGCATACGAGCAGCGCAACCAGGACGGTTATTGTTACAGGCTGGCCGAAACCTTCTGAGTTGACACTGTAAATGGAAAACGGCAGAAGTGTTACCGTAACTAATAGAAATATAAGAGTAAACACTGCCAATAAAATATTAAGCGCGATTTCATTCGGGGTTTTCTGTCTCTTTGCGCCTTCGACCATAGCAATCATATGGTCAAGGAATGTTTCGCCGGGATTAGAACTGACACGAACTACAAGCCAATCTGAAAGAACGCGAGTTCCGCCTGTGACGGCGCTGCGATCTCCGCCGCTTTCGCGAATGACAGGAGCGCTTTCGCCGGTAATTGCGCTTTCATCTACAGAGGCCACTCCATCAATTACCTCGCCGTCCATCGGAATAAAATCGCCCGCCTCGACGAGAACAATGTCTCCTTTTCGGAGCGTTGTCGCGGAAACTGTCTGGTAAGGAGAGCCGTATTTGGGCTTTGAAAGTTTTTTTGCGGGAGTGTCTTTTCTGGCACGCCTGAGACTTGCGGCCTGAGCTTTGCCGCGACCTTCGGCCATAGCCTCGGAAAAATTGGCGAAAATCAGCGTAAACCACAGCCATAATGAGATGGCTAAAATAAACCACGCGGGCGCTTCGCCGTGATGCGAAAGAATCGCCTGAAGCCATAAGCCGGTAGTTAATATGCTGCCAATTAAAACCACAAACATCACGGGATTTTTGATTTGATGGCGAGGGTCTAATTTTCTGAGCGAATCAATGATTGCCGGGCCTATGATAGAGGGATCAAACAAAGATTTAGATTTATGAGATTTACTCATCGCAAACCTCCGGTCATCATTAAATGCTCGACAATTGGACCTAAAGCAAGGGCCGGGAAAAACGTAAGTGCCCCGACAATCAAAATAATCATAACAAGAAATAGAATAAACAATGGCGTATGTGTCGGTAGAGTGCCATGGCTGGATGGCACAATTTTTTTCTTCGAAAGAGAACCGGCAATGGCAAGCATTGGTATCGCAAGCCAGTATCTCGCGAAAAACATCGCCAGGCCCAGCGCAATATTATAAAAAAGATTATTTGTGGATAAGCCTGCGAACGCGCTGCCGTTATTGTTTCCAGTGGAAGAAAAGGCGTAAAGCACTTCACTAAAGCCATGGGGCCCCGGGTTGAAGATTGCCGCTTTTGCCTGTGGTAAAACGACTGAGACAGCAGTGCCGGCAAGAACGAGAATGGGCGGAATCAAAATCACAAGTGAGGCCATTTTCATCTCATAAGATTCTATTTTCTTGCCCAGATATTCGGGAGTGCGGCCAATCATAAGGCCTGAAATAAAAACGGCGATAATCACAAACGCAATCATACCATAAAAGCCGGAGCCTACGCCGCCGAAAATCACTTCTCCTAATTGCATAAGCCACATCGGAATCATACCGCTAAGAGGCATAAAAGAATCATGCATTGAATTTACCGAGCCGTTGGAAGCGGCGGTAGTGGCTGTCGCCCAGATGGCGGAATTCACTATTCCAAAGCGAACTTCTTTTCCTTCCATATTTCCGCCTGACTGAAAAGCGGTAACGTTCTGGTCAACGCCCAAATGAGCTAACAGGGGATTGCTTTTTTGTTCGAAGTATATGCAGCAATAGAGACAGGGAATAAAAATTATCAGCATAGCCGCTAAAATCGCCCAGCCCTGGCGAGTGTCTGAAACCATAAGCCCAAACGTATAGCATAAAGCGGCCGATATAAGAAGTATCGCCAGAACTTCCATAAAATTCGATAATGGCGTTGGGTTTTCAAACGGATGAGCGGAGTTAACATTGAAAAATCCTCCGCCATTTGTGCCTAATTGTTTGATGGCAATCTGTGAAGCAGCCGGGCCAACAGCAAGTATTTGCTCTGAAACAATTTTTCCCTCTGCATCTTTTGTCGGCTGAAGTAATGAAACTTTCACACTGGGCTTAAAAGTCTGGACAACACCCTGCGAAACCAAAACCAGCGACAGTATAATCGCCAGAGGCATTAAGATATAAAGAGTTGACCTGACCAAATCGACCCAGAAGTTGCCTATAGTGTCGATTTGCTTTTGAACAAACCCTCTGATTAAGGCGACGAGGATTGCCATTCCTGTCGCAGCGGAGACAAAGTTCTGCACAGTCAATCCGAGCATCTGCGTAAGATAGCTTAAGGTTGTCTCGCCGCCGTAACTTTGCCAATTGGTATTGGTAGCGAAACTAACCGCTGTATTGAACGCCAAATCCGGCGGGACGGCAGGTATCGACATCGGGTTTAAAACAAGGTGTGCCTGTAAACGCTGAAGAGCGTAAACAACTATTAAGCCAATAATATTAAACAACATTACGGCAAAAGCATAAGTTTTCCAGGTCATACTTATTTGGGAGTTGACTGCCGAGAAGCGGTAAATCAATTTTTCCACCGGCGATAACCATACGTTCAAGCCGACAGGTTTTCCTTCATATATACGAGCCATATATATGCCGAGCGGCTTTACCAATAAAAGCAGTGCGGCCAGAAAAATAACGCTTTGTATAATATTATTCAAAGTCATGAGAATATCTCCGGCTTTAAAAGGGCAACCAGCAGATAAATAAACAGCAGCAGTGAAACAACTGCGCCTATCCAGTAAATAATTGGCATATAGTATTTCTCCCTAAACCTTTTCGCACAACGCGATAAACGCAAAGGTTACTACAGACAGCAAAACTATTATCAGCAGAAAAAAGATATCCATTTTTATTTTCCAAAAACAATCAAAGTATAAATTCTACCACCTGACTATTTATAAAACAACATCTGCAGCAAGAGAGGTATCCGCTTTTTTATCAAATCATATAAGTATTTCCCTTTATGGTGGGCATAGGGAAAACGAAAAACCGCCAGGCGGCAGTTTTGTATCCAGCCATTGCCCTTTCAAAAGCCTACGAGGTTAGCTGACGGGCGAGGACTTGAAAGTGTCCTTTTCTCCTGAAGGAGAAATTAGCCCCAAAATTTGGGTCCCCCGTATTTGTGCAATTACGCACAAATCTCGGCTACAATAACGTATATATTTTTTTTGTTGATATAATGCTATATATGCTTTTTTTACGTGTCAAGTCTTTTTTGTATCATTGTCGGCAGCGGCAGGATATCGATAAAATCTGCTTGCCAATCGGCTTTTTCTTGCATATCCTTAACTGGTCTGAAATATGAAGGTTACAATTTCAACATTACGCGATGCCAAGGCTCAGGGGCGGAAGTTTGCCGCTGTGAGCTGTTATGATTATACAAGTGCGAAGCTTGTTGCCGCTGCCGGTGTGGAGGTTCTGTTTGTAGGCGACTCTGCTGCGCAGTTGATGCTTGGCTTCGACTCAACTTTGCCGGCAACGATGGACTTTATGGCTGCAATAACCGCGGCGGTCAAAAGGGCCGCTCCTGACAGGCTTATTGTCGCAGATTTACCTTATGAATCCTTTCAGGCCGGCACGGAGCGGATAGTAAAAGATTCGCAAAGATTTGTTAAAGAATGCAATGCCGATATTGTAAAGATTGAGGCAAATGACATACCGATTGAGACAATAAAAGCGATTGTGAATACAGGAATTGCTGTAATGCCTCATTTGGGCATAAGGCCGCAGACCCTTCAATACAAGGCAAGGGGTACAACTGCCGATGATGCTGCGGAGCTTATAAAATTTGCTGAACGAATGTGCCAGGCAGGTGCGTCTATGCTTTTGCTGGAAGGCACCGCAAGGGAAGCTGCTAAAATTATTACGCAAAAACTTCCGATACCGGTCATAAGTTGCGGCTCCGGTCCTGATTGCGATGGTCAGGTATTGATTATGCCGGACATATTAAATCTTAGCGATAGTCATAAGCCGAAATTTTCCAAGAGTTTTGCGAATATCGGCAAAGCCTGTACGGAGGCAGTTGCTTTGTATGCAGACCAGATTAAGCAGGGGCTTTTCCCTGACGACTCTCATAGTTATCATATGAAGAGCGGCGAATATGAAAAACTTCAAAAACTGATAGGCTGAATATATGCTGTTGAATGAACCGATAACAGACAGTCAAAACCAGGCGGTGGCTATTCGTCCATTGATTGTTTCGGATAGCGACACTATCAGGCAATATTGTTCGCCGTTTCGTCATTTGCTTTTTGGTTTTGAGGCTCAGGGCGTAACTTCTGCGATGGTTGTACCGCCGGCCAGCGATATCGAATCTCTTCTTTTCCCCGGTGCCGGGATAGTTGAGTATCCGGCTTTAAGATTCCCTTTGTTTTTCTTTCAGAACCGCAAACTGCTGCTTTCGCGGATGGAGGAAATCAATCCCAGCATAATTCATTGTTATGGCATATCGAAAACGCTGCTGGCAAAATCGCTTTCGGAACATCTGGGCATACCGGCGGTAATCACCATAAACTCCGGCCATATCGGCGTCCTCGATAAAATGATTATAAATAAAAATTTTGAAAAGATTATCGTCCCATCGGCGCAGATTGCGGAGCAGTTAAGACAAAAAGGTTTTTCACAGGAGAAAATATCGCAGGTCAATGTCGGCACATTTGCGGATGAAAGTTGCGCCTGTTTCGCCAGGCCGGACAGACTGGCGAGTATGATAGTTCCCTGCTCTTTTGATAAGTTTTCCGATTATGAACCGCTGCTGGGTGCAATCAGGCACTTGTCGGTTGACGGTTATGAATTTGTTGTTGTTTTTATGGGGCAGGGACGTGCCGAAGGTCAAATCCGTGATTTCATAAGGTCCACCGGCCTTGTTCAAACCGTTACCATTTCGCCGCAGATGAGGCCTTTGCGTTCTGTTTTTCGCGGCTGCGATATACTCATTCATCCCTGCTGTTTTGACGGATATAATCCGGCGGTAATAGAGGCTGCCGCGGCAGGTCTGGCGATAGCCGCTGATAAAAATAATTCTGAGGAGTTTTTGCGGGACGGTTCCACTGCTGTTTTGTTCGATTGCAATGACGAATTAAGCATTTACTCGGCGATTCAGAGATTACTTGACAATAAAGAGTTAGCAAAATCAATTGCGCAGACCGCACAGGATTGCCTTCGCAGCAGCAATTCCGTCAGCTCAATGGTGGATAATTTGCTGAAAATATACCAGGCTGCGGCGCATCAGTGAAAAAGCAGAAAACAAATCAGACGTTCAGTCCGTAATCTTTCAGCAGTTTGCGCAGCGTTTCTTTCTGCGTATCGTCCAGCGGCGTCATAGGCAGACGCATTTCTTCCGAAGCCATACCGAGCATCGCCATCGCAGCTTTTACCGGTATCGGGTTTGTCGCAAGAGATAACATTGTTTTGGAAAGTTTGAACAGTTTGTTATGCCATTTTCTCGCCGAAACGAAATCGCCTTCCAAAATCAAATCTGTCATCGCTTTCACATCGTTCGGAACAACATTGGCAACAACGCTGATTACGCCTTTTCCGCCGACCGAACATATCGGCAGCGTCAGCGAATCGTCGCCGGACAGGATTGTTATATCACAAAGGTTCGCAATCTCGCTGGAAAAGTCTAATTGGCCCGTCGCCTCTTTTACCGCGACGATATTTTCAATTTTGGAAAGCCTGGCTATAGTTTGAGGCGTCATTCCCGCTCCGCATCTGCCTGGTATATTATAGAGTACTATCGGCAAATCGACTTCCTCGGCTATCGCCGAAAAATGCTGGAAGAATCCTTCCTGCGTCGGTTTGTTATAGTAGGGCGTTACCTGAAGCGAGGCGTCTGCTCCGACTTTTTTCGCAAAGGCGGTAAGTTCAATCGCTTCAGCCGTGCTGTTGGAGCCGGTACCTGCTATCACGGGTACTTTACCGTTAACAACTTTTACCACCCGTTCGATAACCTGACGATGTTCCGGATGACTTAGCGTCGGCGATTCGCCTGTTGTGCCGCAGGGCACTATACCGTCGATGCCGCTTTTAAGTTGGAACTGCACAAGCTCTTCGAGCGTATTATAATCGACCTCACCGCTGTCAAACGGCGTTATAATCGCTACCATTGCTCCATTAAACATTTTTATGACTCCTGATTTTTAGGAATTTTTTTCCAATATTTTACAATATTCTTTCACCGCATTTGCAAGTCCCATATCTATCGCATCAGATATCAATGCGTGTCCGATTGAGACTTCCATTACCGGCTTTACATTCTCGCAGAAAAACGTCAGATTATCAAGATTTAAATCGTGCCCTGCGTTTACGCCAAGCCCGATTTCATCAGCTCTTTTCGCGGCGGCAGCGAATTTGGCGATAAGAGCTTCGAAATTTTTTTTCTTCGCGAAAGCCCTTGCGAAAGGCTCGGTATAAAGCTCGATGCGGTTTGCTCCGATTTGCTTTGCCGCCTCCACAGTTTCGAGCACAGGGTCCACGAAGAGACTTACCCTTATTCCAAGGTTATTTAGTTTATCTATTATTGGCGTAAGTTTCCTTATATTTTCTTTATTCAAATCCCAGCCGTGGTCGCTGGTTACCGCTCCGATTACGTCCGGCACAAGTGTCGCCTGCGTTGGTCTGATATCTGGCATTATTTCCATATACCTGCCTTCGAGCGGGTTGCCTTCGATATTAAATTCGACTTTGCTTACGATAGATTTCAATTCGTAAACATCGGAATATCTTATATGCCTTTCATCCGGCCGGGGATGGACTGTTATCCCGTACGCACCGGCCGCGATGCAGGTTCTTGCCGCCTTTGTTACGCTCGGAATACCCAGCGTGCGGGCATTGCGTACAAGGGCGATTTTATTCAAATTTACACTTAAATGGGTCATAATCAAATTCTTCCAATGAAATTATACTCAATTGAATATGCTCGGCAAGGGGAAAAGCTTTACATTGATTTTATAAGTTTAACATAGTCGCTGGTTTCATTTTCTTTAATCAGTGATTTATTGATAATCGCCAGATTTGATTTAAGAACGCTATCATGTTTTATGCGAGAGATTTTACAAATTGAACTGCCTGTTTAGTAAAAGCGCCGTCAACCCATCGCGTTGGGCTGCGTTGAATGCTTAGTTTCCCCCCAAAATCCCCAAAGATTTTTCGCATTTCAGGTGACAAAATCTTTAAAGGTTTGCCTGCTCGGTCCTGACCCATCGTGCTGATTAAAACCGCTTTACTCAACATGCGGCTGTTACGAGAACCCTTGACCAAAACAAGATTATTTTTTTGTTGCTCGTATATGCTTCTATGACGCACATGGAAATTATCGCCAAATAATTCCTGTATTTGAACAGGCGTAAATCCGCTCGCGTATCCAGCAGCAGAGATTTCAAAATACCCCATTAGATATAATGCTGGTTCAGACTTGTAATCCCATCCTTCCAAACCACAATAGAAAATCAAATAATCGCCTTGTTGCAAATGTCGCAAACCAGCTTTAGGCGAGGTCGGGTCCCCATATGTGAAAGTGACAAATTCAGGATCAAAGTGTATGGATTGATCGGCAACTTTAGCCTTGCGGGTTTCTGGAAAATAATCTACCAGCCTTTTGCCATGTTTGCCTATTGTGTTGCCATAAGTGCGTTCATCTTTTCTAAGGCCGTCAGGTATCGGGATGTACTCAAATGTACCATCCTGGAATAATGGCCCGTGTATACCTCCCGAACCAGTATCAATTCCTATTCTGACCAATGCGACTTTCATAATTCACCCTTATTTCTGAAATGAAGCGAGCAAGTCTTGAAGATTATCTTTCTTTTGCCCACGAGAAAGTTGACTCGGATAAAACAACATCGGTTTATTCCACAGGAAGCTGTATTGCGTGTCCCCTATCAATAGTGCCGCCTTACGACCACTTACACCCTTTTCATAATTTATATCCTTATGCCAATTGTTTGGATTCTTTGGATTGGCGTGAACATGATTCTGAATTGGCGGGTGGTAGTTCTGAGGATTAAAGACCTCCTTGTCAATCAGCTTGCTCTTAGGTTGAAATATATCTCCAAACTTATTTCTATGGGCTAATTTAGCCTGTTTTACGGTATCAGGTAATTTATCTGAATACCATAGTTCGTAATAAGATTTGAAGGCAATTCCGACTTTCATAAGATAAATTAAAGCGTTTCTTCCTTTTCCTTCCTTTTTTCCAGTAAATCCTGCAACCCAAATATTATCGCACCACTTATCTATAGTCCGAAATGTACGCATCCAATGTTTACACGTACAAAGCGATATAACATCGTCTTGAAAGTTAGGGGCACTTCCTTTTTGAACGAAATCACCTTCATGATTTTTGACAGTATCAACGATGTAACTATACACAATTGCCTTAGTTGCATCTATCTTCAAGCACAAGGCACCAAGCGAGAGATTTAGGTTTTGCCCAGTTTGAGGAAAGGGCTGGGAAAAGTCGGATATACAACTCATTGTCAAATTCCTTTTGATAAAAGGCGTCTAACACTGCTTATGCAGTCTGTCTAAAACGGGAAACCTTGTCCCCGCATGCCTCTGGCGGGGAACAGACTGTTTCTGCCAGTATAACAAGTTCCTGTTGCAATTCCTCGTTGCTCCGCAAGAATTATATCTCTTTTTCTTTTCAAACTCAACTTATTTTACATACTTAAATATATCCGCAAAATCCACGTAATCCGTGGTTAAAAATCCTCTTTTCATTATCTTAAATCGCGGTTAATATAGTTCTTGTCATTTCGAGCGTAGCCCCTTAGGGGCGAAGTCGAGAAATCTGTTTAAAGTAGATTTCTCCACTTCATTCCCCCTTAGGGGTCATTCCGGTCGAAATGACTATTGATATGAATATTAAGGGCAAAACAGCGATAATCACAGGCGCTACAGGCCGGCTTGCCGAGTCGATAGTTCTGTCTCTTGCAAAGGCAGGGACAAACTGTATCTGCATATATCATAAGAATAGTACACAAGCAAAAAAACTTCATACAGCCTTAAAAAAACTGAAAACAAAGAGTCTTTTTATTCAGACCGACTTAACAAAGCCGCAAAATATCGAAAACATCTTTGCTTGTTTGGGAAAGTTCGCAAAACCGCAAATACTGATCAATGCCGCTGCGGTTTTTGAGAAAAAACCTGTCGAAGACATTACATTTGAGTATATCAGGCAAACTCTTGATGTTAATTTCTCCGCTGCGATGATGATGACGAAAAAATTTGTTGAAGTTGTCAGCCGGAAGACAAAGAACAAGCAAAAACCAATTGCCAAAATAGTAAATATCGCCGACATTGTCGCGCAAAAGTCTCCTGCCGGTTTTAGTGTTTATTCAGCATCTAAGGCGGCTCTTGTCGCTGCGACAAAATCGCTTGCCAAAGAGCTTGCTCCTGATTTTACTGTAAATGCTGTTTCGCCTGGAATTATAAACTGGCACAAAGGCATATCCGCAGAAAAGAAGAAAAAGATTATTTCGCATATTCCAGCAGGACGGACCGGTACGCCCGCCGAAGTTGCCGGTGCGGTAAAATTTCTCATCGAAAACGACTATATCACAGGCCAGGTTATTAATATTGATGGGGGCAGGACTATATGACCCTTAATCATGCCAACAAGATAACGATTTTGCGGATACTGCTGATTGCCCCTTTTGTTATTTGTATGCTCAAGGACGAACACCCGACGCTGGGTGTTCCTATGCGATATATATCGCTATTGCTTTTTTTGATTATGGCTTTCAGCGACGCTTACGACGGCTATATCGCCAGAAAGAAAAAGCAGATAACGCAGCTCGGTTCGTTCCTTGACCCGATGGCCGACAAACTTCTTATGGCCTGTGCCTGTGTACTTTTGTCGATTGATAAAACGGCGGTTCCCGGTTTTCGTCTGCCGCCGACCGTTGCCGTTTTGATTATCGGCAAGGATTTCTTTCTTCTGCTGGGCTTTTTGATACTTTATTTCCTGACCCTTCGGGTTAAGATATTCCCTGCTTTCATAGGAAGAGTCGCGACTGTTCTGCAGCTTACTATGGTTGCCGCGGTTTTAATTGCGCCGGAAATGTCTAATATTCTAACCGGCTGGATATGGTTTTTGAGATTCCTGTGGTGGTCGGCGGCAGGAGTTGCTATCCTCGCAACGCTTATTTACATCCGGGCCGGAACAAGGTATATTGAGAGTTTCGAAGAAAAGCATTAATCGAAAGTTTTATGACTAATTTCAGCGAAATTCCGGAAATACTCAAAGACCTTAAAAAAGGTAAAATGATAGTTCTCGTTGACGATGAAGACAGGGAGAACGAAGGCGACCTTGTCTGCGCAGCCGAGTCTGTAACGCCTGAGATAATAAATTTTATGGCGACGCACGGCAGGGGGCTTATCTGCCTGCCTTTGACGGGCGAAAAATGCGATTCGCTCAATCTTCATCCGCAGGCATCCGAGAATACCGCCCGGCTCGGCACAGCTTTTACCGTGAGCATCGATGCATCGGAAGGTACGACTACCGGCATAAGTGCCGCTGACCGCGCCCATACAATCAAAATTGCGATAGCGGATAAGACAAAATCGGCTGACCTTGTTCGGCCGGGGCATATTTTTCCGCTGCGGGCTAAAACCGGAGGCGTTCTTATCCGTGCAGGCCAAACCGAAGGGGCCGTCGATTTAACCAGACTTGCCGAGATGAAACCTGCCGGCGTTATCTGCGAAATTATGAACGAAGACGGTACTATGGCCCGCGTTCCGCAGCTTTTGGAATTCTGCGATAAACATAATCTCAAAATTACCACTATAGCGAAACTGATTGAGTATCGTCTGCAGCGCGAAAGCCAGGTAAAACGCATACAATCTGTTTTTCTGCCGACCGATTACGGCCAGTTTCAGCTTATAGCCTACCAGTGCATAACGGATTCCGAACCGCACCTTGCCCTGTGCAAGGGCGATATAGGCAAACTCGACGAAAAAGGAAATCTGGTTATTATTAATGAGCCTGTTCTTGTTCGTGTTCATTCCGAATGTCTCACGGGCGATTTGTTTCATTCACAAAGGTGCGAGTGCGGCTATCAGCTTATAACAGCGATGCAGATGATTGAAAAAGCCGGCCGAGGCGCCGTAATTTATCTCAGGCAGGAAGGCAGGGGCATCGGCCTTGCAAATAAACTTCACGCCTATAAACTGCAGGAGCAGGGGCTTGACACCATCGATGCGAATTTAAAGCTCGGTTTTCGCGCCGACAAACGCGATTACGGTATCGGCGCACAGATAATAAGGGATTTAGGCTTAAAACAGATAAAAATTCTTACCAACAATCCGAAAAAGATTTCCCGCCTTGAAGTTTATGGAATCAAGGTCGTCGAGCAAGTGCCGTTAATGGCTGAGCCCGGCCCGTATAATAAAAAATATCTCAAAACAAAGAAACATCGGTTTGGTCATATACTTAATGAGGATTTATAATGCGATTTACAAGTTATTTTGCTGTTGTTTTTATGTTTATTCTTTCCGGCTGCGAGGAAGTCCAGCAGAAGCAGTCGCCGGACTTTCATTCTAAAGGTTTTCAGAAAACCTGCCTTTTTAATCCTGAGAAGATTAGATTTAATCAGCTCACAGAATTTGCGCAGTCTGTTCATATTTCGGCTTATATTGATGTATTCGACCAGTTCGGCTCGAGGATAAAGGCGGCAGGTATTTGGCGTTTTGAATTATACGAGTATAATCCGCGTTCATCCGACCCGATGGGCAAACGCCTTTATATCTGGCCTGATATTGAGCTGACTGATGCGCAGATAAATAACAGTTCCTGGCAGGACTTTCTGCATTGCTATAAATTTGATTTGAATATCGATATCGACCTTGCCGGCGGCAAAACTTATATCCTGCAGGTTGTCTGTTTCACCGCCGATGGCAAACGCATCACCGATACAATCGAATTGAAATCATAATATATAGTTAAAATATTACCGAAGGATCGGTTATGAAAAAGACGGTTTTTCTTTTTATTATCTTCTTCTCCTCCTCCTTAGCCTTTGCGGAGACGGGGGAACCCAACATAATCGCGGAATTGCAGGACTCCATTAACCAGCTCAAGCTGCAGATATCCAACCTGCAAAAAATAATAGACTCGCAGGAAAAAGAGCTTGCCCGTTTGAAAAAAATATGTGCTGACGCTGGAATTGATATAACATCCGCAAAGCAAAAATCTGCCGGAATCAGCGAACCGATTTATGGCATATATTTAGGCGAATCGCTCAAGACTTTAAAAACTCGCCTGACTGTTTCAAAAAGCAAATATGTTTTTGCAGGTAAAAATTCCCATGGACAAATCTGGTCCGTCCAAAATAACGACCCGGGCATAAAACATCTTTTGGTATGCACATTCAACGAGCAGGTTTGCGAGATAGATGTTGAATTTACAGATGCCGGCGAAGTGAACCGTCAGGAAATAAGAGCGCGATTGGAAAAAGATTATCAAACTATAGACCAGAATATTTTTGAAACTACAACCGATGGCGTGAATATAAGAATCGAATTAAGTTTCCGCGATGTTGCCGGAAAGAAAAGCGGGTTAACATTGACTTATATCCACGTCCCGATAGTAAAACAGATGTATGCCGAACTGGAAAAACAAAAAGCAGCTAAAACCGCGAAGAAGTTATAAAAAACAGGCTCGAATCAGAGGTGTTGCCTCTAACTCGAGCCGTCTATATTGTATCAGTGCCGTCTTCTTCCTCGGCACTGGCATCTGCTATAAAATTTTAAGCTGCGCGTTTTCTTAAAAGCAAACCGCCCAGAGCAAGTAGTGCCATTGTTGCCGGTTCAGGAACAGCATGGCTGGAATCAGCCCAGACAATCACTGAAACATTGGAAGATGCCCAGTCAGTCTGGTAATTAATCAGATTGCCGCTTGGCACACGATGAGCACTGGAAATTGCCGATGTTATAGCGCTTTTGCCGTCAGTCGAGCCCCAGCCTACTCCGGAGCCCCAGAAAGCTGAATCGACATACAGGGTGCCCAGATCAAGAGTCACTTTTCCAATGCCGTTAACCTTGTTGGCAGAAAGTAGTGTCTCTTCCTGCTCCCTATACCAATCAGTCGTACCTGACAGGGATAACACAAGATGGCTTGCGTTGGCAGGGTCATAAAGCTGAACCAGCCATGTACCGCCGGAGAATGTAGCACTTGCTACTCCGGGGGGATTAGGACCGGAAGTGTCGGTTACTCCTGTGAAGGTGGATACAAGGTTTGTTTTACTAAAGGTGTAAATGGTACCGTCATCGAGGAACACCTTGGCGCCATTAAGGCTTGTCAGGGTTTGAGTGCCTGCCGAAGCGACAAAACTGCTCTTCATACCATATTCCAGGATATCATCAATCTGGACTCCAGCCAAACCAGCCATTGCGGGATAGATACCCACGATCATTATACACATAAACACTAATAAAAATCTTGCGAACATCTTTTGCATTGCCTTCCTCCTATTGAAATTGTTTGATTAAATTATTCCTTATTAATTATTACTTTTCGTTTTTTTTATTAATAGACCGGCCAATCCGAATAACAGCAGTGAAGCAGGTTCAGGCGCCGGTATCGGATAGTCTTCGTTAGAGTTAATCTGAACAATACTCGGCATAGCATATCCTATATCAGTTGCAAAATCCTCCAAAGCTTGATTAACATTACCAAGCTGCGAACACCATCGTAATGTGACATCATTTATAAAGCTCCGGCCTAAAACAAAACCCGACTGAGCACCGGTAAAGAATTCGCCTCCTGTTAAGTTAAATTGCATCTGTGCGTCAAGAAAATTGGGGATCCATTCCTCTTCGGCGTAGAAATCATCTGTAATTGTTGCTTGTATAAGTGTTCCACTGGCCAGAATCCGTTGGCCGCCAACGGTTGTCAGGTCGCCTGTTATAGTAAGTGTGGCGCCATTTTCAAAAAGGCCTGCGGCCTGACCTGGGTCGAGGCCGTAATTGGGATTCCCACTTATGTCGGAAAGCAATCTTGAAGGCGTCAAAGTTATTGAACCTTTCCGAATTTCGTAGTTATATTCGTCGTCGCCCTCAATTAGAATATTTCCCACGACATCAGTATCCAAGGTGTGGTCTTCACCAAGGAAAAATTCTCCATCACCGCCATCTTTGTAAAAAGCATCACTGCTGTATAAGGTGTATTGAATTGCTACGACATGCTCGAAAGCGAGAGAAACTGAAGTACAATAAAATAACACTACAACCCCCAGCAACCATGCTATCGCGCACCAACATGCACTTTGTTTTTGTGTTCTCATATCCTCCTCCCTAGAGTTTACGAGTTTTAAATCTTCCTTCCTTGTTTGTTTATAGTACTTTTAATAGCGACGTTTCGTACGTCCTATATTAGTAATTATATTAAAACAAAACCGTTGGAATTGCAAGAAAAAACTGGAAATAATTTATTTTAATGTTTTTAGTTTAACTCTTTTTGTAATAAGGGGTTATCGAGAAATTATGGCATAATCAAGGAGATTTATTTGCCCGTCATGGTTCAGGTCGCACAAGTCGTTATATCTTTCAAAAATTTGCGGGTCATTGGAATCAAGCGAGCCAAGGTAATTTTGGGTCCACAAATAGACATCGGTAATGTCCTTTTGGCCGTCGCCGTTAATGTCTCCCGGTACGATAGATTGTGCCTGACCGCCGGGTCCGTAAGCAATTCTCATTAGCGGGTCTCCAATAACGACTTCAGACCAGCTTACATACGGGATGCCGGTAAACGCGGCTTCGATAAAGGTCATATCGGCATATCCATCGCTATCGCTGTCGGCCAGCAGATTGTAGTAGAAAAATTCTGTATCGATTGTCGCATCGGAAAGCGGCTCAAAGGAGTGACCGATTGCGCCGGTTCCGCCGATTTTTAAAAAGTCTATAATCTTGGCTTGCGCACTTGAGGCATTAGAGAACATTGAAACGCCGTTGAAACTTTCTATAGAACAGAAGACCGCGCCGTAAGCCATATTGAACAAAGCGCCGCCTGAGGGACCTCCGTTAAGCAGATAATATTTATTGCTGCCTTCATCGCCGTTCATACCATAGCCGGCCAGGGCCGATACAAGTTTGCCCGCTGCCAGAGACGCCTGGTTCAATCGAACACTCGTCCTTTTGTCGCAGATTACATTCAAATTATGCGCGACACTCATCGAACCTGAATTAAGTACCTCCGTTGTCGCAGTCAAGCCTGTCATTTGATAAAAGCCGCTGTCGTAATCGTCGCGGGTTTCGGCGTAAGTTGTATCGGGCGGCTGCTGAACGCCGGACTGCCAGATTATGTAATTAACGTATTTGTTCAAATTATAGATACGGTTGGAATTGTAGTTTGTCGCCAGAGGCGCATCGTCGAGTACTACAGTTGCCTGTGTCGGGTTGATGCCATAAGCAGGACTGGAAGCTCTTTTGGCCCTTTCAAGCATATCGCGAACGGCAAAAATTGCGCTTTGACCCTGATTTTTTGGACCGTCAAGTCTGCATGTAAGATATGTGTCTCCTGCTGAAAAATGTCTTCCCTGTACACCCTCGTTTCTAGCACGGCTTCCTTCCATTAATGGCGGATAATGGCTGGCAGTCAATTTACGAGGTTTGAGCCAGACAAAATTGTCAAGGTTATTTATTATGTTGCGAACGAACAATTCTATACCGCTTCTGCGGTATCCCTGATAAGTATTAACTATCCTGTCAAAAGCGCCGACGGTATTGGAATTGTTGGGGTCATTCTGAAACAGAACTGCCAGTTCTGATTCTACAGAAGCCGCATCTATGGAGGACGTAAGACTGGAAGCGTAACCTATACCGCCGGCCGGCATTACTATATTACTGTATGTTGTATCCGCAATCCGATATGGCAGACCGGCTGTAGTAATGATTAGACGTACAGAATTAACCATGTTATTTTGAACGAGATATTTCCTGACAGGGTTAGCGATGAGAGTTTCATATTCATCGCGGGATATTATCTCATCAGCGGCAGTGCTGTCAGTGCCGCTGCAGTCAGACAGATACAGGTCGGGATAGGAAGGATTATTCGACAAATATAATATCTGTGAATCAGCTATTCCGGGATGATACTGCTGATAAAGTTTTGCTATGTAACGGCTGGTGGGGCTGTTCTGATTGACAAGAATAAGAACTTGATTTGGTTCAATAAGACCAAACAAAGTTGAACAAGACAGGCATATCACAAGCCCGCAAAATAATCCTTTGAGATTACCTGCTTCAGGCAAGAGCCTCATAGAACAACTTCTTCTTTCCATCCAAAAATTATAGATTGTATGTACAACCTAACCTAAAAATTCTACCATGGAATAAGCATAAAGTCAAGACTTAAAAGGTGTTATATTGATTTTTATGTGCAATATAGGCCTGCTTTTGTTTATTATCACAATTTCGCTGCTTCTTTCAGTATTAGGCGATTAAAAAAAACAGGCTCGAATCAGAGGTGTTTCCTCCGACTCGAGCCGTCTATATTGTATCAGTGCCGTCTTCTTCCTCGGCACTGCACCACTTTTTTTTTATTAAGAGCGTTTTCTTAAAAGCAAACCGCCAAGTGCAAATAATGCCATTGTCGCCGGTTCAGGTGCTGCTGTTACCTCAACCACAAAGTCATTGTAATCTTTATTTGTACTGCTACTATTTATAAATATCACCCATACATTTTCTTTTTTAGTGATTTGTTCTGGGAGCTCCGTTATTTTGTACGTTATCATAGAGTCTGCCGTGTCCGATGACCATAGCTTTTGGCCATTTGACTGAAAACCAAACAGAAAATCTCCTGTAACGGTAAGAAGAACCTCTTGACTAGTCGGTGTAAGCAATTCGTTATATGTAGTAGTTCCTGTTTCGCCTCCATTCCAGCCAAACGATATATCAGAAGTAGGATCACCCTTTACACTTATTGTCATCGTTTCTGTATTAGCAGTCGTCCAGATTTGGTCCACATTAGACATAACATCTGAGTCTGAAGAGGTTAAATTTATTTTGTTATTACTGCTGGAATCAGAATCGTAAATCCTCGTAGCCAGAACTCCATTGGTGCTTCTATAATTTCTCGACCCTCCTAGCGGGTCACTTCGCGACGTAAAATTACCGCCATAAAGTCCACTAAGAATTTGAGCGCGAGATAAGGAGGAATTTGCAGTGGTATAACTCGGAGCACCAAAAACAGCGGAAACCGTAAAAACAATAACTCCTGCTATAGCTACTATTCTTACGCTAGACCTACAAAGTCTATCTCTTCTTTCTTTCTTCATTTTCTTCCTCCATCCGCAATATTCCAAGGTTCCAAACCTCGGCCCATCAATACTGCGAATAAAATCCTTTTCTTCCTTAGGTGCGTAGATTAACCGCTACTACTAAATGCTGTCAAGAAAAAATTGCAGAAAAAACAGAAAATAACGATTTTATAGGCCGATAGGGAAAAACCGGGAGCATATCTATACTTTAATGATACCTATATCTTTAATATCTACTACGTGATAGTGATTAAAATTTGCCAAGTCATTGTAAAATTATTTCCAGAAATGGGGGGGGTAATTCCGGCACTTTCTCAGGTATTTCTTGAAACCTTTATTTTTAAAATTTTCCGACTTTTAGTGTCCAATATAGCTTCGCTGCTTCGTCGGATTGGCACGAGCCAAAGGATTTTTCCACTGTCGCATATAAGAAAGGTTTTTTTTCTCTGCTCCGGGTCGAGTTTTGCGGATGTTATGAATTTGCCGATTCTTTTGGAATTGCCAAGTCCAAAAGGCTTGAACCTGTCGCCTTTTTGCCGGAATCGGACAACCAGAGGCGGTTTTATCTGTTCAAGGTCGAACCATTCGAGAAAATTATTTTTTTTATTTTTAATATTCTTAACATCTAAATTATCTGCGGTAAGAATTTCCGTTTCAATCTGCCAGTCCGCGAAAAGAGTTTTGCCGGGAACGGACAAGATAACCTCTTTTTGTATTTTGTCTGATTTCTGCAGCGGGGCGGCAATAAAAAACCTGTCGTGTCCTTTTGTTATTTTTATTTTTCCGGGCAAAGTCAGAATTTTGCTCTGCTGCGCGGATTTTACAAAGTCCATGATTTTTTTATAGTGTTCGGATGTAAATTTTTGCAGACCGCCACCGAGCTGCGTCAAAGCGGATTGAATCAATTCTACCTGTACCGGTTGCGGCTGACTTAAAAATTTATTCAAGTCAACAGTTATTTGCGAATCATCTCTGGAAATAATACAGGTTTGCACAGCGGTTTGTGTCATTTGTTCTATACTTGCTGTTAATTTCCCGCAGTGTTCCGATAGAGAAGAAATAAGCTCAATTAGGTTAGGCGTGCTTTTCTCAAGATACGGCAGAACTTTGTGCCTTATACGGTTTCGTGTAAATCGGCAGTCTAAATTTGTATGGTCGTTTTGCCAGCGGATACTCTGATTTTTGAGACATTCCTCTATTTCCTGACGAGTCAGACACAAAAGCGGCCTTATAAATGTTTTGTTGTTTATGATTGTTTTTGGCCTGATTCCGGCAAGACCTTTAAAGCCTGTGCCCCGAAGCATACGGTGAATTACCGTTTCTGCGTTGTCGTTTTTATGATGAGCCGTAGCGACGAATTGACAGTTGTTTTCATTCGCAATTCGGCATAAAGCGGCAAGTCTCAAACTGCGAGCTGCCGTTTCAATCGAAAGTTTGTTTTCCTGTGCATACTTTTTTACATCTACCCGTTCGATTGTTATTGGTAATTTGTATTTTTCAGCCATTGCCTTTACAAAATTCTCATCCTGCAGACTTTTTTCTCCCCGCAATTGATGATTTATATGTGCGATGTGAAAATCATTATTTATTTTGTCGGAAAGTTTCAGGTTTAAAAGGATTTTCAAAAGCCCGACAGAATCAGCGCCGCCGGAAACGGCCAGCAGGGCTTTTGCCTTATCCGGCAACAGTTTACGAATATTGATGAAGTCTAATATTTTTTGTTCGGTTTTTTCCGGCATATTCAAACCAGTAAAAAAAACAGGCCTGTATCATAATTTACAGGCCTGCTGTTTATATCGCGAAAATTGAAACTATCTATTTAACCGGTGTAGAATTCGGGTCGCCGCCTGCCAGCTCTGTAATTCTCTGCCATATTATGTCGCCGGCGCCTGCGTTGAGATACAACGCTTCCTTGTCAAGAGACGCCCTGTAAAGCTGTAAAGCCTGTGCTCTTTCGAACAACTGATAGTCGAGTAGTTTTGCCGCTCTGTAGCGGACAGCATATGGCGTCTCCGGATTCCACTCGAAAGCTCTTTTGTAGTACAGAACGGCAATGGAATAATCGCCGAAAAGCTCATGAATTCTGCCTGCCATATATGCCGCGTCGTCAATCTTATCGCTCGTCGGATACTTCTTTATCAGTTCGTTGCACTTATTGAGTGCAAGCTGCAGTTTACTTTTGCTGATGAACAACTGAATAAAGTTTGCACTTTTGAAAATTTCGTCGGCTTCGATATAAAGGTCGTCCGCCTTTGGTATGGAATCTTTGGCTATGAGCTTATCGCCGGCCACTTCTGCCTGAATGATATAGCGGTATCGCGGCGCTGCGTCCAGCGACTTCAGTTCCTTTTGAACCCATTCGAGTTTAAGCTGATTGCCGGCCTGCTCGTAAAAGGCCTTAAGTTTTTCAAGCTCTTTGTAGTAGGCAAGGCGTTTCTGTGCGACTTCCTCAGCAAGGGTGATTTCAGTAGCTGCCGCCGGAGACATCTGCTCAAAAACATCCGGCCCCGGTTTTTCCGTCATAAATCGTTTATCTTTAGCCCCGAAAACGGTGATTGCGAATGCGAGAACAATAAAAGCTGCCGATAATGAAATCTTTTTCATCGTAAAATCCTTTCAAACTTCAATTTCCATATTCATTCATAAAATTAACAACTTCCAAATGCTTGTCAAGCAGATTTGCCCCCGTTTACAGCCACGATTTTATGCTGTCCCAGCCGTTTTGGCGCGGACAATAAAACAGAAAGTCATAGATTTGACAAAATTGCCTTATCAAAAAAAACAGGCCTGTATTACGATTACAGGCCTGATGATTATATCTCAAAGGCAAGGGACATTTATTTAATATCCACGGAGGAGTTTGGCTCAGGGGCCAGTTCCGCGATTCGCTGGCGTATCTGATCTGGATTGATATTATAATTTGATTCCTTGTCGAGAGCCTCTCGATAAAGCTGCAGCGCCTGTCCTCTTTCGGACAGTTTGTAGTCGAGAATTCTCGCTACCATGTAGCGGGCGGGATATGGCGTCTCCGAATTCCACTCGAAAGCTCTTTTGTAATACAGAACAGCGATAGAATAATCGCCATAGTATTCATGAATTTCGCCGGCAAGGTAGGCTGCGTCGTCTATCTTATCGCTGGTCGGATAATCCCTTATCAGATCGTTGCATTTGTTCAGTGCCAGCTGCAATCTCTTTTTGCTTACATACATCGTAGGATGCTGAAGAGCTATATCTTCGTGTTTGACAAGCATAGGAATAGGAAAAATAAGGTCTGTGTGATTATAAATTTCTAAAGCTTCTTTGTAGAGTATATCGGCCTTTGGAATGGAATCTTTGGCTCTGAGATTGTCGCCAGCCACTTCAGCCTGAAGGACGTAGCGATACCGCGGTATCGAGTCCAGCGACTTAAGCTCTCTCTCTACCCATTCGATCTTGAGCTGATTGCCGCTCTGTTCGTAGAAAGATTTAATTTTTTCAAGCTGCTTGTGATATGCCAGCCGCGTGGCTGCCAGTTCTTCAGCCATCGCGATTTCCGTCGCTGCCGACGGCGTTATCTTGTCGAATACTTCCGGGCCGGGTTTATCCACCATTAATTGCTTGTCGCGCATACCGTAAGCGGCAATTACTAATGCCAGGAGTATAAGAGTTGCAGAAAACAGAGCCTTTTTCATCGTAGAATCCTTTCAAACTTCAATTTCCATATTTGTTTATAACATTAACAACTTCCAGATGCTTGTCAAGCAGATTCGCCCCCGTTTGAGCCTCAATTTTGTACTATCCCGGCCGTTTTGGCGAGGACAATAAAACAGAATGTTATAGATTTGACAAAATTGCCTTTCAGCCGTATTCTTTCCTATAGAAAAGACATCGAACAGGCGGTTAAATTATGGCGTTACAAAAAATATTCAAATTTTTGGCATCTCTTCCGAGCATTATTTTCGGCATTGTGATTTGCGCAGCCATTTTACTCATTGCAATTGGCGTTTATCGCGGCGGGTCTGCGATTGGCGAGATTTTTGCTCAAAATAAGATACTCAAACAGGCGCTGGCAAATCTTACCGATGAGAACAAAATCGGTTATGCGAAAGTTATCAGCCAGACAAAAGACGCAAACGGCGCCGTAATAAGTACGACATTGAAATTTGTCGAGACCGCCCGTGATAACGAACTGAATCAAATTCTCCAGCGTCAATACACAATCGAGGGAGACATCGTTTATTTTGACGCGCTGATTATCAAATTTTCAGACAAAATGGTAATGGACGGCAAAAAAAGAAGTATGTATCTGTGGCGAAGAGTTTACGGCGAAAAAATGACGCCGCAGGCAGGCTTTGCAATAGAAAAATTCGGCGCCGAACCGGACAGATACGCCGACCTTCTTAAGGAACTGCCTGTAAAAAAAAGAGAATTGTTCTGGTCGAGCATCTGGGATTTAGCCAATGCCCCGGATAAGTTAGCTCAATACGGCATCACGGCGATTTACGGCACGGTTACATATACACAATTGAGGGAAGGGCTTGTTTATATTTTCCGCATAACTCCTACCGGCCAGCTTTATCCCGAAGTTATTCCGGAATTTTGATTTTACCACTGAGCTTCGCCGCCGTAAGGGCCGACGTAGCCTTCCTTTTTTGGCTTCGGGCGGGATTTAATTATCGCCTCGGCAATCGCGATGTCAGCCTTTGTGGTTATCTTGATATTCGACAAATCAGTCTCAACTATCGAAACTTTCTGTCCCAAAGCCTCGACAAGCTGCGAATCATCGCTTATTTTTGTCTTGTCAAGTTTGCCCAGATTAGCGTAAGCCTTTTTGAGTAAATCTTTTTTGAATACCTGCGGCGTCTGTGCCTCGTAAAGACCTGTTCGGTCAACGGTTTCGATAATTTGGCTGTCTTTTACTTTTTTCAGCGTTGCAACGACAGGACAGGCCAGCATTGCCGCGCCTGTCTTTTCAGCGAGTCTAAATACCTCGTCGAGCCATTCTTTTTTCAGGCAACACCTGACGGCATCATGAACCGCCACAATATCAATATCATCTTTGACAAGTTCAAGTGCCTTTGCGACGGTCTCGAATCTTTCAGAACCGCCCAGACAGAGCTTGACGCCGTGGAAACTAAGGTTTGCGCCGTGAGAGATTTTGAACATTTCCTCATCCTCGGCGGGAATTGACATTATTATTTGTTTAACGTTGTCTCTGCCTGCAAAAAATTCAACGCTTCGCAGAAAGGCAGGCCTGCCGGCGACGTCGGCGAATTGTTTTTTCCTCGCAGCTTCAAGATTATGCTGCTGCTCTTTAACAAATCTTTTGCTGCTGCCCGCAGCACAAATTATTACCGCTATATTCATTTCTTTATGCCTTATTAATATTCGATGCCTTTTCTTGCTTTAATACTTTTCTTGAAAGGGTGCTTTACTTCTTTCATTTCTGTAACAAGGTCTGCGAGTTTAATAAGCTCCTTTGTCGTGCCTCTGCCGGTCATTATTATTTCGATATCAGGCTTTTTTGATTTTATGATATTTTTTATACATTGCAAACTAACAAGTTTTTCCCGGCAGCAATATATAATTTCATCGAGGATTATTAAATCATATTTACCTTTTTTCGCTAAGGTTTGAATTTCTTTGCAGACCTGATTTATTTTTTTGCAAACCAATGCTGTATTATTTTTCTTCTGCATATTCCATTTTATATCGACCGGCACGATTTTAATTGGAAGTTTTGACTTTGTAATTGCCTTTCTTTCGCCGAGCACAAGGGAAGGGGGTTTTAGGAATTGATAAATGATTACTTTTTTACCCCAGCCTGCGGCGCGGATGGCAAGACCGAGGGCGGCAGTAGTTTTGCCTTTGCCGGAGCCTGTGTAAATCTGGACTAATCCTTTTGTCGCCATAGCTATATGATAAAAAAAAGGGGGTAAAAAGGCAAGATGCTTAAAATTTCATCGATTTTTTGCTTTAATTGCCTACGAAATTGTCTATAATTTCCACAAAATTGAAATTACGACAAATATGTAGCTTTTCATGGAGGATAAGATGCCAAGAAGAGACGACGTAACGAAAGTAATGATAATAGGTTCCGGCCCGATTATTATCGGCCAGGCCTGCGAATTTGACTATTCCGGCACACAGGCCTGCAAAGCTCTGCGGAAGCTCGGCTACAAAATCGTTTTGGCCAATTCCAATCCCGCCACCATTATGACCGACCCCGGTATGGCGGATATTACATATATTGAAGCATTAACGCTGGATACGATGACGGAAATCATCAAAAAAGAACGTCCTGACGGTCTGCTTCCCAATCTCGGCGGCCAAAGCGGCCTTAACCTTGTCTCCGAATTGAGCAAGGCAGGCGTACTTGAAAAATACGGCGTCAAAGTTATCGGCGTCAATGTTGATGCGATTGAACGAGGCGAAGACCGTATCGCATTTAAAAACACTATGAATAAACTCGGCATTGATATGCCCGAGAGCGCACCGGCTTATACCGTCGAAGAAGCTGAAAAAGTTGCTGAGAAGCTCGGCTATCCCGTTGTTGTCCGGCCGGCATATACGATGGGCGGAACCGGCAGCGGGTTAGTATATAACGTCGAAGAGCTTCGTGTTATAGCGAGCAGGGGTATCTCAGCAAGTCTTGTCGGACAAATCCTGATTGAAGAATCCGTTCTCGGCTGGGAAGAGCTTGAACTGGAAGTTGTCCGCGACGCGAAGAATCAGATGATTACCGTTTGCTTTATCGAAAACGTCGATGCGATGGGCGTTCATACCGGCGATTCCTACTGTACCGCTCCGATGCTGACCATCGACCCGAAACTCCAGAAAAAACTGCAAAAATATTCTTATGATATTGTCGAAGCGATACAGGTTATCGGCGGAACTAATATTCAGTTCGCCCACGACCCCAAAACCGGCAGGGTAGTCGTTATCGAAATCAATCCGCGAACCAGTCGTTCGAGTGCTCTTGCCTCGAAAGCGACAGGTTTCCCAATTGCTCTTGTCTCGTCAATGCTTGCCGGCGGCCTGACACTCGATGAAATCCCATACTGGAGAGACGGTACACTCGAAAAATACACACCAAGCGGCGATTATGTCGTTGTAAAGTTCTCGCGATGGGCATTTGAAAAGTTCAAAGGCGTTCAGGACAAGCTCGGCACACAGATGCGGGCGGTCGGCGAAGTGATGAGTATCGGTAAAACCTATAAGGAAGCGTTCCAGAAGTCTATCCGGTCATTGGAAAACGGCAGACACGGCCTGGGTTTTGCCAAGGACTTCAACAAAAAATCACTGCCTGAACTTATGGATATGCTCCGAGACCCGACGAGCGAACGGCAGTTTATAATGTATGAAGCCATTAGAAAAGGCGCCGATATTCAGGCGCTCTACGAAAAAACATATATCAAGCCTTACTTCCTGCAGCAGATGAAGGAACTCGTCGAGCTTGAAGAGGAAATTCTCAAATATAAAGGCAAACAACTGCCGGATAAACTACTGAGAAGGCCAAGAAAGACGGCTTTGCCGATAAATATCTCGCGCAGCTTCTTAATATAAAAGAAGAAAATATAAGGAAGCAGCGGACAGGTCTGGGCGTTGTCGAAGGCTGGCACGCCGTACCAGTCAGCGGCGTTGAAAATGCCGCCTATTATTATTCGAGCTACAATGCTCCGGATACCGTGTCGGTGAGCAAGAATAGGAAAATAATGGTGCTCGGCGGCGGACCAAACAGAATCGGACAGGGCATCGAATTCGACTACTGCTGTGTCCACGCGGCATTTGCCCTCCGCGACGAAAACTATGAAACAATTATGGTAAACTGCAACCCTGAGACTGTTTCCACCGATTACGATACAAGCGATAAACTTTACTTTGAGCCTTTAACGGTCGAAGATGTTTTGAGTATTTACCAAAAAGAAAAACCGTTAGGCGTAATCTGCCAGTTCGGCGGACAAACGCCGCTTAATATCGCGGCGGAATTGGAAAAAGCAGGCGTAAAAATTCTCGGCACAAGCGTCGAGAGCATCGACCTTGCCGAAGACCGCGACAGGTTCCGAAAGAAAATGGAATCCCTCGATATCCCGATGCCCGCTTCCGGTATGGCAAGCACATTCGAACAGGCCGCCAAAGTTACCGCCCAAATCGGCTATCCGTTGATGGTTCGGCCTTCTTATGTCCTCGGCGGTCGCGGTATGGAAGTTGTTCACGATGTCGAAATGCTCAAGCGATACGTTGACGCCGCCGTAGGTGTCACGCCTGAGCGGCCGATACTTATCGACAAATTCCTCAAAGATGCGATTGAGTGCGAAGCCGATGCTCTCGCCGACGGCACTGATGCGTTTGTGCCTGCCGTTATGGAGCATATCGAGCTTGCCGGCATTCACTCCGGCGACTCAGCCTGCGTCATTCCGCCAATCAGCATCCCGCAAAAGCACCTCGACACCATTTACGAATATACTCGAAAAATAGCGGTGAAACTTAACGTCATCGGCCTGATGAATATGCAATATGCGATTGCTAAAGATAAGGTCTATGTCCTTGAGGCGAACCCAAGGGCATCAAGAACAGTTCCGCTGGTCTCGAAAGTCTGCGGAATACAAATGGCAAGACTCGCCACGCAATTAATGCTCGGCAAAAAAATCGCCGACCTCAAACTCAAGCCCAAAAAGTTCCCGCACTTCGGCGTAAAGGAATCGGTATTTCCGTTTAATATGTTCCCTGAAGTTGACCCGATTCTCGGCCCTGAGATGCGTTCGACCGGCGAAGTGCTCGGTATGGCCGATTCCTTCGGCCTGGCGTTTTACAAGGCGGAAGATGCCGCAAAACAGACGCTGCCTTCAAAAGGAACGGTGCTTATCACCGTAAACGATGCCGATAAGTCCGGCGTTGTTAACGTCGCGAAAAGCTTTGCCAAACTTGGCTTTAAGATTTTAGCCACAGGCGGGACATATAAATATCTCGTTCAAAACGGCGTCAAGGCTGAGAAGATAAACAAAATGCAGGAAGGCAGGCCGAATATTGTCGATGCCATAAAGAACGGCGAAATTCAACTCGTGATAAATACGCCGGCTGGCAAAACCAGCCAATATGACGATTCGTATATCCGAAAATCCGCGATAAAACACAAAATTCCTTATATAACAACTATTGCCGCCGCGGTCGCAAGCGCAAAAGGAATCGAAGCCGTCCAAAAAGGTAAAGGAAAGATTAAATCGCTGCAGGAATACCACGCCGATATAAAGTAAGGACTTGAAATTTAAAATTCAAAAAATCCCGCGTCTGAAACGTCAGAAACGGGATTTTTTTATTTTTATGCAATATTCCATTTGCTAAAGACGTCTAAATAAAGGTATAACGCAAATTTTTGTTACGCAGAATGTGTTTTTACATAGAAAGAAAGGAAGGGACGAACCGGCAATAAAGAAAGCGTTGTAAGGTTAAAGTTAAGATAGTTAATTTAATAAGGAGTCTTAGAAGTGAAAAAGTCAATTATGTTAGTTGTTTTGGCAGCGATGGTCGAGTTTGTATTGGTTGGCGTTTCCAGCGCCGAGGAACCTAAACATCCCAGGTTCGACCCCAATACGTTCGTAGGCAAAGTCATTGTCACTAAAGACGCAAACGGCGTCATTACCGCGGTGCAGTTGGAAAGCAGAAAACGCGGAACATACAATATTGTCCTCGATGCAAAAGGCAAAGAGCTTGCCGAGAAAATGGCGGATAAATTTGTGGCAGTTACCGGCACAGTAGCGACTAAGGGTAACGCAAATTGGCTGACCGTCGAAAAATATAATGAGTTCCAAAGACCACGTGGTCCGGGTGACCCGAACAGGCCGCACGACCCGAATAGACCGCACGGTCATCATCCGGGTAGTCCTCCGTCTGGTGAAGGCGGCGGAGAGGGAAAGTAAAAATTATTTATTGTCCGTTTTTGAAGGGTATCAGTAACAGGATTGTTTTTATATAAGCAGACTCCACAGGGCAAAAGGGATTCTCGCCTCTTTCCTCTGTGGAGTTTGTTTTTATTGCTCCGCTTTTTTAAGTTCCTCGGTTTTGTCTTTCGACAAATCGATATCTTTCAGCAAATCGCCTTTCGGCAGAATGACCAAAAACTCGCTGCATTTATCTATCCGGCAATTTCCAGAACTCAATTCAAAATCAAGAATATGCCCGCCTTGTTTGAAATCGCTTCTTAAAAAATGAAAATGACAGCCGGGGACGTTTATGCCTTTTGCAAAAGGAGGTGTCCTGAAACCGACAATTGTTCCCGTTACATCGTTCATCTCGAAGACCGGTTGAGTTTTGGCGACTTCCGCCAAAGGCGAATATGGTTTGTTCTGGGCAGGTACGCTTCTGACTTTTACGTGTTTGAACTGCCCTGAGATTTCGACGGCTAAAAATTGATTCTGATTTGAAACTTTTTTGTTAATAATCGATTCGACAATTTTGAAATCCGCAGATTGTATTGCAAATTGAATGTCGGGTTTGAAATTGCATACTGTCGCGAAAGGTGTTTTAGTGTCGCCGGCAGGATTGTAAACCTTGCCATCGGATTTAACCTGATATATTTTGCCGTTCAGAACAGTCATTTCGCCGTCGAGTTTGTCAAATGTGCCGATTCCGAAATCGCCATAGCTTAATAACTGCCGGCAGGTTATTTGGCCGTCATAAGCGCCTGCAAGCAGGGCGTCGATAGTTGAGGTTTGAGTGATTCTGTCGGCCTGCCCCGTCAGGCACCCGCCGCAAAAGACCAGTACGAAAACCAGCAATAATTTTTTCATTTTTACTCCATAAGAATATGATATAGAATACAGTTGTCTCAATAAATCTTCAATATTCAATTTGTAATATCTGTTGGAGATACTTAAAATTAAGATATGATTTATTTCTGGTTAATTCTTTTGATAATCGTTAACGCCTTCTGGCTTATGCTGGGGGTTTTCTCACTGCCGGGCAACTGGCTTATGATTATTACGACAATTCTTTTTGCCTTATGGCAGAAAAACATTTTCAGTGTCTATACAATAATCGCGGCAATAGTCTTGGCGGTTATCGGAGAGATTCTCGAATTTATCGCCGGTGCGGCAGGAACAAAGGCCGCGGGCGGCGGCAAAAAAGCTATGGCAGCGGCAATAATCGGCGCAATAGTCGGCGCTATCGTCGGCACTGTGATTATTCCAATCCCGATTTTTGGAACGCTGCTCGGTTCCGCGATAGGAGCGGCTCTGGCGGTTCTATTTGTTGAAAGAAAAGGCGGCAAAGAGTTAAAGCAATCCCTCAAAATCGCGACTGGTGCCGGGCTGGGACGATTTGTCGGATTAGGCGCGAAATTCATCGCGGGAGTTATTATCTGGCTGGTTTTTGCGATAGCGGCTTTTTTATAAAATCTCTTGATTGTGCCGTTTTTTTTCGTATTATAAGGCTCAGCTTTGCCCAGGTGGCGGAATTGGCAGACGCGCCAGCTTGAGGGGCTGGTGGGCTTCGGCTCATGGAGGTTCAAGTCCTCTCCTGGGCATTTCTTCTTTTAGCCACAAAGGCACCAAGACACTAAGTTTTTTATTATATATTTATTATTTTTGTGCCTTTGTGTCTTAGTGGCTATTTTTCCAAAAATGAGCAAAAAACCAATAATCGGAATACTCGGCGGAATAGCATCGGGCAAAAGCACGGTCGCAAAAGAGCTCCAAAGCAGGGGCTGTGCTGTTATAGATGCCGATGCCATTGCCAAAGAGTTTCTCTATACCGACAATGTCAGGCAGCGGCTCGGCGCCAGGTTTGGCGACGGTATTTTTGACAAAGCCGGGATGGTGGACAAGGCCAAACTTGCTGATGCGGTTTTTAAAGATGAAATGGGCGTAAAGGCGATTAATGACATAATCCACCCTCTGGTTTTTAAGAGGACTGAGGAATTAATCGGGCAGTATCAGAATGACAAGGCGGTAAAGGCGGTGGTTCTGGATGTGCCTTTACTGGTCGAGGTCGGCTGGGAAAAAAGGTGCAATAAGCTTATTTTTGTTGATTGTGACGAGCAAAAAAGATTGAAAAGAGCCGAGAAAAAGGGGGTTTTTGACATAAATCAGCTAAAAAAAAGAGAAAATTTCCAAATTTCTCTGGACAAGAAGTCAAAGATATCTCATTATATATTAGACAATAATAATAGCCTTTCGGAGCTGACTAAACAGATCGGCGAGATTTTTCCCGCTTTAATATCAATAGCGTAAGCGTTTAAAGTCGTATATAATTGCATTGGCGGGTCTGGTAAAATCCCATTTGGTTTTACATAATATAACGGCAAATCAGCAGACGTTTCCAAAATAATGATTTTGCCGTGTAAAGGTTTGTTGGGAGTTTAAACACAGAGAGAAAAAAAATTATTTTTAAACATATAAAAGTATCCAGCTTAACATAGAGAGAATTTCAGGAAGGAACTAAAATGGCTAAGGCAATAGCAAAAGGCGACGACAAGGCCCCAAAAAAGCGAAGGACTATAAAGAAAGACGGCGAGGACGAACAGCCGATTGAAGCCCAGCAGCCGGTTCAGGCCGAGCAGAAGCCTCAGCCTCAGCCCGCCCAGCAGGCAGTTGCTGTCGCGCAGCCTGTCAAGGAGCCGGAAAAGACAGTCGTCACCAACGGCCAAAATGGCGAAACTGCGGTAAACGGCGACAAGAAAAACGAATTCGAGTCCACCCACGCCAAATACGAACGAATCAAACGCGGCAATCTTCATATAACCGACCTTCAGAAAATGGCGGTGGCAGAGCTTCACGAGGTATGCAAAAGAGAAGGCGTCGTCGAATATACAGGTATGAAGAAACAGGAGCTGATTTTCAAAATCCTGAAGGAAAGAATACAGCAAAACGGCCTTATGTATGGCGAAGGTGTCCTTGAGGTACTGCCTGACGGCTATGGCTTCCTGCGAAATCCTGAATACAATTACCTTTCCAGCCCGGACGATATTTACGTCTCTCCTTCCCAGATAAAAAGATTCGGTCTTCGCACAGGTGCCGTAGTCAGCGGCCAAATTCGTCCGCCTAAAGAATCTGAAAAATATTTTGCTCTCCTTCGCGTCGAGGCCATAAATTTCGAAGAGCCGGACAAACTTTCCGAAAAAGTCAATTTCAGCGACCTTACGCCTCTGCACCCGGAGAGAAGATTAATACTTGAAACCCGTACCGACGAGCTCAATATGCGTATAATCGATATGATTACACCCGTCGGCAAAGGCCAGCGTGGTCTCATCGTCGCTCCGCCCCGAACCGGCAAAACCATACTCCTGCAGAAAATCGCCAATTCAGTAAGCACCAATCATCCCGAAGTCAAACTGATTGTACTTCTTATAGATGAGCGTCCTGAGGAAGTTACCGAAATGGAGCGCAAAGTCGCCCGCGACGTCGAAGTCATAAGCTCGACATTTGATGAGCCTGCCTCAAGACACTGCCAGGTCGCCGAGATGGTTATCGAAAAGGCAAAGCGCCTCGTGGAATACGGCGTGGACGTGGTAATTCTGCTCGATTCAATCACAAGGCTGGCACGTGCCTACAATACCGAAGTTCCGCATTCCGGCAAAATCCTCACCGGCGGCGTTGACGCAAACGCGATGCAGATGCCCAAGAAATTCTTCGGCGCTGCCCGAAATATCGAAGAGGGCGGCTCGCTTACAATATTCGCCACTGCTCTTGTCGATACCGGCTCGAAGATGGACGAAGTTATTTTCGAAGAGTTCAAAGCCACAGGCAATATGGAGCTTCACCTCGACAGGCGTCTTGTCGATAGGCGTATTTGGCCTGCAATTGATATCAGCAAATCCGGCACACGAAGGGAAGAACTGCTTCTCGACGCAAAAGAGCTTGAGCTTGTTTACAGATTAAGAAGAGTTCTTAGCGAATTGAATCCTGTCGAGGCCGTTGAACTGCTCAAGAGCAGATTGGCAAAGTGCCGTACAAACGCCGAGTTCTTAATGACTATGAAATTAGATTAAAAATCCAATTTCATATTTTCCAAAATCAAAAAGCCCCCAACTTTATGTTAGGGGCTTTTTATTTATCGATTACTTCCCTAATTCTTTACTTCTTTACTTCCATTTTATTTAGCCGGAATTGTCAACTTGCTGCCAACAACAAGAGTACTCTTAGCTGTAATCTTGGGATTCAGTTTGAGTATATCTTTGAAGCGGTCACCATTGCCGAGCTGCTTTTGAGCGATGGTCCAAAGACTGTCTCCGCTTTTTATAGTATATGTCGTTGTACCTGCTGGGGCGGAATTATCGGCTGGTGCAGCGGCGGTCTGTCCATTTGCTGCCGGGGCGGTTGCTGCGCCCTCTGCTGCCGAGGCCGGCGTTTTAAGTTTTTCAAGTTCGACATTAGCCTGCTGCAGTTCACTGCTCAATCGAGTTACAAGGGTGTCGTAATTACGACTTTTCTCCTCTGACTGCCGTATCTTTGATTCCAAATCGGCAATCGCTGGTTTGTTCTTTGAATTTGTTATTATGATACCAGCTGCCAGTCCGACTCCGAGTGCAACTATTACGATAATTATCAGTACGACTTTTTGTTTCATCTTTAACTTCCTTCAAAAATCTTCCCTGAATTCTTTGCCAGATTGTATCTGACGTTTTACATATAGCCAGATAGAATATCAATACTATTTAAAAACATCAAATAAATCTTTGATTTTTAAGTTCCCGATTTTCATTTATCAGTTTTTTTGCCTTACTGAAAAGATAAACAATCAAAAAAAAGGCCAGCAGTACCAGCAGGATGGCTATGCCGAAGTTATATGGTTGAAACTCGCCATTTTCATCGTAACTGCCCCATTTTTCAGGGATAAAAAACATGTAAATCCGCAACATCTGGAATATCATTAACACTGCGGAGAAAAAAGACATTATATATATGGCTGCGCAGATAGTTTTGTGTTTTGGATAATAATTTTCATGGGCACGGGAATTGAAAAACCAATAAATAGCTATAAGCGGACAAACCGTCAGACCGACAAAGAGAACATAAAGTATAATTTCAATAAATTCCCACATTTCGCTGTCTTTCTTTAATGCAATTTGCTATAATCACTTGTAAATAAAGGACTTAAGCTGAAATGGCTTGCTTTTGCTTTCTATTTTGAGCAAAAATCGGGGTGATAGGATTCGAACCTACGGCCTCCTGGTCCCAAACCAGGCGCTCTAGCCAAACTGAGCTACACCCCGAACAAATACGCGATACAATATGTATTATGGTTAGTTCGTTTTTTCTGCCGTCCGCTTGGCAGATTTAAGTATCCTATGAATAATACTATACTTGCGGCCGATTTGCAAGGGCAGATTGGTTATTTACCCCTTCACCAATTTATATTATGAGGTAAAACTTGAAAAAATGCTCAAGATTGCTTTGATTTAGGATGTAAAACGTTCGATATTTAAGTATAAATTGGTGTTGGGGTTTACAGGCGATTTTTAACCGATATAATAGCTTAAATATCTATCGAATACCGTTTCTAAATACTATTTGAGGTAACTAACCTATGTGCGGAATTGTAGCGTATCTTGGCAAGAAACCGGCCCAGCCGATACTTATTGAGGGTTTGAAACGTCTCGAATACAGAGGATACGACTCTGCGGGCGTAGCCCTGATAAATCCTGATAAAGGCGGAATAAGAGTAATCAAATCCAGCGGCAGAATCAGTGTGCTCGAAGAACTGCTCAGCGAGCCGGATCCGAAAGAAGTAGTCGGCATCGGCCACACACGCTGGGCGACGCATGGCGAACCAAATACGATAAACGCCCATCCGCATCTCGACTACACAGGCAAAATCGCAATCGCTCATAACGGCATTATCGAAAATTACAGCACATTAAAAACCTGGCTCATAACCAAAGGCTGTAAATTCGTCAGCGAGACCGACACCGAAGTTATCGCCAATCTTATCGGCTATTTATATTCCAACACGGACGGCGAGGATGCGCCGCGTGACGGACAGAACAGATTCGAATGGGCGGTTCAGCACGCCCTGAACGAACTTGTCGGCACTTATGGTCTTGCCATAGTTTGTACGGATTTTCCCGATATGCTCATCGGAGCGAAAAAGGGAAGTCCCTTGATATTCGGCCTGGGCAAAAATGAATATCTAATCGCGTCCGATGCTGCTGCAATCGTTGAGCATACCACGCAGGTGATTTATCTTGCGGATAACGAAATGGTTACCATAACTCCGAAAGGCTTTCATACCAAGACAATCGATAACATTGAAATACACAAGGAACTCAAACAAATTGAATTTTCGCTTAGTGCAATCGAGCTGGATGGTTTCAAGCATTATATGCTCAAGGAAATCTACGAACAGCCCAAGGCCCTGAATATGTGTCTTGGCGGAAGACTCGATATGAGGGACGGCAGAATCGTATTGGGCGGAATAAGCAAATACTGGCGGGAATTTACACGAGCAAAGAGAATTGTTATCAACGCCTGCGGCACAGCATGGCACGCCGGTCTCATCGGAGAATATCTTATTGAACAACTCGCCAGAATCAACACTGAAACGCATTACGCGAGCGAATTTCGATACAGAAATCCCATTATCGAAGACGACACGGTAGTTATCGCCATCAGCCAATCGGGCGAAACAGCCGATACTCTTGCTGCCGTTGAGCAGGCCAAAGAACGCGGCGCGGTAACGCTCGGCATCGTTAATGTTGTCGGCTCAACTATTGCCAGGACTACCGATGCTGGCGTTTATCTGAGAGTCGGGCCGGAAATAGGCGTCGCGAGCACAAAGGCGTTTACTGCTCAGGTGGCTGTGCTTGCTATGCTGGCAATTGAGCTTGGCAGAAGGAGACATCTTTCGACTGAGCAGGTCAGATTTTATATCGAGGAGCTTTCCAAAATACCTGCGAAAATCGAAGAGGTTCTTTCTCTTTCTGAACATATAAAGAAAATTGCTGAGGCGACTTGTGACAGAGAAAACTGGCTGTTTTTAGGCAGGGGATTCAACTATCCGGTCGCTTTGGAAGGTGCGCTTAAACTAAAAGAGATAAGTTATATTCACGCTGAAGGTCTGCCTGCCGCGGAGATGAAGCACGGCCCAATCGCTCTTATTACAAAGGGTATGCCTGCGGTCTTTATTGCGACGAAATGTTCGCAATACGAAAAGATTATAGGCAATATTGAGGAAGTCAGGGCTCGCGGCGGCAGAACCATTATTGTTGCAAGTCAGGGCGATGAGAATATCAAGCAATACGCTGATTTTCTTATATCGGTGCCGGATGTGCCGGAAGAATTGCAGCCGATGGTTACCGTAGTACCGCTGCAGATTTTAGCCTATCACGCCGCTGTCCTTCGCGGCCACGATGTCGATAAACCCCGAAACCTGGCTAAAAGCGTTACAGTTGAATAAAAAACCGCGGGTAGTTGCAGTTAAACATCCTCTACCAGAATCGCTTTAGCTGTATCTGTAAGCACTTTAGCTTTGTGTTTTTTCCCTGCCGGTATAAAGACGCCATCTCCCTGGCCGAGAGTTATTACTTTTCCATCGAAATTTATTTCCATTTGTCCTTCAAGTAAATAGCCGATATGCCCTTTTGTGCACCAGTCTTTCTCGATGAATTCTTTTGTATATTCTACTAACCGCATTTTCCTGCCGTTTTGTTCAAAGGTTTTAAACCTGACGCCGGTCTGAGGAGATTGCCATTCCATCGATTCAAAATCTATCTTGTATTGTTCCATATAGCCATTTCCCAACGCGTGGTATTTGCGAAATTTTATTCTAACCACTTATGAACATTATTTTCCAGAATGTCGAGCGGGACGGCGCCGTTGCTTAAAATGACATTGTGGAATTGGCGGATGTCAAAATTTCGCCCGAGTTTTTTTTCCGCCAGCCGGCGGAGTTCCATTATTTTCATTTCGCCGATTTTATAACTCAGCGCCTGCCCCGGCCAGACGATGTAGCGGTCCACTTCAATGGTAATGTTCTCTTTGTCCAAAGATGTATTTTCAAGCATATAATCGATAGCCTTCTGGCGTGACCAGCCGAAGTGATGAATGCCGGTATCGACTACTAATCGGCAGGCTCGCCAAATTTCACTATCTAATTTGCCGAATCTGCTGTAGTCGTCCTCATATAATTCCATTTCTTCGCCAAGTTGTTCGGCATATAGCGCCCAGCCTTCAGTATAAGCGGTAAAACCGGTCATCTTTCTAAACGGCGGCAAATCTTCCAGTTCCTGCTGAATGGCAATTTGAAGATGATGGCCGGGATTTGTTTCGTGCAGCGTTGTCGCGGTCAGGTTATATAAAGATTTATTTTTGATGTTGTATGTATTTATATAGTAGAAGCCTGCTATTGTTTTGTCCATAGTTGGGCCATTGTAATATGCAGTCGGGCTTTTTGCTTCGACATATTGCGGCACCTTTTTAAGTCCGACCGGCGTACGCGGCAGATGATTGAAATATTTTGGCAATTGACCATCCGTCTTTTTCATTATCCATGCGGCCTCTTTAAGCAGTTGCTCGGGACTATCGACTCGAAAACGGGCATCGGTCTGAAGAAATTTTCTAAAGCCGGCCAAATCGCCTTTGAAACCGGTTCGTGCGACCAGCTCGGTCATTTGGCCGTGTATTCTTTCGACTTCTTTCTGCCCGGTTTGAAAAATCTGTTCAGGCGATAGATTCAATGTAGTGTAATAATGTATGCAGTGCTGATAATATTCCTTGCCGTTAGGCAGAGAATATATAGAAATATTATCTTTACCGGCGGGGATATATTCCTGCCTGATAAATTCGAGCAGTTGTTGATAAGCCGGCCTTACAGATTGTTTAATTGCCTCTCGACCGGTTTCACTAAGACGCTCTTGTTCTGCCTGGCTGAATATTTGCGGGTATTTTTTAAATGGCTCGAAAAGTTTGCTGTCGTTTATATCCTCTGCAATCAGCGATTCGAGGGATTGAGGTATTTCTTCGAGAATTATTTTCGGTGGTGTCATTCCTTCCTTAATGCCGGTACGCATTAATTCGATGTACTGCTGTGTATATAATCTGAATGCGTTTAATCTTGCGATATAATTTTCATAATCCCTGATAGTATTAAGCGTCAAATTATCTGGCAGTTGGGCAAACTGTGTGTAAAATCCGCCCATTTGACTTATCGGCATAAGGTAGGAATGTAACTGGTTCCATTTTATGCCGTTTTCGAGTTCGCGTTTAAAGATATCGTAATTAGTTTTATCGCCTGATGAAAGTTTATTTCTATCGATGCCGTTGAGTCTTTCGAGAAAGACGGTCGTCTGTTTTGCCCTTTGATTAATGTCGTCCAGCGAGACTTGCGGCAGTTTGTCATCGAAACGATGGTCGCCGTAAAAAGTCGCAAACAGCGGGTCTTGGCGCAGACTGAATTCGAGATCATCTTCAAACAGTTTGTTCAGTTGTTTTGATGTGGAATCCTGTTTTTTGCCGAATCCCAATGAAGCCAGGCACATCAAAATAGTTAATGTAATCAGTAATTTTCGCATAGTAACCTTCATTTTTAATTATCTCCCTTTGCTGATTCCTTTTGTCATCATAATTATATCCGCTCGTTCTTGCAATATTCATATTTGTTCCATCTTTAAGCTTTTTTACCCCGACTGCTTTCCTGTCATATTATCGATTTCGACCTTTACGATGGTCGTATTTTTTACAGCCTGCTCCGGATATTCAAAGGTCTCTTCTGAAAAATGCTGCATAATAATATCAAGAGCCTTACGTTTCCAATCTATATCTTCTATGAATACAGCCTTGCCGAATCCGATAACGCTTTTGTATTTCATACCCCAGTTGCACGGCCGCTCGTCTTTTACAAGTTCCAGGTCGATATCGAACTCAAAGCAGACATTGTTATTCTTTCTGATTATGTCCAGCTTTTTGCCTTGCCCGGCACAATGAAAATACAAAGTATTATCTTTATAACCAAAGCAAAGCGGAACTATGTATGGTTGATCATTTTCACACAAGCCTAGTCTGCACACTGAAGCATTGCTAAGGATATCTTCAATTGCTGCGACATCCTTTATTTCCTTATCTTTTTTCTGCATAAAGCACCTTTATTTTAGTTCCCTGTTAGCAATTTTTCCATTTTTATATTCTCTAAAAATATTTATTTAATCGCGTAAAATCCTGCCTGCATCTGCGAATACCAAAACAATTCAGCGATACGAAAGCCGCATTTCTTAAGTAAATCCTGATGTTCATCAATAGTGATAGGGAAATATTCTTTATCAAATCGTTTCAGATGTTCTTCGACAGCAGATAAACTTCTGCCCTGGGACATTTGAAATCTTTTCCAGCGTTCCAAACCAGCTTCGGTTGCCTCTCTACTATGCGGACGTATATTCTCAAAAGTAATATACAGTCCCTGTGGAGCAAGCAGGTCAAAACAAACGGCAGTAGCATCATACCTTTTTTGCGGCTTCAAATAATGGTGGCACATGATAGCGGTTATGACCTCCGGCTGCATGTTGAGCTTTGCCGGTAAGTCTTCACTGCCTGCACAATCAATAAATCTGACTTGCTTAGTCCCAATTCCCTGCAAACGTTTTTTTGCCTCAATCAGCATACCCTCCGACGGGTCTGCTAATACAAAAGACGTATAGGGAAAATGCACAAATGCCCTTTCCACAAGATAGCCTGTTCCGCAGCCGGTATCCAGCCATGTCTTTGCCTGTGGTTTTAGTGACTTGACTAAATCGATAGTCTCAGCATGAAATAATTCATAAAACGGTATAGTTTTCCTGACATTATTATCATACTCACAAGCATTGTATGGCGTTGTGTTATCTGACTGTTTCATTTTTTAACCCTTGATTTTTATTAGTTCTTCACTTAATATCTTTTGCCATCATAATTATGTCCGGCCATTCTGTCCAGCCGATATATCTCCAGAACTTTCGGCCGGCACGGTTTTTCACAAAGGCGCATAGAGTACATTTAGAAAAACCTATGGCGCCCAATTTTGACAGTGCCCGATTTACCAGGGCTTTCCCAATTCCCTTTTTACGATAGGAACGGTCAACCGCCAAATGATACAGATGGCCGCGTCTGCCGTCGTGCCCGCACAAAACAGTGCCGACTATCTTTTTATTATCACGAGCGACAAAACTTAAACCCGGATTACGCCGCAGGTATCTTGCAATTCCTTTTCTGGAGTCCGACTGTTTATGCAGTCCCATACCTTCGGTGTTTTTCCAAAGCGCAAAAACCTCATCGTAATCTGTAATTTTCATTTCTGTAATTTTCATATTCTTTTCCTTTATTTTTTAGCAACAGCTATCAATCTTTTTGCGTTATGGTCATAATCTGCGCCGGTCAAATCGCCGTAAATTCTAACAGAACTAAAACCGCAGTCTTTCAGCAGGCCGGTTAATTCAGCAGCAGAATAGATTCTATGGCCGAACCTGAACTCTCGCCGTTTGCCATTTTCGAGTATAATCCACCTGTTGTCAATCCACGACCAGTCCTGCCGTATCTTACGTTCCTGCAGAAAAATTCTTCCGTTATCTTCATCCCAGTGTCGCCGGCAAAAGATTCGTGCGATTATTTCTTTTCCCACAACATCTATAATCAGCGTTCCGCCTTTGCGCAGTGAATAATATATGTTAGTTAAAACACGCCTGTCATCTGCCGGATTTTCAAAATATCCGAAAGCTGTAAACATATTAATTGCCGCGTCGAAGTAATCGAGTTGGCAGAATCGCCTCATATCATCTCTGATAAACTGAACATTCAGACCCTGGGCCCGGGCTTTTCTGCGAGCCTTGTCTATATATTCTTCTGTCAGGTCAACGCCGATGACATTAAAGCCTCGCCGTGCCAGTTCAACTGAATGTCTGCCGATTCCGCAGCATAAATCGAGGACTTTTGCTCCTTTGCGGATGCCTGAAAGTTTTACTGCTTGTTTTACTTCCTCGGCGGCTGTTTCTATACATTTCTGATTGAACAGCAGGGGCGCAACGCCTTTCCAGAGTTTTTCATCTTCATACCAAATCTTTTGTTTTTCCTGTATTTTTCTCATTAATGGCTCCTTTCCACAGCCAACAAAAAAGCCCTGCAGTTTTTATTCCCTGCAAGGCTTTTAAAATTCATAATATAAAAAAGTCTTTTAGGGAGTATTCTCCTTAATCTTCGGCATAATGCATACAAACATTGCTATGCTGTTTGTGTGCATAAACAATGCGTCCGCTACGCGGCCTGCGTTATTGTTTTGCCTGTTTTTATCAGTTTTAAACATTAAAAAACTCCAATACTAAAATTATCTAAACCCTAATGCTATCTTTTAACAGGGCGAATGTCAAGAATTAATTTTGACTGTAAACGAATCAGCCTTGTCTTGAGGAAGGCGAACGCCTCTCTGCCAGTCGCGAGTCGCTATCCGATTCGACAGAATCAGCGAGTATCTTCATTGCCTTTTTGACATCAGCGACTTTGAGTACCGCGGTTGTTTTGCCGCCTTTAGCACCGGCCGTAACATAGGCATAAGCTATATTGATGTGGGCCTTTGCCAGTTTCTCCGCTACCGCCGCGAAGGCGCCGGGCCTGTTGGGCAGTGTAACGCAAAGCACTTCCGTTTCGTTGTACTGCATATTGATATGATTTAGAACATCCCGCATCTTGTCCGCTGATTCCGGGACAACCCGTAATACGCCATGCTCGACGGAGTCCATCACGGTAAGAGCGGTTATATTTATTTTTGCCCTGGCGAATTCGGAAAGAATCTGGGCCATAATGCCGGGCTTGTTTACCATAAAAATCGAAAACTGCTTTTCAATATTCATACTCATCCTCTCTAATTAGATTTTTGGAGTTTTTTCAAATCGCTTATCGCAGCCTTGGCGTCAGGATAAAATTTGAATATCTTGTCGAGATTTGTGATTTTAAAAACGCGATAAAGCTGCGGGTTTATACCGCTGATTATTACGTTTCCCTTCAGGGCGGATAGTTTTTTCTTCGCGTCGAGAAGTATGCCCAGCGCCTGAGACGAGAAAAATTTAACGCCGGTAAAATCGATAAGAAGATTTTTGGGTTTTTGGTTTTTTATAACTTCTGAAATCTGCTGTGTGACTTCCTCCAACCCCTGGTCGGTAGTCAGGCTTGCGACATTAAAGGATACCGTCGTAACGATGGCCTCGGTTGTTATTTTTGTTATGTTATAATCGGTCATATTGAATCTGACGTATTATACACTTATATCGGTATAAAAGTCGAGAAGCTTTTATACTTTAAAACAGGCGGTTTTATGGCCAGAGGCCTTTTCTTCGAGCGGCGGGACGTTTTTCCTGCAAAAATCATCGCCAATGGGGCATCTGCCGTAAAACGGACAACCCGCCGAAGCCTCCGCTTCCAGCACCAGTGCGTGAACTGACGTTTTTTTCCTTTGCGGTATGGCAAGCGGAATTGCGCTGAGCAGAAGTTTCGTATAAGGATGTAAAGGTTTTTCGTATAAAACCGGCGCCGGCGCAATCTCGACAATTTTGCCGAGATACATCACCGCCACATTATCGCTTATAAATTCGACTACCGACAAATCGTGGGCGATAAAAAGATACGTCAGATGGAACTGGTCCTGAAGGTCTTTAAGGAGATTTAAAATCTGCGACTGAATTGAAACATCCAATGCGCTTACAGGCTCATCGCAAATTACCATTTTCGGCTCGAGAGCCAGCGCCCGTGCGATTCCGATTCGCTGCCGCTGACCGCCGGAAAATTCGTGAGGATAACGATTGATATGAGATGCCGACAGGCCGACTTTTTCCAGCAGAGTCGCTATCCGGCCCATAAGCTCCGAACCTTTTGCGATTTTGTGAATTTTCAAAGGCTCAGCGAGAATCGAACCTACCGTCATTCTCGGATTTAGCGAACTGTAAGGGTCCTGAAAAACCATCGATATGTCTTTGCGGATTCTTCGCAGTTCCGATTGGTGCAGAGGCAGGACATCTTCGCCATTAAAGTAAACTTTTCCGCTTGTTGCGTGAACAAGTCTTGCAATCGTTCTTGCCGCAGTTGTTTTGCCTGAGCCGCTTTCGCCGACAAGACCGAAAGTGCTGCCCTTTGGTATCTGAAAACTTATATCATCGACAGCTCTGACAAAGCCGGCAGTCTTTCTGAGAAGACCTTTTTTGATGGGAAACCAGGTCTTGAGATTTTCAACATTTAATAAATAATTATTCATTTTATTTTTCATATCCCTCTGCATACCAGCAGGCGGCAAAATGATTTTTTGAAACTTCTTTTAATGCAGGTTCTGCGGTTTGGCATCTTTTATCGTTGCAGCCAATCGGGCATCGGGGATGAAATTTGCAGCCTGACGGAAAATTAAGAGGTTCGGGAACATTACCCGCGATAGTATTCAATCTGTTTTGTCTTGTGCCGAGCTGAGGCAATGAATTTAAAAGACCTTTCGTATAAGGATGTAAAGGTTTATTAAAAAGTTCCATGCAGGAACACTGTTCGGCAATTCTCGAAGCGTACATTACCGCGACGTTATCGGCTCGCTGAGCGACGACGCCGAGGTCGTGAGTAATTAAAAGAATGCTCATATCTTCGCTTTGCTGAAGTTCATCGAGCAAATCGAGTATCTGTGCCTGAATCGTAACGTCCAGCGCCGTTGTCGGCTCATCGGCAATCAGCAGCGAAGGTTTGCAGGATATTGCCATCGCAATCATAACCCGCTGCCTCATCCCGCCCGAAAGCAAATGCGGATACTCAAACATTCTTCTGGCAGGCTCTGGAATATGAACCTTTGCGAGCATTTCCTCGGCCATTTGCCACGCTTGTTCGTAAGTCTTTTTCTGGTGAAGAGTTATCGCTTCAACAATCTGGTCTCCGATGGTATAAACAGGGTTTAAACTTGTCATCGGCTCCTGAAAAATCATAGCGATTTTATCGCCGCGGATTAGCCGCATTTTTTTTTCAGGAAGTTCGAGGATGTTATGGTTTTTGAAAAATATTTTTCCCGCTGCTATTTCCCCCGGCGGCGATGGAATCAAACGCATTATCGAAAGGGCGGTAACGCTTTTTCCGCAGCCGCTTTCGCCGACAAGGGCGAGGGTCTGTCCCTTTTTAATATCGAAAGAAACATCCTGCACTGCCTTTGCCGTACCTTGTTCGGTATCGAAAAAGGTTGAAAGGTTCTGAACCGATAAAATTATACCGTTATCCGTCATACTGCCTTTCTAAGTTTCGGGTCGATTGCATCACGCAGTCCTTCGCCGAGAAGATTATATGCTGTTACAGTGAAGAATATCGCCGTGCCGGGGAATAAAGACAGCCACCACAAAAATTGGCCGCTGGTGCTTACACCTGTGCTTAACATCTGTCCCCAACTCGGTGTCGGCGGCGCTACTCCAAAGCCGAGAAAACTCAATGCCGATTCGATAAATATCGCACCGGCGACTCCGAAAGTTATACTGACCAGGACAGGGGCGACGCCGTTTGGGAGCATATGACGAAACAGAATGCTTCTCAAAGGCAGCCCCAGCGAGATTGCCGCCTGGACAAAATCCTGATTGCGAAGCTTGAAGAATTCCGCGCGGATGAATCTTGCATCGTCTGTCCAGCTTGTTATTCCGATGATAACCATTATATTAAAAAGACTCCGCGGGAAAAATGCGACAATAGTGATAATTAGAAAGAATGTCGGCACTGACATCATAATTTCGAGCAGCCTCATACCGAGAAAGTCGATTTTGCCGCCGAAGTAGCCCATTATCGCGCCGAAAACAATACCGATAATGCTCGAAATGCCGACCGCTACAAATCCGACAGACAGCGAAACGCGTGTTCCGTGGATAAGTCTGCACAAAACGTCCGAACCGACGTCATCTGTGCCGAGCCAGTGTTCCCTGCTGGGAGGTTGCTGGCTGACTTTTATGTCCGTTCTACCGTAGCCGTAAGGAACCAGCGGGAAAATCGCATCGGTTGCCTTGCTGTCGGCGAGCATTGCGTTGTAATCGGTTGCGTCGAGTTTGCGAGGTGTGAAAATCTGCAGAAGCGATATGCCTATGAGCAAGATTACTGCGCAGATGGATATTTGTTTCCACAATACAGCCGAGCGAAGAAATGGGTCAACCTTAAGGCTGTTTCGCCTAATCAGGAAAAGCAGAGTAATGCCGATGATAGCAGTCAGAAACACCGAGTAATCATTTGCTGTAAGGGTGCTAAAGAGCGGAAAGCATAGTTTGTTTTCAATGCGAATTACAAAAGGTTTATCGTTGGCGATGAGCGGCGCGAAAACCGCCATTGTAAAAAGAACCATTATAAAACACAGACAGAAAAGATTTGTCCGGTTTCTTGTGAACTGCTGCCAGACAAGCTGCCCGTAAGATGTGCCCCAGTTTTTATTATTTATTTCATTCATTATTCAATTCGCTCAAAACTTATTCTCGGGTCTGCGATTGCGTAAGCGATATCGGCCAGCAGCAGGCCGACAAGGTCGAGAAATCCTGCTGTTGTCGCGACTGCCATCACTACGTTATAATCTCGCGTGGTAATCGCCTCGAACGCAAGTCTGCCCATTCCCGGTATGCTGAAAATACTTTCGATAATGACCGAGCCGCCAATCATCGCCGGCAGCAATGTTGCCATTATTGTAATTATCGGTATGACACTATTCCTGAAAGCGTGTCTGAATGTTACTGTCCAGTTATCGAGTCCCTTTGCCCTTGCCGTGCGGATATAATCGCTTCGCAGATTGTCGAGCATTCCCGCCCGCACCTGTTTTGTCAGGTACGCAAAGCCGGAATAGCTCAGGCAAATTACCGGCAGGACAAGATGCCAGAGTCTGTCAGCCAGCCAGGGGAAAAACGGCAGGGCATCGGCGTAATTACTGCTTATGCCCGCCGGCGGAAACCAGTTTTTAAAAGTCGGTCCGCAAAAATAACCTATCAGCATTTGTCCTGCCCACATACTCGGCAGTGACCAGAGCATAAAGAGAATCACAGAACTTGCCTTGTCAGAAAATCTGCCCTGCCTGGTTGCCGTGAAAATTCCCAGCGGAATCGAAATCGCGTAAATAATTATTATCGAAATAACATTTAACGTAATAGTAATCGGCAGCCGCTCGGCTATAAGGCTGATGACAGGGCGGTGATGTTTGATTGAATCGCCGAAATCCAGTTTGACAACGCGTTTCAGCCAGATTGCGTATTGAACGGGTATTGGCTTGTCTAAGCCATAAAGAGCCATACGCACTTTCCGCACATCAGCGGCCCGCTGGGCATCCATCTGCCCGCCGGGGCCCATTGACAAACTTACAGGGTCGCCCGGCGCAAGTCGGCTTATGGCAAAAACCATTATGGTTATGCCCAGAATCGTCGGTATCATTAACAATATTCTGCGTATTATATAAGTTATCATTTATATCGCTGCTTGTCTTTGGGCACATACCATTCGAACGGGTCGATGCCGAGTTTATGGGCTATTACATTTTCGAATCGCTTGTCGATGAAATAATATCGTGGCCGAGTCATTAAAAAAGTATATGGTTGTTCATCTTGTAGCAGCTTATGCAATTGGTGATACAAAGCATATCTTTTTCCCTCGTTAAGTTCCCGTCTTGCCTGCTCCATAAGCTTGTCAGCGGCGGGATTGTTAAAAGACACGTAATTACTGCCATGTTCGCCAATCTGGGAAGAATGGAATATCTGATAAGGGTCTTCTTCGATAACCCCGGCCCACATTGACTCGACAGCATCGAAGTTACGCTCATGCAGGTTTCCTATAAATATAGACCACTCCGTAGGATTAGGAATGACTTCAATCCCGACTTTTGCAGCATTGTCTTTAAGCCATCTTGCCATTTGCTCTGCCGAAGTTCCTCCGGCAGGATAAGATTGCTTAAATCTGAATGGCACCCCGTCTTTATCACGGATTCCATCGCCGTCGTGGTCTATCCAGCCCGCCTCGTCGAGAAGTTGTGCCGCCTTTTGCAGGTCATAAGGCCAGGGCTGGATATTCGGGTCGTTTTGTTTGCCGTGAATATAAAATGGTCCTGTTATTATCGTGCCTTTACCTTTGGTAAGCTGTTCAACTATTGCCTTGCGATCGGTAAGACAGGTCATAGCCTGCCGGACTTTTTTGTCTTTGAAAAACGGCTTGGCCTCATTCCAGCCGAAATACCAGTAACCGAATGCCGGCTCCCAGAATATTATGGTGTTAAATTCCTTTGCGAACTGCGGGTCTTTCGGCAAATCCGTAACCTGTTCCGAGCCGGGCTCAAAAATATCAATATCGTGCGATCTTAATGCCTGAAGGGCGGCAACACCATTTGAGATAAATTTATATATAACTTTTTCTATTTTCGGTTTTGGACCCCAGTAATTTTCATTGCGTTTCAGGACTATCTGTTGTCCGACATCCCATTTTTCAAAAACGTACGGCCCGCTTCCCACTGGGTTTGATATGCGTTTATTAAATTCGTTAGGGTCTTTGAATTGATAAATATGTTTTGGAAGCACTTCTAACACGCCGACGGATTCGAGGCTTTTCCAATAAAGTTCGTTAAAGATAAATTTAACGGTCTTGTCGTCTATTTTAACGACTTTTTTAATGTTTTGATAATAATTTCTTTGAGTAGAAGCATCCACGCCGGGATTCATTATAGTTTCATAAGTGAAAATGACATCATCTGCGGTAACCGGTTTGCCGTCGGAAAACCATATATTTTTTTTCAGTTTAACGACCATTTCAAGGCCGTCGTCTGATACAGTCAAGCTTTCAGCTAATACCGGCTTGAGTTTAACCCCGTCGAAGTCCAAATCATAATAGAATAAAGGTTCAATAATGTTGTTGAAACATACTGATAGAGTTTCCATAGTGGCATCAACGGTCAGAAGATTTAATGTGCGGACTTCTCCGGCCATAGCCCATATCAGCCAGTCGCCCTCATCGCCGGGATGTGTGTCCGATGTCTGTGCAGTTGGATTTGCTTCAGTTCTGTTCGGAGCAGATTGCCTGCCGGATATATTTTCCAGAAGGAAATTCAGTCTCTCGTACAGCCTGTCCGATTGTATCATCGACAGAATCTGCATCGCTATCATTGCCAAAAGCAGTAAAAACAGCAAAAACGTAAATAATCCAGACCGGTTATTCATAAAAACTCCTGTAAAATATCCATCAGCCGGAGGCTGATTCCGCAATTTTAAGTTTTAATTTTTAAATTTTAAGTTAATTTTTATACTTCTGTTTATCTTTCGGCACAAACCATTCTTCTTCTTTAAGACCGAGCTTATGAATTATTACATTCTCAAATCTCGGTGCGACAATGCGATATGTCGGCTTGGAAAACAAAAAAGTGTAAGGCTGCTCATAGTGAAGCAGGCGGTGAAGCTGCCGGCTCAACTCTATACGTTTTTCATCATCCATAGTGCCTCTTATCTGCTCCATCAGGCTGTCGGCTTCGGCATTTCTAAAGCCCACGTAATTTGTGCCGTGGTTGCCGAGTTGCGATGAATGAAAAATCTGGTACTGGTCTTCGGCTATAGCGCCGCCCAGGCCCATAATCACCGATTCGAATTTCCGGTCGTTGAGTTTTGTTACCATTATGGACCATTCCATCGGGTCAGGAATGACTTCTATACCGAGTTTGGCGGCACAGTCCTTCAGAGTGCTGACTATGTTCTGATATAAAACATAATCGGCGGAATATGATAATTTGAATTTGAAAGGAATACCGTTTTTGTCCCGGATACCGTCGCCGTCAGTATCTTTCCAGCCGGCCTCGTCGAGAAGTTGCGCCGCCTTTTGCGGGTCATAAGGCCAGGGCCCAATGTTCGGGTCGTTTTCTTTGCTGAATATAAAAAACGGCCCGGTTATTTCCATACCGCTGCCCTTGAGAAGATGTTTGATAAGAGCCTGTCGGTCTAACATTTGGGTCATCGCGAGTCTTACGCGTCTGTCTGCAAAGAAGGGCATATCCTCATTCCAGCCGATAAAGTAATATGGCACTCCGGGGTCCCAATAAGACAGGCATCTGAAGCTTTTTTTAAAGTTTTCGTCTTTTATCAGGTCGGCAAACTGCTCCGGCGCCGGAATAATTATATCTACATCTCCGCTGCGAAGGGCCTGAAGCCTTGCCTTGTCGTTGATAATAAATTTATATATGACTTTTTCTATTTTCGGTTTCGGGCCCCAGTAATTTTCATTTCTGCGGAATACAACCTTGTCTCCTGTGTCCCATTTTTCAAAAACATAAGGTCCGCTGCCGATTGGATTGGACACGCGTTTGTTAAATTCCTCCCTGGTCTTGAAATCGTATATATGTTTCGGATATACACCCACATCCCAGAAAGCAGCGATTTCCAGTGCGAGGAAATAAGGCTTTTTCATAACAAACTTAACTCTTTTTTCGTCGATGCGTTCGACCCTGTCAACATCAATGTAGGATTGAGCTATATTGGCCGCATCGGTTTGCGGATTGATAATGGTTTGGTAAGTAAAAATAACATCGTCGGCCGTAACCGGTACGCCGTCGGAAAAACAAATATCATCTCTTAATGTAAATGTTATCTCCAAACCATCATCAGAAATCTGGTAGCTCTTGGCTAAACAGGGTTTCAGTTTTATTTCATCATAATCATAACTTAAAAGCGGCTCAAAGACTGTTTCAAATGTTATCCATCTTGAGTAGAGGTCGGTATCGGCGGAAAGCTGGTTAAGGGTTTTAGGCTCGACGGCGAATGCCCATATCAGCCAGTCGCCTTCGTCGCCGGGATAGCCTTCTTTGGCTGCGGAGTGTTGTCCTGTTGAGGTTTTACCTGATATCGGATTATTCAGCAGATTTTTTTCGAGGGAATCTAATCTTTTTATAAAACGGCTTGTTTGTGTTTTAGATAACAGTTGTAAAAATACGATGACAAACAGCAGAATGAACAAAAAGACGGTCTTTGGTGTAGAACGGCTGTTCATCTGGACAAACCTCCAATGTCTGTCTGATATTTTTTAAGGTGTCTTCGGTGTTTTGGGTGTCTTGTTTTCCGCCTGTGGTTTTTCCGTTTGCGGCTTTGCCGTCGACGGTTTTTCTGTCGATGGTTTTGCTGTCGGCTGTTTTTCTACCGGCGGTTTTTCTACTGCCGGCTTGGGCAGTGTCGGCGGGGCGGTCTTGACAGTACCGTCAGGATTTTTGCCGTAATCGAAACCCAATGCGGTCGGTAGTTTTCCAGGGACGCTCGAAGTACCAAGAAGCGAGTCGTGAGTGGCAAGCAGGGTGGCGCCGCCGCCTCCTTTTTCAAGCGATCTTTTTAACGCATCCTGCCAGTCAGGGATAAAGCTGGGCAAAAGTTTTTCAGACTGAGTAATAACCGATACAAGGTTAGTCCTGCTTGTCTCGCTAAGGCTCTGCTCGCCCACTACATACTTTTGTATCACCAGCGAATATAGAATAGCGAAATTTTTAGCCATTAGCCGAGCGCTATCTGAGTCAGTCTTGGCCCTGTCGGCAAAAGCCTGTAATATCGATTCTTCTATCAGTTCATCATTGGCTTTCCAGCCCATATAGAGGTCTATTCTTTTTTGTGCGATTGCCGTCAGGATATCATTTGCCGCAGGCTGTTTCACGCCTGATGCGAATTTGGCCAGAAAGATAAGAATATCGCTGGATTGTTCCGTTTGGGCTAAAGCCAAAAGCTGCTTGGTGATTTCCACTGCCAGCTGGCGGTTTTCTTCTGAGTCGTAGTTAAGCTGCTTAATAATATTATCGTTACTAAGCGAGTTCACCGCCCAATAGCGCACTATGATATTAGGATTTTGAAGATAATCAAGAGCCGCTTTTGCTATTTCGATATTAGCAAGGTCATTGACCAAAATTAGTAAATTTGTTGTCAAAATGGTCTTGTGATAGCCTTCGCCAAGGGCGTTTATTTTTTGGAAAGTACTGGAGATTTCTTTCTGGGCGGTTGCGATAAATCGTGGTCCATATTGAATTTGACCGCTTTCGATGGTTGATGTACTTTTGCTTACAATTGTGGCCCGTAGAGTTGCGATATCTGAAAAGTCGGTTTTTGCGACAAATTCCGCAAAAGCATCGCTTAAAAACTCCTCTATAACAGCTGTATCTGCCTCGGCTAATGTTTCCTTGTTCCGGACAACGTCAATTTTCGCGGTATTGACGGCGGCAAAAACAGGGCTAAATACTGATAATAATACCAATCCGCATAAAACGATATAAATGTTACGCATAGTTCATAAAACCTGAAAAAAACTGAAAATAGGTAAAATTAACACCTTAAAAAGTAAACAAAACAGCCGCTTCTGTCAAGGTTATTTCAGAATTCGTGGTCTTACTTCGGGATAGGCAACTTTTGACTGGCAATCGGGATTAAAATCATTAGAATCATAGGATTATAAATTGAACGGGATGAAAATTGAATAATTGGAAAGATATGAAATATTTCAGGTTAATTATAGTGCTGTTTCTGGCCGTTGTCTGCGTCGGGCACTGTCGTGGTGAAGGAACAAACAGGACTGCTGCGGCAATTGCCAAAAGGCAGGGCGATGTAAATTCGCCGGCAAAACGCGAGACGGCAAATAAAAAATCCGAGCCAAATGACGGCAATAGCAGCGAGCTTGTAAATGCTGCGGAAGTTGAAGGACCGAATACCCTCGGTGGATATATTAGCGGCGATGCGTTCAATCTCGGTTTTGCCGGAATTTTAAAGGAATATGTTAATGAACAGGGGCTTGTAAAATATTCCAAATTGAGGAGATTGCGAATCGGTTTGAATGATGCTATTGAAAAACTTTCCAATCTCAAGCCGGAAGTGTACATCACATGGTCGAGAAATGAAAAAATAGCGTTCTGGATAAATGCCTATAATGTCTGTACTTTGAAGGGTATCGTTGAGAATTATCCTATAAAACCTTCGAGATTTATGTTGTTCTTTTATCCCGCCAACAGTGTTATGCATATCCGGGGGCTCAGAACCGAAACATATTTTATGATAATGGGAATACAATATACTCTCGATGAAATTGGAAAAGACGTCCTTCTCGGCAGGTTCGACGAACCCAGAATTTGCTTTGCGCTCAGTTGCGGTACTATGGGAAGCGCTCCGCTCAGAAATGAACCTTATGTAGGAAAGGTCCTCGAAAAACAGCTTGATGAGCAGGTGCGAAATTATTTTGCACGCCCCGACGGTCTGCGGATTGATGAAACCAATAAAGTAGTTTATCTTTCGCCGATATTCAGAATGTATAAATGGCATGAGGATGCGTTTTTAAAACAGTATGGAACCAACAAGCTTTTCAGGGAACGGGAGCCTGTTGACAGGGCAATACTTAACTTTGTGAAGGATTTTGTCTCAGAAACCAATGCGGATTTCCTTAAAAAAAGAGAATATTCAATTGAGTATATAAAATACAACTGGCAGCTTAATGATCTGCAAACGGAATAAAAAAATAAATTTTGAAGGATTTATATGACAAAGAAGAAGAATCGTAAGAATTTAAACTACAGCAATGATAATTTTCTGTTCACGAGTGAATCTGTGACGATGGGACATCCCGACAAAGTCGCAGACCATATATCCGATGCCATTCTTGATGCGCATCTTGAACAGGACCCGTACAGCAGGGTAGCCTGCGAAACGCTTGTGAAAACGGGTATGGTTATGGTTGCCGGCGAAATCACATCGAATGCGGTGGTGGATGTGCCCGCTGTGGTTCGACAGGTAATAAAGGAAATAGGCTACACAGAACCCGAAATGGGTTTCGATTACGACAACTGCGCCGTTCTTGTGGGGCTTGGCAAACAAAGTCCCGATATCTCGCAGGGCGTAACCGAAGGCAAGGGCCTGCACAAGGAGCAGGGTGCCGGCGACCAGGGTATTATGTTCGGCTATGCCTGCAAAGACACGCCTCAGCTTATGCCTATGCCGATTCAGCTTGCCCATCTGCTTGTCGCCAAACTCGCGGAAATGCGCCAAAACAAAAAACTGCCTTGGCTGCGGCCAGATGGCAAAAGTCAAGTAACAGTTGAATACCGAAACGGCAAACCTTACAGGATTCATACCGTTATCGTTTCGACTCAGCATTCGCCGGACATAAAATACGGCAAACTCCGCAGCGAAATAATTAAAAAAGTCATTCTGCCTGTGCTGCCGAAGAAAATGGTCGATAAAAATATTATCTACCACATCAATCCGACCGGCAGATTCGTCATCGGCGGTCCGAAAGGCGATTGCGGACTTACCGGCAGGAAGATTATCGTCGATACTTACGGCGGTATGGGACATCATGGCGGCGGCGCGTTCAGCGGGAAAGACCCGTCGAAGGTTGACCGCTCCGCAAGTTATATGGGAAGATATATCGCAAAGAATGTAGTCGCGGCAGACCTCGCGGATATCTGCGAAATACAGGTCTCTTACGCAATCGGCGTTGCCGAGCCTGTGTCGGTACACGTTGATACCAGAGGCACAGCCAAGGTCAATGAAAAGGACCTGCAGAAAGCCATAAGAGAAGTTTTTCCGCTTACGCCGAAGGGGATTATTGACCATCTTAAACTTAAACGGCCGATTTACGCGGCCACTTCATATCACGGCCATTTCGGCAGAACAGGCGATAATTTCACCTGGGAAAAAATTGATATGGTTGGCAAATTGAGAAAGGCTTTAGGACTAAAGAAATAAAGTTTAGCCCACACCCCTGTGGTGGGGGTTCAGAGTAAAACGAAAGGCAAATAGATGTCTTCTGAATTTATTTACACTGATTTTCTTCTGCAGACCGAAACAGCGAAGCGGCTCTATCACCAGCACGCGGCGAAAATGCCCATTTACGATTATCACTGCCATTTGCCCGTCCAGCAGGTTGCCGATGATGTCAGGTTCGAAAATATGACGCAAATCTGGCTCTACGGCGACCATTACAAATGGCGGGCGATGAGAACCAACGGCATCGATGAGCGGTTCTGCACCGGCGATGCGAGCGATTGGGAAAAATTCCAGATGTGGGCGCATACCGTACCTTTCTGTTTCCGCAATCCGCTGTATCACTGGACGCATATGGAATTAAAAAGGCCGTTCGACATCAACGGTCTGCTCTGTCCCGAAACGGCAGGGGAAATTTATGCCAGATGTAACGAGCTTTTAAAATCGCCGAAGTTCAGCACACGCGGAATAATGCGGCAGATGAATGTAAAACTCGTTTGCACGACCGACGACCCGATTGACGACCTGAAGCATCACAGAAAAATCGCGGCCGACGGCTTTGAAATTAAAGTTTATCCCGCTTGGCGGCCTGACAAGGGAATGGCTGTTGAAAATATCAAGGCGTTGAACGAATGGATAGATAAATTGCAGCAGGCCTCCGATACCCAAATAAAAGATTTTGACGATTATCTTGATGCGTTGAAAAAAAGACACAAATTTTTCCACGATAACAACTGCCGATTGAGCGACCACGGTATTGAAACTGCTTTCGCGGAAGATTATACCGACAGCGAAATCAAAAAAATCTTTGCCAAAATACGAAGCGGCAAAGAGCTTGATATTAATGAAATGCTCAAGTTCAAATCGGCTATGATGTATGAATTTGGCCTGATGGATGCTGAAAAAGGCTGGACCCAGCAGCTTCATCTGGGCGCATTGCGGAATAACAATAGCAGACTATTTAAAACGCTCGGCCCCGATACCGGTTTTGATTCCATCGGCGATTTTGAAATCGCCAAACCCCTCGTAAAATTCCTCGACAGGCTCGATTCGCAAAACAAGCTCCCGAAAACAATTCTTTACAATCTCAATCCTCGCGACAATGAGCTTTTGGCTACGATAATGGGAAGTTTCCAGGACGGCTCTGTCCCCGGCAAGATACAGCTTGGCTCCGGCTGGTGGTTCCTCGACCAGAGAGATGGAATGGAAAAGCAAATGACCGCATTATCGAATCTCGGTCTTTTAAGCAGGTTCGTCGGAATGCTTACCGATTCGAGAAGCTTTCTTTCCTATCCCAGACACGAATATTTCCGCAGAATTTTATGCAATATCCTCGGCAACGATGTAGAAGCGGGACTGATACCGAAAGATGCGAAACTTCTCGGCCAAATGGTCGAGAATATCTGCTTTAATAACGCCAAAAACTACTTTGGTATGAAACTGTAGTTTATTCGCCTGTATCAGGAAACGCCTTGACATCATACCTGCGTTTTTGTATAATGAATGGCGTAATTTCTCATGTTAGGACGGTGAAAATATAGGTGGTGATTAGCCCTCTAAAATCAACTGCACGCTGCGGCTTTTTATTTCTTTGTGCATCCTGTCTGTTGTTTATTAATTCCTCTGTATTTGCGGAAAACTTATATAATTTCACCGACTTCGCTTCTTTCGCAAATCAATGGCTTCACACCGGCTGCACCTCCGCAAATGGCTGGTGCGGCGGCTACGATTATGACATCAGCGGAAAAGTCGATGTTAAAGACCTCTACTTGTTCGGCGAAAATTGGCTCACTCCCAAAGGGCCTTTTCGTTCCGATGATATCGCCGCCTGGATTATCAAAACCGGCAATGTCCCGCAAACGTGGAACTATGACAGAGGATTCGTTCTCTTGTCTCTGTACGAAAAATATCAGCGATGCCACAACCCGACCTACCTTAGCTGTATAAAGAGTTGGGTCGATGCGCTTGTTAATTCCTCCGGCGTTATTACCGGCTACAATAAAGCTAACTACATCCTCGACCACGTCCAGCCCGGAAATCTCTGCCTGATTATGTACAAACACTTCGGCACCGCCAAATACAAAACCGCCGCCGATACGCTCATCTCGCAGCTCGTTGACCAGCCGACGACATTCGATGACGGGTTCTGGCACAAACAATCTTATCCTCGCCAGATGTGGCTCGACGGCATTTATATGGCTGAGCCTTTTGCCGTCCGATACGCAAGTATGTTCGGCGACGCGAGTTGGTACGACGTTGCTGGTTATCAATGCACCCTCATCGCCACGCATACGCAGCATTCGCAGATTTATGGAAGCGGAACAGGTCTCCTCTACCACGGCTGGGATAGCTCCAAGTTTGAAACCCCGCCTCTGACTCCACAAGGATGGGCCCAGCCTACGTATGGCCATTCTCCGGAATACTGGGGCCGAGCCATCGGCTGGTATGCAATGGCACTTGTCGATTGTCTCGATTATATTCCTGACGATGACCCTTGCCGTCCGCAGATGATTTCTATTTTAGGCGACCTCGCCGCAGATCTGCAGACCTATCAGGACCCCAACAACGGCCCGGACGCCAACAATGGTATGTGGTGGCAGGTCGTCGATAAAGGTTATCCTCGCACGACATATCCAACCAATTATACCGAAACTTCCTGCACTGCTATGTTCTCTTATGCTCTCGCAAAGGCCGTCGAAAAAGGCTATCTGCCTGCTGACCCGTATCTTGCCGTCTCACGCGCCGGCTACGAAGGTCTCGTCGCCAACAAACTTACTTACGTCAGCGGATATATAAGCCTTAAAGACACCGTAGGAGTTGGCAGTCTCGGCGGCTACACCACCTACAGCGGTGGTTATGCTTATTACATGGATCGTAATAAATGCCCGCTTGTCATAAATGACCTCAAAGGCGTCGGCGCCTTTATGCGTGCCGCTCTCCAATACGAAAAAATGTCCCCTTAATCCGTTGCTCGTTTCAGCTTAAGTAATCCTGATTGATGCGCCAGCCCACATATACCCCAACCATATTGCCGATGCCGCTAACCACGATGCCGGTCATGAGTCCGAATCGGTATCCTATCCACCAGCCGATCCAGCCAAAGACCGTCATACCGACAAAAATACAGAGTCTGCTCATATCTTTAATTGTACTCGGCAAAGATTCTCATTGCAATCTTTCATTCTTTCCCCGCATCTCGTATAAATCGCTCTTTAGCAAAAAAGTCTTAAATGGTTCTTCTTTGAATATCGTAAAATTCAGCGGCGAATATTCTTCATCTCCGTTTTCGATAACGAATTTATCTCTTGCCATCGCCGCCAGAATCAGGCCGTTAGGCGTAAATGGACTATAGAAGCAAAGCCGTCCGTTTTCCGCCGTGTATATTGCGCAGTATTTAGGTTTGTCTTTTGTTTTTCTTCTTATGCCCACACCGATGAATCCCGTCGAATTTTTTAAAATTCGGTTAAGCATATTTTGCCGATGTGTTACGATTCTTAGATTGCTCCTGCGGTTATCTAATGCGTTTCTGTTTTTATGGTCAACTGTTTGTCCTTTTTTCGCTTTGAGGATTATCCTCGCAAGTGCGGTAGTTTTTCGTGTCTTTCGGTTACGGACAAATACCTGTCCTGCCTTTGAGAGTATCAGCGTTGAGTTTAGGATTGCAGGATTATAGAAATCCTCCGCATCGAGTTTTACATCTCGTCCCGCCACTTTTCTTACAATGTAATTTGATTGTTTATCGTTTACTGTCATTTGAACATTTGAATTTGTTTCGTATTTCGATATTCGGATTTCGGATTTGCCTTATATATGCTCCTCCATATATAAGGCGAACTTGCGCGCTTTTTGCGAAAATTCGTCAAAAATTTTCGGCTTTTTTTCATAAACCCTTGTCAAATAAGGATGAATTTTTTTTCATTTCAGCCAAAAGCACAGGAAAAAAATTGCGCGTTTGGCTGAAAATTAATTGCCTTTTTACCCCTTTTTGCACTATTATATAAAGTCCAGATTAACATAATGGACAGTTTAGCTCTTGTTTTAATTAAGGAGATATTTGATGGACGTGAAAATACTGCTTAACGAAAAAGACATACCGAAACAGTGGTACAATTTAGCTGCCGATTTGCCCAATCCCGTGCAGCCGCCTTTGGGCCCCGGCGGGAAGCCCATCGGCCCTGAAATGCTCGCTCCGGTTTTTCCGATGAACATTATCGAACAGGAAGTCAGCACGCAGCGATGGATTGACATCCCCAAGGAAGTGCTCGAGATTTTATATCAATGGCGACCGGCTCCTCTTCGCAGGGCGACTCGCCTCGAAAAATATCTCAAAACGCCCGCCAAAATTTTCTACAAAGATGAAAGCACATCTCCTCCCGGCAGTCACAAGCCAAACACCGCTGTCCCGCAGGCGTACTATAACAAAGTCGCCGGCATAAAGAAAATCACAACCGAGACCGGCGCAGGCCAGTGGGGCTCAGCTCTCGCTTATGCCTGCAATCAGTTCGGCCTCGAATGCAAAGTCTATATGGTTCGCATCAGTTTCGACCAGAAGCCTTTCCGAAAAATTATGATGCAGGTCTGGGGCGCAAATTGCGTCGCAAGCCCAAGCAATCAGACGAATTTCGGCCGCAAAATCCTCAAGGAAATGCCCAATACCCCCGGCTCGCTCGGCATCGCAATCTCAGAAGCAATCGAAGAAGCCGTCAGCGACAAGGCCGGCGAAACGCGATACTCACTCGGCAGCGTTCTTAACCACGTTATGCTGCATCAGACTATCATCGGCCTCGAAGCCAAAAAGCAGCTTCAAATGGTCGGCATAAAGAAGCCCGATATCGTTATCGGCTGCGCGGGCGGCGGAAGCAATTTTGCGGGCCTGTCGTTTCCATTTGTGCAGGACAAGATTAACGGCGCAAATATCGAGATTATTCCAGTCGAGCCGAAGGCCTGTCCTTCGATGACTCGCGGCGAATTTGCTTATGACCATGGCGATACAGCCTGTATGACTCCGCTCCTGGCGATGTACACCCTCGGCCACGCATTTATGCCTGAGCCGATACACGCCGGCGGCTTGCGTTATCACGGCATGGCTCCGCTCGTTTGTCAGGCTATTGTCGAAGGTCTTGTCAAGCCAAGGGCCTATCATCAATTAAAATGTTACGAGTCCGCGATGATTTGGGCAAAGACTGAAGGCTTTATTTGTGCCCCTGAAACAAGTCACGCTATTGCCGCCACTATTGACGAGGCCTTGAAGGCAAAAGAGGAAGGCAAAGAGAAAGTGATATTGTTTAGTTATAGTGGACATGGCCTGATGGACCTCAGTGGTTACGATGCGTATTTGACTGGCAAGTTGAAGGATTATGAATTGCCGGACGCTGACTTGAAGAAGTCCACAGCGATTCTTAAGGATTTGCCAAAACCCTCGACCAAAAAAACTGGTAAATGGTAAAATATTCGCATCTGCGAATATTTTACCCCCGAATTATTTAGAAAATTTTCGCCTCGAAGAAAATTTTAGAGGGGGTGGAATTCCCTGTGATTACCCCCGCGCTTAACGGTTTTCTAAAAGCCCCCGCGTTTATCGCGGGGGTTTTTATTTCACACCTTTCACACCTTTCGCACCCGTACAGACGCACGGCTGTGCGTCTCTTTTTCACCTCTCCTGCTTGCCCCGTTAGATGCGTAAATTAGCTTCTTGAAGATGCTTTAGCTATCTAACTGGGGTCACCTGTTCCCCGCTTCGGCGGGGGGTTTTTATTTATCCCGCACCTATTTGTATATTCAATGTGAAAAGTGCGGGGTTCATCTCATTTAGCCGCCGCCACTTGGGGCTGCGTTATTTTTTCTACTTTCAGCTCTCGACTTTCTATTCAAGCAGTCGGGGAGCAGGCTTCTAAAATCCTTCCACGATTCTTGGCCTCGCTTCCACATCGACGATCTCCATAGCCGCGACGGCATCTTGCAGAAACCTCAGGCTCATACCAGGCTTTGATACGAGCTTGGACGACATCATGGAATTCCAATTGGGACTCTGTTGGTACGTACGATTAGAAGAAGACGGGCAAGAACACTGACATCCACAGGCCATAGCAATTCTCCTTGTATTACTCGAAAATCTTATTTTGCAAAGGGTCTGAACCCGATTCAAACCCACAATTAAAACTATTCTACCAAGGGGGCTCCCTCGTGTCAAGCAGCTGAACAATTTTTTATTGACAGCATACCTAAGTTGCGGAGTCCTTTTGGGTAGTTTATTGCCTCATTCAAGATGTGGTGGAATCCAGGTGTCAAGAGCGTCTGGCGACACGTCTTCCGTCAAGGACGCATATAGCTCAAGCATTTTTTTGGTATAAGGCAGCTTGCATGCGCACTGGACACGTTTCTGTTCGAGTCCCATGTAGTCGCCTTGAAGCGCTGACGACGGGCAATAGTCGCAGATGTTCCCTAAGGGGCATTTTAGGCAGTCGGCTTGGCTCAGGGAGATATAATCATTATAAATTTGCCATGCCCGATCCGTGGAAACGCCAAAGGCGATGTCGCCTAAGGAAAACCTGTCGTTCTGGGCAACCTTGTCGCACAAGAAATATTGGCCGCTTGTAGAAAGAAAGATGCGGCGCTGGCCGGGTATACAACATCCGTTTGGGTCGATAGTTTCAGTGGCACCCTCACCCTGGGCTTGGCGAAATCTAGCAAGGCCCTGTGAGAACAGGCCGGACTCAAAGACCGCGTCGTCAAAGTCGCCTCTGATGGCTTTCTGGTGCATTTGGCGCAGCAGTTCAGAGAACTCAACACAATCTGGTTCTTGTTCAGACATGTCGAATTCCAGATCGCAGTTTGTAATTGCCACCGAGGCGACAAGGAATTGGTGGCCCTTGAATAGCGGGTGCGAATCGAAAAAGGCAGCACGCTCCATATAACGAAAAGGCGGACATAGCGTAACGATGTATCCAACCTGATTGAAGAACGCCGGGAACTTGTCGCGGGCAGTTTCCAAGGCATGCACAACGGTGTCGAATGTACCGGAACCGTCACGGTAGATACGGTTGTGGTCGTGGAACTTCTTAGGACCATCGATACTAACTTTTAGCAAGACACCGTACTGGGAAAACAATTGCAGCTTCTCTTCATCCAGAAGCGTTCCGTTCGTGGTGATCGAGTGTGTAATCCGTCCGCTGAGTGTCGGATATCTGACCTGATGAACCTGGTGTAGGATCTCCTTGATAAGGTCGAACTCAAGCAGAGGCTCGCCCCCGTAAAAGGTGATGGCTAACTTCTTCTCTGGATTTTGAAGTGTTTTTCCCGCGCGGGTAATGAACTGGTCAATAGCAAGCAAGGCGGTATCAAGGCTCATGGAATTAGCACCATGCACCCGCTGCCCATAGTAGGCACCAGAGAACGCGCAGTATTTGCATCGCAGATTGCAACGATCCGTAACGTTTAGAATCAAGATTTCAGCGTGGTTGTTGATCTGATCGTCGAATTATTCACGCGAGACGCCTCGCATCTCTGCAAAGAATCTGCCCCCTTCCGGTCGATGGGGTTTCTTAGCAATGTCAGGGTTAGCGGGAGCAATCTTCCGCGAGATAATGTCATACTCCCAGGGGTTGCCGCGATAGGATTTAAAAGCGATTTTGGACATAGTCTTAATCTGTTTCCTCATGCCACATCACGGAGGACAAATATAACTAAGCGGAAGTTCACAAAGCCAAATTGTTGTACCGGAACTAAGCGTGGATAGACTTTGTGTAGGATGAAAACCAAGGGATCGCCCGGAAAAACCTCCAGCATGAACAAAAGCGTCACCAAGCCTAGCCAAGGCAAGCCTCTCTGACTAAGGAATGCTGCAAGCAAGCCAATTGGTAGAAGAATGACCGGATAGCTCAGAGGAAACGCTATAGGAAACATCAACCAGTGGCGCATATCTTGAGGCTGCGAGATAGATAACACGACACACCATACGATACCAGCCGCAGCCGCTCGCAAGCAATTGAGCCAGAGGGTTTCTCCCCACTGAATCCGCTTGAAATCCCGACGAAAAGAGAAATTTGGTGAAGTTGTTGTTGAAATTGGTTGCGCGGATTGAGCCGGTGCCGGCGAGGCAGTGCCGCCGCTGGCGCCGGGTATTCCGTGATTGGCGGGGGCGCTGAGTTTAGCTTCTGCCGACTCCCTGAGTGGCTTCTTATAACCACTTGCGTCGTCGTCAAAGGCGACATTTGTCAATGTCACTACATTACCGCTACCTTTCACCGAAACTTCGATGTCCCCGTATGTCCAGCTCGCAATTCTCGGTTTATCAGGAGCGCCGAAAACGTAAGGGAGATCAGCAAACACCCTTGACGGATCATTAGGAAAGAAGGCGATCAAGTAGAGTTGGCCGTCCGGATTGAAAGCGTACTTGACCTTGTCAATTGCAAATCCCGCAAGATCGCCTGGTTTCTCTCCAGACAGCCACCAGTCATCATCTTGGCTTGCCCGAGAGAACGTCTGTAGGAAGTCATCCAACGAGATTCCCCAGGCAATCTGGCCCCACCCCGAACTGATTGCTTGGATCAGTCCTCTCTTCCTTCGTACCCTGTCAAGGAGGGTTTGTGCACTGGCGAATTCCTCAGTGTCCCCCTGGAAGTATTTGAGACTCTCCTCGATGTATGGAATGGCTTCATCGGAGCGGCCATATGCCATGTGGTAGATCTGTCCAATGTTGCGAGACGCCTGACCAATGACAAAAGTGAGTGACGGGTGTGACGCAAAATACTCCTTATAGGGCGAGCTGAGAAGTTGTCCAAAATACTGTATTGACGAATCCAGATGGTCCTCATGCACCGTGATCATTGCTCGAGCGAGTAGAATGAACCCTTCGTGTCGCATGCGGTCGAAATTCTCAAGAGATTTGTAATGAGATACGAAGCCCTCAACTTGTGCGAGTAACGCCTTGGCTTGGTTGAATTGACCTTCAATAATCAGTAAATGAACGGCTGTATCGTACACATCGCCCAAGTCATCGGCATATAACCACTCCTCCATCACCGCAAATCCTTTGCTGCGTCCCAAGGCTAGGCCCTTCTCCATCGCCGTCTGTGCTTCCGCAAACCGCCCAACAGACTTACAGCACGTTCCAAGCATGCAGTTGGCCTCTGCTTCGATCGCAAACGGCAAGCATGGATTCTGTAGAACCTTACGAACCCAGGTCTCGGCAAGCTCGAATCCCTTGTTGGCCCGTTCGCTCTCGCCGTTGTCTCGTAATTCCACTGCCTTGCCAATCGCCGCACAAGCTGCCATCAGATCGTTCTTGTAGTAGTCCGGGGTTTGCGGTACTTGAAGCGCGACACCACAAAATGGGCACTTGTCGGTCTTGCCAGCCTTGTCACTAGGGAAGCTTACCCCCTTACCGCATCCCGAACACTGGAACTGAATCTTATTCGTCTCGGCCGAAACTGCCGGCTCTGGTGAAGTTGTTTTTGGGACCGGCGGGCTAGCCGCAACAGATGTGCTCTCCGGAAACAGCCCTTTAACTTGAGAAGCAACTACCCAATCAGCCCCCAGACGCTGAATCATGTCCGTAGGTTTCAAATGGCCCGACTTTGCCAGCTCCTTCAATCCTGCGACATCCACAGGGCCCTTCTTTTGCCCATTTTGCATCCAGTCCCATTGAACAGGTTGTGACCCGTTTGATACTTTGAATGTAAATCCGCAATCCTTGCACTTGACAATCTTGCCAAGCAAAGACTCATCGGTTTTTTTATGAACTCTCCTGCATGACGGACATATTACTTTGATCATTTGCTATCGACCTTTAACCGAGTAGCTATGACGTTGTCATCATCCATAATTTTTTCCTCGGATATCTTTTAAAAAATCAACATGATTATACCACTCCTCTTTTCAAACTCAACTAAAATTGTCCGCTTAAAAAACTCCACGCCTGAACTGATAACCGATAACTGAACTGTTGCAAATCTCTTTTTTTTCTGTTAATATCCTCTTTTTCAACCATTTACGTTGAGAAAACCGATTATTTGACTAATTGAAGATAACGTATAAAGGTTGCGTAACATATTGTGCTTGCAGGACTTGTGAACGTTACGTTTTTCCGTAACACGACGGACGTAACGAGCATCGCACCTGTCCTCCATAGCTTTTAGCGAAGGATGAACCGTAACCGTATAGACGTAAATAAAAATGGGTCGGTGCCCGAGAGGCCAAAGGGGATGGACTGTAAATCCATTGGCGCAAGCCTACGTTGGTTCGACTCCAACCCGGCCCATTTTTTTGTCGTTAGTTTGTAGTCGTTAGTAACAGGCGGTTCACGGACACCGCCTTAGGCCTTATTATTGCAATAATAATAGCCGCATATTAACGACCATGCGGCTGACGACTAATCGGCGGCGTAGCCAAGCGGCCTAAGGCGTTGGTTTGCAAAACCAATATCCGTGGGTTCGAATCCCACCGCCGCCTGTTATGGCAAGGAGTGCTTTATTGGCGATGGCTATATCGGCAGGGGTGCTGTTAAGCTTCGCCGTGATGGCGCAGGGGGCAGGGATGCTTCTATAAAGAACTGAATCTCCTTGGAGAACTAAACCTTATCAAAAAACTGAGTCTTACCGAAGAACTACTCATCAGCTATATAAAGAACTAAATCACATCAAAAAACTGAATTTCATCGCTGTATAAAGAACTAAACCTCATCGGTCGGCGCGATGGGGCAGGGATGCTTCTATAAAGAACTGAATCTTATCGGCTATATTCAGCGATATAAACCTTAACCTTTTAAAAATAAAGCAATTGCGAAGCAAATATTAAGAAAAATCCCTGTTTTTCCCGATATTTATAATAGGTAAAATTGGTTTGATTAGCACATTCTTTTGGCACCATCGTACTTTAGAAATACAATAATACCGAGTATTCCTATGGAGTTAGTATGAAATATAACTTATTGGCAGGTTTAATATTGGGCGCCCTGTGCCAAATCAGTGTCGCCGGTGCCAATCTTCCCGATTCAAACAATCCTAAAACCCTTGAGGATTATTTAAATATCGCTTCTTCGAACAACGCCGAGCTGAAAGCAAAACACGAGGAATACAGGGCGGCATTAGAACAAATCCCCCAGGCAAAGGCACTTCCCGACCCGCGTATTACATTCGGCTATGCAACGGAAAAGACCGACCAGCAGAGTACATTTGAAGTTATGCAGGAATTTCCATGGTTCGGGACAATTAAGTCAAGAACGGATGTCGCCTCTGCTTTTTCAGATGCCGCTTCCCAAAAATATGAAGCCAAAAGACTCGAAATACTCAACGAACTAAAACGGTGGTTCTATGAGTATTGCTTCCTGCACAGGTCTATCGAAATTTCCACCGAAAATATCGACCTTGTCAGACATTTTGAAGCAGTCGCACGCAGCAAATATTCTGCTTTGAGTTCTATGCATCCGGATATAATTAAGGCCCAGATAACTCTTGCTACTATGGAAGACAGTATTACAACTCTCAATGCCTACCGGAGGCCGCTGGTAATCAGATTAAACAGCATTCTCAATCGTCCTGTTGCCGCTGAACTTGACTGGCCGATGAGACCTGAACATAAAGCAGTTTCGCTCAATTTCGATATAGTGTATTCTCTGGCAATACAGAACAACCCGGACCTCAAGGCTCTTGGCTACGATTTAGCCGCGGCAAGAAGCAGCCAAAAGCTCGCGGGAAAAAAGTTTTATCCCGATATCGGACTCGGTGTTTCGATTGACAAAGGTATGGGCAGAAATGGAGAATCCAGAATTATGCCTATAATTTCCATCAATATACCGCTATGGCAAGACAGTTATAGAGCCGGCGAAAGACAGGCTGACGCTATGACAAATCGGGCGACGAAAGAAAAAGAACAAATGCAGAATACACTTGCCGCTACTGTCCAGCAGGTTCTTTTTGAATTTGAGGACAGCGCAAGAAAGATTCATCTGTACGGAGATATCTTAATCCCCAAGTCGAAAGAACACCTGATAGCGTCTGAGAACGCTTATCAGTCAGGAACTGTTGATTTTCTGGCTCTGCTCGATGCCCTGCAGGGTCTGTTCGATTATCAGCTTCTCTATGAAAGGTCTCTGACTGATAACGCCCAGAAACTTGCCGAGCTTGAAGCGCTCACAGGTATAGAATTATCAAAAGAATTTCCCGAAAAGAAAATAGCGTGGAATCCCGAAAGGAACACAAAATGAAAACGTTTTTATCAGTGGTTTTTATGATTGCCGTATTATTTTTTGTTGACGGCTGCAAAAAGCAGTCTTCGGCACCAATAAAACCTGCTAATCCGGTATCTGCGACTCAGCCTATCGCTGCCACAGCTTCTGCCGCTGTAGAGCAGACTACTTGTCCTGTTATGGGCGGCGCAATAGACAAAAATGTATTCGTCGAGTATAAAGGCAAAAAAGTTTATTTCTGCTGCGCGCAATGCAAAGCTGAATTCGAGAAAGCACCAGAAAAGTATTTAAGTAAACTGCCTCAATTCGCAAAATAGCAAAAGCCGAAAGAGTGTACTTATGAAGATTAAAAAAAGTGTTATTGCCGTTGCGGTTATAATAGCAATTGTAGTATGGTATGTAGAAAGGAAGCCTTTTGGGCCGTCTGCGCAACAGACGCAGGGGGCTAAAGATTTATATTATTGCCCGATGCATCCGAATTATACTTCCGATAAGCCCGGCGAGTGCCCAATCTGCGGTATGAGTCTTGTAAAAAGACAGACTTCTGTGAATCAATCTGCTGCCGCACCGGCACAAAAGAAATTACTATACTACAGAAACCCAATGGACCCGAAAGTAACTTCTCCTGTGCCGATGAAAGACCAGATGGGTATGGATTATGTGCCTGTCTATGAAGAAGAGACAGGCCATGCCGCCGCGGGCGTCTATATCAGTTCTCAAAGGCAGCAGTTAATCGGCGTTAAACAGGAAAAGATAGAAAAACGCAAATTGACCGGTGCGGTTTTGACTGTCGGTATAGTCGCTTATGACCCGGATTTGTTCGTGGCGCAGCAGGAATATCTCCAGTCTATCCAGACGCGGAAGACAATGCAGTCGAGCAGTCTTAAGTATACCGACGAACAATTGAACCCGCTTGTCAATGCCTCGAAGCGCAAACTTCTTCTCCTCGGAATGAGCGATGCGGAAATCGCGGAACTCGAAACAAAAGGGATGCCCCAGCAATACCTATACCTTCCAGAAGGCGGAAAGGTCTGGGTTTACATAACTATCTATGAATATGAAATGGACCTGGTCAAAGCGACCGAGGCGGTTCAAATTGAAACAGCGGCCTATCCGGGAATGATTTTTGAGGGGACTGTTGTTTCTGTCGCCCCGATTTTCGACAGGACTGCCCGAACTCTTAAAGTCAGGGCACTTATTAAAGACCCCGAAAACAGGCTCAAACCTGAGATGTATGTCGATGCAAAAATACTTTACGACCTGGGCGAAAAACTCGCAGTGCCGCATAGCGCTGTTATGGACAGCGGCACAAGAAAAATTGTGTATATAACAGATTCCAACGGTTATTTCGAACCGAGAGATGTTAAATTGGGGCCAAAAGTACAAGGGTATTATGAAGTTTTGGAGGGTCTGACCGAAAACCAGACTGTTGTAACGTCCGGCAACTTTCTGGTTGATTCAGAATCGAAGCTCAACGCTGTCCTGACGCAAGGACAGGAGAAATAAACAGGAACCGCTGATGATTGGCAAAATAATAGAATTTTCAGGAAGAAATAAATTTATCGTCATATTTTTCGCGATAGCGGCCATAGTCGGCGCTGTTTACTGTATAAAAAATATGCCGCTTGACGCGATTCCAGATTTGTCCGATACGCAGGTTATCATTTATTCACAATGGGACAGAAGCCCGGATATTATAGAGGCTCAGGTTACATATCCAATCGTTACCGCGATGCTTGGCGCTCCCAATGTTAAAGCGATTCGCGGATTCTCGGATTTTGGTTTTTCTTATGTTTATGTCATTTTTAAGGACGGCACCGATATTTACTGGGCAAGAAGCCGGACACTGGAATATCTGAGTAAAATTATTCCCAAACTGTCGCAAGGCGTTAAAACTGAAATGGGCCCCGATGCGACCAGCGTAGGCTGGGTTTATCAATACGCTCTTGTAGATAAGACCGGCAATAATAGTCTTGCCGACCTCAGAAGTTTTCAGGACTGGAACCTTAGATATCATATTCAGAGTGTGCCGGGAGTAGCTGAAGTTGCGACTGTCGGCGGTTTCCAGAAACAGTACCAGGTTAATATCAATCCTAATGCGCTGCTGGCTTACCGCATACCTCTAACGAAAGTTGTCGAGGCCGTAAGGCAGAGCAATAATGACATCGGCGCCCGGCTACTCGAAATGTCCGGCACTGAATATATGATTCGCGCAAAAGGTTATATTAAATCTCCGGAGGACCTTGAAAATACAGTCATCGGCGTAAGCGATACCGGCATACCAATTCTTATCAAAAATGTCGCCAGTGTTGTTCTCGGCCCCGATATAAGAAGAGGAGTCGCCGATTTGGATGGACAGGGCGATACTGTCGGCGGCATTGTTATTATGCGGCAGGGCGAAAACGCTCTTAACCTGATTGAACGGGTGAAAGCTAAAATCGAGGAAATAAAACCATCATTGCCTAAAGGCGTTGAAATTGTTACTACATACGACCGCTCTGAGCTTATCAATCGCGCAATTGACACTCTCAAACATCAGCTCGTCGAGGAAATGATTATCGTCAGTATTGTTATTCTAATTTTCCTCTGGCATTTTCCTTCTGCAATTATTCCCATAGTAACAATTCCAATCGCTGTGTTTTTATCTTTCATTCCGATGTACGGCTTGAAACTTACTTCAAACATTATGTCGCTGTCGGGCATCGCGATTTCAATCGGCGTTCTCGTCGATGGCGCAATTGTTGAAGTTGAAAACGCATATAAGAAACTGCAGCTTTGGGACGCCGGCGGCAGGGTAGGCGATTTTCATCAGATTCGGCTTAACGCCTTAAAAGAAGTCGGGCCATCTGTTTTCTTTTCGCTTCTGGTTATCGCAGTCGCATTTCTGCCGGTCTTTACTCTCGTTGACCAGGAAGGCAGACTGTTCAAACCGTTGGCTTATAGCAAAAACCTCGCGATGGCTATTGCCGCGATACTTGCCATTACGCTTGACCCCGCGTGCAGAATGCTTTTTACGCGAATGGATTATCATCACTTCAAACCGAAATGGCTGTCCAATTTTTATAATTCCATAACGGTCGGAAAATATTATCCTGAAGAAAAACACCCGGTAAGCAGAATTCTATTCGCAATTTATGAGCCTGCCTGCAATTTCGTTCTTGAACATCGTAAACTCACCATTGGCATGGTTCTTATTCTTATGGCTATTACTGTGCCTGTTTATTTTGAACTCGGCTCGGAATTTATGCCGCCGCTTAATGAAGGTACGATTTTATATATGCCGACAACTCTTCCCGGCATATCTGTAACCGAAGCGGCAAATCTTCTCCAGGTGCAGGATAAAATTTTGATGTCTTTTCCCGAAGTGGAGCGTGTTTTCGGCAAGGCTGGCCGAGCGAACACATCGACAGACCCTGCTCCGTTTTCAATGATGGAGACAACCGTTGTTCTCAAGGATAAAAAATCCTGGCGGCGGGGCTTGACGTGGGAAAAACTCATCGAAGAAATGAATCAGAAAATGCAAATTCCCGGCACGACAAACGCATGGACAATGCCAATCAAGGCCAGAATCGATATGCTCTCGACGGGCGTTCGAACTCCTGTCGGCATAAAAATTTACGGCCCTGACCTAAACCAGATTGAAAAAATAGGCGTAGAGGTCGAACAAATTGTCAAACCTTTGCGAGGGACACGAAGCGTTTATGCCGAACGTGTTTCGGGCGGATATTTTGTGGATTTTACGCTCAAGCGACTGGAACTTGCCCGCTATGGCCTGTCTATTCAGGATGCCCAGGAAATAATAATGTCCGCTATCGGAGGCGAAACAATTACGACCACGATTGAAGGCACGGAGCGTTATAGCGTAAATGTCCGATACGCCCGCGATTTTCGGGATGATATTGAAAAACTTCAGCGGGTTCTTGTTCCGACAATATCCGGTGCTCAGATTCCGCTGGCACAACTGGCAGATATAAATGTGACGCTCGGCCCAGCGATGATTCGCGACGAGAACGGAATGCTTGCCGGTTATGTTTATGTCGATACCGCCGAATCGGATATCGGCGGTTTTGTCGCCCTGGCAAAAAAAGCGATACAGCAGAAATTGCAATTGCCGGCGGGTTATTCTCTGCAATGGAGCGGCCAATTTGAAAATATGCTCCGTGTCAGAGAACGGCTGAAAGTTATCGTGCCGCTGACAATTCTTATCATTTTTGTTCTGCTGTATATGAATACAAAGAATGTTGTCAAAACCTGCATCGTATTGCTCGCGGTGCCGTTTTCTCTTATCGGCGCGATTTGGCTGCTATATATTCTCAATTATAATATTTCCATCGCGGTATGGGTCGGGATGATTGCACTTATGGGGCTTGATGCCGAGACGGGCGTTTTTATGCTGCTCTTTCTCGATATGTCATATAATGATATGGTCGCCCAGGGCAAGATGAAAACATTTGCCGACCTTAAAGAGGCTATTATTCACGGCGCGGTCAAACGAATTCGGCCAAAGATGATGACTGTGATGGCGATGTTTATGGGTCTGATTCCGATTATGTGGTCGATGGGAACAGGCGCCGATGTGATGAAACGTATTGCCGCTCCTATGATAGGCGGCATTTTTACCAGCTTCATTCTCGAATTGCTTGTCTATCCGCCGCTCTATGCCATCTGGAAATGGCGATATGAAATGAAGCATGGAACGGTTGACGTTTCAAAACTTTCTGCACCATAATCAGAATTACGGAAACATTAGTAAGAAAAAAAGCTAAAACGGGAAAATATTTGCGGGTTTAAATTCCGCCGCCGTCTGTTTTCATTAGTGATATTCCTGAAACTCTAATAAAAAGCAGGATAAAAAAGTGCCATCTGATATTCGAAAATCATCAAAGACTCTTAATATCTGCCTGGCAGCGGTTTTTATACTTCTTATCGCTGTTACAGTTATTATCAGGATTCGCAGTCTCGCAGCGCCTCTTGAGCGGGATGAAGGCGAATATGCTTACGCGGGCCAGTTGATGCTTCAGGGCGTTCCGCCGTATTCGCAGGCATACAATATGAAAATGCCCGGCATTTATGCTGCCTATGCGATGATTTTGGCCTGTTTCAGACAAACTCCGTCCGGCATTCATTTTGCCGTACTGCTTATCAACACCGCGACAATTATATTGCTCTTTTTCCTGACCAAAAAACTTTTTGGCCCAATTGCCGGTATGGCATCGGCAGTTTTTTTCGCAATTACCTCGATAAGCAGTCCTATTGGAGCAACCGCCAACGCAGAGAATTTCGTCGTTCTTCCTGCAATTGCAGGGATAATCCTTTTGATGAATTTTGCCGACTCAAAAAAATATTTATCCCTCGCGGCAGGCGGATTGCTGCTGGGCATTGCTTTTATGATGAAACAGCACGGTGCAGGATTTATACTTTTCGGCTTTTTGTTCCTGCTTTGGAAGCGGATTTATCAAAGACCGCGGAACTGGAAAAACTTTATATTCGTGATTTTAATTTATTCCTTTTTCGCGCTGCTGCCGTTTTTGATTACTTGTTTGATTTTGTGGCGTTGCAGAGTATTTGAAAAGTTCTGGTTCTGGACGTTCAAATATGCGTATTACTATGTGAACGCGATTCCTCTTAAAATGAGTTTTGAAAACCTTAAAACCGTCCTGACGAAAATTATTCCATCAGCACCGTTTATTTGGCTGTCGGCTTTATTAGGCCTATCGAGCATTATCTGGAACAGGGGAATTCGCAAACACAGCGTATTTCTCATCGGGTTTCTTATTTGTTCCTTCCTGGCGGTCTGTCCCGGTTTTTACTTTCGCAGCCATTATTTTGTTCTTTTTTTACCGGCACTTTCCATATTGGCTGCCGCGGGCGTTATTGCGATTGGCGATTTGGTCGGTCTGGGTATAAAATCTTCCGGCAAAACAGCCTTTATATCAATTTTAGTTGTTTTGGCTATTTGGCTCCAAAGTTTTTACAGCCAGAGATATTACCTTCTGGAATCTGATCCGGTCAAAGTTTCAAGGGCTAATTTCGGCACGTTTCCTTTTCCGGAAGTTTTGGAGATAGCAAAATTCATAAAAAGTCATTCTAACGAAAGCGACAAAATAGCGGTATTAGGTTCCGAACCGGAAATTTGTTTCTATTCGCACAGACGTTCGGCTACCGCTTATATCTATACTTATCCGCTTATGGAGCCGCAACCTTACGCAGTTGATATGCAGCATGAAATGATTAGTCAGATAGAGGCGGGTAAACCGAGATTTATCGTGTTTGTGGATTGTTCTAATTCCTGGTATTTTCGGCAGAATTCGGAAAAATTAATTTTTGATTGGATGAAACAATACCTGTCTTCCTACTACCGGCAAATCGGTCTGGTGGAAATATCCCTGAATCAAACATCATATCGCTGGGATTCGACTGCTAAACCTTTATCAGACGATGACAGTTGTTTATTTGTTTTCGAGCGTATTGATTAAATTAACCAGTTTTTTCTGTTTAAATTGCCGGGCTGTTTATCGGGACTTTTGTTATTCAAAAACAATAAGATTTTGATTATAATCAGTTAAGAAATCGGGAAACAAACAGTTGTCTGATTTTGCCTGGAATTATAATGAGAAGCGGAAAGATGCCATCTGATATTCAAAAATCATCAAAGACTCTTAATATCTGCCTGGCAGCGGTTTTTATACTTCTTATCGCTGTTACAGTTATTATCAGGATTCGCAGTCTCGCAGCGCCTCTTGAGCGGGACGAAGGTGAATACGCCTACGCAGGACAATTGATACTCCAGGGCGTTCCGCCATATTCGCAGGCTTACAATATGAAAATGCCGGGTATTTATGCCGCGTATGCGGTGATTTTAGCAGTTTTCGGGCAGACCCCGTCCGGCATCCATTTTGCCATTATGCTTATCAATACCGCGACAATTATATTACTCTTTTTCCTGACCAAAAGACTTTTTGGCCCAATTGCGGGTGTTGCATCGGCGGTTTTTTTCGCGATTGCCTCGATGGGCAGCGATATTCAGGCAAGTATTAATGCGGAAAGTTTCGTTATCCTACCTGCGATTGCCGGAATAATTCTTTTGTTAAATTTTACCAACACAAAAAAATATTTATCCCTTATCATAGGCGGCGTTTTCTTAGGTATTGCTTTTATGATGAAGCAGCACGGCGCCGGATTTATACTCTTTGGTTTTTTATTATTGCTTTGGAAACAGATTCGTCAAAAACCGCTGAATAAAAGAAATCTTATATTTGTAATTTCAATCTATTCCTTTTCCGTACTGCTGCCGTTCCTGATTACCTGTTTCATTCTGTGGTGTTGCGGAGTATTTGAAAAATTCTGGTTCTGGACGTTCGAATACGCACGCCACTATGTCAGTATGATTCCTCTTGAAATAGGTACTGGAGTGCTTAAAAAGACTTTAACGAGAATTATTCCATCGGCGGGGCTTGTCTGGCTGTCGGCATTATTAGGTTTATTAAGTATCGTCTGGAACAAAAAGATTCGCAAGCACAGCGTATTCCTCATTGGTTTTCTTATTTGTTCTTTTTTGGCGGTCTGTCCCGGTTTTTACTTTCGCGGCCATTATTTCGTTCTTTTTTTGCCGGTACTTACTATGCTGGCCGCTGTGGGTGTTGTCGCGATTGGCGATTTGTTTGCCCCGGGCACAAAATCGGCCGGCAAAACAGCCTTTGTTTCGATTTTGATTATTTTGGCTGTTTGGTTTCAGGGATTTTACAGCCAGAGAAAATGCCTTCTGGAATCCGACCCCGTTAGAATCGCCAGAAACAATTTCGGCATTTGTCCTTTCCCGGAAGCGTTTGAAATAGCAAAATTCATAAAAAGTCATTCCAATGAAAGCGACAAAATAGCAGTATTAGGTTCTGAACCGGAAATTTTTTTCTATTCGCACAGGCGTTCGGCTACCGCTTATATCTATACTTATCCGCTTATGGAGCCGCAGCCTTACGCCGCCAAGATGCAGCGTGAAATGATTAGCCAGATAGAAGCGGATAAACCGAGATTTCTCGTATTCGTGAGATGTTCTGATTCGTGGCTGGTTAGTCAGGATTCGGAACAATTGATTTTAAACTGGATGGATAAATATATACCGTCTCATTACCGGCAAATCGGCCTTGTGGAAATTCTTTCTTCAAATCAAACATTGTATCACTGGGATTCGAATGCCCAGCCTTCGAAGAATGAAGGTTGGTTATATGTCGGCGAGCGTATCGACTAAATTACATCGCTTCGACGATAGCTGCCGCGAGTTCTTCAGCGGCCTGCCGCACCGGGTTTGATATATTGCTTCCGATAGTGATAGTTTTCGGCTGGATGCCGATAATTATCACGTTCATTTTCGGCAATGACTGCAGCAGGTAATCGACCATTACCTTGAGCGGCAGGCAGTGGGTGCAAAATGAAGTGCCGCCTACATCTTCGGAATTTATTATTTTAACCCGGCCGGGCGGGGTATTTATATCGGCTGAGTCGATAATTATCAGATGGGAAGGTTTGAACTTTTTGATTTCGCCGGTAAGATTTTCAGGAGCGGTTTCGCCGATTAAAACTTTCACTTTGGCAGATAGTTTCTTTTTGCTGCTGATTTTTTCGATTTGCTGAGCGGCAATGATGCCGGCCGCGTCGTCGCCTCTGATTTCCGAACCTATGCCGAGAACGGCGACTCTGGAGGCGCCATTAAGTTTTTGGTTCAGAGCTGCTTTGAGTTTCTTCACTGATAACAACCTTTAATTGGTCACGGGTAAGCTTTGCCAGTTCGAATTCCTTTGTGGATTCGAGGGCATCTTTGGGGCAGGAATCGACACACTGGGCGCAGTATATACATCTGGCAAGGTTAATTTCGGCTATATATTTCTTTTCACCTACTTTTTTAATAACAATGGCATCTGAAGGGCAGTCCTTCATACATAACATACAGCCTATACATTTTTCAGGGTAATATTTCAACTTGCCGCGAAATTTGTCGGGCATTTCAGTTTTTACAAATGGATATAGAGAGGTCGCGGGCTTTTTAAACAAAGAGCGCAAGACCTGTATTATCATTCTTCCTGGTCTTATCATTTTACGATAAATCCTTTCACTATAAGGTCAACAACAAGCAGCAGGAAAGCGGCCGGGGCGATATATTTCCAGCACAGATTTATCATCTGGTCGATTCTGAGGCGGGCAAATATTGTGCGAGCCAAAGACAGCAGGGCGACTACGAATAAGACCTTTGCCAGATACAGGATAAATCCTAATGCGGGGCCGAGGTTAAATCCGAAAGGCAGAAAGACCGCCGCCAGCAGCGACGAGCCTGCCACCATTTCCATATCAATCGCTATTCTGAAAAAAGCCAGCAGTCTTCCGCTGTATTCAGTGAAAGTACCCGCGACAATTTCAGTCTCGGCTTCAGGTATGTCGAAAGGCGTTTTTTCGAGTTTGCCTAAAAGGGCTACCAATGCTATCGCAAAGTTCATCAAATTCAGCAATACCAGCCAGGGATGATGACTGTAAAAAACGGTCATTTCGCTCAGCGACAATGTACCAGCCAACATCGCGGGGGCGAGGATGCTCAAAAACAACGGTATTTCATAAGCGAATAATTGAATGATAGCGCGAGCGGCTCCAATCATCGAAAAGACACTTCGAGCATACCAGCCGCCGAGGAAAAATGTCAGTGTTGGAATCGTCAGTAAATAAAGTACAACAATCAAATCGCTGCTGAACGGATACACCGACTGCGTCTGCCAAAGAGGTATGCAGAAAAAGGCGGTAAGCGTCGCCGTAAATGCGATAGATGGCATAAGGGTAAATATCGTCGAATCGGCCTGCTGCGGAACGATGTCCTCTTTTGCGAGCAGTTTAATAAAATCGGCCAGCGGCTGATACCAGGGCGGACCAACTCTGTTTTGCAATTTTGCGCAGAGCTTGCGGTCCACGTATTCTGCTGTGAGACTAAATACGCTTGCGAATAAAAATCCTGGAAATATCAAAATATTAAAAAGTACATTTGCCATTGCTCTAATTTCCCGGAACTTTGAATTTTTTGTTTAAATCTGAAAAATCGATTCCCTGTTTGCGGTGCCACTCTATACTGTATGACCGCAATGCGGGCCAGGTCATATAGTTTTTGCTGCCGCTGTCAGAATCCCTGAGCGATGTCAGTCTGTCAGTACAGGAGAAGCAGGGGTCTATCGCTGCGATTACAATCGGCATATCGGCAAGATATCTGTCCTTGAGCATATGGGCGACAACCTGAACATTTGCCAGAGTAGGGGCCCGCACCTTTACTCGCTCAGGTCTGTCCGTGCCGTTGGCTTTAACGTAATGGACATCTTCGCCTCGCGGGGCTTCATAACGGCTGAGCGCCTCGCCGGCGGGGATTTTTCTGGGTGCCTTGACAGTAATAGGACCTTCAGGCATATCTGCCAGAACCTGCCGAATTATCTTATACGATTCCATAAGTTCGAGGACTCGCACAACCGCTCTGCCGTAAACGTCGCAGTGTTTGTCGGTGATAACATTGAACTTGAGTTCTCCATAGGCCGCGTAAGGGTCGTCCCGTCTGATATCTCTGTCAACGCCTGATGCCCGTGCAGTCGGGCCTACCGCTCCGAGGTTTACAGCGTCGTCATACAAAAGCATACCTACACCGGAAAGACGTTTGATGATGGTCGTTTCCTCTGTCGCAATCTGAATATAATATTTTGTCCGCTCTTCGAGCGTATCTGTCGCTTTTAAAATCTCTTGTTTCTGCTCAGCGGTAATATCGCGTCTGACGCCGCCGATGGTATTCATACTGTAGTTGACGCGATTGCCTGTAAGCAATGCGAGAATATCCATCACAACCTCGCGGTCGCGCCAGGTGTACATCAAAAGGGTGTCAAAGCCTATCTCGTGGCCGGCGACGCCGAGCCACAACAGATGGCTGTGGACTCTTTCCAGTTCGGCAATCAAGGTGCGGATGTAAAGTGCCCGCTTTGGAACTGCCAAACCGGCAATTTCCTCAATGGCCTGAATAAAGCAGGTAGCGTGTGAATGCGAACAAATACCGCAGACCCGTTCGATAAGATAAATATCCTGGATGTATGACTGTGCTTCGCAGGCTTTTTCTATGCCGCGATGGTTATAACCCAGTCTTACAGTCATACTCGTTATTTTTTCGCCGTGCATCGTAAGAAGGAAACTCTCAGGCTCCTTTAACGCAGGATGCTGCGGGCCAATCGGGATTTGAAAATCATGGCTATGCATTTTTGTTTACCTCCTTTTTGTCGAGCATTTCGACATTCCAGTCTTTTCGGAGGGGAAACTGATTTGCGGGCCAGCCGTCAGGCAGAGGATAGCGATTGCCCTGCGGCAGACCTTCGACCTGTGCGCCGAATAAATCGACAAGCTCTCTTTCGTAGGCGTCGGCCGCGGGAAAATATCCGGTAACGGTTTTAATCGCCTGCTTGTCTTTAACTGTGCTTGTATGCAGATTCAGCACTATGCCGTTTTCACGAGCTATATGATAAATAAATCCCAGCGTTGCGCCTTCATCAAGGCCGGTGATAGCGGCGAGAATCGAAAATTTTAATTGTTTTACCGCGTAATCGAATACTTCGGGGAAATTCGCCAATGGTATATCAGCGAATATCCGCCTTGCCCTTTTGACGGTTATTTTTTCGCTTAGAAAAGCGAACTTTTCGGTTAACTGCTGTTTAATATTATCTTCTTCGGACATATTATTTATCCTTTTGTTTCCACAGTTTCTTTAGAAGCCGTAGCTTCTTTTTCTTCCAGACTTGTGAGCAGTTTTACCACGCCGTCAATAATTGCTTTCGGACTTGCCGGACAGCCGGGGATGTAAGCTGAAACCGGTATCGCCGAATCGATGCCGCCGCCGACATTATAGCATTTTCTGAAGACTCCGCCTGAACAGGCGCAGGTGCCGACCGCTACTACGAACTTCGGCTCAGCCATTTGTTCATAAATTCTTATGAGTCTGTCTTTGGTCTGGCGGGTAACAGGACCTGAGCAAACCAGCACGTCGGCGTGCCGGGGCGTGCCTTTCAGCAATATGCCGAACCGTTCTATATCATAGCGCGGAGTCAGGGCAGCGATAATTTCAATATCGCAGGCGTTGCAGGCTCCGGTATTGAAATGGATTATCCACGGAGACTTAATTCTTGCCCAATTCACAATTTTGCTCAATAAAGTCACTTCGGTTTATCTCCTGTACAAAACCATTAATCCGATAATTGCGCCCAAAATATAAACCATTGCCATAACAAGCGTGCCCGTCGTTGCTGCCGGTACCAGTGCAAGCATAAGAGCGACTACGTGCAGGATGGTAAAATAAAACGCGAAGGGGAAAAACTGGGCGTAGTCAGGCTGAATCATATGGGTGGCGATATTTTCTCCGCAGGCATAAGGTTCGGTCGCGCCCTGGGCCTGTTTCTTAGGCTTAAACGCCAGCTTCGTCAATATACTCGACAGGAGTATAACTATAAGCAGGATGATTAAAAAAACCATCGGCGGCGAAAGAAATACTGTTGTTGCCATTTATTTTTAACCCTTAATATTTCTGAGCAGTTTGACGTCGATTGTTTTATTGTGTCTGAATACGCACAGAATCACGCCGGCCGCTATCGCGATGACGACGACTTCAATAACTATAAGCGTTATGGCGAGGGCCTGTGCCAGACCTGTCCGGCCTGTAACGTATCCTGCCAGTATCAGAAACAGTGTTACTGTCTTGGTCAAAAGTTCCAGCCCTATAATCGCTCTTATCAAATTGAATGTAACTAATATGCAATAAATCCCGATAATGAATACCAGGATTCCGCCAATGCTGCACATCCAAAATAATTGCGACATATCGTTAGTCATTTTTCCATTCCTTGAACAGAATTACTACGCCGAACGCCCCGGCCAGCAGAATCACGACCTGACCCAGCAAATCGAGATGGCGCATATTCCATAATATAATTTTTACGTTATTTTCCACTGGTTGTGCGGGCAAATTAAAAATTGCATGAAAATGAATCTGTGTCAGAACAATTGCCGCTATAATAACGATTACAGGCAAAAGCCAGAACCTGCGAAGACGCAGCTTTTTCTTGAGAACGATTTGTTCGTTGGTAATACGTCCGGTTACGGTAATGGCACTGATAAATATCGCGAATATCAGGCCTGCGCAAACCGATAATTCGAAAACAGCCGCTATCGGCGAGCAAAGGCGGAACATAAGTATAGCCAGTATCGCGCTTGTAATCGCCAGTCCTACGGCTGAACGCAACAGCCTGACCGTCATTGCCGTCCACAGAGCGGATGTTACCAACGCCGTAATAATAATTATGTTTATTGTCATATCAAAACTTTTAAATTATTTAAAGAAATTGCTAACGGGCACTAAAAAACTATTGAAAAGAAACGGGAAAAACACGCCTACGCCTATAATTATTATTGCAAGCGTTGCGGCAGGCAGAACTATCCATATCCCAGCTTCTTTTATATTTTTCAACTCATCCGGCAGAATACCGAAGAACACTTTTCGCTGTATCGCGAGCAGATATGCCAGCGTGATAACGCTGACGAGTATCGCAACGGCTGCATAAGCGTGATAACCGTTCTGCCAAAGGGCTATTATAATCATCAGTTTGCTCCAGAATCCCGCGGCCGGCGGAATGCCCGCTGTGGAGAATGTGGCGATTAAACAAGAGGCGTTGCTGAACGGCATTTTCGCGCCCAGGCCGCCCATTTTATTTATGTCTGTCGAACCTGTCTGCTTCTCGACAGCGGCTGAATTTACGAATAATAGAGATTTAAAAATAGAATGGTTAAACAAATGGAATATCGCACCGGCAATGCCGAGCGGTGAGCCGCAGCCAAGACCTAAAATTATGTATCCAACCTGACTGATACTCGAATAGGCAAGTATCTTTTTGAAGTCGTCCTGCTTCAGGGCGGCTAATGCACCAATTATTATCGAAATGATGCCGACAATCATAAGAATGTCATTTATCGCACCGACCGGTCCAAACACATCCCTTACCAGTCTTATAAGCACATATATGCCCGCGACCTTGGTAACAATGCCCGCAAGAAGAACGGAAACCGCGGCAGGAGCGGCAGAATATGCAGCGGGAAGCCAGCCGTGGAAGGGCACAAGTCCGCCTTTTATGAATAAGCCGCATACAAACAGCGTTATGGCGAAGATAATAATAGGATTGCAGCAGTTGTTTTTAACCGCCTGACTGACAGAAGCAAAAGACGTGTCGCCGGAGAAAAGCAATAACGCCGCGATGGCGCTAAGCATCATTATCGTTGCCAATGCGGAGAGAACTATATATTTGAATGCCCCTTCAAGGGCGTTTAAGTCCCGCTGAAAAGCGATGAGAATAAAAGATGAAATAGCGGTAACTTCAAGAAAAACATAAAGCGAAAAAATGTCTGTAAGCAGAACAGTACCGTTCATTCCGATAAGAGCAACTAACGCTAGGTTGATGAAATTCAGCCGCGATTTAGATTCGCTGATTGTCTGCCAGGCGACGAGAACGGCGGCGGACATCACGATTCCGATTGAAAGAATCAGCACAAGAGTCAGATTGTCGGCGTAAAGAGCCAGATGAAAGAACCGCCCCCAGAAGTCCGGCATATGCCAAAAATTCGCGGGATGGAACAAGACAACGATTGCCTGGCCGACAGATAATAACAAAACATACAATAGCGCAACGGTATCCTTTTTCCCTTTATACGGGAGGTTCAGGGCTATTATGCCAAGCAACGGTAATAACAAAAATAATGAAAGCATATTATTTTAAACTTTCTAAGAGCCGAATCCTTTGAGCATCATAATTAAGACTATTACGCCTCCGGCCAGCGACCAGATGATATAGAGAGAATAATTTCCGGTGTTCAGATTTTTTATGGTGTCCGAGGCCGCGTAAGCAGAATTGACAGTCATACTGTTGTAAATCCAATCGACGGCCTTGTCCATAAACGAGAGGATTTTCGAGATTACATTTACTATTTTCAGACCTATTTCGTAAGGGTCGAACAATCTTTTTTCCGCTTTGTCATAAATGCCGCCTAAAACAGGGGCGTGATGAATGTGGTCGGCGGCCTTAACGCCTCCGCCATGTATCTCTGTACCGATGATGTGATGTATTACTGCGAGGATAAGAACTATCGCGGTCAGAGTGACAAGCAATACGCTTGCGTCGTGTTCGACGAACTGCTCTGTGAGTATCGGCGTCAGGAAAGTACCGACCGCAGAGCGATGGTATAATCCGAAAAGGACGCAGATAGCGGCGATAATCACCATTGGTATAAGCATCGGCAGTGAGGCTTCTTTGGTATTTTCATTCTCCTGATTCCTTTTTCCGAAGAACGCCGCGTGTCCGAGTTTTAAGAATGAAGCGGCGGTAAGGAATGAGCCGAGCAGAGCGGCGATGTAAAATATCGGATGCCTTTCCATCGCGGCGTCATATATCATTTCTTTGGAGAAGAAGCCGTTGAAGGGCGGTACGCCGCTGATGGAAGCCGCGGTGATTAAAAAACAAACGGCGGTTACAGGCATTTTTGACCATAATCCGCCGAGCTTATTGAGGTCTGTTGTGCCGGTCTGCTTTTCGACGGAACCTGCGGTAAGGAACAGGCAGCTTTTGTATAAGGCATTGTTAATCATATGAAACAAGCCGCCGATAATTCCAATCGGCAGGCAGGTGCCGATTCCCAAAATCATATATCCGACCTGACTGATGGCGTGATATGAAAGCAGTTTTTTATAATCTTTTTGAATCAGCGCCATCATAACCGCCAGCAAGATGGTAATCGCACCGATTGTCATAAGCAGAATGCTGAGCCATGAGCCGGTTGTGAGTTTGAACATATCCAGCGTAATCCTGGCGAGCAGATAAATACCGAGCAGTTTTTCAAGAGACGCCGGCAGGAATGCCATAAAAGGAAGCGGGGCATCGACAGCGGCGTCCGGAATCCAACTGTGGAACGGCATCGAGCCGCCTTTTGAAATCGCGCCAATCATCAGGAGTATAAAAGCCGTGCAGCCAAGCGTGTTGAGAGGCACTGTTATTTTGGAAATCGTCAGTGTTCCCGTCAGGTACCAGACGAGTCCTATTCCTATCATCAGGCACAAATCGGAAACGCCGACAATGATAAACATCTTGGTTGCCGTTCTAAAGGCCTCTTTGCCGCCTATGGCAATCAGACCGAATAATGTAACCAGCAGGCCTTCCCAGAAGAAAAGCAGCAGGACAAAATTGTCGGCCAGAACGGCGCCGTTTGCCATTGCCGCGGATATGAGCAGATAAGAGTAGAACTGGTTGACGTAATTTTTGCCATGCATAAATGAGCAGGAGTAAAGCACAATCAAAAACGCGAAAGCCGTTATCGCAAGAAGTATAAATGCGCTGAAATGATAAAGGCGAAAAATAAATTCTATTCCGAAACCAGCCCAGGGCAGAGAAAGAGAATAAGTCAAATTCTGTCTGAACAGGGCGATTGCTATAATAAGCATCGAGCCTGTCGCCAGCAGGGCAATGATTTCGCTCAGGCGTCTTATCGCCAAGATTAAAATCGCGGCAACCAGAGGAATAATTACAAGCATTAATAATATGTTTGCGTTCATTTAATTATCCCCGGCAGTTGCAGAATTGTTAATTGCAGGAATTGGGAAGGATAATAAATAAAGATACCTCCCGCCAGTGAAAGAGCGGCCAAAAGGGCGACGCTGATTAACATTGTAGAGGAACCTTCTTTTACCGGCTGGGTTTTAGCCTGACCCATAAATACAAGGTTGAAAACTCTCAGGAGATATACAATTGTCATAATAGCGCCGGCCAGGAAGATAAACGCAATCCATACTTTGCCGCTTTGGGTCGCCGAGGTCATAACCATATATTTGCTGAAGAACCCTCCGAACGGCGGTATTCCCATAACGGAAAATGAACAGAGCAGGAACGACACAGCCGTAATCGGCATTGTTTTAATCAGGCCGCCCAGCCGTGTTATATCTTTTGTTTTGGTATTTTGTTCGACTATACCGGCACAAAGGAATAATCCGCCCTTTGCCATGCCGTGCATTAAAATATAGAGCATAGCGCCCGCGACGCCTATCGCGTTGCCGATTGCCAATCCCATAAATATGAAGCCTATCTGGCTCACGGTACTGTATGCGATGATTCGCTTCAGGTCGGTGGCGGTCATTGCCGCTCCCGCCGCTACCAGTGCGCTGGCTCCTGCGATTACAGGGACAGCGGTATGCCAGAAGTCTTCTGTGACAAAACCTGTGGCGATGAATAATCTGGCGAAAACATAAACGCCGATTTTGACCAGCAGTGCAGCGTGAAGCAGGGCGGTAACCGGCGACGGCGCGACACCTGCGTCAGGAAGCCAGGTATGCAGCGGAAGGGTCGCGGATTTGGAAAGTATGCCGGTAAGAATCAATATAACGACTAGATTAGATAAATGGCTGTTTTTTAACGCCCCTAAATCGAACGAGCCGGTTTGCTGGTAAATGCTGACAAACCCAAGCAGCATCAGTACAGAACCGAACATAGTTACCAGGAAAGCCTTATCAGCCCGCAATACGTGCTGCTTTTCGCGGAAGAAGCCGATTAACCGCCAGCTTGTTATGGCTGTGATTTCCCAGAATAAATATAGGAATATAAGATTGCTCGAAAAAACTAATCCCATCATTGCGCCGAAGAACAGCACAACCATCAGGTAATATTCGTTCTGATTTTCATAATGGCTGATATAACCGAGGGAATAAAAGACGATTACGGCGCTTATCGACGCCGAGACCAGAGCCATAAACACCGCCAGACCATCGGCGTAAAAAGTCGCGTTATAAAGGATATGCGCGGTTATCGTCTGGCCGCTGTAAACAACCGGCACAAGCGCGATTGTTAAAATGAATGATATGAGTACGAAACTAAGCGCACAAAGATTTCTCAGCCGAACCGACAGGCAACTTATCAAAGGCAGCGCAAATGCCCCCAAAATCGGGACAAGAACTATCAAGAGCAATATCGCCTGATTTTCCATAGTTTATTTAAGTTTCCTGAAAAACATCTGGTTTTATCGTAATCAGCCCCTGCAAAATGAGACTGTATGAAATCCTGATATATAAATAAACCGGGGATTCTAACTTCTTTATGATACGGGGTCAATAGTTATTTGCTGTGATTTTTCGGGCAAATCAAGACGAAATAATAGCCCAACCGGTAGAAGAAATTTGGTTGAAGTTTGTCGCGGTATATACTAAAATCTTGTGTTTATCAGAAGTTATGAAAAAATGTTTCAATCCGGAGACATCTTCAGAATATATGGTAAGACGGTAAAGTGATGAACAGCGAACCCGAACTAACTTTAAATCAGAAGATAAAAAATCTGGTAATCGGCCATGCCCGAAACCCAGATGACCCGCACCTGTTCCATAAACTATCGCTGGTTGTTTTCTTCGCCTGGGTAGGATTAGGAGCAGATGGACTTACTTCTTCCTGTTATGGCCCTGAAGAGGCATTTCTCGCTCTGAAAGGTCATATATTCCTGGGTGTTTTTGTCGCTTTGGCCACAGCCGTTACTATTTTCGTTATCAGTTCAAGCTATTCGCAAATTATTGAATTATTCCCTACCGGCGGCGGAGGATATTTAGTTGCCAGCAAGCTGCTTTCGCCTTCTGTGGGTATGGTTTCAGGCTGTGCGCTTCTGGTCGATTATGTTCTTACTATCACGCTGTCTGTCGCAAGCGGTGCTGACGCTCTTTTCAGTTTTTTGCCTCCGCACTGGCGTTCAGTCAAACTCCTCGTTGCCATGGCCGTTCTATTAATACTTATTGTATTGAATATGCGGGGAGTTAAAGAATCTGTCGTTCCGCTGATTCCTATTTTCCTTATCTTTCTGGCTACCCATATTTTCGCCATCGTTTACGCTTTCGTGGCACACTGGCATGATTTCGGAACTGTGGCAAATGCTACGATTACAGATGTTCAGCAATCCAGCAGCGAAATAGGAATATTTGGAACAATAGTACTTATTATGCGTGCCTACAGTATGGGTGCCGGAACCTATACCGGTATCGAAGCGGTAAGCAATGGTATTCCGGTATTAAGAGAGCCGAAAGTGCAGACTGCCAAACGAACGATGCATTATATGGCCGGTTCTCTTGCGTTTATGGTACTGGGCTTAATGCTCGGATATTTGCTTTACAGGGTAGAGCATCAAACGGGAAAGACGTTAAACGCCGTTCTTTTGGAACGTATTACGGCAGGCTGGAATGGACATACCGGCCGTGTCTTTGTTCTGGTCACATTAATTTCGGAAGCGGTCCTTTTGTTTGTTGCCGCACAGACGGGTTTTATTGACGGGCCGCGTGTATTGTCTAATATGGCTATCGACAGATGGTTTCCATCGAGATTTGCGATTCTGAGCGACCGTTTTGTAACTCAAAATGGTGTTTTGCTGATGGGCGGAGCGGCTTTAATATTAATGGTATTTACCCGTGGCTCCGTAAAATTTATGGTGGTGCTCTACAGTATTAACGTGTTCATTACGTTTTTACTGTCGCAGCTTGGAATGGTGCGTCACTGGTGGATTGTAAGAAAGGAATGCAGAGGCTGGCTGAAAAAAGCTTTCGTTAACGGGATTGGTTTAGCGCTTACGGCTTTTATTCTTGTTTCAGTCGTCGTAATTAAATTTTTCGAAGGCGGCTGGATTACCATTGTTATTACCGGCTCGTTTATACTTCTGGCGATAATTATCAAACGCAGTTACAGTCAATCGCTTTTGCCACTCAAGCGTCTCAACGAACTTGTGCATGCCGCTGACAGGATATATTGTAAAACTGATGAGGGTAATTTGCCGAAGATGAACCCGGACGCGAAAACCGCGGTGCTTCTTGTCGGCGGATACAACGGTCTTGGCCTTCATACTCTTTTTAATATTCCCCGTTTATTCGGCGATAGTTTTAAAAATTATGTATTTGTCCAGGTCGGTACGATAGATGCCGCTAATTTTAAAGGAGCAGAAGAGATAGAAAAGCTCAAGCATCATGTCAACAAGGAGCTTGACCGCTATGTTACACTGATGCAGAGCCAGGGATTTTATGCGGAAGGTGTTTCCGCTATTGGAACCGATGCGGTAGAGGAAATATGTAATACCGCCACTGAAGTACTCCAGAGGTATCCGCAGGCGGTGTTTTTCGGCGGGCAAATGGTATTTCCAAAGGACACTTTTTTTAGCCGGCTGCTTCATAACTACACTACTTTTGCCGTTCAGAGAAGATTTTATCAGCAGGGGATTCCTTTCCTTATTATGCCTGTCAGAGTAGAATTACTGAATACACAATAAATCTGTGTTTCGTTACAGTTTATAAGAAATGAGAAAGTTTTTGGGACGGACAAATGACTAAAAAAGCCGAAGATAAAGTTCGTAGAGGGATGATGGCAAACATCCGTAAAAACCTGATTTCAGGTGTGCTTATTGCTGTGCCGTTTGTGGTCAGTCTGCTGATTATTCAATGGCTCTTTCGCGCTATGGCAGGCCTTTTGCAGCCGATTGTGGGTAGAGTTCTGCCCATGCTCGCGAAGTTCGTTATTACTACTCCTGTTCCGGATGTTTACCAGCGTATCGCTGTGGCGACTATTTCGGTTATATTGCTTGTTTTACTGCTCTACTTTGTTGGTGCAATCGGACAGTTTGTTATCGGCAGGCGTTTTATATCGATTGGCGAAAAATTGTTTATGCAGATACCAATTGTTCGAACAATCTACGGCTCGAGCAAACAGGTTGTCAAAGCGATGTCGCTGCCTGACAGGTCGGTGTTTAAATCGGTTGTTTTAGTGGATTTCCCAAGACCGGGGTTAAAGGCGGTGGGGTTTTTGACAGGTTTTATTACCGACCCTGAAGGGAAAAAGTACTGCAAAATATTTATACCTGCAACGCCGAACCCCACAACAGGATTTTTTGAGCTTGTACCCGAAGAAGAGACGTTTGCAACTAATATAAGTATCGAGGATGGGTTCAAAATGATTATCTCCGGCGGCGTCGTTGCCCCTGATACGTTCAATTATATTAAACAGGACCGCTCCTAAATCCCGTCGTGGCGTTCTATCGCTCAGAATTAATATTGTAAAGTTTGTTTATACCGTAGTTTTGAGCTATCGACATACCGGCTGAATCGAGCTGACTTCTGTCCAGCACAATTGTCGGTTGTTCCATCTCAAATTCGATAACGTGATATTTTTCCTGCGGTTTCAGGGCAAGAGCCTGCGGTATATCTTTCATCGAGTTGATTTTCATCCCGTTAATACTGTCAACAACCATCTGATTCAGACCATGATAACCAAGATTGATATTAGCGGGCAGACAGTAGCTTAAAATGATAATCTGTTTTCGCTGCTCGGTCGGTTTAAAGGCCTGGTTGAGCAGATAATCGTAAATATGCGGCTCAACCTTTCCCTGCCAGTCTTCGCCTCTTGCGGTAAGATAGGTTTTTGTAAGTTTCTGAAAAACACAGCCTCCGATGATTATATATTCCGGCTGGCGGTCGAACTCATACCACGGCACGAGCATATCGGATACGTTAAAGTTTTTAACAAGCGTTTCAATTTTTTGTTTTTTGCTATCGCGCCACACTTCGAAGGCAATTTTTTCGCCGGCGGTTTTATTTGTAATCAAATAGTCAAAAATAAGCTGGTCAAATTCAGGATGTTTGAATTTGCCGTAAGGATTAATGTCGAATTCGTCTATGTTAAGCAGCACATCGCCTTTCCTGAGTACATCGCTGCCTGTGCCGATAGTATAGACGCTGGAAACATAAACGCCATTCTGAATTTCATCGGGCATTTTAAGATATTTTCTCATCGCCGGCTCGAGCAGTCTGGTTACCTCGAAGCCTGTCATACCTGTGCCGTTGTATTTTCCGTCCCTGGCATCGGCTAAAAAGCGATTGATAACTTTCGCCGGTATAATACCTGCCTCTTTGTTTTCGTTGCCCCAGCAGGCGATGCCGAGCGGCTTATTATCGAGACAGTATAATTGGCCTGAGCCGGTTCGGTCCGATACGCCGGCGGCGACAAAAGTAAGCATTCGCGAAAACGAAATTGACGAATTATCGACCGAAGCCCTGTCCAGAAAACCTCTGCCGTTATACATCTGTCCGCTGGCCGAGAGCCAGTAAAAGTTAACGCCGGCTCCTTTTTTGTATTTCTCGCAAAAAACAAGCGGCACAAGAGGCTTGCCCAGTGAGTTTGAATCCAACTCTATCAGGGCAAGATTACTTTCGTAATCGATAACTTTTATTTTTGCCGATATATATTCGTTGCGGTCGGCTTTTTGTGCCCTGATAAAAGCAGCATTGGCGACGTTATACGCGGTTGTTAAAACCTCATTGCCGGAAACGGCGCAGCCTACGCCGAAGCCCTCGCTAATGTCCTTGTTCTTCCATGGCTGATATTGTTCGTAGCCGTAATAGGATACCTGAAGATAGACAATGGAGCTTTTTAACGACTCCGACATATCAGGACTGTCTTTGGCGGAAGCCAAAGATATTAACGAACAAGTCAAGATACTAAGAATTATTATTTTATTCATAGCTGTTCCTCCGGAAACGTCCATGATGGAACGTTATATTTTTTCAGAATAGTATCGTTTAGCTTATGAGCCAGACTGGTTTCCAGCAGCAGCGGTTTATCAGAGTCCATAAACTTGAGAATATAAAACTCGCAATTTTTATTTTCAAAAGCCTTGCGGACGTCATCAATACTTCGCACAGGAGTATCGTTAATGCTCTGAAGCGGTTTATTCTGAAACTCGTCAGCATAGGCGTTTATTTCGTCCGGCAGAATTTCCGAAAGCACAACATATTCCTTCCGGAGCCGGTCTTTGTTGAGCTGCTGGGAGTCGCTCATAAGATATCTGAGTGTATGAGGAATACTGTCGAGCCAGTCTCTGCCCCAGGTTTCGAGAAAGTTTCGGCTTGCCGTAACGAATGTAAGACCTGCGAAACAAACATAAGGCGGGGGATTGTCGTAAAGGCGTGCAAATTCAAAAACAGGGCGGTTAAGCTGGACTGTCAATTTTGCGGTATTTTTCTGCCCGTTGCGCCAGAATGTAATGTCAACTGTCTGGCCGATTTGTTTTGTCTCCACATCCTCGGAAAGATGGTATTTTTTGCCGTAAATCATAATCATACCGTCGTTGTCAACATCGTAATTGTCAATCTGTGTTATGCAGTCGTTTCTCTGCAGCACTTTCTCAGCCGAGCTGTTGAGCAGAACCGACGTTACAATAACGCCCTGAACATCTGCCGGCAGTTTGAGAAAATCTTTGTAGCTGTCGTTGTGCAGACCTGCAAAAAGATTTACCCCAAGCGAACCGAAACCTTCATATTTGCCATTGTTTACATCCGCAAGAAAATGTTCGATTACAGTAGTCGGTATCATATAGCCGATGTTGTCAGCCTGAACCAGTCCCTGAAAAGCTACTCCGACGACGTTGCCGTCGAGTATTACAGGTCCGCCGCTGTTGCCGGGATTTATGGCCGCGTCGGTTTGTACGACCAGATGAGCGTCGGCTCCGCTGTGGACGTACATATCGGTCTGGATGCGGGAAATAATACCTTTCGTAACGCTGATGTGCGTCCCACCCATCGGAAAGCCGTAAGTTGTGACTGTGCTGTCGACATCCGGCAGTGTGCCGAACGCCAGCGGCTGGGTATCTTCAAAAAAGGATTTGTCCGATACCTTCAGCAGAGCAAGGTCGCAGTCGTGCCCGATAAATTCTACGGTCGCGGGATATTTTTTTGCGACGTTTTCTTTTTTGACAATGATATATCTGAAGTCTGATACGTTATGAGCGTTGGTGAGGATTCTGCTGCCTTCGATTATAAAGCCCGAACCTACGCCGTGAGATACAGAAGTTTGTTTCCATGGCGTCGTATAGTCGAAAGGCTGTTTTGCAATCTGGAGCATAACTACGGATTTCGACATATCGAACGGCTGAGCCGGACAGACGGCGGCCAGAACCAGAATAAGAATAATTGCTGTTTTTTTCATATTTTACTCCGTACAGGATTTTATTTGCTCTGATTTAGCATATTTTGAGTCAATTGTTCAAGTTTTTCTTTTGCGAAGCTGTAATTTACATCCCCGAGCCTGCTGACGACTTCTTTGCCGGGATACATAATTTTAAATTGTTCCCTGTAAGCGTCCTCGATTGTTATAGCCCGCGTATAATGCTCGATGGCAAAATCAATCTTATTAAGCTGTTGTGCGATGTTGGCAACAGTCAGATGCAATTCCGACGAGGCAGGGTATAGGCCGACGGCCTGGTTAAGCGAATCAAAGGCTTTTTCGAGCCATATAATGCGATGTTGCGGAGCCGCCTCGGCCAGCGACTGGTAAATTTCTGCCAGTTTTTCATAATTCTTGTAATCTGCCCGGTCTCTTTGGATGGCGGTCTTAAAAGCTTTTTCGGCCAGCAATAATATTTCCTTGTTTTCCGATGGGTTGATTTTGGAAACGTATTGAAAAATTTTGCCTTGCAGTGTCGGCGGAGCCGGATTGAACCGGTCGTCGGCGATTGCCGAGGCAAGTATTGCCGATGCATTTTCAAGTTGGCCGTAATATGAAAACAGCTTTGCCGTTTCAAGTTTAACGGCTGTCTTGCCGACCGGAATTATATACTGCCCAATCAAAACAGCGGTCAAAGCCGCAGCTAAAGCCATATAACCTGTTGTTTTCAGCATTCCGGTTTTTTTAACTTCGACAGCGGCACCTGGCGATTGTGAAACGATTAACGCCGCAATCGCCCAGAAAGCAGTCATAATGCCGGGTTCGAATATTGCAAAGTCGATGAGATTGCCGAGCAGTACCGCAAATATTCCGCAAAGCAAAGGCGCTTTCCAGATGGAAAATTCGTCATAACTCTTTCTGCTTTTTATGCAGAGCCATAAAGTTGTGCCGAAGAAAAACGCCGGCACAGCGTACGTAACAGTAAAAATATAAATGGCAACCTGGATATCCGAGGAAAGTTCAGCCCTGACGGCGGCAGGCCGCAGAAAAATAAAAACCAGGATTGTAAATACGCCGCACCAATACGCTGCTGCGGAAAGATTATTTTTCTCTTCTGCCGGCAGGGGTTTGGAATTCTTCATTGCCCTGATAATCGGCACAAAAAGGGCGGTACAAAATCCTGCCAGGCCGATTATGCCGTAACTGCTCAGGATGCTTAATACAAAACAATGCGGGTCTCGAACTGATTCAAGCCCTTCGGGAATTTTGTAATGTGTGTAGAACGAGCCGAAATTGCTGCCTCCGACGCCTGTAAAAAAATGGTCTGCAATCATCGCAGCCGAACCGACCCAGTACTGCCATCTGACCAGCATTGAATTGCCGCCGGGAAGAGTATTATATTTGAGACCGTAAGAGACAATAAGAATTATTGCTGTGATGAAAATTGCGGCCGTTGCCGAAAAAATGGGAATTTTATGAGCCTTGAAAAATTTTCCAAAACCGGCCGATATCAAAAGTATAATAGAAGCTATAATGAATGAAAGCAATGCCCCTTTGCTGGCGGTAAGCGCAAGCCCCGTAAACAAAACAAGCAGTATTATTACAGGCAGGACAAACGTCTTTAAAGGTTTTTTCCCGATTTTTTTCAGGCCGGGGCCGAAAACGGCAAAAGCCGAAAATATCGCCAGGTTGAAAAAACATCCCGCGCTGTTGCTGGTGGTGAAAAACCCTTTGATGTCTTTCGAATAGAGCCTGTGTTCGTAGAGCATCTGCTGGAACGAACCGGGCTCTATGCCGAGTTTTGCAAGCTGAATTTCCGGTTCTGTTTTGTATTGTTCGATAAGCATCTTGTTGCTGCTGAAATACTGGTCGCCGCACTGATATACGTTTACAAACCCCATCGCGATAATAACAAAAAGCAGGGTTTTTCCTCTTGCCTGGGAGTCGAGTAACTGACAAAGTACGACCGCTGAAAAAATAGAAGCGATAATTGTCAGCGAATCGTTTAAGGCGGCTCTTCGGTTTGAGGCAAAGTATGTACTTATAACGGCAGCGACAGCAAACAAAATCAGGCCGATTTCAATGCCCGTATATTTGTACCGGCGTTTGCGGTTCCGGCTCAAAACGACAAACCAGAAAACCGCCGATAACAACAGAACAACTGAAATGCATATACTGATAAAATTGTCGTAAAAAACGCCTTCGAGGCTGAATGATTCTACCGTGGAGTTTTCTGTGAAACTCAATCGCAAGGCGATTATGCAGAGAAACAGAACAAAAAACGCCTGTGTGCCGAGGTCTTTTTTAATTTGTTTGTTTGTTACCATTTTTTCCCATAGATTCAAGGACGGCGATAATTCCGAGAACCATTATGGTTTGCAAAAACACCAGCACTCCATAAGGCCATTCTGTCTCTTTCAGCACCACCGCGCCCAGACCTGTAGCGATAGTCGCCAGATAAAGCGTCAGGACCGCCTGAACCTCGGTCAGGCCGAGTCTTTTGAGCCTGTGGGAAAAGTGCTGCGTATCGCCGACAAAAGGACTTTTACCCTGCCTGATTCGCAGTGCGGTAACGCTGATGAAGTCATAAAGTGGAATAGCCATTATAACCAGAGGCATTATAATATTGTACCAGCGGATGTCTTCCATACTGTTATAGTATGTAGTTTTGAGCGTAAGCAGGGCGACGAAGAAACCGACAACCAGCGAACCGGCATCGCCCATAAATATAGAGGCGGGATAAAAATTGAATACCAAAAAGCCTGCCAATGTACCGGAGAAAACCATTGCAAAACAGGCGACAAAAGCCTGCTTCGAAAGAATCGCAATGATAAACATAATTAAAGAAACAATTATGGCTATGCCTGCGCTGGTGCCGTCCATATTATCGAGAAAATTAAAGGCGTTGATAATTAGTACAATCCAGAAAGTGCTTAGAATGGATGTTAAAAGCCTGCTTTCAATGAAAAACTCCACCCTGACATCTCCCCAGTATGCCGCGGCGAATGCGACGGCAAATTCCACCACCAGTTTCGGCACAGGTCCCAGATTTTTCATATCATCCCACATACCGAGCAGGAATAATACGGCTGCGCATCCTATTGCTATCCATAATTGTATTGTTTTGGCTGCGAACCCCTGGATATAAAGCTCGAAATTCCGCCCAAAAAGTTCTGTTGTCTGGTTGAACATAAAAAATTCGATAAAGACTGTTACCGTCAGACATGCCAGCAGTATAGTAAGGAATATGCTGATGCCGCCGCCCATTGGGATTATTTTCTTGTGGAAGCGGTCGTCCGTTGGATGGGCCAGCAGACCGAATTTTACGGCCATCCTTTTCGCGACAAACGTCAACAGTATGGAGGTGACAAATGCCGCCAGAAAACAAAGTACTGCAAATACGCCAAGCGCATCTTCCATAGGATTTACTCCTTTAATTGTTGAACAAGTTTTTCCCTGACCTGGCTGAAAAAGTTATGATATCGCTGTTCCTTATGGTCGGGAAACGTATATTCGAATGACGTCCATTGGCCTTTGCTGTAAATAAGCGTTACTTCGGCCCATATTTTTTTGCCGATATAAATCCGATGCGAAAAATTCTTCGTACTGGCAAGCACCAGTTTTGACGGCTCGATATAGCCGGGGTCGAGATTGACAGGCCTTCTCAGCTCGCCGTCCAGAACGTCGGCAAGTTTCGCTTCCATTTTATTTGTCTTATGCTTGATATCCGAAAGCTTATCGGGAGCAATCAGTTTTTCCACTGTTACGAATTTTTTCAAAATCTCCCTGCCGGTCTCTTCGGCGTAATATTCCGTATGAGTAAAAGGCCATACCGGGCTTTGAAAGTCGCAGTCGCCGAATTTCGCCTTTATCATATCGACAGCGGCGTCCAGAGCATTGGCGTTACAGCCGAGTATGCCGATAATCAGCTTTACCGGGTCAGGTTTTTTAAGCTCCCACATTCAGTTCTGCCTTAAGTTTCTCAATCAATTGTAATATCTTTTCCTTTACCTGTACAAGCGGAACTTTTGTTATTTCGCTTTCGCGGCGGAGTTTGATTTCAGCGTTGTTTTCAGCGAGTGATTTGGCGCCGATTGTTACGCGAATCGGAATACCGAGCAAATCGGCGTCCTTGAATTTAACGCCTCCGCGGGCGTCTCTGTCGTCCAGCAGTACTTCCGCGCCGGCAGCGGTAAGTTCGTTGTAAATATTTTCTGCCGCGGCTGCGATTTCTTCGCCATTGCCCGCAGGTGTAATAATCACATCGAAGGGCGCGATGCTGATTGGCCAGATAATGCCGTCGTTATCGCGCGATATTTCTATGGCCGAGGCCACGATTCTGTTTATCCCGATGCCGTAGCAGCCCATAATGCAGAACTTTTCCGTGCTGTCTTTATCGAGAAATTTCGCGCCGAGTTTCGTGCTGTATTTTGTGCCGAGTTTGAACACCTGCCCGACTTCGATGCCTCTTTTGAATGTGAGTTTCTGCCCTTTATACGTATCGCCCTGGACGGCGTTTCGTATATCGGCGATTATTACATTTTTGCCCGTTATTGGAAAATCCCGCCCCGGCACAACATTTTTAACGTGGTAATCCGTTTTATTGGCGCCTGTTATGCCAGCTTCGATTGTCAGGACTGAATGGTCGATAATAAGTTTGTTAATTTTCGGAGTAATGCCGATAGGACCGGCAAAGCCGACTTCCGCACCGGTCAGGGCTTTAATCGTCTGCTCATCGGCAAGCTCAATGGACTTGCCGGCGACACATCGCAACTTTTCCGGATTTATTTCAAAATCGCCCCGCACAAGGGCAAGAATCAAATCGGTTCCTGACTTGTAAACGAGTGTTTTTATAAGCTCTTTCGCGTTTGCTTTCAGAAATGCGCAGATTTCTTCGATGGTTTTCCGGTTAGGCGTATTGATTTCTTCAACTGGTTTGTAATTTTTATTTCCCGTTTTGGCCGGCAGGGCATCGACCGGCGCCTTTTCGATATTCGTCGCGTAGCTGCCGTCTTCTGTTTGAACGATAACATCTTCTCCCGATTCGCAGGGAATAGTAAACTGATGAGACCCGCTTCCGCCCATTTCGCCGGACTCCGCCTCGACGATTACATACTTCAAGCCGCATCTGCTGAAAATCCTTTTGTAAGTTTCGTACATTACTTTATATGTATCATCGAGACTCTTTTCATCGGCATGGAAGCTATAGGCGTCCTTCATAATAAATTCGCGGCTTCGAAGTACGCCGAACCGCGGCCTGAATTCGTCCCTGAACTTGAAACTGATTTGATAAAGGTTTATCGGCAGTTGTTTATATGAATTTATTTCTCCCGCTGCCAAATTGGTAACGACTTCTTCAGCGGTCGGCGCAAGGACATTTTCTCTGCCGTGCCGGTCGGTAAAGTGTGCCATCGTCGGCCCGTAATCGACGTTGCGTCCAGTCTGCTGCCATAATTCCATCGGCTGAACGGAAGGCATCAGGATTTCCTGTGCGCCGCTTTTGTCCATCTCGTTTCGGACGATATTCATCACCTTTTTCAGTATCCGCCAGCCTGCCGGCAGGTAAGTATATGTCCCGCTGGCCAGTTTTCGCATTAATCCTGCCCGAATCATTAACTGGTGGCTTGGAATCTCCGCATCTGATGGAACTTCTTTAACGGTCGGTATTAACGCCTCGCTGTATCGCATGCCTTTGTCTGCTTTCCTTGCTATTTTACCTGAATTTACATTGTCCGGTTTAATCCCGCATTTATATCGTCAAAATCGCCGATTTGCAAGATAATCTTTGGCGTTCAGCTTTTCTTAAAACCTTTTGACAGCGTCTCTTACTCTGGTATAATTGTCCCCAAAGTTGTAAAGCCGGACCGAATATTTGGCTTATGAAAGGATTGCTTATGCCGCACAAGTTCAGGTTTATTGCCATTCGACTGCTTGTTGTAGGAACTTGTATAGCTTTGTTCTCGGGTTGTCAGCAGGCACAGAAAAAAGACGAATCGGTCAGTCTTTATGTTGATGCGATGACGCTCAGCGAATCGAACGCGCCTGACCAGGCGATAACCAAGCTCCAGCAGGCGGTAGAAAAGAATCCTGATTTTGCACTCGCCTATTCCCTTATGGGAAATATTTATCTTGAACAAAACAAATTCCCCGAAAGCGCTCAGGCTTACCAAAAAGCCACAGAGCTTAATCCCTGGTCGTTCGACGATTTTTGCAGTCTCGGCAGGGCGTATCGTATGATGGACGATTTCACTTCCGCCGCGAAAGCTTATGCAAAGGCCTGTCAGCTCGACCCGCAGAATACTTCCGCCCTGTGCGGCGCAGCGGACGCTTATTACAAAGTCGGGGATTATCAGTCAGCGTTTGAATTTGGCAAATCGGCAAAAGACCTTGACCCGACCGACAGCGAAATCGATAAACTTATGGGCGACATATATACCGCCCGAAAAGACAACGAAATGGCCATTGAGTCGTACAAAAATGCGATTCAGACCAAGCCGGACGACCCAAATACTATGTTCGCCCTTGGAGCGGCTTATCTGCAGGCCGGCAAACTCGACGAAGCGAAAAAACTATTCGAATCCGTCGTTGTCAAACAGCCCGGCAACGATTTAGCTTGGCGGCATCTTGGCTATATATATCTTAAGTTGCGTGAAGTTGACCTCGCCGTCCAAAAATACCAAAAAGCCGTCGAGGTAAGCCCCACGGATTGGCGTGCGCACAAAGGTCTTGGCGTCGCTTATATGATGAAGTACAAGGTTGCAAAAAGCTTCGATAATTCTGCTGATGCCAATGATTATAAAAAACAGGCTCTTGCTCACTGGAGCAAATCTCTCGATTTGAATCCAGCACAGGATAAGCTCCTGAAGTTATACAGGAAATATTCTGCGGATTGATGGTGTAAATTTGGCCGAAATTTCTGACAAATGCGTCTGTTCCTGTACAGGGGGTCTTTTAACCAAAGAATTAACTGTCGCCGCGGCGCATCTTTTATTCTGGCCGTTTTTTTTGATTGGCTTTGCCGCCGACTTATGGACTAAGTCCGCCGTCTTCAATTGGCTCGGTTCCCATGCTCCTCAGCGGTACGGCATTATAGATGGTTTCTTTCAATTTGTGCTTGTCGAAAATTTGGGTGCCGCCTGGGGTATGGCTGCCGGCAAAACTATGTCGCTGGTCGTTATTTCCATAGTAGCGATAATTATCGTATTTTCTATTTTTCTCTTCGGCCAAAAACTGCAGATGGTTGTTGTCCTGGCGCTCGGCCTGTTCGCGGCAGGCATCTGCGGCAATTTATACGACAGACTTTTCAACGACGGCAGGGTACGCGATTTTTTGGATTTCTATTATAAAGACTGGCATTTTCCGGCGTTTAATCTCGCCGATTCTATGCTTACCGTTGCGGTGTGTATTTTGATTATGGTTACTCTTTTCTGCCGCAAAAAAGAAAACCAAATGGAGAATAGCAATGAGTAAAAAACTATATGTCGGCAATATAAGTCCTGACGCAGACCAGGCAAGCCTGGAAACATTGTTTTCAGTATTCGGAAAGGTCGAAAAAGCATATATTGTCATTGACCGCCAGACAGGCAAAAGCAAGGGGTTCGGTTTCGTCGAGATGAGCAATGACGCTGAGGCTCAAGCCGCGATAACCGCGTTGAATGGAAAAGATTGCGGCGGTTACACGGTCAAGGTCAATGAGGCCAAAGGCAAAGGTTAGGGATTTTCAAATACCTGTTCCGCTGCATAAAGCGGCACCATCGAAGCAGCGGCTATAGCAATCGCATCGCTTGGCCGCGAATCGACTTCTACCTTTTTCTCGTTAATGCTCAGATGTATTGTTGCGTAATAGGTATGGTTTTTCAGGTCGCTTATAACTACTTTTTCAATTTTCGCGCCTAACGCGTCGATTACATTGCCCAGCAAATCATGAGTTAAAGGTCTTATTGTTGTTTTGCCTTTTAGCCTTCTGTCGATTGCCATTATTTCGACAATGCCGATGACGATTGGCAGCGTGCGCCCGCCGTTTTTTTCTTTTAAGACGATTACCTGCTGGTCGCTGCCCTCGTCTATTATTATCCGTGATAATTCAACCTCTATATCCATAGGAGTTTTATTTCAATTCCGCCAAATTCTTCTCTATTGCCGCAAGCCGCTCTTTCAACTCATCAAGTCTCGCTTTCGTCTGCTCTACGACTTCCGGTTTTGCCCTCGATATAAAATTCTCGTTGCCGAGTTTCGCCTCGTTGGATTTCACACCCGCCAGTATTTCTTCTTTCTGTTTTTCCAATCTCTTTCTTTCCGCCTCCGCGTCAATCAAACCCTCGACGAAAACCTGAACCTGTTCTACCACGGCCGTGGCCGCATTTTCCGGCTTTATCTGGTTTGGCGAAGCAGTAAATTTATCAAGCCCGGCTCTGTCGCAGATTAAATCCGCGTTATCGTTAAGAATTTTCGATTGTTTCGCCGGCGCGTTTGCCGACCCCGTTAGTTTCCTGCTCGGCGGCACGGTATATTTATTCCTGATTTCACGTATCCCGCGAACAACTTCCTGAACCATCGATATCTGGCTCTCAAACTCCGGCTCGAAGAATTTATCTGAAATCTTCGGCCAGTCTGCGATAATCAGAGCATCCGATTTGCCGATTTCTATCAGGCCTTTCAGTCCTCTTTGCGGCGCGATTTCGTTTAGTTTCTGGAATATCCCTTCCGTTATAAACGGCACAAACGGATGCAGAAGCCGAAGCGTGCAATCCAGCACAAACGCCAGCACATTTTGCGGAATTTGTTTTTGTTCCGGGTCTCTCATTCTCGCTTTTATCCATTCGAGATACCAGTCGCACAAATCGTTCCAGAAGAACCGGTATATTTCCATCAACGGCTCGCTCACTCCGAAATTATCGAGCATTTCCGTTGTTTCTCTTACGGTCTCTGACAATCTCGACAGAATCCATTTGTCCGTGATTGTCATTTTTTTTGCATCGAACGCGTCAAAGTTTACGCCTTCAAGGTTCATCATCGCGAATCTCGATGCGTTCCACAGTTTATTACAGAAGTTTCTGCCGATATCGAATTTCTCGCTTATATTTCTGCCTTTGTCGTCTTTTACCACCGGCAGTTTCAAATCCTGGCTTTCCGTCGTCATCTGGCAAAGGCTGAACCTCATCGCGTCGGCGCCGTAAGTATCGATAATATCAATCGGGTCGATTCCGTTTCCTTTGCTCTTGCTCATTCGCTCGCCGTTGCCGTCGAGAATCGTCGGATGAATAAAAACATCGCTAAACGGCACTTCACCCATATTTTCCAGCCCCATCATAACCATTCTCGAAACCCACAAGGTTATGATATCCCTTGCCGTCACCAGCGTATTTGTCGGATAGTAGAATTTCAATTCCTCCGTTTGCTCCGGCCAGCCCAGCGTACTGTGCGGCCAAAGTGCCGATGAAAACCATGTATCGAGAACGTCAGCGTCCTGCTGCAAATCTTTCGATTTACATTTTTCGCATTGTGTTGGGTCTTCGATACCTGTATTGTTATGCCCGCAGTTTTGGCAGTACCATATCGGAATCCGATGTCCCCACCAAAGCTGCCTGCTTATGCACCAGTCGCGGATGCCGTACAGCCAGTCGAGATACGTCCGCGCAAATCTTTCCGGATGAAACTTTATCTTGCCGCTCTCGACCGCCTTTATCGCTTCTTTAGCCAAAGGCCCGACCTTCACAAACCACTGGTCGGATAGATAAGGCTCGATTATATCGCCGCTGCGGTCGGAATGTCCTACCTCATGCTCGTGCGGCTCGACCTTTTCAAGCAGACCCTGCGATTGCAAATCCTCGACAATCGCTTTTCTGGCTTTATATCTGTCCAGTCCCGCGTATTTCCCACCGTTTTCGTTAATTTTGCCGTCAGACGTTAATATATTTATCATTTCGAGTTTATTCCGCAGCCCGATTTCGTAGTCGTTCGGGTCGTGAGCGGGCGTTACCTTTAAAAAGCCCGTCCCTTCGCCGAGTTTTACATAATCGTCCGAGATAATCGGTATCTGTCTGCCGGTCAGCGGCAGATGTACCATTTTGCCGACAAATTTCTTTGCCCGTTTGTCTTTTGGATTTATCGCCACCGCCGTATCGCCGAGCATCGTCTCAGGCCGAGTCGTCGCGACCGTTACAAATTCTCCGCTCTCGACAAGCGGATAATGTATATACCAGAAATTGCCCTGCACTGTTTTATGAACGACCTCATCGTCCGAGACAGCCGTTTGCAGGGTCGAATCCCAGTTGACAAGTCTTTTGCCGCGATAAATCAAACCTTTCTTAAAGAGATTTACGAATGTATGCCGAACCGCCTTTGCGCACATTTCGTCCAGTGTAAATCTTGTTCGTTCCCAGTCGCAGCTTGCCCCGATTCGTTTTAATTGTTCGAGAATCCTGTTGCCGTACTGCTTTTTCCAGTCCCAAATCATTTCGACTAATTTTTCGCGCCCGATGTCGTGTCTTGTTTTTCCAGTTTCTGCCTTGAGATTTTTTTCTACGACAGATTGTGTTGCGATACCTGCGTGGTCAGTCCCCGGCAGCCAGAGCGTATTAAATCCCTGCATACGTTTGAAACGAACGAGAACGTCCTGGATGGTATTGTCAATCGCGTGACCGAGATGCAGTGCGCCGGTAACGTTCGGCGGGGGGATTACGATTGTGTATGGATGGCCTTTCCTTCCGCCTTTAGCTGGAGGTTCAGTATGAAAGTAATTGCCTTTGAGCCAGATTTCATCCGCAAGGCGTTCTATTTGACTTGGCTCATATACCTTTGATAATTCTTCTGTCATAACTATTGTCCAATTATAAAGTTAAACTGTGTGGCGTAAAGATTTAAAACAGAAATTCTAACAAAAAAGGATTGTTTAAGCTAATGATTTTTTGGTTTTGGTTTAACCACCGCCAACCATAAAACGCACTGCTTTACGGAAACTAACGTCTGGTGGGCCTTGAGTTGTGATTATTTCGCCCACTGCAGGCAGGTTGAAGGGTTCGTATGAGAACGTTTTCCAGTTGAACTGCAGCCAGCAAAATCTTTTATCCTCAAGCGGAACATCGAAAGTAAAAGCCACTTCTTTTGGCAGATTGTTGTTGTCCAGAGCCAAAATCTCTGCTGTCATACCTTCAAGAACGAATCTGCGGCTTTTTTCAAACATTTCGCTGCTGACAAAGAGTCTGTCGAAAATAGCAAACAAGTGAGAGAAATGTAACGGGCTGCTTTGATTAGAGGTAAAAATATTGGTCTCTTTACTTGTGATGATGAGCGTTTTATCATCAATTCTTTTGATTTCGAGAGCCGTATAGGCAAACGCCAGCGCGTGTATGGATTGCGGGACAGCTCGGCCGTAGTAAGCCGCATTAAACGGCATTGCACTGACAGAGAGTTGGCAGGGAGCATTAACGATAACAACATCAGAGTCGCTCGACAGCGAAACTTTGTTGAGACCTGCGATATTAGCCATCTTGCCGAGCGCTGCAGGAGCGATTTTCGGCGTGGTATATCTCGAAATAGCGGCCAGAGGGATGTGAGCGACAAGAAGAATGATACATAGAATCCAGGCGGGATATTTATAGAGCCCCGATGCCGGCAGCCGGCTTTGGTTCTTTATCAAGTCGCCTGCAAAAACGGCGATTAACCCAAAGGCTCCTATCGCTACAAACCCGAAATTCTTGCCTATCGGTGCTGCGACGATAGGAATAGCGGCAAATACCATTACCGCAAACCAGAACCGGGCGAGAGTGTTTTTCCAAATGACAGGCAGCAGCAGAACCATAGCCGCTGCGGCAAAGATAATGTAGAAAATAAAAATGTTTCTAAACCATTGGGCATTGAACGCCATCATAAGATCCGGCGGCAGCGAAGAAAGCTGGCCGGCGATAATAGCAGTAAGGTACGCGGGCAGATGATACATAAATTTCAGCGGCTCGCGGCCGGGGTCAAGATAGGCTTCGCCGAATCCGGAAATGCCATAGCCCAGCGACTGGTAAACAATTCTCCAGATAATAATTATCAAGATTGCAGGCAGCAGACTCAAAAACCGTTTTGACAATGACGCCTTATCTAATACAAAGGCGTAGGCAAGGATAAAAGCAAATGTCGAAACTCCCGCTTCGTTTGAGAGGAGTGAAAGTGAAAAAAAGATTACGGATAATATCGCGGCAAACGCTGATTTCGTCGATCGCCATTTATAGTACATATAGAAACTCAGCAGACCCAGACAAAGTGCAATTATAAATCCTCTGTTGGCAACGAACATTACGGGAAAATAGGTATTACTGTCCAGAACAAACATCAGCGCCGCCAATGCCGCAATACCGGTTGGCCCGATTATTTTGCGGTAAATAACTGCCGCCAGGAATACGATTGCCGCAAACCATGCGATATTATGCGCGTGCATAAGAATTGGCGAATCAGGAAACAGGCGATAATCAAGCCAGTGTGTAAAGGCGGTAAACGAGCGCCAAAGGGAGCACTTGGTCTCGTCAGAAAGCCACCAGGGAAAAATCCCGTAATTTTTGCCTTTCTTCCATAGTTCTCTGTCACGCGAGAAACCAAATGTTTCAAACAGTACGGTTGATAGTTTTCCTGTATTGTTCGGGACAGCGCCGGTTCGATAAAGTCCCTTCGGTATCTCGGAAGGCTTAAGCTGAACATTCCTCTGAATAAGGTCGTCCATTACAAGGCCTGTTTTCAATGCGGGCAGCATCACAACTATGGCTGCGGCCCCAAATACCCAGGGCAGGTATTTGGATTTGACGAACCTTTTTACAATCGTTGCAACAGAATACAGTATCACTTGACACGTCCCTATTAAATTCCTGATTGTACGGTTAATCTTAACCTGTGCAGCACAAAGATTTAACGAAATGATTCTAACAACCCCCAGCCTGTTTTGCTAATATATTTTTGGTTAGCCTGGGGAAATGAACTCTATAAAAAAACCCCGCCATCTTGGGCGGGGTTAAAAAAGGTTAATAAATCTATAATCCCGATTCATCGGGATTCTACAGCCTTATTTTTATTACGGCACTAAGAAGACATCTTTTTCATTGCCTGCCGTTTCAGTGCCGCGATATGTGTTAAGATTTTTCAAGGTAAAGATATCGTCGTTTTCATTAACAACTCTCTGCGATGAGAATTTTACAGAGCCGTCGCTGAACATAATATTTTGTCCTTTGCTGCGATGGCTGCTGCTGTTAACTCTCATCAGTTTTTCGCTTAATGTAACAGGGTCGAATTCATTTTTCGATACACAGCCGGGATTTCTAACGCAGGCTTCAAAAATCGGATTTACATCCGACATCAGTGCCGTCGTACTTTTCGGATAAAAGGCCTTATTGGGTTCGCTGATGAGTTTAAAGCTATAAGTTATGTGCTGCCTGGTTGGGAAATCAGCGAGGTTTACGATTTGGGCACGGTCGAGTTTTATGGGTTTTCCTCCGTTGCCGCCGGGGCATACGAAAACCTCCGGGCCGAGATAATTCTGTTTTACGAGTACCCAGAGGTGTCTTGTATTGGACTGATTTTCAGATTGAGTTGAGCCTATCTTCCACCACGGGTTTCCTGCCTTAGTGGCGACGGCCGGCAAAGAGCCGTTATGTTCGCTGGAATATTGAGTCATACCCTGACTAATTTTCGCGAGATTCGCTTGACAGGCGGTCTGCCATGCCTGTGCCCGCATTTGTCTTGTTACAGGAATGAATATGCTGGCGATAATAAATACACCGGCTGCTATTGCCGCTGATTCAGCGAAGTTTCGCCAGAAGCTCGGCCGTTTTGTCACGATTTTTTCACTTTCAGCCTGCAGTAATTTTTCGAGCCGTTCTGCACTGGATAATGATGCATCGGACTGATGCAGATAGAGTTTTTGAAGTGTTTTTTCAACGAGATGGTCGGGACAGACTGCGTGTGCTTCGTGGTCGAGATGTTCGAGAGGCGAAAGAGAATGATTAAGTTTGTTATAGAATTCTATCGCGCCTTTGTGTGATTCCAGAAGCTCTTTTGCAGTTTCACTTTCCTGCTGGTCTGCACATTCGAAATAATAATCAAGGAGTATGTCTCGTTGTTCCCTATTGAGTGTATCCATTACAAATTTCCGTCACTGCTCATCGATTTCCATTTTTTAGTAAAAAATACTATGGCTGTATGAAGCCGGCTCTTCACCGTCCCTATTGGTATACTCAACATGTCAGCCATTTGTTTGTAAGAAAATTGTTCAAAATAGGCTAAAAGGAGAATTTCGCGAAGATTCCCCGGCATATCCGCTATGATTTGTCTGACTTTTTCAGCCCGTTCCGACTTTTCAGCTTCGTCATAAGGCGTTATTTCATAAGCCTTTAGGGAGTTTAGAACATCGTCAACATTGAGGTCTGTAGGTTCAGCCATAGTACCGATAGAGACGGTGTCCTGTCTTTGCTGTTTTCTCAGGGTATCTCTCGCCTTATTTGCGGCTATTGTGAACAGCCATGGCCGAATAGGCTTGTCTTTTTCAAACGTTTTTCGGCTCCGATAAAGTTGTAAAAAAGTCTCCTGGAAGGCCTCTTCCACAAGCTGCTGCTGATTTAGAAATCTCCTTAAAAACGCATAAAGCGGGTCTTTATATCGAGTTACGATTTCCTCAAAGGCGTTTTTGTCGCCTGCAACGTAACGATGCAGCAAGTCCTGCTCGTCAGTACTATTTTTAGGATGATTGTAATTTGAGCCGTTTTTCATTTTTCGGGGGTATTATAGAGGCAAAAACCTAAAATTAAAAGTCAAAAAACATCCCTAATTACGCTTCCGAAGTCTCCGCGTGATAACTGCTCCGGGTAAATGGCGAGGACATAACCCAATCAAAGCCGAGTTGTTTTGCCCGGCCTGCCCAATAGTCAAATTTTTCAGGGTGAATATATTCGACGACATCAAGCGAATCTTTCGAGGGTTTCAAATACTGGCCGATTGCTATGCGATTACATTTTACATTTCGCAGGTCTGCCAATACCTGCTCAATTTCGTCATCCGTTTCGCCAAGGCCGAGCATAATCGAAGATTTTGTCGGCGTGTCGGGCAAAAGTTTTTTTGCCATTTCAAGAAGTTTCAAAGAAGCCTGATAATCCGCTCCGCTCCTTGCGGTTGAATATAATCTCGGCACGGTTTCGAGATTGTGGCCGAACACAAACGGCAGGGCGGCTGATAGTATTTCAAGGGCTTTCTGCTGACAGTTTTTAAAATCAGGCACGAGAAGTTCAAATTTTATATCATTTGTCATTTCGAGCGGAAGCCGCGAAGCGGCTGAAGTCGAGAAATCTGATGATGACGGATTTCTCCGCTTCGTTCGTCCCGAATCATCGGGTCTCACTTCGGTCGAAATGACACTTTGACGCACAGTATTTATAACGTCTGTGAATTGCGAAGCGCCGCCGTCAGGCAAATCATCCCTTGTAACGGAAGTGATGACGAGGTATTTAATTTTCAGTTGTTTTGCCAATTCTGCAATTCTCTGCGGTTCTGTTTTATCCAGCGGCAATGGCGTGCCTTCGGCAACCGAGCAGAATTTGCAGTTTCGCGTGCAGATATTGCCGAGGATAAGCACGGTAGCGGTGCCGCGGGACCAACACTCGCCTTTATTGGGGCAGTTTGCGTTTGTGCAAATTGTCTCTAACCCAAGCTTTTCGATGGTTGAGCTGGTATTATTAAAGCTGTCACCTGCCGGTAAAGGCCTTTTGAGCCAGTCAGGCAATCGTCTTTTGATAGTTTGGTTCATTTTGTTAAGATTTTAATAAAGATTGGCCGGATTTGTAAAAAAATCTATAATTTTTTGTGAGATTGATTTTTTTCTTGAAGCCGAACAATCATTATAATCCGGGCATTTTCGACAATGCGCCTCATCAATCACATTGCCCCTGCCGGGGATATGAATAGTTCTGCTGTATAAACAGGTGGATTCGTTATGTTTTGTTGGCATTATTTAACCTGATTTTGCCATTTTAAGTTCTCCTTTACTTAAACTCCTTCCTGGCTCAACCTATGATATAGGATACACTGTTTATCCTGAAAGTACAAGTTTTTTTCAGCCTGTGAAATGCCTTAAGAGGATTGTTTTTAGGGTATTTTTTCCCCTGTTTTTTTAATCGCCTTGCAGCCAGCGGTCAACGAACAACGAAAGGTCGGCAAAATTTACAGCCTTATCATAATTCAAATCGCCAATTAAATATTTTCGCAGAAACGGATATGTCTGACCTTCGCCGATGTCCCATACCTTGACAAAATCCCAGCCGGCA
>CAINDG010000051.1 GCA_903847315.1 uncultured Planctomycetota bacterium
ATTTTGCCAAGTTTGTCCTGTTCGTCGCGCTGTTGAATTTTTCGGTAAATCTGGCATCTCCTTTTTTCGCTGTTTTTATGCTGCGAGATCTTCATTTTAGTTATATCCTTTATACAGTGATTACCATTACAGCCACACTCACGATTTTCATAGCGATGGGCCGATGGGGCAGGCATGCCGACAGGGTAGGCAACCTTAAAGTCATGAAGTTTACCTCGCCGATAATAGCAATAGTGCCGCTGTTGTGGATCGTAAGCCGGCATCCGATTTTTTTATTGTTCGCGCAGGTAATTTCCGGTTTTGCGTGGGCCGGATTCAATCTTTGCGCATCGAATTTCATATATGATTCCGTTACGCCGGAAAAGAGGACAAGGTGCATAGCGTATTTCAACGTTCTTAACGGATTAGCATTATGTGCCGGTGCATTACTCGGAGGATTCTTAGTCGACAAGATGCCGCCGATGTTTGGTTATAATATCCTTTCGCTTTTTGTTATTTCGGCGCTCCTTAGGCTTATAGTCGCCTTATTCGGCCCTATGAAATTAAAAGAAGTCAGGCAGGTCGAGCATATAAGCAGTGACCGTCTGTTTTTCAGCATGGTCGGCATAAGGCCATTTTTAGGGGCAGCCAGGAATACCTCGTATCCGGAAGACAGGTAATTTATGATTAAAGACGATATAATGAATTTTACATTAGAAGAACTGCGCGGCCAGATGACTTATATCGGAGAGCCGGATTACAGGGCAAAGCAGATATTTTCCTGGCTATACAAGAAAGGCCTGCGCAATTTTGGCGCGATGATTAACATGCCGCCGGCATTGCGAAAGAAACTGGATGGCAAATATAGGATAGGGCCTCTTGAACTGGCAGAACACCTGAAATCTTCCGACGGTACAGAAAAGTTTTTGTTCAAACTCAGAGACAATAATTTTATTGAAAGCGTATTGATACGTGCAAAAGACAGGAAGACCATTTGCCTGTCTACCCAGATTGGCTGTAAGTATGCATGTTCTTTTTGCGCAAGCGGCCTCAAAAGTTTTGTCAGAAATCTGGATGCGCCGGAAATATTAAATCAGGCGTTATTTCTGGAGCATAACCTGAGGCACGGGATAACGAATTTCGTATTTATGGGTATGGGCGAGCCCCTTGATAATTATGAAAATGTATCAAAGGCTATTTCAATCATGACTGACCCGGAGGGCATGAACATAGGAGCCAAGAGGATCACCGTATCTACGTGCGGCATAATACCCGGAATAAAAGCGCTAGGGGATTTGAAGACAGCGATTAAACTGTCTATTTCGCTACACGCCGCCGACGACAGCGTTCGAAGCAGCCTTATGCCGGTTAATAAAAAATATCCGCTCCGAGGCCTTATTAAAGCATGCGAAGATTTTGTAAAGACCGCAAAAGGCGCGCTTACTTTTGAATATGTGCTTATAAAAGGAAAAAATGATTCATTGAAAGATGCCGAAAAGCTTGCGGCGTTAGCCAAAAAGTTAAATGCAAAAATAAATCTGTTAATTTACAGCCCTGTTCCGCAATTTAGTTTAAAACCGTCGGACGCAAAAGATGTCGAAGTATTTATGAGACA
>CAINDG010000052.1 GCA_903847315.1 uncultured Planctomycetota bacterium
AGTCCAAAATTCCTTGCCATAATATGGTATTGTGGCTATAATACGCCTGTATAAATAAGAGAGGTATTCCCGTACCGATACGGGAAAGGGCTACCAGTAAGTTCTCTCTCATTCCAAAATGGACTGCTCCCAGTCATTTTTGTACCGCTTTTAACCTATCTTCCCGACGATATTGACCTAGTCTGCCTAGATTTGTACCATTTCAGTGGTACAAATATCAAGCGGGGCACATCAGTCGATATAATAGGTACCGAAAAGATGATTGGACATCCTGGAATTTTAAGTCATACTGTTAATGTGATTGGTTGGGTTATTGCTTTACCCTTTAGATTCGTTGGTGGCTTAATAGGATGAATTTTCATGAAAAATATTCATAAAGGTATTGTTTCGTTTATTGGAGTGGTGCTGCTGATAATAGTAGTGGTGGTGGCGCAGCGTACGTTTTCGGTTTTTAGGCGGGTCGAGGAAGTAGCCCAGGTGCGGCAGCACACCTTTATTGTGTTAAACAGCGCAGACGATCTTATGTCTGAATTGGTAGATGCCGAGACCGGTCTGCGCGGCTATTTTCTGACCAGTGACAAGGCCTTCCTGGAACCGTATTTGGCGGTGCGCGATATCATTAGCGGCCATTTGGAAGAATTGCGTAAACTCACCTTAATTAGCGCTAGTCGTGAACAATTGGACGCTCTGGCCCCGTTGATAAAATCCAAATTGTCGTCTCTGTCGCATAACCTTGAGCTGAGCCGTAGCAATGATATGGCTGCCGTATTGGCAAATGTACGTGGTAGTAACGGCAAACCATTAATGGATTCGATTCGTGCTAAGATGAAAATTTTTAGCCGGATAGAGCAAGGCGCGTTGGCGCAATATGACGCACAGTTTCAAGCGGATATGCATCTTCTGTTTGTCCTTATTGTTACTGCAGTTCTGATTATGCTGCTGCTTGCACTTTCGTTTGCCTATTTGATCTATTGGGATACACGGAATCGGCTCAAAAATTTAGTTCATCTCCAAACACAGCATTTGCTTAAGATTCAGGAGGATACGAATAAACAACTGCGGCAGTCCAATATCATCTTGCAGATCAGTGAGGAAAAGTTTGCCGTTACGCTTAGCTCTATTGGCGATGCGGTGATGGCCACCGATGCCAAAGGGCATGTTACGTTCTTAAATTCTATTGCCGAACAACTCACCGGTTGGACGCTGGCGGAAGCTGCCGGACGTCCGGCTGACGAGATTTTTCGCATCATCAACGAGAAAACCCGTCAACCTTCCAAGAGTCCAATAAAGGAAACTCTGGCGCATGGCACTAGACAGAGTCTGGCCAATCACACCATACTGATCTCACGCACTGGCAGCGAGTGCGCTATCGCCGACAGTTGCGCACCAATTCGTAACCGCGAGGGTCAGGTGCTCGGTGCCGTGCTAGTGTTTCGTGATGTCACTGGGCAAATGGAGCAAGAAAAAAGTTTGAAAAAAAACCATGAAGAGTTACAGGCGTTGGCCGCCGAGTTAAAACGTGTTGGCCGGGCAAAATCCGAGTTCCTGGCCAACATGTCGCATGAGCTCAGGACCCCGCTTAATTCCATTAACGGTTTTTCTGAGATGTTATACGACGAAACTTTTGGACTGCTTAATGAGAAACAGAAGCAATACGTTAATAATGTTTTAGCCAGCGGCAAACATCTTCTCTTATTGATAAATCAGATACTTGACATGTCAAAAGTTGAAGCCGGAAAGATGAAGCTGGCATCATCCAGTTTACCCATGAAAAGCCTGTTAAATGATATTTCATTGTTGATAGCGGATATGGTAAGCAAAAAGAAGATTGAAATGTTGCTTGAAATAGCCGAAGATCTGCCGAATATTGAGGGGGATGAGCTTAAGGTAAAAGAGATACTTTATAACCTGCTTTCAAACGCGGTTAAATTTACCCCGGAGGGCGGTAAAATCGGCATGAAGGCGAAGAAAGCCGGTTCCGAAATA
>CAINDG010000053.1 GCA_903847315.1 uncultured Planctomycetota bacterium
ATGTATTTTCAGAACCTTGCCATTGTCTTCAACGGTGAAATTTACAACTTCCAGGAAATAAGGGACGAACTTCAAACCCTCGACTATAAATTCACATCGGGCACGGATACCGAGGTTATTCTGGCTGCCTATCACCGCTGGGGCGATAAATGCGTCGAAAAATTTAATGGGATGTGGGCCTTTTGCATTTATGACAGGGACAAACAGACGCTGTTTTTGTCGCGTGACAGGTTCGGCATAAAACCGGTTTATTATTATTTCGACGGCAGGCGTTTTATCTTCGCCTCGGAACTAAAAGCAATCAAAAAACACCACATCGCCCTTGAAACCGACCCCGCAGGTGCGAATTTCTTCTTTTACCAGAAGTACATCGGCGGCGATTTCACGATTTACAAAAATTGCCGAAAACTCAAACCGTCTCACAGCATTCTCTTTGACCTCAATACAAAAAAGCTTTCTATTTCAAAACACTATGACCTCGAAGCCGAAATAGAAAAAAGAAGTGAAATACCCGTTCAAAACCGGCTCGAAATGGCGGAGGAAATTCTTGCCGATGCCGTGCTTAAGCGTTTAATTGCCGATGTGCCCGTTGGAAGTTTCCTTTCGGGCGGCGTCGATTCATCGCTCATATCCGCAATAATTGCTAAAAACAAAAAGGACTTCGACACCTTCTCAATCGGCTTCAAAGACCAGTCCTACAACGAGCTGGAGTTCTCAAAGATTGCGGCTGAGTATATCAAGACGGCCCATCACTACGAATATATGGACGTCAATGAAGACATTATCCAGCAGATAATCGGAGCGATGGATGAGCCGTTTGGCGATTCTTCTGTTTTCCCGACGTATCTGTTGTCGAAAATTACCCGCCAGAGGGTTACGGTGTCGCTGTCAGGCGATGCGGGCGATGAGGTGTTCGGCGGCTATGACACCTACAGTGCGTATAAACTGGCGAAATTCATTCCCGCCTCGGTTGCCGGATTGTCTCGATTCCTTGTGAATATGATTCCGCCTTCGGATAAAAAAGTAACTCTTGGCTTCAAAATGAAAAGATTTCTGCGTGATTTCGACGCGGGCTGCAACAGGCGACATCTTAACTGGATGGCGACATTCACAGAGGCGAACAGGAAAAACCTGCTAACAGGCGGCTTTATCCCAGACGAGCAGCTTATCCCCTGCGGCAGCGAGGACAGCTTGCTATCGGTGCAGTTGAACGACATTCATAACTATCTTGCCGAAGACATACTCAAAAAAGTTGACTTCGCTTCGATGTTGGTCTCTTTGGAGGCGAGAGTGCCGTATCTGGACTATCGACTTGTTCCACTGGTCCTGTCACTTCCGGATAAATACAAAATTAGATGCCTGACGACTAAATGGTTTTTGAAAAGAATAGCCGATAAATACCTGCCTCGTCAGATTGTACACAGGACAAAAAGGGGATTTACGGTTCCCGTGAGCAGTTGGATTCGAAGCAGTAATTTGATAAAGGAATTTCTTACCGGCCGCAGATATTATGAAGGTGGGCCGG
>CAINDG010000054.1 GCA_903847315.1 uncultured Planctomycetota bacterium
GCCTCATTCGCTCAACGGCGTTCTGATTCAATCGACCCTGGCGATTTTGATTCTGGTCGGTTTTGAAAGCTGCACCGCTCTTGCCGCCGAGACGAAAGAGCCAAAAACAACCATTCCCAAAGCCATCATTTTATCGCTGGTGATTCAAGGGTTGTTCGCATACCTGCTCGAATACTTCGGCGCAGGATATATGATTAACGAAAAACTGACTGGAACAGCAGGTACTCAAGCTGTAACCGGTATTGCTGCCGCCGCCGCATCTGGCGCTCCTATCGGAGACCTGGTAACAATTATCGGTAACAGCCTCGTGCCGGGTCTGGGCTTTGCACTGATGATTTCTATGGCGATCACTGTTGCAATCGCCGTAATAGGTACAACTTTAAGCTGTATGAATACCGCTGTGCGAGTAACCTGCGGCATGGCTGAAGACCTCGAACTGCCGAAATATCTGAGCTTTATCAGCAAACACAGCACACCTCATACTGCATTATGGACGCTGGTAATTGTTACCTCTATAATCGGCGCAATAGGCGTGCAATCAGTCGTAGGTCTTACCGGCATTACGCTGGCATCGAACTTCGGAACATTTGTGCTCTACGGCCTGACCTGCGTGTGGACCATCGTAGCATTCAGGAAACGAGCCGACTACAATGTCTTCAAACACGGGATAATTCCGGTATTTGGAGTCATTACCAATGTAATTATGCTCGGAGCGATTATATATTTGTATGCCATCGGAAATGCGGATTCAAAATCGGAAGCGAGAATTTGCTTCTACATCTGCGGCGGATGGGCAATTATGAGCTTCCTGTATGTCGCGGTCAGCACCGTCAGCAAAACTTATGATTTAAAAATGATTTCGGTCATTATTAGGCCTGAAAGACTTAATATCCTTAGTGAGGTGCTTAAAGATGAATCGCTTCTTATGGGAATGACCGTAACAAAAGTCAAGGGATTCGGAAGACAAAGAGGTCATTTAGAAACGGATGACCCAAAATCTGCATCCGCCGAGTCAACGTATTTTATTCCGAAAGTAAGGATTGACGTACTGGTTAAAGATTGGGATGTCGCGTATGTAATGGGCATTATGAGAGAGGTCCTGTACACCGGCGAGGCCGGAGATGGAAAGATTTTTGTGATTGATGCGTCAGAAGCAATGCGAATACGAACCGGAGAAAAAGGCATTGCCGCCATCTAAATCCGGAAAAAAACGTGAAAGGAAATAAAAATGAAAAAAATTGAAGCTATCGTACGACCAAGCAAAGTTGCCAATGTGTGTGCCGTTTTGGAGACAATTGACAGCCCAGGTCTGACAATCACCGAAGTTGAAGGACATGGAACGCAAAATGGTTTGGAGCAAAAAGTGCGAGGCAAGACTTACAAGGTGGGATTGCTGACCAAGACAAGAATTGAAATAGTAGTAAGAGACACCGATGTCATCGGAGTAATCAAGGCTATCCGTGAAACAGCATTCACAGGCAAAGTCGGTGACGGTAAAATTTTTGTCTACCCTATCGAAAACGCGGTAAGAATCCGCACCGACGAATACGGCGATGCTGCATTAGTATAACCAGACCAAATTAATACTGACCTTAAACAGTCGTCTGTATAAAGGCACCACTTCCTAAATAAGTGCCAAGAGATTAGGGACCCGCATTTTCGAGTCCCTAATTCTCTGACAATCCATATAAAATACAAAAATGTATATTTGATATATTTAGACCACAAAAACGTATATATAAAAACTATTGCAAAAAAGATAATATCACATAACTCCTTTTAATTGCGTTACTTAAAAACTAAAATATGTACTGGCACAGTTCTTGCATATAATAAATAATAGAAATTATGAATTTTTAACAGACGAATTCAAATTTAAAATGAAAGGAAGTGGTGCTCATGGATATTAGCGCGTCCAAATTAATTTTATGTATGGCATTTTTGTCTTTAACGGCCGCATTCTGCTTTGCGTCAGAAACTCCAACACCTTCTAAAATCGATACCGGCGATACAGCCTGGGTACTTATTTCGACAGCGCTTGTTATGTTAATGACGCCGGGGCTGGCGTTTTTCTACGGCGGGCTTGTCAGACGAAAAAATTACCTTAACGTTCTGATGCAATGCTTCATTATTCTCGCTGCCCTGAGTATTCAATGGGTGTTGTTCGGCTACAGTCTGGCATTCGCGCCGTCGAACGGATTCTGGGGCGGGCTGCAATGGTTCGGACTTAAAGGGGTCGGATTTGAGCCTTACCCTGATTACGCTGCTACTATCCCGCATCAAGCATTTATGATTTTCCAGGCGATGTTTGCGATAATCACTCCTGCTCTTATTATTGGCGCATTCGCGGAACGGATGAAGTTCTCCGCGTTTCTGATTTTTACGCTGCTGTGGGCGACATTCGTATACGACCCAATAGCGCATTGGGTCTGGGGCAGCGGCGGCTGGCTTAAGAATATGGGTACGCTTGATTTTGCGGGCGGAACGGTCGTTCATATCAACGCCGGTATTGCTGCTTTAGTTACCGCTTTAATGATAGGAAAAAGAACAAGCTACGACAAATACCCAATACCGCCCCACAATCTGCCGTTCAGCGTTTTGGGAGCGGCGTTATTGTGGTTCGGATGGTTCGGTTTCAATGCCGGCTCAGCTCTGGGCGCTAATGGACTGGCGGTAAATGCATTTGTCGTTACCAATACCGCAGCGGCAGCAGCGGCACTGACATGGGCGTTAATCGACTGGATATTAAACGGCAGTCCGACAATGCTCGGAACCATTTCCGGTGCTGTCGCAGGACTAGTTGCCATAACGCCTGCGGCGGGATTTGTCGGCATAGGCGGCGCTATCGAAATCGGTATAATGGTAAGCGTATTCTGCTTTATAGCGGTCAGCTTCATAAAACATAAATTCGGCTACGATGATTCGCTCGATGCATTTGGCGTCCATGGAATAGGCGGTATGTGGGGCGCCATCGCAACAGGAATATTTGCGACAAAACTGATAAATCCTGCCGGCGCCAACGGTCTTCTGGCAGGTAATCCAAAACAAGTGCTGATACAGCTGACAGCGACGGCGGTTACTGTGGTGTACAGTTTGATAGCAACATATATCATATTTAAACTTGTGGATATAGTTATCGGCGTCAGGGTAACCGACAATGATGAAGCTATTGGACTTGACCTGACTCAACATAATGAACGTGCATATACAATGCTGGAATAAAAGAAAGGAAAACCAGATATGAAACTGATAATAGCCATAATTCAGCCGCACAGACTCGAACAAGTGAAAGAAGAACTTTATAAAGAAGAGATCAACCTCATCACTGTAAGCGAGGTTCTCGGACACGGCAGACAAAAAGGCGTAACAGAAGTCTATCGCGGCGTGAGAGAAACAGGAAACCTGCTGCGGAAAGTCCGCCTTGAAATAGCAGTAAATGAAAACTTCGTCGAACGAGCAATAAAAGCTATTACGACAGGAGCTAAGACCGGCCAGACCGGCGATGGTAAAATCTTCGTTGTTGACCTGCCGGAATGCATAAGAATCAGAACCGATGAACGAGGCAGCGAAGCTATAGGATAATAATAGACATTAAACAGTCGTATGTATAAAAGGCACCACTTCCAAAAGTGCCAAGAGATTAGGGACTCGAATCTCGAGCCCCTAATTCTCTAAGATATCATTAAAAATACAAAAATGTAATTTTTAGATAATCAAATTACAAAAGTGTATAAAACCGCAGTGTGCAAATTCAACGGCAAATCCCTTAAGTATCACGTCAAACAGCACTTATAAAAATATATACAGATTGGCATAGTTATTGCGACAAATAATCATATAAAATTGAATATTTTAACTAACTAATACATTCGCATAAAAAATGAAAGGAAGTGGTGCCAATGAAGGTTAGTGTACGCAAATTGATTTGCTGCGCGGTATTTCTGTGTCTTGCCGCCAATTTATGTCTCGCCGAGGAATCATCAGTCATTCCAAAAATAGACGGTGCCGATACGGCATGGGTACTTATATCGGCGGCACTTGTTATGCTGATGACGCCGGGGCTGGCATTTTTCTACGGCGGGCTTGTCAGACGAAAAAATTATCTCAACATTCTTATGCAATGTTTCATTGCCCTTGCGGCATTGAGTATCCAATGGGTACTATTTGGATACAGTCTGGCATTCGCGCCATCGAACGGCTTCTGGGGCGGGCTGCAATGGTTCGGACTTAGAGGAGTCGGACTGGAACCTTATGCCGCGTACAGTGCGACAATTCCTCATCAGGCGTTTATGATATTCCAGGCGATGTTTGCGATAATTACACCTGCATTAATTATCGGCGCGTTCGCTGAGCGAATGAAATTCTCGGCATATCTGATTTTCACGCTGCTGTGGGCGACATTTGTGTATGACCCAATTGCGCATTGGGTTTGGGGTAGCGGCGGCTGGTTAAAAAATATGGGCGTTATGGATTTCGCGGGCGGAACTGTCGTTCACATCAATGCCGGTATTGCTGCTTTAGTTACCGCATTAGTAATAGGTAAAAGGTCCTGCTACGATAAATATTCCATCGCGCCGCATAATCTGCCGTTCAGCGTTTTGGGAGCGGCTTTGCTGTGGTTCGGATGGTTCGGTTTCAACGCCGGCAGCGCATTAGCTGCAAACGGCATAGCGGTAAACGCATTTGTTGTCACAAATACCGCAGGAGCCGCAGCGGCACTGACCTGGGCATTAATTGACTGGAAGCTTACCGGCAATCCTACGATGCTCGGAACCATATCTGGCGCAATTGCAGGACTGGCGGCTATTACACCAGCGGCAGGATTTGTCGGTGTAGGAGCGGCATTGATAATCGGCATCGCGGCAAGTATCTTTTGTTATATTGCCGTAAGTTTCGTAAAACGTAAGTTCCATTATGACGATTCGCTGGACGCTTTCGGCGTGCACGGTATAAGCGGTATTTGGGGAACCATAGCGACAGGACTATTTGCAACCAAACTGATAAATCCGGCAGGTGCCGATGGATTGTTTGCGGGAAATAGTAAACAACTTTTCGTACAGCTTATCGCGGTAGCCGCAACGGTAATTTATGCGTTCATCGGTACATTTATTATCTACAAATTGATTGATGTCGTCATTGGTGTAAGAGCTACTGAAGAACAAGAGGCTATCGGACTTGACCTGACTGAGCACAATGAACGTGCATATACAATGCTGGAATAAAAGAAAGGAAACCGGATATGAAACTGATAATAGCCATAATTCAGCCGCACAGGCTCGAACAAGTGAAAGAAGAACTTTACAAAGAAGAGGTAAACCTTATCACTGTAAGCGAGGTTCTCGGTCACGGCAGACAAAAAGGCGTAACTGAAGTATATCGCGGCGTGAGGGAAACAGGAAACCTGCTGCGGAAAGTCCGCCTTGAAATTGCGGTGAATGAGAATTTTGTCGAACGAACGATAAAAGCCATTACGAAAGGCGCCAAGACCGGCCAGACCGGCGACGGCAAAATCTTTGTTGTTGACCTGCCCGAATGCGTCAGAATAAGAACCGACGAACGAGGCAGCGAAGCTATCGGATAATAAATTAAAAAGTAACATATTTGTTGTTTTATACGGCTTTTGCGAACAAATCTGTAATAAATACATTTTTGTAGATATTTCTAAATAAATCTACAAAAATGTATATAAAGGAAAATTATATTGAATTTATAATTTTTCATAATATCTTTAAGGGCAATGACCTGTGGAAATTTTAGTATTAAAATACAGGCTGGTACAGTTATTGCATATAATTAAAGTTATCAGGTGATTGTATAAATTTGTCCGTATATAATAAATACAAATTAATATCAGGCAAAAAAACACAAGTGAAAGGAAATAAGAAATGACCGCGAAAGAATTTTTTGATTTTTGTAAGAAAAACGACGCCAAAATGGTCGATTTGAAATTCGTTGACCTTCTGGGCACCTGGCAGCACTGCACATTCCCAGTGGAGTTTTTGGATGAAAAGTCATTGAAGGAAGGTCTCGGTTTCGATGGCTCCTCAATCCGCGGCTGGAAGCCAATTCACCAGTCCGATATGATGGCGGTACCAGACCTGGACACCACAGTAATGGACGCGTTTTTCGCCAAGCCAACAGTGAGCGTCCTCGCGGACGTCCTCGATCCCATTACACGCGAAGATTACAATCGTGACCCGCGCAATATCGCCAAGAAAGCGGCTGAATTCGCGAAAAAGACCGGGTTGGCGGATACCGCATATTACGGCCCGGAGCCGGAATTCTTCATCTTCGACGAAGTCCGCTACGAGCAGAACCAGCATACCGGTATGTACTCAATCGATTCTTCGGAAGGGTCATGGAACACCGCCCGTTTCGAGGAACCCAACCTTGGGTATAAACCATCATACAAAGGCGGTTATTTCCCTGTAAGTCCTACCGACACTCAGCAGGATATTCGAACCGAAATGGTCGAGGAAATGCAGAAAGTCGGAATCGTAGTCGAGAAACATCATCATGAAGTCGCCACCGGCGGACAAGCCGAAATCGACATGCTTTTCGCGCCGTTAGTCGAACAGGCCGACAAGCTTATGTGGTATAAATACATCGTCAAGAACGTAGCCAAGCGTCACGGCAAAACGGCAACATTTATGCCCAAGCCGATATTCCAGGATAACGGTTCTGGTATGCACACACACTTCTCTCTCTGGAAAGGCGGTAAAAACCTGTTCGCTGGAAAAGGTTATGCAGGATTATCCGAACTCGGATTGCACTCGATCGCAGGGCTTATCGCTCACGCACCAGCCATCCTTGCTTTTGCAGCTCCGACCACAAATTCATACCGCAGGCTTGTGCCGGGCTTTGAGGCACCGGTAAATCTTTGTATGTCAGCCCGTAATCGTTCGGCTGCCTGTCGAATTCCGATGTATTCTCCGAGTGAGAAAGCTAAACGTGTCGAATTCCGCTGCCCAGACCCAAGCTGCAACGGCTATCTTACTTTCGCTGCTATGCTTATGGCTGCCAACGACGGTATCAATCGCAAGCTCGATCCGGGTAAGCCGATGGACGTAGATGTTTATGAGCTTTCCGCCAAAGAGCTGGCCAACACCAAACAGGCACCCGGTTCCCTCGAAGAAGCGATGAGTGCACTCGAGAAAGACCATAAATTCCTGCTCGAAGGCGACGTCTTTTCCAACGACCTTATCGAGACGTGGATTCAATGGAAACGAGAAAAGGAAATAGATGAGATATCGCTGCGGCCGCATCCGCACGAGTTCCATCTGTATTACGATTGCTAATACCGGTTAGCACAATACCGATATTTTGATACACAACGACCCCTGCCGGCCAGAAAAACCGGCAGGGGTTAGCGTATCTATAAGAACATATATAACATTGACATAAATAATAAAATCTATTATAAAATGTCGATATCTGCGGAGGGATTTACACTGTCGTCAAAACAAATGGATTTCGGTCTGTATGAGACAAAAACCGAGCAGGACAGCTGCGGTATAGGGGCTGTTGTAAACATTTCAGGTAAAGCCGACCACTCCATTATTGAATATGGCAAGGAAATCCTCGTAAATCTCCATCATCGCGGCGCCGCCGGCGCAGATGAAACCACAGGCGACGGAGCGGGAATACTTTTCCAGATTCCACACGAGTTTTTTTTTGCACAGAGTAAAAAACTCAATATAAATCTGCCGCAGCCAGGCAAATACGCCGTCGGTATGATTTTTGCCCCGAAAGACAATGAATTACGCGAAAAATGCCATGCTATCTTCCAGCAGGCAATCGAACTGCACGGAATGAAAATACTCGGCGAGCGAATCGTACCTGTAAAGCCTGACTGCCTCGGAAAAATCGCCCTCGAGGCAGAGCCTCATATCAGCCAGATATTCATTGACGCCTGTGGGTTGGCGGATGAACAGCTTGAAATAAAATTATTCCTGGCCAGGAAACGCACCGAAAAACAGATAAGAGAAAATTTTGGCGCTGCGGGAAATGACTTTTACATCTGCTCGCTCAGCAGCAGAACAATCTGCTATAAGGGAATGTTTATGGCCTGGCAGTTGTCCGCATATTACCCTGACTTGTCGGATAAGCAGTTGAAAAGCGCACTTGCCATAGTTCATCAGCGGTACAGCACTAATACATTTCCAAACTGGCGGCTGGCGCAGCCGTTCCGCTGCATCGCACACAACGGCGAAATCAACACATTGAGCGGAAACAAAAACTGTATGGCCGCAAGAGAATACAAAATGTCCTGCGAAAAATTCGGTCAATATATGCCGGATGTTTTTCCAGTACTTACGCCGGACGGCAGCGATTCTGCCTGTTTCGACAACGCTCTTGAACTGCTGATTCGCTCCGGAAGGTCTCTGCCGCACGCTATGATGATGATGATTCCTGAAGCGTTCGGACAAAAATATCATATAAGCATAGACAAGCGGGCATTCTATGAATATCACTCTTCAATTATGGAGCCGTGGGACGGCCCTGCCGCGATGGTTTTCACCGACGGCCAAATAATCGGCGGAACGCTCGACAGAAACGGGTTGAGACCCTGCCGATATATCGTAACAACAGACGGTCTTGCGATTCTGGCAAGCGAGGCCGGAGTAGTGGAATTTCCACCTGAAAAAATCCGGAAGAAAGGCCGGCTTCAGCCCGGACATATGTTCCTCGTAGATACTGCTGAAGGCAGGATAGTTACTGATAATGAAATTAAAAGTAAAATATCAAGACAAAAACCGTACAGACGCTGGCTCGATGAAAACCGCATCGAATTGTGGGGCTTTTTCGACAGTCCCAAACTCGTAACAAGCGACTCCGATACCATTTTCCAGAGACTTCGTGCCTTCGGGTTTACCCGCGAAGAATTAAAAATGATTCTTATTCCAATGGCCGTCAACGGGCAGGAACCTGTCGGCTCTATGGGCAACGATGCTGCGCTGGCGGTGCTGAGCAATAAATCAAAATTATTGTTTAATTATTTCAAACAGCTCTTCGCACAGGTTACAAACCCGTCAATTGACCCGCTGCGTGAAGGACTGGTAATGAGCCTGATGGGCTTTACCGGCAGAAGACCGAATATTCTCGAAGAAACGCCGCAGCACTGCAGACAATTAAAACTGCCTCATCCAATCCTGACAAACGAAGATATTGAGCGATTGCGATCGGTAAAGATGAAAGATTTTAAGGTTGCTACAGTTTCGGCACTTTTTGACGCACAAACAAATGACCCTGCCGGGAGCTTGCGGCACGGAATTGATAGACTCATTAACGATGCTCAGGCTGCTGTGAAAAACGGCGCCTGTCTGGTAATAATCAGCGACAGAAATTCATCCCAGAGCCTGGCACCGATTCCTTCATTACTGGCAACCGCCGCCGTTCATACGGGACTGCTCAAGGCCGGCTTGAGGGCCGATGCAGGTATTATCGTCGAAAGCGGCGAACCGCGGGAAGTAATGCACTTTTGTCTTTTGTGCGGTTACGGCGCAAACGCGATAAATCCGTATCTTACATTTGAATGCCTTGACGAAATGCACAGACAAGGCGACCTGCCGGCAAATATGGAGCCGGTGCAGATTGCGGATAATTACATCGCCGCGATTAAAAAAGGTATCCTTAAAACTATGAGCAAAATGGGAATTTCGACCCTGAGAAGCTATCATACGGCTCAACTTTTCGAGGCAATAGGTCTCAATAAGGAAGTTATAAAAGAATTTTTCACAAATACCAGTTCAAGAATACAAGGAATCGGGCTTGAAGAAATAGCGAAAGAAACGCTTGCCAGGTATCAAAACGCGTTTGAGCCGAGAAAAGGCGGCCAGCTTGAACTGGAATTCGGCGGCGAATACCACTTCAGAAATTCCGGCGAAGCGCACCTGTGGAATCCAATAACAATCTCCCGGCTCCAGCATGCCGTAAGAAACAATGACCAGAAAGCGTATGATGACTATGCGAATGCCGTCAATCAGCAGGGAGAAAAACTCTGCACGCTGCGGGGACTTTTTGAATTCAAAGAAGGCCAGCCGATTCCGATTGAAGATGTTGAGCCGGCAAGTGAAATCGTAAAAAGATTTTGCACCGGCGCTATGAGCCACGGCTCGATAAGCAAAGAAGCTCACGAATGTCTTGCGATAGCAATGAATAAAATCGGCGGTATGAGCAATACGGGCGAAGGCGGTGAAGACGAAAAAAGATATATTGAGAAAAAAAATGAAACTTCAAGAAACTGCGGCATCAAACAGGTCGCCAGCGGCAGGTTCGGCGTAACTATAAATTATCTTTCTCACGCCAAAGAACTGCAGATAAAAATGGCACAAGGCGCAAAACCCGGCGAAGGCGGCCAGCTGCCGGGCAACAAAGTAACTGAAGAAATCGCAAGGCTCCGGTATTCCACGCCGGGCGTTACCCTGATTTCGCCCCCGCCGCACCACGATATTTATTCAATCGAGGATTTGGCCCAGCTTATATACGACCTCAAATGCAGCAATCCTGGCGTAAAAGTCTCGGTTAAACTTGTTGCCGAAATCGGTGTAGGAACCATCGCGGCAGGCGTCGCAAAGGGCAACGCCGACGAAGTTTTAATCAGCGGACACGACGGTGGAACAGGCGCAAGCCCGCTCAGCTCAATCAAACATACCGGCTGTCCGTGGGAACTCGGGCTTGCCGAAACGCAGCAGGTACTTGTAAACAACAATCTCCGCGACAGAATAACAGTTCAGACAGACGGGCAAATAAAAACAGGACGGGATGTTGTTATCGGTGCGATGCTCGGCGCTGAAAGATTCGGTTTCGGCACAGCCGCTCTTGTTACGCTGGGCTGTACCCTGCTCCGCAAATGCCACGAAGGCGCCTGCACTTTCGGCATAGGCACGCAGGATAAGGAATTAAGGGCAAGATTTGCCGGCAAACCGGAATACATCGAAAGATTTATGTTCTTCGTCGCCGAAGAAGTCCGGAAAATTATGGCTCAACTGGGCTTTGGAAAATTTGAGGATATGGTCGGCAGAGTCGATATGCTCCTTACGAAAAAAGCAATCGACCATTACAAAGCGAAAGGTCTGGACTTTTCCGCTATATTCTATCAGCCGGATGCTTCGGACGGCAGAGCGATAAGAAAAATTCATCCCCAGCCGGACAAACTGGCCGACCATCTCGATTGGCAGATTCTTGAAAAAATAAAGACCGCTATCGACAGTAAACAAAAAGCAAAAGTCCAGATGCCGATTCGCAACGTCAACAGGACGGTCGGCACGATAATAAGCAACTATATCGTAAAAAAATACGGCCCAGCCGGTTTGCCGGATGATACCATCGAATTGGAATTCAGCGGCTCGGCAGGACAGAGCTTCGGTGCGTTCCTTGCGCCGGGAATTACGCTCAAACTTACCGGACAGAGCAACGATTATCTCGGTAAAGGCCTTTCAGGCGGCAGAATCGTCGTCAAAACGCCTGAAAAATCGCCGTTCATCGCCAATGAAAATATCATCGCCGGAAACACTCTGCTTTACGGCGCCACAAAAGGCGAAGCCTTTATTAACGGTATGGCGGGCGAACGCTTCGCGGTACGAAACAGCGGAGCAATCGCCGTAGTAGAAGGACTTGGCGACCATGGCTGCGAATATATGACAGGCGGAACGATAGTTGTGCTCGGTAACACCGGCTGCAATTTCGGCGCAGGTATGAGCGGCGGCATCGCTTATGTCCTCGACGAAATGCAATTGTTCGATACGCTCTGCAATCTCGATATGGTTGAGCTCGAAAGCATCCGGCTCAAAGAAGACAAAAAACTTTTGAAAGAACTTATCGAAAAACATTACAAATGGACACAAAGCAAACAGGCCCGGAGGATTTTAGATTCCTGGTCTGATATGCTCGGCAGATTTGTCAAAGTTATACCTATTGATTATCGAAAAGCACTTGAGAAAATGCGAGCCGCCGAACAGAGACATACGGAAACAACCCCTGCCACTGAAGAGGTGTTTTAATGGCTGAGATAAAAGGCTTTTTAAAATATAAACGCAAAAAAACCAGTTACAGACCGATTGAACAGAGAATAATCGATTTCAAAGAGGTCGAACTGGCTCTTACGCCCGACGATATTATCCAGCAGGCGGCAAGGTGCATAGATTGCGGCATACCTTTCTGTCACGGTTTGGGGTGCCCTCTGGGAAACAATATACCGGAATTCAACGATATGATTTATAAGGGGCAATGGCAAAAAGCCTGCCAGCTTCTCCACTCGACGAATAATTTTCCGGAAATTACCGCCCGCATCTGCCCTGCTCCCTGCGAAACGGCGTGTACGCTGGCGATAAATGACGAGCCGGTCTTTATAAGACAGATTGAATTCCAGATTGTCGAACGCGGTTTCGAGAATGGCTGGATAAAACCGGTTATAGCAAAACAAAAAACCGGTAAAAAAGTCGCCGTCATCGGCTCCGGCCCGGCAGGTCTTGCCGCTGCGCAGCAGCTCGTCCGTGCGGGACACGGCGTTGTCATCTTTGAAAAGGATGAAAAAATCGGCGGCCTTTTGCGATACGGAATACCGGATTTCAAACTCGAAAAAAATGTTATCGACCGAAGATTGGCTCAACTCGCCGCTGAAGGAGTTGAATTTCAGACCGGCGTTGAGGTCGGAAAAGATATCTCGGCTCATTATCTGAAAAAAATGTTCGATTGTATCTGCCTCGCTATGGGAGCAGGCGAGCCAAGAGATTTGGCCATTACCGGCAGAGGTTATGAAAATGTCGTATTCGCGACAGATTACCTAACGCAGCAGAATAAAATCTGTAACGGCGAAACAATTGCCGGTAAAATAATCTCCGCCAAAGACAAATCCGTTGTTGTAATAGGCGGCGGCGATACCGGCAGCGACTGTGTCGGCACCGCACGCAGACAGGGCGCGAAAAAAATCTATCAGCTTGAAATCCTGCCAAAACCGCCAAACATTAGACCTGAAGATACCCCCTGGCCGATGTGGCCCAGAATTATGAGAACCTCCTCCTCGCACCAGGAAGGCTGCGAAAGACTCTGGGGCGTTAAAACAACCAAACTTTCAGGCGCAGAAACGAACGTAAGCGAACTGCGAGGCTGCAGTGTTGAATGGATAAAAACTCCTAAAGGCTGGAATATCAAAGAGATAGAGAATACGGAATTCACCATAAAAACCGACCTTGTAATTCTTGCGATGGGCTTTCTACATGTTAAATATGAAGGCCTGGTTCAAAGCCTTAAATTAAAACTCGACGAGAACGGCAATATCGCGGCTAACAATTTCCAAAGCAGCGTACCGGACGTATTTGCCGCCGGCGATTCGATGCTTGGCGCTTCGCTGGTCGTAAAAGCCATTGATACCGGCAGAAAAGCCGCCGACAGAATTGATAAATGGCTTATGGACAATAAGTAAATAATCTGTAAAATAGCCAAAAAACGGAAAATTAATGAGCTTAAAAACAGGTTTAGCGCAAATAAACACAACTGTCGGGGATTTTGCCGCCAATTTGGCCAAAATTAAACTGATGTACGACCGCGCAAAAGAGGCAAAACTCGATTTGCTTGTCTTTCCGGAATTGTGCCTCTGCGGCTACCCGCCGGAAGATTTGCTGCTCAAAAAACATTTTCTCGCTGAAAATAAAAAAGCGATACAGCAGCTTGCGAAAGATTGCCCCGATATAACCATTATGGCTGGTTTCGCTGAAGCCGACGACGGGGCATGCTTCAATTCGCTCGCAATACTTCAGGCAGGAAAAATCACAAAAGTTTACCGCAAGGCCCTGCTGCCGAATTACGGGGTTTTTGACGAAAAAAGATATTTCGTCGGCGGCACCGAGCCGGTAGTAATAAAAATAAAAAATTTATCCGTAGTATGCACAATTTGCGAAGACATCTGGGACTTAAACTGGCTCAAAGAGTTTCTGGCCGGCGTTACCGAAAAAGACCTTATTGTCAACATCTCCGCTTCGCCTTTCTATGCTGGAAAGATAAATCAGAAGTTGATTGTTTTGGAAACCTGCGCCAAAACCTTCGGCTGTCCGCTCGCTTACTGCAATATCGTCGGCGGTCAGGACGAGCTCGTCTTTGATGGCAGAAGTATTTTTGTCGATTCAGACGGAAACCTTGTCGCCTGCGCAAAGGCATTCGAAGAAGATTTACTTATCGCCGATGTAGAAACGAACGGACATATAAAATCTGAATCTGCTCTAACAAAAGTCGATGACATCGAAGAAATTTATAAAGCGCTTGTGCTGGGAACTAAAGATTATATTAAAAAGAACGGCTTCAAAAAAGCTCTCATCGGCTTAAGCGGCGGAGTAGATTCCGCCCTTACCGCGGCAATTGCCGTCGATGCACTCGGTAAAGAAAATGTTATCGGCGTTACAATGCCGACAAGATTTAACTCGGCAGAAACGATAAACGATGCTCAAATCGTCGCGAAAAATATCGGCATTGAATTTCATTCCATACCGATAGAGCAGGTATTGCAGGGATTTAATCAGGAACTCGCTAAAATCCCCGGCTGGAGCGAAAAAGGTCTTGCCTATGAAAATCTGCAGGCGCGAATCCGCGGCACTATCCTGATGTCGATGAGCAATCAATTCGGATACCTTGTTCTGACAACAGGCAATAAAAGCGAAACCGCTGTCGGATACGCCACGCTTTACGGCGACACCGCGGGCGGTTTTGCGGTCATAAAAGATGTGCCCAAAACCGTCGTCTATCAGCTAAGCGATTATGTAAACAAATTGCACAGCAGAGAAGTTATCCCGCAAAGTGTAATTAAGAGAATTCCTACCGCCGAGCTTCGCTTTGGGCAGAAGGACAGCGATTCGCTGCCGGAATATGAAATACTCGATAAAATACTCAAGGCTTATGTTGAAGAAGAAAAATCTCTGCCGGAACTTATCAAACTGGGCTTTGACGCCGAAACTGCGGCAAAGGTTATAAGTATGGTTGACCGAAACGAGTACAAACGGCGGTTATGCCCGCCGGGAGTAAAAATTACGCCCAAGGCCTTCGGAAGAGATAGAAGAATGCCGATTACAAACCTCTATCGACAACAGCTTCAGAGAAAAAATAATTAGCCAGCAACATTGGATGTAAAAAATGCCTAAACGTACAGATATCCATAAAATAATGATAATAGGCTCCGGCCCTATAGTAATAGGTCAGGGTTGCGAGTTCGATTATTCCGGCGCCCAAGCCTGCAAAGCACTTAAAAAAGAAGGCTATCAGGTAGTGCTGGTCAACAGCAATCCGGCAACGATTATGACCGACCCTGAGCTTGCGGATTGCACTTATATCGAGCCGATTACGCCTGAGATGATTGAAAAAATCATCCAGAAGGAAAGACCGGACTGCATCCTGCCGACGCTCGGCGGACAAACAGGACTCAATACCGCTGTTGACCTTGCTGAGAGCGGCATCCTGAAAAAATACAATGTAAAACTCATCGGCGCAAATCTTGCCACGATAAAAAAAGCTGAGGAACGCGACAAATTCAAAAAAATTATCCTCGATATCGGTCTTGATGTGCCAAAGAGCGGCTACGCGACTTCCTGGGAGCAGGCTCAGAAAATCGTCGAGCAAATAGGCTTTCCGGCGATTATCCGTCCTTCTTATACACTCGGCGGAACGGGCGGAAATATCGCATACAACGCTGAGGAATACAAAGAATTTATTCATTGGGGATTGAGCCTTAGCCCTAAGGGGCAGGTACTGGTTGAAGAATCGGTCATTGGCTGGAAAGAATACGAGCTTGAGGTAATGCGCGATAGAAAAGACAATGTCGTAATTGTCTGCTCGATAGAAAATCTCGACCCGATGGGAATTCATACAGGCGACAGCATTACCGTTGCCCCCGCGCAGACCCTTACCGACAAGGAATATCAGACGATGCGCGACGCTGCCCTGAAAATTATCAGAGCTATCGGCGTCGAAACCGGCGGCTCAAATATCCAGTTCGCTATCAATCCGAAAAATGGAAAAATGTATGTAATCGAAATGAATCCTCGAGTTTCAAGAAGCTCGGCGCTGGCCTCAAAGGCTACGGGTTTTCCAATCGCAAAAATCGCCTCGCTGCTGGCGGTCGGCTACACGCTCGATGAGATACCAAACGACATAACCAAAAAGACCCCTGCCTGTTTTGAGCCGACAATAGATTATTGCGTCGTCAAATGGCCTCGGTTCACATTTGAGAAATTTCCAGCGACAAATTCTCAGCTTACCGTCCAGATGAAAAGCGTCGGCGAAGCAATGGCTATCGGCAGAACTTTCAAAGAGGCGTTTCAGAAGGCCATTCGTTCGCTTGAAATCGACCGCTATTCCTTAGACAGAAAACATATCGACTCAACGATAGATGACGAACGGCTAAAGCAAATTTTACGCACCAGTCGCTGGGACAAAATCTGGTACGTCGCGGAGGCATTGCGAAGAAAACTTTCAATCGATGAAATATACGAGCTTACAAAAATCGACCCCTGGTTTTTGAATAATATCAATCAAATCGTTCAGTTCGAAGACAAAATAAGCGTCAAAAACCTCAAACAGGCCAAAAAACTCGGCTTCAGCGACAAATACATCGCGGCAAAATTGAATATTACCGAACCGCAGCTTAGAAAAACAAGACTCGACGAAAAAATATCCGCTGTCTATAAAATCGTCGATACCTGCGGAGCGGAATTCGAGGCCAACACACCCTATCTGTACTCAACTTATGAGGACCAGTGCGAGGCAAATCCGACAAATAGAAAGAAAGTTATCATTCTCGGCGGCGGCCCGAATCGAATCGGGCAGGGAATCGAATTCGACTATTGCTGCTGCCACGCGGCCTTTGCGCTCAAGGAAATCGGTATTGAATCTATAATGGTAAACTGCAATCCCGAAACAGTCAGCACCGATTACGACACGTCGGACAGGCTGTATTTCGAACCTTTGACCTTTGAAGACGTAATGAGCATCGTCGATATCGAAAAACCGGACGGCGTTATCGTTCAGTTCGGAGGCCAGACGCCTTTGAAACTGGCAAACGCACTGTCGAAGGCCGGCGTAAAAATCATCGGCACAAGTCCTGAAAGTATCGACGCCGCCGAAGACAGAAAACTGTTCAATAAAATAGTCGACAAACTAAAACTCAACCAGCCGCCGAGCGGAACCGCGATGAATTATCAGCAGACCGTCAAAATCGCAAAGAAACTCGGCTATCCCCTGCTCGTCAGACCTTCGTTTGTCCTCGGCGGAAGAGCGATGCAAATCGTCCACGACGAAACAGAATTAAAAACCTGCGTCGAAAACGCCCTCGCCGTTTCGGAACATCATCCGATACTCATTGACAAATTTCTCGACGATGCCGCCGAGCTCGACGTCGATGCCATAAGCGATGGCAAAATAGTCGTCATCGGCGGAGTTATGGAGCATATCGAAGAGGCGGGTATCCATTCAGGAGACAGCGCCTGCTCTCTGCCGCCGTTTTCCCTGAGCCCTGCCTTAATAAAGGAAATCAAGCGTCAGACAAAACTTCTTGCGCTCGAATTGAAAGTAAAAGGCTTAATGAACGTCCAGTTCGCCGTAAAGGACGACCAGATTTACATACTCGAAGTCAATCCGCGGGCATCAAGAACAGTACCATTCGTCAGCAAGGCTATCGGCGTTCCGCTCGCGAAACTGGCCGCGAAGGTAATGGCAGGCAAAACCCTCGACGAGCTTGGATTTACAAAAGAGGTGCATCGCAATTATTTCTCTGTCAAGGAAGCGGTCTTCCCGTTCCTGAAATTCCCCGGCTGCGATACGCTGCTCGGCCCTGAAATGCTTTCGACCGGCGAAGTAATGGGCCTGTCCGATGATTTCGGAATCGCTTACGCCAAATCGCAGATTGCCGCAGGAAATTCGCTGCCGACAAAAGGAAACATTTTTATCAGCGTTAAAGATACCGATAAGCCAAAGGCTGTGGAGATTGCCAAAAAACTTCACCAATTGGGCTTTAAGCTTCTGGCTACAAAAGGAACCTGCATTGAGCTGATTAAGAACAACATACCGTCGGAATTCGTATTGAAAATGAACGAAGGCAGACCGCATATCGTCGATTTGATTATCAATAAGCAGGTCGCGCTGATTATAAATACTACCGTCGGCAAGCAAACTATCAAAGATTCGTTCGCCATAAGACGAACTGCCCTCGACCGGAATGTGCCTTATACAACGACAATCAGAGGCGCCGCCGCTCTTACGAAAGCGATTGATTCGATGAAACAGAAAAAAATGGATGTTAAACCAATACAGCTTTATTACAAATAAGGAAACAAAGTGAAAGGTATATTGCTGCTCGAAGATGGAACTTGCTTTCAGGGTTTAGGTTTCGGAGCCCAAGCCAGAAAGTGCGGAGAAGTTGTTTTCAATACCGCTATGAGCGGCTATCAGGAAATTCTCACCGACCCATCCTATCACGAGCAGATTATTACAATGACTTATCCGCAGATTGGCAATTACGGCACAAACTCGCTGGACGTCGAGGCTGGCAAACTTTATCTGAGTGGATTTGTAGTAAAAGAAAACTGTAATTTCCCGAGCAACTGGCGAAATAAAACATCGCTCGACGATTATCTTAAAAAATACAACATCCCTGCTATCGAAGACATCGACACCAGAAAATTAGTTATGCTCCTCCGCAAAACCGGTTCGATGAAAGGAATCATCTGCACAGACGGCACAAATATTAAAACCCTTAAAAAAGAACTTGACGAATATCCCGGCCTTGTTGACAGAGATATCGTTAAGAACGTCTGCGCAAAAAAAAGCTATACCTGGGACAAACCAGTTGAAGACGAATTCGGACAGAAACACAATGCCCCGGTGAAATATAACGTCGTCGCCTTCGACTTCGGCATAAAGCAGAATATCCTTCGGCTGCTTGTTTCGCACGGCTGCAAAGTAACCGTTGTACCTGCCCAGACAACCGCTCAGCAAGTGCTGGAGCTCAAGCCGGACGGCGTATTCCTCAGCAACGGTCCCGGTGACCCCGGCCCCATAAGTTATGCCATCGAGACAATTCGCAAATTGCTCGGCAAGGTGCCGATATTCGGAATATGCCTCGGCCATCAGCTTTTAGGCCTTGCCGTTGGCGGAAAAAGTTTTAAATTAAAATTCGGCCATCACGGCGCAAACCATCCGGTTAAAAATCTGATTACGGAAAAAATTGAAATCACCAGCCAGAACCACGGCTTCTGCATCGACCCAGATTCGCTTTTAGATAAAGACATACAGATTACGCATATGAACCTTAACGATAATACGCTCGAAGGTTTCCGCTGCAAAAAGGTACCGGCATTCGCAGTCCAGTACCATCCCGAGGCCTCTCCCGGCCCCCACGACTCCAATTACCTGTTCGATGATTTTATCGAACTTATGAACAAGGCAAAATAATTACTGCAGTTTTTCGTAAGGCCACATCTCGATGCCGCCGTCAAGAACTTTTACATCCTTAAAGCCCTGATGTTTCAATATAATCGCCGCTTCATAAGCCCTGAGCGAATAATTACAAAACGCCACGATGGGCCTGTCCTTATTAAGTTCCATAAATCGCGACCGCAGCGAAGCAAGCGGAATAAATACCGCATCGCTTAGCCGTTGCTGCCTGTACTCAGACGGCGTTCTTACATCCAGCAGCACAAAATCTTTCTTGTCCTGTATCATTTGCCGAACCTGTATCGGACCAATCCCATCCATCAGGCCGTCAAGTTTATTTCGGGCGACATTCGCCGCCGTAATAATATTATCAATCACCGGCGCATAAGGCGGCGCATAGCACAAATCAAGATTCGCTATTTGCTCAACCGTCATTTTGCCGCTAATCGCCGTCGCTGCGACATCGATTCGTTTGTCGGTATTGCCTGCGCCTATCGCTTGTGCGCCCAGAAGCCTGCGGCTCTTTTTGTCAACGACAAGTTTCAGCATCACAAGCTCCGCTCCCGGCACAAAATGCTCTCTGTCCGGCGCAGGAACAAGAACCGTAACAATATCGAATCCCGCCTTTTTAGCTGTATGTTCCGTAACGCCGGTAAGCGCGACATTATAATCGAAAACTTTGCACGCCACCGTCCCCAGAATCGGAGAAAACGCGTCATTTCCGCCGCAGATATTTACCGCAGCCACTCTGCCCTGCTTATTCGCCGTTGAGCCTAAAGGCACATAACAGGGCTTTTGCGTAATCATATCGATATTCTCGACGCAATCGCCGGCTGCGTAAATGTCGGGGTCGGATGTTTGCATTTGCGGATTGACTTTCAGCCCGCCGATTGGCCCGATTTCAAGACCCGCCTGTTTGGCCAAAGCAATATTAGGCCTGTGTCCGGTCGCGATTATCACAAGGTCTGCCGGATATGTTCCTTTGTCAGTTACAACAGATTCGACAGTATCTTTGCCCTCGAATTTTTTTACACCCGTTCCGGTCAGGACTCGCACGCCGTGCGATTCGAGCTGATTTTCCACAAGCATCGCAAGTTCCAAATCCAAAAGCCGGAAAATCTGCGGCAGCTTTTCAACTATCGTTACCCTGCACCCCTTCTTTACCAGAGCTTCCGTCATCTCTATTCCGATAAGTCCGCCGCCGACAATAACAACATCGTGGGCCTTGCCGCGGTCAAGAGCCGCTTTTATGCCCTCTGCGTCCGTCACGCCGTGAAGTGTAAATATATTGCCGAGTTTTATTCCTTCTATATTCGGCCTAATCGGCTCCGAGCCGGTCGCTATTACAAGTTTATCATAATCGAGCAACGACTCGGCATTATCAACTAAATGTTTTACACGAACCTGTTTATTTTTACGGTCAATCGCTATCGCCTCGGTCTGGTTCATAAGATGAACATTTTTTACCTGCTGGAAGAATATCGGGTCTCGCACAACGCCTGCAGGTGAACTCATCAGTTCGCTCTGGTCTTTAACAACGCCGCCGATGTAATAAGGCAGTCCGCATCCCGCGTAAGACAGCAGTCTGCCCTTTTCGACAATCGTTACATCAGCGTCAGGGTCAAGACGCATAACCTTCGCGGCGACTTTCGGACCTGCCGCCACTCCGCCAATTATTACTACTTTCATTGGCTTTTTCATATTTGTATCTCCAGTGATTTCTTCCGCTGCTGTTTTTGCCGCAGCTTTAAGATTTACTACAAGTTCAACTCCCCCCAGATGCGATTTCTCGATATGAACATTTCCGCCCGCCGCCTCGACCATCGCCTTTACAAATGCAAGACCGAGCCCAGTACCGGGCCGCGATGAATCATGAGCGCCGGTCGTCCTGAAAAAAGGCTGAAATACCTTTTCGTAATTCTCTTCCAAAATTCCAATGCCCGAATCGGCGATTCTTATCTGGTATGTTTTCATCGCCTCGTTATACAAAAGAACTATTTCAATCCTGCCGTTGTCGGGTGTGTATTTTATCGCGTTTGAAAGCAGAGCTTCAAACACTTCGGTCATCGCCGCCTCACTGCCCGCCGCCCACGCCGGCTCAACATCGACTTTTGCTGTCAGGGTTATATTATGCTGACTTGCCTGCTCGCTGTAGGTTATCGAGCTTTTGCGGACGATTGCCGAAAGTTCGACCTGCCCTTTGAACGACACAGGGTCGTTAAAGGCTTTGGAAATCGCAAGAAGTCTTTGCGCAGCAACCAGCGCCTCATCGCAGCGTCCAATCGCTCTTTGCAGAAGGTCTTTTTGTTTTGGCGTAACAGGCCCTGCAAATTCGCCCGAAAGTGTCTCAAGAATTGTGCCTATGGATGCAATCGGCCCTTTAAGCTGATGCGCTACGAGCGTCGCGAATTTCAAAGGGTCTGATATGATATTCTTCATAAAATATTATTTTACTATGTATTTTAAGAAATTCAAACCCCAAATTATCCTTCAGTTAGACAAAAAGTACTTAACCTTAAGATTATTCTCTGACCGGCATAATTCCGACTCCGCCGCTGAGAGTCGCACTTGCCGCTCCGGTTTTGAGGTTATATTCTATCCCCTCGGTAAAAACGCCGTTTAGCATACAAGGCATTTCCGGAGTGCCGGAAACGGTCATAAAATCTTCCGCGGCGTTGTAAATAAGCTCCTTGCCGGCAAATTCATATTTGCCCTGTTCGTAGTAAACGATTCCGCCGGTCGCTTTAAGTTTTTTCAATTGAGCCTTGCCTTTTATCGGCTCAAAATAATCAATGTCAACCTGACGCGTATCGATTGTGATTCTTTGTCCATAACCGTTCGCGAGAACAGGCAGATAACCGATATGTATCCCGGCGGTTTTTTCGCTGGATGCGCTCACATGCATCGAATTTGTGCTCCAGACAAGTTTGGTAAATCCCTCAACAAGCGTGAAACACGGTTTGTCGAGCGATTTTTGTCCCGAAGGATTGGCGGAATTTTGGGAAGTATTGCCGTACTCAATTTTGCCTCTGCCTGTGGCGATTATATCTCCCATAGCACGGTCATAATCGATTCTCTCGGATTTGAGCCTTACGTGACTTAATTTTGTTTTGTCAAGCATTCTCAGGGATTCAAGCCGAACGTTAGGCCCGATGACTGCTATATGCGATACATCTGAAGAAGCCATAATATCCTTGCTGTCTCGTTTTTCATTGAGATTCGCGATAAGTTTGCTGCCGTAAAAAGTATTTTCCTCATCATAAAAATCGGTCTGCTTGACAAATTTACCTTTTACGTCGCCGTAGAAGATTGCCTCCCTTTGCGGCACAACAAACTGAGCGCCCTGTTTCGCACTTATAATAAACGGCATTTTCCCACGGCCTTTGGGAGTTTCAATCTGGGGATAAAAAACCAGTTCCACCTGTCCCGTGGCACTGGCAGTCTGGGTTGCGATATCGTAACCTATTCGCTGGGCCAAGAGTACATTCCGCTGGCCAAGCCAATAGACAAGATCGCTGCTCAACTGATAAAAACTCCTGAACTCGGTCGGTTTAAACTCGTCGAGATTGGCGGCTAAAAGCGGCTTTACTATCATCGGACCGTCACATTTCACCCTGGCGACTATAGTTTTTTGCTGTGAAGGACCCGTTAACAAGGAAGTCGCAGTACTGTTATCCCTGGACAGGGCGGCATTGGGATCCTCTTGCAGCCTGTTATTCTCGGATACTGCAACATTGGAATCCTGCTGCGGCTGTTTTTTCTGCGACCAGAGAAGATTTGTTATCGCAATCTCATCGGCAAGGATAACTTCCTCTTTATATTCTATTGTTACATTATCCCTGAACAGACATTGATAATTGTCTTCTTTTTTAGCAGCAGCTTTCGGGGGCGGTTCGGAAGATTTATCGGCAATTGTCGCAGGTTCAGATGCTTTAGCTGTCTGCGATTTGGCGACTGCTTCGTCGCCGGGCGATTTCTCCAGTTTCTTTATATTTAAAAAATTAACTTTCTTTATTTTAAGATATTCCAGCCTGTTAGTAATACTGTTATATATAATTTCCAGGCCTTTCCCTAAAAGGTCCGCATCGGCTGAAACAAAATTAACATCGTTGTTGGACCACAGCATCGAACGGTCGCTGTCGAACGTCACCTCATTAAGATAAATAAAACTATCCGCGCGTTTGTCCTGCCCAAAAATATGAACGATAACATTACCTTTCAAAACAGCCTGCCTGGGCGAAGGGTCTGCCCCTTCAACATTCTCAAGCTCGACTGTACCTGTATCGGCGGTGATATTACAGCGGAGATTTTCCTGAAAAACATTCATATAAGGCTTGTCGAGTATCCATTCATCGCCGCTTTTGTGCAGAACTTTTTCAAAACCGACTACACGTTTGAGCTTTCTCGTCTTCGGGTCGACTGTTTCAAAACGGGCCTTTTCCACATACTCAAGTCTTGTCTTGCCAACCTGGCCGGCGTTGGAATCGGAGGCGAATCCGTTTATATCTTTCTGCTCAATCCCGTAATCCTGTTTGGATATTCTTATAATACCGATATTGCTGAATATCCTGTAAATCAAAAAGACAAACAGAACAACAGCAAACGAAACAAACCAGATTTTGAATTTTCTGTTCTGAATCATAATATGACCGGACTAATCTCAAACAAGATAACGTTCCATAAGAACCGACCACTGGCCGGTGTTCTTGAGAATATATTCCACAACCTCCCTTACAGCTCCATCGCCGCCTGCTCTGGAGGTTACATAATGAGCGCAACTTTTAAGTTCGTCAACCGCATTCGCTACAGCGACACCGAAGCCGACGCGCCTTACAATCGGAATATCCAGCACGTCATCGCCGATATAAGCTATATTCTTCGGCTCAAGCTGCGAATCCGCAAGGAGTTTCTTAAAGCACTCGAGTTTTTGCTGACAGGGCTGATATACGAAGTCGATTTCCATATCATCAGCTCTCTGTTTTGTTACCACGCTTTCTCTGCCGCTTATCATCGCCGCCTTCAGCCCCGCTCTGCGCCACATTTTTATGCCGTGACCGTCCAGCAGATTGAAAGTTTTGAGTTCCGAACCGTCGGAGCTTATCATCACCGTTCCATCGGTCAGAACACCGTCAACATCCATCGCAAGCAGTTTTATCTGCTTAAGGTCCGTCTTGTTTATCTGTGTCATTTTTCGGCTAACCTACAATCTTTATCGCGACAATATCCTGTACGTCAATCAGGCCTATGGGTTTGTCTTCCTCATCGACAACAGGCAAATCGTCAATTCTATGCTTATGAAATATCGCCATAGCCTCCGCAGCAAGCGCGCTGGCTTTGATTTTCTTGCAGTTTGCGGTCATTATATCTTTTACCGCACGTTCAAAAATTTTGGCCCCGTTTTGCGCCATAAGTCTTCTCAAATCCGCGTCGGTAATAATGCCTGCCAGTTTACCGGCGGAATCGACAACCATAACGGCGCCGTGCCTTTTTACATCGCTGTTTTTATTGAGCAGTTCTTTAACCGTGTCGCTGGTTTTTGCGATGGGCAGTTTCTCGCCCGCCCGGAACATCATTGATTGCTCTACCGTGATAAGTTTCGCCCCCAGCGAGCCGGCAGGATGAAAACGCGCATAATCCTCGATGCTGAACTCCTTGGCTTTCATTACCACAAGCGCCAGTGCATCGCCGACAGCGAGCATACAGGTAGTTGAAACGCTTGGCGCAACGCCGAACGGACAGGCCTCGTCAAGTTCGCCCATACACAGAACTATATCGCTGTGAGTGGCAAGACGGGAATCTCGGTCGGCGGTAATCGCTATTAGTTTTATCTCAAGCTGTTTGACAATGTTTATCAGACGAATAATTTCGTCGGTCTCTCCGCCGTAACTTAACACAAGTACGACGTCGTTCTTTCTCAATCTTCCCAAATCGCCGTGGACAGCTTCGACAGGATGCAGAAAATGGCTTGGCGTACCTGTCGAGGCAAGAGTCGCGCTGATTTTCCGGCCGACAATCCCTGCCTTGCCGATACCTGTAACTATAACAGAACCTTTACAGGAATAAATGAGTTCTGCCGCCTTGGCAAAGACATTATCTATCAGCTTGGCCATCTTTGCCACGCCTTTTGCCTCAGCATTTATCACCTGCCTTGCGTATTCAAGGTCAAATGTCATTCATATACTCCGTTTTAAACCTTTACAATACCTTCACGTTCGTCAAAACATACTACCTTATATTGCTCTCCGGGACAAGTTTCATCGGAACGAATTATTATTTGTTTCTGCTCGCTTGTTTCGATTCTGGCAATCACCGCTCTGCGATAATTAAGCAGGAAATCCGCAACGCTCGGCGAGACGGTAAGCTCTATCCTTTTTATTTCCTGTTTAGACGCGGTCATATTGAGAGTTCTTATTATCTCCACAGCGGCGGTCTCAGGATTTTTAACCATTCCTGTTCCTCCGCAGTGCGGGCATTCACGGTAAGTGCTTAATTGCAGGCTCGGCCGCATCCTCTGCCTTGTCATCTCGATAATTCCGAAGGCGCTGATACGCAGTATCCTGCTGCGGGCACGATCGCTTCCTAAAGCGGTGCGAAATACCTTTTCAACTTCTCTTCTGTTTTTGCCGTCGCGCATATCGATAAAATCGCAGATAATCAAACCGCCAAGGTCGCGAAGTTTTAATTGCCTCGAGATTTCTTTCGCGGCTTCAAGATTTATCTTCAGCGCAGTTTGTTCCGCGTTTTCGTGCTTCGTATATTTTCCGCTGTTGACATCTATCGCAACCAGCGCTTCAGTCTGTTCGATAACGATTGAGCCGCCGCTTTTTAAATCCACGTTTCTTGAATGAATTTTCCTGATTTCATCCTCTATTCTATACTTATGAAACAGCGGCACTTTGCCGTCATAATATGTCACGCGTTTTATCATTCGGGGTTGAACTATCGAGAGAAAATCCCTGATTCTCCGGCAGACAATTTCGCTGTCGCATATAATCCTGCTTATATCGCTGTTAAAAATATCGCGCATCGTACGAATCACCAGGTCAGATTCCCGGTACAGCTCGGCCGGCGCCGGCACGGTATCTATTCGCTTCTGAATCGCCTTCCAGAGCCTGTCAATATAACCCATATCCTTCTGAATATCCTTTTTTGAGCAGCCGGCGCTTGCGGTGCGGAGAATAAAACCTGCTCTTTCAGGCAGCTGAACTTCCTCAAGAATCGTTCTGAGTCTGGCGCGTTCCTGCTCGTCTTCAATCTTCTGCGAAACGCCCAAATCATGCATCCATGGCATCATTACCAGGTATTTGCCGGGCAGAGATAAATACGTTGACAGCGTTGGGCCTTTGGTATTTATCCCTTCCTTTGTAACCTGTACTATCAGGTCCTGTCCCCTTTTAATGCACTGCTGAATGGGCGGCCTTTCCCTCAGTGATTTTCTTTTGCCGATATGCTCGGTATATTCCTGACCTTTCCGCATAAAATATTTCGGATGCAGGTCGCTTATATGCAAAAAACCATTTTTGCCCAGACCAAAATCAACAAATGCCGCCTGTATCGCAGGCTCGACATTTACTACCCTTCCTTTGTAAATATTGCCGACATGGCTTGCCACCGAAGGCCTCTCGATATGAAGTTCCTCCAGGCTGTTATCTTGAACAACAGCAATCCTGCATTCCTCAGCCTCTGCGAAATTTATAAGCATCTCTATTGTCATATATTCGTTATCCTCATCAGTTTAACTACTCAAAATATTATGTTATTTGCCAATTAACTTTTTTTCTAATTACTGAACTGCCGATTCGATTCGGCTCCATCTTCAAAAGTCTTAATATCTCATCCAGTCTTATAGTTCCCTTGTCGGTGATTTTGCAGATAACCCTGACGCCCCCGGAAACCTGCTCGAATGATTTCAAAAATCCGGAGACATCGATAGTTTTCACAGAACCTTCTTCGTCCAGTATCCTTTCAATCATTATTTTTTCACCCGCCTCGATAAAGCCGTTGAGCATATCTATCGCGGCAGATATTTCCTTCGATTCCCGTTCATTTATCTCAATCAGATACTCCGCTTCAACCGGTTTATAAGTAACTTTCCCATTGTGAACAGCTATATCCGTCAGGGAAAATCCCAGCGGTAACTGTCCGGCAATATTCTCGAAATTTTTTTCTGTCGGACCGGTTTGAGCTATTTGGGCGCAGAAAACTTCGTCCTCCGACGCAAGTCCTACACTTTTCGGAAGCGGCAGCGACAGTTTCGGATGGGGATTATAGCCTTGACTGTAAATCAGGCCTATTCCGCTGCGTACCAGGGTCCTCTGAATAACCCTGAACGCTTCCTGATGTGATAAAAACCTGACACCGCCGTGTATTCTGTATCTTCCTGCTAATGTCTGTACGTTCAGATTTATTTTCCAATCTCCAAATTTTGTTTTTAAAATTTTATTTAGATAAATCCGCTTCAGCGGATTCCACAATTTTAATTTTTTAAAATACTTCAGGCAGAACTTTCATTGCGGCACTTCGAATATAATTCACTATTTCCCGCTCGGAGTTCATCGAAAGAGCTTTTCTTGCGATAATATTGCAGGACTCTACTGTAACCGAGCGGACAAGTTTTTTAATTTCCGGTATCATCGGAGGAGCAAGCGAAAAGATTCTAAATCCCAGTCCTAAAAGCAGCATAATATATTCCGGCTCCGAGGCCATTTCGCCGCAGATGCTGGCGCTTATTTTTGCTTTGTTCGCGTCATGTATGACGCTGCGAAGAAGATTTACCACCGCAGGGTCGGCGCCGGAGTAAAGGGTGGAAACACGTTCGTTTCCGCGGTCCACCGCCAGCGTGTATTGAATCAGGTCGTTTGTCCCTATACTGAAGAAGTCGCTTTCGCCGGCAAGAATCGATGCCGTAAGGGCTGCCGATGGCGTTTCAATCATTATGCCCACCGGCATATTCGGATTATATTTTATTCCGTCTTCGTCAAGGTCTTCCATTACATCGTGCAATATCATCTTCGCCTGCCGAACTTCGTGCAGACTGCTTATCAGCGGAAACATTATCCGGACATCGCCATCAACCGACGCCCGCAATATCGCCCGCAATTGCGTTTTGAATAATACGAGATTCTGCAGACAGAACCTGATTGAGCGAAGGCCGAGGAATGGGTTGCGTTCCTGTGTGAATCGTTTGCTCTGCGTAAACTTGTCGGCCCCGAGGTCCATTGTTCTTATTATTATAGGCCTGTTGCCGAAAATCCTGATTACTTCGCTGTATGCTTTATAGTGGTCTTCTTCCGTGGGTTCGGTCTGGCTGTAAAGATATAAAAACTCGGTACGGTAAAGGCCTATACCCTGGCCGCCCTTATCGAGCACCATTTCCGCTTCATACGGAAATTCGATATTTCCATACAATTCAATTGCGACCCCGTCGCGGGTAACCGCATCCATATCCCGCAGAGTATCGAGTTCTCTTTCAAGCCGTTCGAATTCGATTGCATGCTGTCGATATTCCTTGAGGGTCGGCTCGTCAGGGTCGATTATGACAACGCCGCGGTTGCCGTCTACTATCACAGTTGCAGTCGGAGCGATATTTCCTGTAACATCCTCAAGACCCACTACCGCGGGAATACCGAGTGAACGGGCAACGATAGCCGTATGACTTGTCCTGCCGCCCGCATCCGTCGCTAAACCTTTTATAAATTTTCTGTCAAAACTCGCCGTCTGTGTAGGACTTAGCTCATGAGCGACAATCACAACCTCGCGATTTATATGTTCCGCGTCATCGCGTTTCCCGCCAACCAGATGTCTCAACAAACGTTTCTCAATGTCATAGATATCTGCCGCGCGTTCGCTGATATATTTATCCTGCACGCTGGCGAAATGGTTTGCGATATCACGTAAAGTTATCGAAACAGCGTATTCCGCTGTCAGCAGTTCGTTATAAACAAGGTCGGTGATTTTTTTTCTGAGGTTTTTATCCTTTAAGAAACGCTGGTGAACGGCAAAAATATCTTTTATATTTCCTTCTGCGATTTCTTCGCCGGACGAAAATTTTTCAAGCTCTTTAACGGCCTTTTTAAAAGCATCCCTGACCCGTTTGACTTCCGAGATCTTGGCCGACGGCAGTACAGACCGTTTCGGTATCCGGTAGTCTTCCGAATCTATAACAAGGGACCTTGCGATAGCGATCCCCGGCGAAACAGCAATTCCTTTTTTAATTTCCATTTTTAAATACTCACTCGGCAGCTTTCTCTTTCGGCTGCCAGGCGACTTCATCGAAAAGCCTTACTTCCACAAGGTCTTTTAATGCTTCTATCGCCTGCTGCGAATCTGGCCCTTTGGCCGTTATTGTCAGTTTCGTTCCCGCAGCGGCCGCCAGCATTGCCATATGCATAATGCTTTTGCCGTTCACCTCGGTTTTGCCGTTGCTTACTTTTATTTCGCTGGTAAATCGGCTTGCAGTATCTACAAACTGCATCGCCGGCCGCATATGCAGGCCGTTGGCATTCCTTATTTCTACCTCACTCTGGCTGACTGTATCTGCCAACAGTTATTCTCCTGCGTTTCTAATCGGCCTTTCGTTGTAAATATTCCGTTCGTTTTACCACGATGGATTCTGGTCTGCCTCTACCAGCAGTTCCTTTATCTGTTCTACTGTTTCCGATTGCTTGAGAAATTTTCGGAAATTATCATTTTGAAGATGTTCAAAGATGGCTTCCATTGCCTGAAGGTGCTGGTCGCCATCAACAGGACTAATCAGCATAATAATGGTATATACCGGCTGTTTGTCGAGCGCAGAAAAATCTATCCCGGTCGCGCTTATTCCAATAGCGGCAACGACCTTTTTAACTGCCTTGTGTTTCGTATGCGGCACGGCAACGCCTTTGCCTATACCTGTGCTGGCCTCGTTTTCTCTTTTGATAACAGCCTTTGCGATGTCAGCCGCGTTGTCCTTGCCGAGTTTCCCGGCCTTGTCAAGAATACTGATAAGTTCCCTTATCGCTTCATCTCTTTTTACCGCCTCAAGCCTTGGTATAATTGCCTTGGCACAGATAACATCCGCTATTTTCATATTAACTCCTGAATTTATAATTCGCCGCCTGTATGCTTGTTGTCTCTTTCTTTTTGTTTTTGTTTTGTAATCTGGCGTTCGACTTTTTTAACCGCTTCGTCCACGCACGCATACATATCCTCACCGGTCTCTTTGCCAACAAATACGTGATTATGCCGTGCTCTCGCGATTATTTCCACGCTGCTTGATGCTCCATCTTTGCTGCCTTCGACAATTGCTTCCACATCCATTATACTGTTGTAAAAATGGGCAAGTCCGGAGACTTTCTCCTCAATTCGCGTTTTGATAGAATCGGTCATTTCCATATGTTTGCCTATTATTCTGATGTCCACGTTAGCTTCTCCTTAATAAACATTCATTCATCTTATAAATAATAAGAAAACAGATACAATTACACAAATTCCCGATTGTCAAAATGGCTGGCAACAGTGGAGCCGGACTCCTGAAGAAGTACGTCCTAAAATTTCGTAAAATCTGCATTTCCCCTGACTTATAATCTTTTTATTGTTTTTTCTTAGGCTGACATTCAGCCATTAGCTTCAGTAAAATCATAAAATGGACAAAAAAAGTCGCTAAATCTGTAAACCACTGTACTTTACAGGGTACTGCCCGTCAATAAAAAACTAAAGCTTAATATACTGTACGGCGGCAGGCATTTTAAGTTCTTGGCGGTATATGCAGGCCCAAACCGAAGGCGTCTTCCCACGCTTCTTTGAGAACCTCTGAAACTGTCGGATGCGCAAACGAAATTTCGCTTATTTTTTCTTTGCTGCCCAAAAGAATCCGTGCAGCAGCAATCATTTCAGTAACGCCGGCGCCAACCATTGTTACACCGAGAATTTGATTTGTTTTTTTGTCCCGTATAACTCTTACTTCGCCGACCGTTTCATTATGCGCAAGACTCCTGCCGTTGGCTCTGAAGAATGACCTGCCGACAGTGTAATCAATCCCCGCCTGTTTGCATTTAGTCTCATTTTTGCCGACTGATGCGACTTCTGGAAATGTATAAACCGCCCTCGGCACAAGCGAATAATCTTCTATGCGAGCCTTACCACCCATCGCATTTTCAGCGGCTGTCTCCGCTTCAAGAAATGCGCCGTGAGCAAGATATGTCGTCCCGACCGCGTCGCCAATCGCATAAACGCCCGGCACATTCGTTTCCATTCTGTCATTGACCTTTATCGCTGAACCGTTCATCTGGAGCGAAAGATTTTTAACAGTCTGATTGTCGCAGAACGCTTTTCTGCCGACAGAAACAAGAACCTTCTCGGCCTCGATTGATGTACCGTCTTCGAGAGAAAGTTTTATCTTTGAACCTGACTTTTCGGAAGTTGTCACCTTTTTGCCGGCAATTATATCTATACCGAGTTTTTTGAATTCTCTTGTTAATAATTGCCCTACCCATTCATCCTCAAACGGCAGAATATTCGGCAGCGCCTATATAATAGTTATTTTTGAGCCGATGGCGGCATAAATACAGGCCATTTCGCAGCCGATTACTCCCCCGCCTATTATAATCATCGACTTGGGTATCTCGGCCAGGGACAAAGCCTCCGTACTGCTTATTATTGTTTTGCCGTCAAAGCGAACAGACGGAATTTCTATCGGTACCGAGCCGGTAGCGATGATTATTTTTGCCGCTTCAATCTCAGCCGGCGAATTTCCCTGCACAGCGATTTTATTTTTTGCCGTAACAGTACCCGTCCCCTGAAATATTTTTATTTTATTGCTTCCAATCAATCCAGCCAGACCTTTTCTTGACCCCGCAACGACCGCTTCTTTTCGGCTTTGCATTTTCGGCCAGTTTACTCTTGGGTTATCGAAATCAATCCCCATCAAACCGGCATTTTTTGCAAGATTAAAAATATGGGCAGAGGCCAGCAGTGTTTTCGACGGGATGCAGCCCCTGTTAAGACAGGTTCCGCCAATTTGCTCCTTTTCGATAATGGCAACGGCTGCGCCTTTTTGTGCGCATCTTATTGCAGCGGCATATCCGCCCGGCCCCGAACCGATTACAGCAACGTCAAATTTTTCAGCCATTATCAATCTCCGTTTGCCTGATTTTTCACTATCGTAGTTGAAGCCGCATCGAACATCCTGACCCCGCCGCGCTCAAGCTGCAATATAAGTCCCTCGGCAGGTTCGACACCGACGCAATTGCCCGTAAACTCCCTGCCGTTATGCCCGACAGTAATACGTTTGCCAATCAGCATACTCCTGTTTCGCCACTTTTCAACAATTTCATCAGAATTTTTAACCGCAATATCGATAAAACTGTCAAGATTTACAAGCAGTCTCTTTGCAAGCTGGTTCCTGTCGCATACCAAACCGCTTTCAACATCGATACTCGTAGCCGTCTGTGCCAGTTCGCCGGTAAAATCCTGCTTTCCCTGATGGCAGTTTATCCCGATACCCACAATATAATATTTCTTTTTGTTTTTTGTGAACGCCTCAACCAGGATGCCCGCTGTTTTTTTGCCGTTCAGCAGAATATCGTTAGGCCATTTTATTTTCGCCTCATTCCTGCCGCATTTCGCGATTGTCTCCGCTGCAGCGACAGCAACCGTGATGGTTATCATATCTGAACCGATTTGAGGATTAAAAAGCAGAACAGAACACAAAATGCTTTTGCCATTATCGTCGAACCATTTATTGCCTCTCCTGCCCCTGCCCGCGGTCTGATGCTCTGCAAAAACTACAAGCCCGTCGTTCTTCTCGCCGCCTTTTGCGTACTCGGATGCGACATCGTTTGTGCTTGAAGTGCTTTTGTAAACTATTACTTCCCTGCCTATTCGGCCGGTGTCGAGATTTGATTTAATTAAATCTGCGTCAAGTAAAATATACTGACCGGACATTTTTTTAAAATTCTCTGTCAAGACCTATATCGACTGACACGGCACCATGCGTTATAGCGCCTATGGAAATTCTGTCCACGCCGCAAAGCGCGATTTGTCTTACATTATTGAGCGTAATTCCGCCGCTCGCTTCAAGCTGCGGCTTGTTTTTGCCTCTGCACATCTTGTCTCTCATCGCGACGGCGTGTTTATACTGCCACTGACCCATATTATCCAGCAGCACCACATCGATGCCCGGCACCTTCAAAACGTGGTTAAGCTGGTCGTCAACGTGGTCAACTTCAACGCAGACAAATTTTACGCCTTCAATTTTCCTCGCTTTTCCGACAAGGATTTTCAGCCTCGGCTCAAAATTTTTACTAAGCTGTGCAATATGATTATCCTTGAACATCACAGCTTCTCTAAGGCTGAACCGGTGATTATGTCCTTTGCCGCATCGAACAGCGTATTTCTCAAGCTCTCGCCACCCGGGTATCGTCTTACGAGTATCGAATATCTTCGCTTGCGTCCCGCGGACTGCGTGAACAAATTTATAAGTCATCGTCGCTATTCCGCACATCCTCTGCAAAAAATTGAGAACCACCCGCTCGGCGCTCAGCATCGGCCGTATCGGTCCTTCGATAACGCCCAGTCTGTCGGCGACATTTGCACGCTGCCCGTCGTGTTTGAGAATCTTCAGTTTCAGTTTCGCGTCGTATTTCTTCAATACCTCCCTGGCCACATTCATTCCGCTTACTACTATTTCCTCGCGCGTAATAATATATGTCTTGCCCGTCGCTCCTGCGGGTATCATAAGCTCGCTCGACGGGTCTCCGCCGCCGTAATCTTCCTCGATTGCCATATCGATAAGTTTTCTTACTCTATCGTTGTCCAGCATTTTCATTTTATTTTTCCTATCTGCGGCAGTTCTTTTAATTCTTTCAGTTGGTCTCTCAAAAATGCCGCTCTTTCAAAATCGAGCTTTTCCGCCGCCTCCAGCATTTCCTTTTCTATCTGCACCGCTATTTCAGCGGCGTCATATTCTTCATCGCTCAGATTCACCGCCTGCTGAGCGATTTGTCTTGCCTTTAGTTTATCCTGCAGACCGGCATAAATCTGTTTTTTTATCGTTTCAGGCGTAATATTGTGTTCTTTATTGTACTGTATCTGTATTGTACGCCGGCGATTCGTTTCGTCAATTGCTTTTTGCATCGAATTCGTTACCCTGTCGGCATACAAAAACACCTTCGCGTCAACGTTTCTCGCTGTTCTGCCGATAGTCTGAATAAGCGATGTATGGCTCCTCAAAAAACCTTCCTTGTCAGCATCGAGAATCGCTACCAGCGAAACCTCCGGCAAATCCAGTCCTTCACGCAGCAGATTTATACCGACCAATATGTCAAACTCGCCCAAACGCAAATCGCGAAGAATTACAACTCGTTCAAGTGTTTTTATTTCGCTATGCAGATATCGGCACCGATATCCTTTTTTCGTTATGTATGAAGACAAATCTTCAGCAAGTCTTTTCGTTAATGTCGTAACCAATACCCGCTGTTTCAACTGCACGTGTTTTTCAATCTGGTCAAGAAGATGAGGCACCTGGTTTGACGCCGGATGAATAAAAATCTCCGGGTCAATCAATCCTGTCGGCCTGACAACCTGCTCGACTACCGCGCCTTTGCTCAGGTTCAATTCGAATTCTGCAGGCGTCGCCGATACAAATATTACATTGCGCCAATCCTGCTGAAATTCCTCAAACCGCAAAGGCCTGTTATCCATCGCGCTGGGCAGTCGAAATCCATGCTCGACAAGAACTTCTTTCCTGCTCTTGTCTCCCGCGTGCATCGCCCGAATTTGCGGCACCGTCACGTGCGATTCGTCGATAAACAAAAGAAAATCGTCCGGAAAATAATCAATCAGCGTATATGGCCTTGCCCCCGCAGGCAGTCCGCTCAAATGCCTTGAGTAATTTTCAATCCCGCTGCAAAATCCGACTTCCTTAAGCATCTCGATATCGTACATCGTCCTTGCCGCGAGCCTCTGCGCCTCTAAAAGTTTGCCGTCCTGCCGCAATTTCATAAGCTGCTGGTCAAGTTCGGCTTTTATACTCGTCGTGGCAAGTTCAATCCGCTCTGCGGGCATTACATAATGCCCTGCCGGATATACGAACAATTGTTCTTCTTTCGCCAGTATTTCTCCGCTTGTCGGATTGATATAATTTATCTTTTCAATCTCATCGCCGAAAAATTCCAGCCTTACCGCAAACGATTCGTAGCTCGGCCACAATTCCACAACATCGCCTCGAACCCTGAAAGTGCCGCGATGAAAATCAATATCGTTCCTTGCGTATTGAATATCCGACAATCTGCCTAAAAGTTCATTGCGTTCGACCGTCTCGCCGATTTTGATAGCGACAACACTTGATTTATAATCTTCAGGCGAACCCAAACCGAAAATGCACGATACAGAGGCAACGATAATCACATCTTCTCGGCTTGTCAGACTGGCCGTCGCCGCAAGGCGGAGTCTATCTAATTCATCGTTTCGGGATGCGTCTTTTTCGATATAAATATCCCGCTGCGGTATATACGCCTCAGGCTGGTAATAATCGTAATAGCTGACGAAGTATTCGACCGCGTTATTTGGAAAAAGCCCTTTGAATTCTTCATAAAGCTGGGCGGCAAGTGTCTTATTATGACTAATTACGAGTGTTGGCCTTTGATATTGTGCGATGACGTTAGCCATTGTGAATGTTTTTCCGCTTCCCGTAACGCCATGCAGGGTCTGGTACTGTTTGCCGGCCTTGATGTTCTCGGCAAGGATTTTTATCGCCTCCGGCTGGTCGCCTTTAGGCGTAAATTGACTTATTAATTGAAACTTCGCCATATTCTTAATATTAACCGCGAATTACACTTATTTCACGGTTTATTTGTTCAGTCCCCTCATCCCCACATGATGGGATTGTCATTGTGATGTCATGTATCGCATCGAAACAACGTAAAGACGGCAGGTTAAAATTTGCGCAAAAAAAAGGCTGCCCTTTTAACGGTCAGCCGCTGTGAAAAACCCATTCCTACCTTGGACACTTTTTGCCCACCTTGTTGCTACAAATGCACACGAGCACGAGCACGAGCACCGAATTCCTCGGTTCTGTAAGGCAGGCGAACAATCCCTCAGGCATTAAAGTTATCGCTCATGCAAATCTGTTTGAGCAAAGGCATACGCTATGACTTCCTTTGCCGGCCTTTCAGCAATGCTACTATATCGACTATTCTACCTTCTTTTTTGAGGAAATGTCAAGTCCTGTTTCGCGATATTTCCATAAAATCCTGCAAAAACAGCCTAAAAACCGATTTTTTAAGCTAATTTTGGTAAAATATCCGGATAAAAAAACGGCCGAAAGACGAAAATCTTTCGGCCTACAAATACGTGTGTACTGAAAAACTTTGGCTGGTCGCCCAAAAAGGCAACGGCTTATTTATCTTCCGCTCCCTCAGCTGTGTTTACAGTACCTGAATTTTTAGCGTTTTCCATCAGCTTCTGCATCCCCCTGTTGAACGCATCCTTAAACTCCTGCGTGTTCATCCCCGCGCATTTTGCGGCAACCTTGCCATAAACGTTATCGCGAAGCATGGCCAAAGTCTCCATAGCCTTGCTTTGGTTTATAGCGGTTGCCTCAACACTTCTTTCCCCTTCACTGCTGGTGCTGCCGCCGGCCTGAGTAACAAAAATACTCTGAATGGCAGCCCTGCCGTCCGGCGAAAGATAATAAACTGCAGTTGCAAAACCCGCAAAATACACAATCAAAATAAATAGAAACTTACTTCTCCAGCCCATATAACCCCCATAATTTAATAGTTATAGGCCCTTCGGTCTTTCTGCTTTGGCTCTATTAAAACATACGAAATAAACAAGCGAAAGCAAATCCTCGAAGCTGTTATTCCTATGTTTCTATTTATTGCCCGACGTCGAGACGGACCGTTTCTCTTTCCATTTAGCGTAGTTTTCGGCGACGTGCTTGCCCCATTCGCCGTACCATGCGTAGTGGCCGCGGCGTTCCTGCTCGATTTCGGCAAGATTATACTTTTTCACGCCATCGCGGCCGGAAAAGAACGGACGATTGGTTTCGATTTCATAAAATCTGGCCCACAGAGACGGAGCGTTGGGGTCTTTTACCACAATACGGTCGCTGCCGGTACGAATAACTCTGATGCCTGTAATTTTTGACGACTCGAACCATTCGGCACCGGCCTTGACGGCACGGATTACTTCGGGACTGGGATTATCAAGACTCATCAGCAGTTCGAGAATATCTGCGCTTTCCGAACCGCTGAGCGAGACAAGTTCGTAAGTCCTCGCTGGACGAGGGCTGTAATTTTTCTCATCGTGCTGGGCGCACCAGACCGTGAGTTTGCCGTTGACTTTGATTTGACATTTGAGAATGCATTGAATGCCGCGGTCGAAACTTTTTTGTGCCGTCTTACGCAGGCCGGAGTCAAGGAAGACAAAATCCGGCGAGACGGCGACATCGCGCAGAAAATTCATCAGACGGTCCATAGCATTGTCGTTAAATGTGATGTGACGGGAATAGTCCTTGCCGAGCGGATAAAACTGCGGCCAGCCGCCGGTGGGATACTGCGCTTTAAGAATATTATCAATGCCCTTGAGAACCGCCTGCTTATAACGCTTGTCTTTGGTTACGCGGAAGGCTCAAGCCAGGAACCGTATTTCGTTAGTTGTGGCGCTATTATCGAAGGTGCCCTGAAGTGTTTTCGGATTTCCTGTGAATGGTTCAAGAGTTGTATTGGTATTTTTGGGCCAACTGCCCTGCCGACTTTGCCAGGACAGAATATTATTGGCGATTCGAATGCCCTCGCTGCTCCGATACCAGTCGTCGGATTGTTTGCTGTACTCGGCCCACTGATTTCTGGGCTGGCGTTTGGGCCTGTTTGCCGCGGAGGCGTCAGATGCCGATTGCGACGGCTTGTTCGGTTCGGCAAAAAGAAAAGAACAGAAAAATACAGATAGAAATATAGCAAATAGAAATGTTCTTTCCCTGAGGTTTCGGTTTTTCAGCATAATGATTCCTTTTTCATTCGAATTGAATATCCGCCAGGACAAGCTGAACTGAAGGCTCGCCGTAGAAATTATCAATCTGCGGGGCGAAGGCGATATTAAAAAATTCATTTTCCAGCAGCTTCTTTTCCTGATGCGCCATATTAAAGCCGATGCAGCGGACATTGGCGGCATTATCGCAAACCGCTAACTGGAGATGTTCGCCGTTGATGCCTACTCTTCTCGGTGCAGCGACAAGTCTTACTCCCCTTGCGGCAAAGACGGGAGCTGGATTGCCCCTGCCGAACGGGCCGAGCGCCGTAAAAGACCTTACGGTCGGCACCGACAAATCCTTCAAAGAACAAACGGCATCAATTTCAAACCGGCTGACAAATTCGGAATCGTTCCAGTTATCGGCGGCATATTTTTCAAAGGCCTGCGAGAAGTTATCAATCTTATCGGCGTCAATCGTGAGACCCGCCGCCATTGCGTGGCCGCCAAAGGTATTCAAATACTCGCCGCAGGCTGTGATTGCCGCCAGGATATCAAAACCTTCAATTGAACGAGCCGATCCCTGGGCCTTGTCGTTGGCAATATTAAATAGAATCGTCGGCCTGTAATATTTATCGATAAGTCTTGAGGCGACGATACCGATTACGCCGGTGTGCCATTCGTCGCTGGCAAGGACAATTGTTTTTTTGTCGGGATGGTCAAGTCCCCGCTCGGCCATCATCGAGCAGGCGTGCTTGAAAATTTTCTTTTCAATCTGCTGGCGCTGCTTGTTCTGCTCCTTGAGATATTCGGCGATTCGGATTGCCTTTAATTTGTTGTCGCTCGTAAGCAATTCGACAGCGAGACGGGCATGTCCCATTCTGCCGGCGGCGTTGAGAACCGGAGCAAGGCAAAAACCGATATGGAAACTGTCGATAGTCTGGCCTTTTATGCCCGCTGCGCCGATGAGAGCTTCTATGCCGGGTAGATTCGATTCGGATATCGCTCGCAGACCGAAACTGCTGATGATTCTGTTCTCTTCGCGAAGGTCAACGACATCGGCAATTGTACCCATCGCCGCGAAGATTGTGGAGTTGACAAGAAACTGACGGAGATGCTGCGGCGTTGCGCCTGAGCCTTTGAGACGATTGACGACCGCCCAGGCGAGTTTGAAAGAAACCGTTGCGCCGGAGCTTGACTGGGCAGGATAACTTTTGTCGAGGTTCGGATGAACTATCGCAATCGCTTCCGGAAGTTTGCCGTCAGGCGAGGGGCGATGATGGTCGGTAATTATCAAATCAAGGCCTTTGTCTTTGGCGGCTTGAGCGGCGTTAAAAGCGGTTATACCACAATCGACGCTTATGAGAAGTTTTGTTCCGGTCTTAAGAATCTGCTCGATGGCTTCGATATTCAGGCCGTAACCTTCGTCAACGCGATGCGGAATATAATAATCGACTTGTGCGCCGAGCAGTTTGAAAAGGCCGTCGAGAATCGCTACGGCTGTTATGCCGTCAACATCGTAATCGCCGTAAATAGTAATCTTCTGCTTTTCTTTTACGGCTTTTTCAATTCTGTCAACGGCGGCTTTTATGCCGGGCAATCGCTCTGGCTCGATAAGGTCGTTGAGTTTCGGATTGAGAAAAATCTTTGCCTGCTCGACTGTTTTTATCTGCCGATTGACAAGCACCTGTGCCAATAAAGGCGAAACCTTCAATTCGGCAACGAACTGACCAGCCATCGGCTCGGCAGGTAAGATATGCCATTGTTTTTTCTGCATCCTTGCGGACAGGCGCATCGAAATACCTTAAATATGCTTATAAAAATTGCTTTTGTACGTTTGGGATGATTATAGCAGGAAACGAAGGCTTGTCAAAGTAAGTGTTTTACGCAAAAAGGAAAAGGCTTAGCTGATTAATCCTGTTTTTGAAGCAAAAACCCAATTTTTATGGGTCTTTTACGCAAAATTACCTTGTTTTTCTTACCTCTCTTTAGGATAATAGACAATGAGGCGCAGTAGGGCTGTATATAATATTATGTATAGTCATATTCGTGCATCGGAAGAGGTTTTTTAATTTTAATAATTTTTAAGGAGGCAGGAGATGAAGAAATGTTTATGTGTTATTGTTTTACTTGCAGGTCTTACGACGACAAATAGCGCATTTGGCGTTTGGCTGTATGACTCTTGCAGTGTTCCAGTAGGTAGCTGGGCCGGTACCCATACAGAGGGTGAAAACACCGTGTTGAACTGGGTTGACATAACATCGCCATCCACTCATAAGGAAACATTGCCGAATGGCAACGAGGAATGCAGAATCAAGGGCTCGACGACTATTGTTACATTAAATACTAATGAAAATTGGACCAACACGGGTACCGATGCCGGCCGCGACAGACTGAGAATATACGGCGGAGCAACGCTGAATGTAACGGGCGGACAACTTACAAATGTGGGTTGGATGCGTATCGGCGCGTCAAGCGATGGCGGAGGAATAGGTGTTATAAATCAGTCCGGCGGACTCTTCAGATTGGGAGTAGCCAGAGACACTGTATTCGACAATGGTAGATTCGCTATCGGCGATACAGTGACAGCCGCAGGTTCTCTCTATACGATTAGCGGCGGAACTCTTACCTATGATACAACGCTCACAGCTTGCAGGGGTCAGTTGTTTATAGGCGACAGAACTGGTCAGGGTAAGATGGTTGTTGATGGTGCCGGCGGTACCATCAGGATAAAGAACCTGTATATCGGTTGCGATGGCACGTCCGCGGACAATGTCGGCGTTCTTGAATTTAAGGTTGGCAGCAGCGGCGTAAGCGCAATTCAACTTACAGGTACAACTCAAATGCACTCGACAGCGGCAGCAGCAGGCCGCAGTGGTTCGGCTGAACTGATTATTACTTTGACAGCGGCTCCTCCGGAAGGCGATATTATCCTTGTTAACAATACGACATCTATGCTTGCTACCAGCGTTTTCAATCTAATCAATGGTGTTGCCAGCGGTGCAGAAGGTTCTTTAGTGTCGGCGAGTTTTGATGGAATTACTTATTATTGGAACCTGACTTACAAGGGTGGTCCAGACGGCAAGGATATCGTTCTTGTTGTTCCGGAACCAGCGACGATTGCGTTACTCAGTCTTGGTTTACTTGCCATAAGACGCAGGAAATAAAGAAAGTTTTACTGTTAACCTCAGGGCCAATCCGATGAGTTGGCCATGGGCAAGTTTAGCGGACTTGAGTTGTTAGAGATTGCGTATTAGAAACGGTAAGATACGCCATTGTTTTTTCTGCATCCTTGCGGACAGGCGCATCGAAATACCTTAAATATGCTTATAAAAATTGCTTTTATACGTTTGGGACGATTATAACAGGAAACGAAGGCTTGTCAAAGTAAGTGTTTTACGCAAAAAGGAAAAGGCTTAGGTTATTAGTCCTGTTTTTGGGGTAAAAACTCGATTTTTATGGCTCCTTTGCGCAAAATTATCCTTATTAATGCGCAATATCGCCTTGTTTTTCTTGCCTATCTTTAGGAGAATAGAGATAATAAGATGCGGTAAGACTGCATATACGATACTGAGTGCGTTATTTGGTATGTATATGGTCAAAATATCCGTGGATTAAGAAGAAGCTTCGTATTAATATTTGTTTTTTTTAGGAGGTAGAAGATGAAGAAATGTATTGTTGTTTTAATGTTAGTAGGTCTTATGGCCAGTAGTGCGTTTGCTACTAATTCCTGGGTTGGCCCATCAGGTTCCTGGGGAAACGGCGCATTATGGGGTTCAGGATTACCTGATGGCAGTACTCTTCAAGGCGACCTGAAGATTTGCAAGACAAACGTGACATCATGCGATCTGGATGTTGCGGCGGTTTCAATGGACAATGGTAAACTTGCTCTCGGCGGTGCTGCGGGCTATACCATAGCGTTCAATATTAAAACCGGCGGAAGCATCGCCATAGGAACAGAGTTTAAGGTTGGCGATTCAAGCGTTGGCGGCCAGGGCATGTATGGTAAAGTTGTGCAGACAGGTGGAACTGTTACTTTGAACACCGGCACAAAAGTTGGAAAGCTTGAAATTGGATACAAGGCTGGTGGAGACGGTATCTACACTATTAGCGGCGGCACCATCAACGGCACCGGCACTATATCTGTAGGAGCCAACGCCACTTCGAGCGGCGGCGCATCCGGCGCTTTTGGAAAATTTACCGTACAGGGCAGCAGCGGGAGTATTTCCACGACGGGAAATCTTCTTGTTGGAACTTCCGATGCAACAGAAACCTATACTGGCACCGGCAAGCTCGAATTTAAGCTTGAAAGCGGCACAGTATCTGCCATTAATGCAGGGAATGTTTACATCGACCCAACAGCTACAGCACCCTCGATTGCGGATCTGATTGTCTCTATAACGAGCGGCACTCCGACTGGTAATATTCTCCTTGTTAATAATACTGGCACTGCTGCTGTGTATGGCGTGTTCGACGGAGTTTCTGTCGATGGCGGCGCTACTTACGGTTCAGCAATTGAAGGCGCTTCTGTAGTTCTTGGCGGCAATACTTACACCTTGACCTATAAAGGCGGCACAGGCAACGATATTGTACTGGTTATTCCAGAACCAGCTACAATCGCATTGTTAAGCATTGGCTTGCTGGCTATCAGACGTAACAGGAAGTAAAAACAAAGTTATTAATCTCAGGGCCATATCCCGATAATAAGATATGGCCCTGGGTAAATTTAGCTGACTTGAGTTTTGAGAGACTGCGTGTTAGAAACCGTAGGTTTTTTTTATTATATTATATCGGGAACTTTTATAGAACCCGGCTTTGGGTGAAGGGGGAATTTCATGAGAAGAACAATTCGATAATAAATCGGGGCCGCATTTTTTTTGGCAAGACCAAAACAAATCACCAATCATACGCCTGCCGCAATTTATTCAAGTCTGTGATTAAGGTTTGCCATTCGAAAAAACCTTTAGTAAAATAAGCTGTCTGAAAACGAAAAACAGGTTGACGATAAAACTTAAATGTTTGTAACTTGTTGTAAATAAATACTTTAGCGCTCGTAGCTCAGTTGGATAGAGCGTTGGTTTCCTAAACCAAAGGTCGCAGGTTCGAATCCCGCCGGGCGTAATTGCTGTTATTCAATTCAAAAATGTAAAAATATAAAACGAAAACACAAATGATTGAAAAAATCAAAAATCCAATTCTGTCCGGCTTTTATCCCGACCCGTCAATCGTAAGAGTAAATGACGACTACTACATCGCAAACTCAACCTTCGAATGGATGCCGGGCGTAATATTTCATCATTCAAAAGACCTTGTCAACTGGGAGCTTGCCGGATATGCGCTCACGTCAAAAAAATATATCGATATGTCTGGCAACCCAAGTTCCGGCGGCGTATGGGCGCCCTGCCTGACATACTGCGATGGACTGTTCTATCTTATTTATTCCGACCTGAAAACTATAAGAGGGCCGTACAAAGACGCGCATAATTATCTTATAACGGCGCCGAAAATTACAGGGCCGTGGTCGGACCCGATTTATCTCAACAGTTCAGGATTCGACCCATCGTTGTTCCACGATGACGACGGCAAAAAATGGCTGGTCAATATGCTGTGGAATCACCGCTACACCGATGCAAGACGATTCGGCGGAATTATAATGCAGGAATACGACCCAAAGGCAGGGAAACTCGTCGGGCCAATCAAAAATATTTTCGCGGGCACCGCACTGGGCAAAACCGAAGGGCCGCATATTTATAAACTCAACGGATATTACTATCTTATGCTTGCCGAAGGCGGCACAGGCATCGAACACGCTGTATCGCTGGCAAGGTCGAAATCGCTCCACGGACATTATGAGATTCATCCCGATAATCCAATTCTGACATCCAAAGACAAACCGCATCTGGCTCTGCAAAGGGCAGGCCACGGCTGCCTGGTCGATACACAAAACGGTCAGTGGTATCTGGTACATCTGTGCGGCAGGCCGGTAATGCCGCAAAAAAGATGTGTGCTCGGCAGAGAAACAGCAATTCAGAAAGTAAAATGGGACAATGACGGCTGGCTAAGATTAGAAGCCGGCGGAAACGACCCGCAGGTAGAGGTTCCTTCGCCGGGACTTGCACCCTGCTCATTTAAACCTCAGCCGATGCGGGACGATTTCGACGACAAAACGCTGAACTTATATTTCAACACCCTGCGGATTATGCCGGATGAAAGCTGGCTGACGCTTAAGGAAAGGCCGGGCCGGCTGAGAATGTACGGCAGAGAATCGCTCGGCTCAAAATTCAGCCAGAGCCTTATTGCAAGAAGAATCACGTCGCTCGACTGCATCGCACAAACCTGCGTTGAATTTGAGCCGCAAACTTACCAGCAGGCGGCAGGGATTGTCTGCTTCTATGATAACCATAACTTTTATTATCTGAAAATCACACACGATGAAAATATCGGGAAATGTCTGACTGTCTGCTACAATCAGAATAATAAATATACCGAACTCCTCGAACAGCAAATATCACTGAAACAAAAAAACTGCCATCTGAAAGCTGAAATTAAATATGATAAATTATATTTCTCATATTCGCTGGACGGCAAAAAGTGGCAGACAATCGAACAGGCATTCGACATAACGACATTAAGCGATGAATTCTGCCTTGACGGCTGCTTTACAGGCGCAATGGTCGGAATATGCGTGCAGGACCTTACCGGGGAGCGGTTAAATGCTGATTTTGACTATTTCGAATACCGTGTACAATAAGGACAAGATTACTTTAAATCCATAATTTTGCCCTTTTCGGCCGCTTCGCGAGCAATAAGGCAAATCTTAGTCAGCATAAAAGAAATTTCCTTGGCCTCTTCGTTGCTTTTGCCTGCGAGAAGATTCAAAAGGAATCTGCGGAATATCTTATCTTTTCCTTCGGGCAGCGGCTGCTCGAAAGTGCCCTTTTCATTGCTGATGACGAGGCAATTCTTTTTGGCCAGACTGGCTTCGAGAACGCCTTTAGTGCCGATGACTCTAATCCAGTCGTCGCCGTGCGTCGGAGCCGATTCAGGCCGGCAGTAATCAACGCTTATCGTAGCGTGTCCGCCGTTGCTCAGCTCAGCTATAAGGACGCAATTGTCCTCGCAGCCGGGCCTGTCAGGATGGACAAGATTGCCTTTCATTGCGGCAACTTTCGTAAAATTCAATCCTGTAACAGAATTGATAAAGTCAAAAGCGTGTATTCCGACCCATCCTATTGTACCGCCGTATTTATCTTTTTCGCCGAACCAATCCGGCCTTGTGCCCCACTTATAACTCTTTCGGGCGTTTGCCAAAATTGCCTGGCCTATCGCGCCGCTGTCATAAACCTGCTTTGCAGCAACAAACTGAGGGTCGCTTCGCATAGTCAGCATAGCCATAAGATTAATTTTGTTTTTCTCAACTGATTTGCGAACTTTTTCCAGAGTGCCAAAATCAAGAGCCAGAGGCTTTTCCGCGATTATATGGATGCCCATGTCAGCGACTTCCATAATAAGTTTGGGAATCAAATCGAGTCTTGTGCTGACTACCGCGACATCGGGCTTTAACTCCTTGAGCATCTGCTTATAGTCATCTTGATATACCTTTTTGTCGGCTGCGGGCGTAAGTTTGAGAAACTTGGAAATATCCTCACCTGCATAAGCCGGCGCCATTCCAACCAAATCGGCCTCGTCCATACCGGTCAAATCACGAAATACCGCATCGATATGACCAAAGCCGCCTATTGTAACTATTCGGATTTTTTTCATAAGAAATACCCTTTACAAAAACCAGAAAATTTCCAATTTACTTAGATTTAAGACCTGTCTTCGATTTATCAAGGCTGTCATTACAGCCGAAACTCTTTCGAAAATCAAGAATTTTCCGCAGCCATTTGTCGGTGGTTTTGCCATCAACTTTCATAAAGTTTTTCGGCAGAAACTTTTTGGCTTCCTTGTCGGTGAGCTGATGAGACCATTTTACGCGTGCCGCGGGATTAACGCCGGGGCCGGAACTTTTGTATTCCGCATAAAAAGCTGTCTTTTCTCTGTTGGGGTCGCGCCAGTTATCCCAGCCTTCAGGCTTTACACCCTTGTCGAGCCAGCAATTATAGTAAACCACTTTCGCGTATGGCCGCCAAGGTCTGCCGAGGTCCGTCATAACCCCATCGTTTGTCAGAATCCGGCAATTATAAAAGACGTAGCCGGTAGGCAGATTAGGTTCGGTGCCGGCGTGAGCGGTGATATGGCTGCTTTCTTTGGAACGTATCAGGCAATTTTCAAAAACGGCCTGGGCGTGGCCATATATAAAATCTGTACCGCCTTCAATATAACAATTCAAATAATAATGCCGGCCTGAATGTGTCATTAGCGTGTCCTGCCCGCCGAGCAATCGGCAATTAACCACAAGAGCAGTATCGGAAACTATTTTTACAGTCTGCGCCTGAGGATGCGGGCCATAGGTATTCTCAACAGTAAGATTCTCCATAATAAACTCAGAACCCCAGGCCCTAAGCGTAGCACAATCAGCGCCGTATGTCCGCAACCCGTCAGGCCTCATCATTTGTGCGTTGAGATTATAACTTATAATCGTTTTATACGGGTCGGTGCCCCGCAGCGTAATGAAAGGCTTGTTTTGGGGAATTTGTACGCGCTCTTTATAAAAGCCGGGTTTTATTAATACAACAACCCGTTTATTATTATCATTTGGAATTGAATTTACCGCCTTCTGTATCGAATTAAAATCGGCAGGACCATTGGCATCCACCGTTATCTGACGGGTCTTGGCGGTTTCAAAAAGCTTAACTAATCCGGCCAGTTTTCCATCCGCCTGCCATGGTGTATTATTATCCCCGGCAGCGAAAATCGTGCTCGCTTCCAGTAAAGATAAAATCAATACTAATCGAAAGATTCTGCTTGCCATAAAGACATCCTTGTACAATTTGCTTCCATAGGAAAAACTAATTTACTCCATCAGCAGCCAATCATCAACAATATAAAGTATACTGAGAAGTGTATCTCTCTCATCCGTCAATAGAGTTTTTGCCGAAACTTTCAGCGTCTGGAAATGCAGGCACCGCCCACCCTTTGCTGAGCCCCAATAAAATGAAAAAAACAGGAAATACAGATTTCCCCCGATATTGTTTTTTTAGTATTTTCACGCTGAAGCAATGACACAACCCCCACTTATCCTTTCCCCCGAACAAGATCTCTTTCCGGGGGAACAGTACGGTTCTCGCCACGACAATTTATGTCAGCTATTATCGGTGGTTATCCAGTCGTCCGTCTTACGGCTGAATCATCCTAAATATATTAAAGAAGAAATATCTGTAGTCTATGGTCGCAGTACCACCATTTGGTGGAGACCATCGGTCCCAAAGATCTGAAGTAAAAATCTTCGTGTCCGTACAGAAAACTACGTGACCATCCTTGAACAAAGCATTCAGACCATAAGAACCTCCCACCCTATGACTCGTCGAACTTTTCTTCCAGAGAAGGTCACTCATATACGGTATCTTTGCCTCCAATCCGTCCCAGCGTCTGGCACTGTATGCAGGTGCGCCACCGGTAGGGGTACCGCTCGTAGGCGGTTTAACAGACGGGTCCGTCGGATAATAAGTAACTCCTATACGAACCCATTCATTCGATTGCGTCTTGTTAAACTCCTGAGGCAAAGTACCCCAGGGCGGAGGATTTGTGTAGGACTCGTATCTGTAAACTAAATCTACGTTAGACGGGCAATAAAATATTCTTGCATCCTTTATGATGCCCTTCGCATACAGGCAAGCCAATTTCATTGGAAGAGGTTTGCTGGTAGAATCGCACTTCTCTGTATAGGTTGTTGGTACGGCCCTATATGCAGCATACGGATGGGCCTCATCAGCCGGTGTTGCGCTATAACGGCAAGTACCATAGTAAATGCTATCTGTGCCGCCATAATACGGCATTATGTTGTTATACTCGCCGGCATACATAACCATACCAGAACCGACACTTTTGAATTGGTTCGAACAAATTACTCGCTTAGCCGACTCTCTGGCTTTACTCATTGACGGAATAATTATCGCCAACAAAAGGGCGATAATCGCAATTACCACCAATAATTCAACAAGCGTAAAACCCTTTTTCTTCATGGCACTTTTCCTTTGCCAAAAAATACAATGGTATACTAATTTCCCGACTATTTTCAGTTACCGCCATTGCGACCCCGAAAAACCGGGGTCGCAATGACAGATAAACATCTCTATAACTATTCTAAATAACTTTTACCAAGTAGAACAACCACCATTTGTTCTTCCGCGACATTCAAGCCACGACTGCACAAATGTGAACAATTCAGCCGGTTGCAGGTCGTATTCGTCCGGGGTTGTCTCACCGCCGCGAAGTGGTGTCATCCAGTCTTTAGCAAAGAACCAGAAGTCCAAATCATTAACTACGCAGTCATGGTTGATATCCCACGGCCACCAACCGTTAGAATCGACTACATGGTCAACATGGTTTGGTTCCTGACACCGCCAGCCAACTGTCTTGAACGACCATACATCACTTGTAACCGCGGTATCAGTTACAACTTTCATATAGTACGTCTTATTGGGTAAAACAGACTTAACTGCAGTATGCTGACCACGGGTTGCGGATACCGATGTAACCGAAGTTGTCGGATTGGGATTAGTATCGCAGAAAAGCTCATCTGTTCCACCGCCGTAACCGGAGAACCATCCCACCACAATATCATTTGGTGAAGCGGGACAATAAACAAACTGGCTGCCATTCTTCGGAATCGGGGCAGAAGCCTTCTTGGGCAAATTACCTGAAGAACTATGAACAAAGACAGTTCCGTTCTGACCATCATCAGCAAGGCTCGTTCCAATAGTCAACGGTGAAAAAGACGTTGAAGTTAGAGTGCCTTTAAGACCGCCGGTAACGCTGATTTTGTTTGGCTCCGGAATATTCTTGGTACCGCCATAGAGTATGGCTATACGACCGCCGGCGCCACCGCCGCCAGTACCATTTCCTTTCTCGTTGCCGTCGCCGCCATGACCACCTTTTGCACTAAGCGTGCCTTTAATGGTAACATTGGCATCAGTAATAATCTTAATAGAACCGCCTGAACCGCCGCCTGCTGCATACTGGACAGCAACTGGAATATTGCCGCCATTGGCAAGTATCTGAGCATTTCCATCGATAATTACGTTCTTAGCGATAATTTCAAGACCACCACCGCCAGAGCCGGCAGAAATGCCGCCCGCACCATTAGGCCAGCCGCCGCTGCTGCCGCCAAATGGAACTGGTACTAAATAATCACCGTAAGAGGGGCCGCCGGAGAATATACCATAGTAGTAGCCTCGACCGCTTTCGCCGCCGGTGCCGCCATATCCGCCGCCGC